>CAIVDU010000085.1 GCA_903904815.1 uncultured Armatimonadota bacterium
GCACGTTCACCATTCCACAGACGATGTCCAGGGACTTGACTCGCGAAGTCAAAAATTGCAGATCGTCGGTTTTTAGGCCGTCGACGCCGCCAGCCGTCTGTTGTCGTCCTCTTCGACCAGGATCGAAGAAAATGAACATCGTGTCGGCCCCGAGTTTCTTGAATTGACTATCCAGATAGAACTGGAATCCGTTCGAGACCATGACGATCATGGTCACGCTCATGACGCCAATGATCACGCCGAGCATGGTTAAAAATGCTCGCAACTTGTGCAAGCGGAGCATTCCTAACGCAATCAGGAAAGACTGTAGGACATTCATTAACCGTCATTCCCGAACTGCATAGCGCCCTTTCGAGCTGGACCCGCATAGGCAGGCTTTACCAGTACGTCGCCTTCCTTAACGCCCTGCGTGATTTCAATCTCAGATCCGGATGAAGGTCCGACTTTGACCAACACCTTCTTGGGGGCTTTGGGATTCCCGTTCGCCAACATCACGTAAGACTGGCCACCTTCGTGGACGATGAAGTCGACCGGGGCTTTAAGCACGTTCTCGTCGTGGATCACGTCCAGCGAGCACTTCGCCGACATTCCAGACCGAAGTAGCGGGTCACCTGATGAGAGTTTGATCTCCACTTGGTACTTCACCACATTGTCGGTGGAGCTGGTGGCGGTCGAGGCGCCGGTGTCGGCTTGAATGTCCTTGCTTGCTGGCGCAATCTTGGAAACAACGCCCTCGAACGAATGGTTCGGTATTGCGTCGACGTCAATCTTTGCCTTCATGCCGACTTTCATCCGGGCCACGTCGATTTCGTTGACGTCAAGTTTGACTCGCATCGTGCTGCGGTCCTCAATCTTTACGATCGTCGATCCGCTACTGAATTGACTCAAGCCGGTCGCTAATTCGCCGACCTGGAGGGCCTTCTTGGTTACAATGCCCGACATCGGCGCCCTAATATCGGTTTCACCAAGCTGCCGAGCCGCATCCTTCAGGGCCGAAGAAAGCTGGTCCACCGTCGCAATGTTTTGCTGGCGCTGTTTGATGGAGATGTCGATGTCAGCGACCGCCGCTTTTGCCTTTTCGTAGTCGTCCACCGCCTGCAGGTAGTCCTGTTTTTTCAGAACGTTCTGACTCTTATTGGTCAACGCGCGGTTCAGACCTGCTCTGGCTTGCAAAATCGCCTCGTCGGCCTTGGCAATCTCCGCCGACAGTTGTGCTTCGAGCCGCTCACTCGAGGTGCGCGCGCTGTCCAGACGAGTCCTTGCCACGTCGAGGGTCAACTGGGCCGACTCAACGACCTTTCCGGACACAAAACCCTTCTTTTCCAGTTCCGACTGTCGGGTGTAGTCCTTTTGAGCGTTGTCGTAGTTGGCTTCAGCCTCTTTCAGCGAGCTCTGGATACTGGCCCTCTGGGTCGGGTGAATACTATTGTTTAGGCGCTTCCGTTCTTCGACGGCCGTGTTCAACGCCGTCTGAGACTCGGCAATCGTTTCTTCGGTGAGAGTCGGCTGAATGTCCGACTCAATCTTGAGCTGATCGCGCCGGACTTGGGCTTGGTGGAGATTCGCTAGGGCGGAAGCTCGCTTCTGAGCAATTTCAATGACTCCGCGATCTACGGCTGTTTGCGCTCCCCGAAGTTGAGCCGCGTTTTGGTCGTATTGAAGTCGCGTCTCCTTAGGATCGATGATCGCAATCAGGTCCCCCTGCTTGACGATCTGTCCTTCTTCGACAAATATTTGAGCGAGTCGGCCGGTGACCCGTCCCTTGACGTCGACCGTTTTGATCGCGTCGATTGTTCCCGTCTCGACGACTTCGACATTGAGTAGTCCTCGGATAACCGAGTCGGTTTTGATCGCCGTATCAGTCGGTTTGGCCGCGCCCTTTGAGCGCATCAATAAGCCACCGACCCCGCATACGAGGATCAAAGCCAAGGCGATGAAAGAGAGAACCTTCTTCATTAAGTTGCGGGCAGTATGCCCCTAAAGACCTTGGAGGAGAAAGGGGTTAAGCCAAACGGCCCACATGTTTTATTGCGGATATTTCTCGGCCCAAACCCCGTTCGGGTCGTCCGGAACAGAAGCGCCTTCTGGATAGACAAGGTAGGCGGTCCGTCGCGAGTGGTCCCAACCCCTTTCGAAGTCTGCGCGCTTGAACGTCTTCCTCACTTGGTCCTTGTGAGCTGGATCATTAAAGATGGGGTCTCCCGACTCGCTGAAGCCTACTAGAACCATGAGATGACCCGACTCAGTTGGTGAGAGTGGCTTGCCTTGGGTCACCGAATACGCGACGGAGCAGATCACGGGCATCCCCTTATCGATCCATCTCTCAAGGTCTTCCATTCCAGTCATTCGTGTGACATAGGCACGGAGCCCAGTGAATGACCCCGCGTAGGCGGTGTTAAATGGCCAATTTCCAGCGCCATCGTAAACTGGGTCATAGACGTGCTGCTGCACCTCCGGGACATCGCGATTCAGCTCGGGACGGTTCAATACATTGGACCAGTGCCACAGAACCATGCTGAGCGAAGTCGGACTGCACCACTTATCCGCCCCTCCGGGATAGTTACCCTGCGCCCGCTCTGGAACTGCGATCACTTTTCCCCAGGCCGGGTTGGTCGTCTCCTGAGAGTAGGCAGTTGGTGTTGAAGCAAAGCTCAACGTGAGGAGCTTGAGCATGGGGACCGGACCGTCGGCGGGGGAATGCAGCGTGACTCTCATGTCGACGGAAGTGGCCGGCTGCGCCAACACCAGCGTGTCCGTATCGACCTTGGCCCTCTCGTCTCGCTGTCCCTTCACGCTATTCCGGGGGGCGGCTTTCCCGTCAAGCGACCACTGAGCCATCGTGTACCAGTTGGTATCAAAGCTATTTCCATGGGCTCGGAGCTCAACTGTGATCGATGCCGCGTCTGCCGACTGTACGTTCCACGAAGCAATCACTTCATCGAATGGAATCTTTGGGTCGACGCCGTTGAAGGTGCGAACAATCTCGCCTCCCCTCTCCGGAAACGCCATGTTCGGCGAGAATGAGATGAGCTTGGAACTCGATGTCTGGATTGCGGAAAGTGCCACCATGGAGAGAATCACGACGCGTTCAGTTTACAGCGATACCCGTGCAATTCGAAAACGCGATCAGGTAGCATCAATTGTTCTGGGCCACACGGCTCTCAGGACCAACAAGAGCACATGGCGACCTACCGAGGAAGAAAGAGCGATATTAGCCGCACCGTCGGCTTCGACATTTGGGGTCAAGCTAAGAGCCCGGCCGCCAAGCGACAGTACCCTTGCGGACAGCACGGTCCTAATCTAAAGGATCGACGCCAGTCTGAGTATGGTGAGCAGTTGCTCGCCAAACAGGTCATTCGTCGCTACTACAACATGCTCGAGAAGCAGTTCTCGAACACGTTTAAGAAAGCTCAGCGCATGCATGGCAATACGAGCCTCAACTTTCTCCGGCTGCTGGAGTTGAGACTTGCGACTGTCGTATGGCGATTGGGCTACGCGCGGACCATTTTCCAGGCACGTCAGGTGGTTAACCACTGTCACGTCCTCGTGAATGGAAACGTTGTCAACATCCCGAGTTTCCAGCTCAAAGTTGGCGATGTCGTAGAAGTACGAGATCGCGTTTCGAGCCGAAGCATTGCACGTGCTAATCATTTCGAAGGAGCCGCCGTCCCGGCTTACCTCGAGTCTGATGTGCAGAACTTCAAAGGCAAGGTTATCGCTCTCCCGGAACGAGAGGACTTCCCCAAGTTCTTCCAGGAGCAGCAGGTAGTCGAGTTTTACGCACGATAACTTAAAGCAAGGGCTTTTGAGCAGGCTTCCAGACCTCGGTCTGGGAGCCTGTTTTGCGTTTGCCTGACCTCAATCCAATGCGAACGCTCCCGCGGATGAAGGACCTCCGCATCACAGACGGAACCCCATATGGACAGTACGGTCTAAACCCTTGCCTCGGACCCACTCCGAGACAAGGCAGCACTTTATGAACTTTCCAGTCAAAATCTTTGCTCTGGCATCGGCTATTGGAATCGCGGTAGGTTGCAGTGATCAGGGCAAGGAGGCCTTTCATGAGGCGGATCAGTCGAGTTCTCAGGCCGCTCAGAAGCTCGTCCATGCGGCTAAGACCGATGCTAAGGCTACGACAGAGAATCTGCAAAACCAGGCGATGGCCGAAAAGGTCAGGGCCGCTCTGAGTTCTGCAAGCGATTTGGACACTTCAAACCTCCATATCCAAGACACTGGCAAGGTCATCACTCTCACCGGTACGGTTCCCAGCCAAGCGGAAAAAGACCGCGCCAGCACAATCGCCAAGGGCATCGTTGGGAAAGAATTCAGTATTGAAGACAAACTTGAGGTTGTCAAAGCCTCAAGCTAGCGTCGTCGCAAGTGCGCGCACCCGAGCCTCGGATACACTCATTGGGATGCACGGGTGGGCTGCCTTAGCGATTGTGAGTTTGGTGAGTCGTGGAAATTCAAGGGTGATGCCTCTTCGAGGCGAGCGAATTCATCCGTTGAATCAGAGCGCCGCTGCTGAGAGACTTCCTGCCGACGTCATCTATCGAAAATCAGTCAACTCCCTGGTGACGATCTCCATTAAAGACTCCAAAGGATATCGCTTTAAGGGAGTGGGCTTCTTTGCCTACGACGATTCACACATCGCCACGAGCTACCACGTTCTCGAGGGAGCGACCGAGATGCAGGTGGAGGGCGTTAACGGGACTACATGGAAGATAGCCCAAGTTAAGTTCAACAAAAAGACGGACCTGGCGATCCTGCGTCTCGATCATCCCACCGGCGTGAAGCCACTTCCCTTTTCCAACTTCTCTGAAGTGCTCCCTGGCGACGCAGTGGTGGTGGTCTCCAATGCGGATGGGAGAACGGATACACACCCAAGCACCGGCTTGGTGAGCCGGGTAGTGAGACAAGACGGCCAGACCCTCCTTGCATTTTCCGCGCCGGTTCCATCAGGCTGTCTCGGCAGTCCGGTGATCGACTCGCATGGACGGGTCCTTGCCGTTGCAAGAACCCCCATCGTGTCCATTCAGGATGCCTACATCGGGGCCAATGTCCTCGGACTCAACTATTTGCCCATCACCGTTCCGCTCGACGCCTTCCTTACGGGAACACGAACAAACGCTCCCAAAGCAGAAATAGGCGAGGTGGGCCTCACACCGAAATCGAAGCTACGCCAAGGGTTTGCTACTTGGATTGACTCGATCGGACTTGCGGAACTTGAATGGCGTACGGTCTATTTGAAACTAGCTTCCGGGCCACTACCGCGCGATACCAACGTTTTGGAAGAGCCATCGAAGGTGTTCATCGGTGCGGTGAACGGCGGAATGGACAAGGTGATTCAACTTGGCTTATCGGAAGAGGGGTTTAAGCCGTCCAACATTGAAGACCTCGCCAAAAAGCTTGTGCGGTCTGCGGTCGAACTGACCATCTCTGAAAAAACCTGTATCGTGGATGGCCAACACGAGGACCTAGCACGGGCAGCGGGTTCGGTTCAGAAAGCCGACGCAGCTTTTCAGAAACTTAAGAAGGACCAGGCGAGTCTAGTGCAAGCCCTCAGTGACCTCAAGTGGTTTTCTTGGAAGGACGTAAAGTTCTTGTTCCATCCTGCCGTTTGGGCTGAACAGGTGATGGTCAATCAGTTCGACGCACTTCCCGACCCCGACCGGACGGACGGAGCCGCCATCGGAGCTACGTTTCCAACATCGGATTTTCGGGAAGGCGATGTCATCGATGCGATCGCCGACGACATTAAAGATCCGTTTGTCGCAGTCCACGATTGGAAGGAAGTCGCCGATTTCGTCGAAAAGCATCCAACCCCAAAGAAGTTCTATGTCCGCGTTCGGCGTGGAGGCGCCCACTCTTCCTTCTTCAGCTTAAGTCACTGAGTTACGTCCGTATGCTAGACTCGCCTCGATGAGGCTCGGGTCCGTTTTCAGCATCGTAGTTTTAGCACTGCTGCACCCAACCTTGGCCCATGGTCAAGAACACCGGACTCGCAGCAAATCAGACCTTCTGACTCCTCAACAGATCTACCGGAAATCCATCAAGTCAGTCGTGCGCATCGAAGTGACAGACTCCAAGGGGCATGAAGCTGTCGGTTCCGGTTTCTTCGTCGAAGACGACACTCATGTACTGACCTCCTTTCGGCTTCTAAATAACGCAGTGTCCATTCGAGTGGTTGCATCACCAGCTGAAAGTTGGATCGTAGACCGCATTAGTTTTGGCTCGATTCAGGACCTGGCGATCCTCAAGTTAAGGGCGCCTTCGGGGCACAAACCGCTTCCCTGCGCGGATCTGACTGGTGTCCGCACTGGAGATCCGATCTCCATCATTTCAGTACCCGTGGAGCAAAAGGAAACCAGGTTAACCGTCGGGTTCGTTAATGCGATACGTCGCGAAAGAGGGCAAGATCTTCTTCAGTTCACAAGTTCCATCCGTGTCAGTGCCTCGGGAACCCCAATATTCGATGCGAAGGGTCGTGCGATTGCAATGATCTCTGGATCCAATCCCAACTTCGGAAGCGCAGTGTCCGGTTGGCAACGGCTCCAGAACTCCCTTTCTTGGTCCGAGTTCGCAGTCCGAGCCAAGTCACTAGTCCCGGACCTACTCCCGCTCACTTCGGCTTCTCTGGCCGAGGCACAACGTCGACTTGTGTTAGATTTTGGATCGTGGCAGAACAGGCGGAGTGTCGCTTACTTACGATGGCGGGTTGAGCTCGGACGACAGTTTACGACCGGTTCGGTTTGCGAACCGGATCGTCTTGCTGCCCTTTATGCAACCTATCGCAGCACGGTCACTGAGGGAATGGAACAAGTGCGCGACGATGCTGCCAAGGTTCCCGACTTAGACATTGCCGACCTTGATGAAAGGGTTCGGAATCTTGCTTCCATCAGCAAGACCCTCTATGACGACGAGGTGGTAGCGGATCGTGCCTTTCACAGCCATGGTTCGGAAATCGCCACCAAGCGCATGAACCAGACCGCCTCGCTTCTCGCTGAAGCCGAAGCGAGACTACTAGGGTGGCTCAGTCGCAAACCGTGGTATTCCCAGGATCTGTTTGAATCACGCCTGGAACCCCTTGCTTCCCTTTGGCTAAGGGGAACTTCCTGGTGCGATGCCTTTCCTGACCCCAACGTTTTCGAAGTCGCCAGAGTCACTTTGCCTATGGACGGATCTTATTTTCGAGAAGGAGACGAGATAGACGGCATCGGGACCGATTTGACCGGAGATATAAGTCCGATCAAAACGTGGGGAGATGTCGAGCAGTTTCTCCGCCGATTTCCCAACTTGACCCGATTCTATCTTCGTGTTCGAAGAAACGGGCAGCTCGTGTACTTTTTTAGCCGTCCAGAATCGGTCACGAAGCGGACGTAGCCGACTTCAATGCCTTGATCGCGTCAACGATCTTGCTTCGTCCTTCGCCGCCCTTCCATTCCTTATCGAGTAGGTTCACAAGGAAACTTCCAACCACGGCGCCATCCGCTACCTGACAAACCATCGCCACGTGTTCGGGCTTTGAAATTCCAAACCCAACGCATACCGGCTTATCCGTCAGATCTTTCACCCGGTTCACGAGTCCTGACACGTCTGTAGGAACGATGTTCTCGGCCCCGGTGACACCGGTGCGCGAAACGATATAAACGAATCCAGTTGATCGCTTTGCAACCTCTTCGATTCGGGCAGAGGTGCTCGTGGGGGCAGCCAGGAAGATCGTCTCAATTCGGGCTTTCGCACTTGCTTCGCACCATTCTTCGGACTCATCAGGAACTAGATCGCTGATGATCGTTCCCGTGATGCCAGAGTCGTGGCTCTTTTGAGCAAACGCCTCTAGTCCATTCCGTAGAACCGGATTGTAGTAGCCCATGGTAACAATGGGAATCCCCGCCTTTGCTTTGGAGATCGCCTCGAGAATTTTCAACGGTGTTGCCCCGTTGTCGAGCGCGCGTTGAGAACTCGCCTGAATCGTGGGTCCCTCTCCAAAAGGATCGCTAAACGGTATTCCGACTTCTACCACGTCGGCTCCGCCTTCTTCCAACGCGGAAATGATGTCGGGAAGCTGATCCAGCGGCTGGTCCCCAGCGGTAAAGAACAGAACGAGAGCCTTTTCATTGCGCCCACGTAACTGGGCAAACTTATCCGCGAGAGAGATCACAGGCTATTTTGGCATGGTCTACGAGAAACCGATTCTCGTGAACCATGCCCACCTTCGTCCAGAGCTAACGGAAGGCGAAAGGTTGCCCCAGTAGCGAGTGCCAGGCCTTCAACTGAGCGGCGGATAGGCTCAATTCAATCTTACGGTCCATGATCTTCTGCGCGGCCACAATGCGAGGATGAAGCTTGGTCTCTGCCGTCCGAAGCTTCGAATCGAGTTCAGCCCGCAGGCGTTTCGCGTCGGCCTGATCTTTCGGCTTGACGTTCTTGTACTGGGAGAGCACACCGTTAGCGACCGTCTGCGCGCTCGTGGAAGCAAATGTTTGGAACGACGACACTGCGGTTCGAATGGTGCTGGTCTGAGCACTCGTGATCTTCAGCCTTTGGGAAACATCGGGGATCAGGATGGCCGGGGTCCCTGCGCGCTGAAGCGTGAGCTCCCTGAGTCGCCGGAGCTGCGAGGCGGTGAGCGTCTTAAAGGCTTTTGCCTGAAGTTCTGCGAAGTAACCCACGATGGTCGGGTTGCTGGGAGTAATCGTCGCTGGATTGACCTTCTTTTTCTGCTCTTCCTGAAAGAACGCTTCGACTTTTTGGCGATGAGCAGCCGCAAGCTTGTTCAATTCTGCGCGCTGGGCTTCGGTCACACCAATCGCTTTCTGGATCGGTTTCGCCTGAAGCAACATCAGGTCCGCCACCTGGGAGTCGAACCGATCCTGGGCGTGACTAAGAGTAATCGTCGCGACGGCAACGAGCAGGAAAGCAAACTTTGTTTTGAGACGGATCATGGATTTTATGCGCTCAACCTCATGCTGGGCGGACCGTCGTTGTCCACATGGACCACTTCCACGTTGGCCCTTACCAGCCCGTCAGCAACCGCCCTCTTGAAGACTTCGGTCGGGTTGACGTGCTGCGTGAGATAGATTGGTATACAGTTTGCCCCCATCATCACTTGAATTACACACTCGTAGTCGCCGGGGTGCTCATCCACGATTCGCTTGAGCTGTCTCATCTGCTTTTCCGTGGCCTTCCAGATGGAGATCGTGACCGTACCAGCTCCCCCTTGAGGCGGAGGCTCCAGCCCAAGCGTCGCTTCAAGAGGACGCACGTCGTCTAAGCGAATCTCCACCGATTTCTCGCCTCGCTCCTGAATCGTCACGAAACCTGACATTTGGACGACCGAGTCCTTTTGGAGATGGTCCTTCAGCTTCTCGTAAGTGGCTGGATAGATCACCACCCCAACTTGTCCGGAGAAATCCTCCAACACAGCCGTAGCCATCTTCTTTCCGTCTCGCTTCGTCACGATCGTGCGGAGCTTGGCAATAACTCCCGCGACCTTCACCGGCGTTCCATCCTCAAGCTCTTCAATCGAGGCACAGGTATGGGTTGCGTTTTGAGCAATGGTGCGCTCGTGACCACGGAGCGGGTGATCGGAGACGTATATCCCCATCACCTCCTTTTCCATGGCAAGATTCTCGGAACGTCCCGGAGCATCACACTCAGGAAGAATCGGAAGCGAGCTTTCCGGAGAACCGCTTCCCTCGCCGAACAGAGAGTCCTGCCCCGCCAAACGCTGCTTGTTCTGCATGTCCGCGTATTGGAGGGCGCCGTCGGCATGGTTCAGGAGCTTTCGACGGTTCAGTTCGATGCTATCAAACGCCCCCGCTCGAATCAGAGCCTCCAAGGCGGTTCGATTCATGCCAAACGGCTTCGTGCGATCGGCAAATTCGTAGAGGTGCTTAAACGGCCCGTTTTCCTCTCTCTCCTTTATGATGCCGTCGACCAGTCCCTCACCGACTCCCTTGATCGCAACGAGACCAAATCGGATCGATGAGCTCTTAGCGCCTATCTCAATATTGAAGTCGCCGTAGGACCGATTGAGGTCGGGTTGAAGCACCGCGATCTTTTGACGACGACACTCCTCGATGAATGCGGTAACGCGGTCTTCCTTGGACAGGTAAACGCTGAGCAATCCGGCCATGTATTCCACCGGGTAGTTGGCCTTCAGATAGGCTGTCTGATAGGCCAGAATCGAATAACACACCGCGTGAGCCTTGTTAAACGCGTATCCGGCAAACGGGAGCAGAAGTTCCCAGACCTTGTTGGCACTCTCAGCGGAGATGTTGTGGGCGGCAGTGCCATCCATGAACTCCACCTTCATGCTGTCCATGGCCTTGACGTCCTTCTTACCCATCGCCCGCCGAAGAACGTCCGCCTTGCCCAACGTGAATCCGGCGATCGCCTGCACCACCTGCATGACCTGGTCTTGATAGACGATGATTCCGTAGGTCTCCTCCAGAATGGGCCGCATTCGATCATCGAGGTATTCCGGCTTTAATCGGCCGAACTTCGTATCGATAAACTTGGGGATGTGCTCCATCGGACCTGGCCGATAGAGCGCGATCATAGCGGCAAGCTCTCGGACATTGACCGGTTTTAGCTGAGTAACCCATCGAGTCATGCCACCGCCTTCAAGCTGAAATACGCCGGTGGTTTCGCCGCGGCCAAGCATGTCATAGGTCTTGGGATCGTCCGGCGGGATTTCTTGGATGACCAGTTCGATACCGGTCGTCTTCTTAATATTTGCTACGGCTCGGGCGAGAACGGTAAGGTTGGACAGACCCAGAAAGTCCATCTTCAGCATCCCAATCTTCTCAAGGATTCCCATTTCAAACGCGGTGACTGCCTGTCCGTCGTTACCCCGATAAAGAGGAATGTAGTCGACCAGGGGTTCTTTCGAGATGACCACGCCCGCCGCGTGGACTCCCGAGTTTCGAGACATCCCCTCTACCGACTTCGCCGTTTCAAACAAGGACTTCATCCGCGGATCTCCGTCCACAATCTGCCGGAATTCCGCAATCTCTTTGTAAGCTCGGTTGAGGTTCCAGCCCGGAAGGGTAGGAATTGTCTTGGTCAGTCGATCGGTTTCCTGGGGCGTATATCCCTGGACACGTCCGCAGTCCTTGATCGCTGCCTTAGCGCCCAGGGTTCCAAACGTGATGATTTGGGCAACCCGATCTTTGCCAAATCGTTCGGTGACGTAGTCGATGATCTCATCGCGCCGAGCGTCTTCAAAGTCCATGTCAACGTCGGGCATGGAGATACGCTCCGGGTTGAGGAACCGTTCAAACGTCAGGCCGTATTCGACCGGATCGACGTCGGTAATTCCGATGCAATAGGACACGAGCGAACCCGCCGCCGACCCTCGCACGCCAAAATAGATCCCCCGATCGCGCGTAGCCTTGGCAAACTCTCGGACCAACAAGAAGTAGTCCCCAAATCCGGTCGTCTTGATAACATCGAGTTCGTAGTTGAGGCGATCGAGTGCACGCTCAGGATCTTTTAATCGATCCTTGAGCCCCTTCTCCGCCAGTTGCTTCAAGTAATCGAAGTTGTCAGTACCCTCTGGCACTTCCGGCTGAGGCATGGGCGCCCTTCGCTTGTCCAACTCGACGTTGCACATCTCCGCAATCATCATCGTGTTTTCGAGGGCTTCAGGATGATCGGGAAAGAGCGCCGCCATCTCCTGCGTCGACTTTAGATAGAACTCGTCGGTCGAGAACTTCATTCGCTTCTCGTCAGCGACGTTGGCGCCGGTCTGAATACAGAGCAGCACGTCGTGGGGTGCGGCGTCGGGCTTACAGAGGTAGTGAGCGTCGTTGGTTGCAATGAGCGGAAGCTTTAGCTCGCGAGAGATCTTGATCAGCGGTTCCATGATCGCCTTCTGCTCCGGAAGGCCATGGTCCTGAAGTTCGATGAAGTAGTTCCCTTCCCCAAAGATCTCCGCATACATGCCCGCAAGGTACTGAGCTCGGTCGTAGTTGCCCTTCATGAGCTCCCCACAGACTTCTGAACCGAGGCAGGCGCTCGTTCCGATTAGACCCTTACTGTGAGCACGAAGGATCTCATGATCGATCCTGGGCTTGTAGTAGTAGCCCTCCAGAGCGGCAATCGTCGAAAGCTTGCAAAGATTGCGATAGCCCTCAAGGTCCTTCGCGAGGAGGAGGAGGTGAAAATACTCGTTGTCGGCGCGTCCGCCCCGTTTATGGATGCCCTGGGGCGCTACATATGCTTCGACGCCGAGAAGAGGCTTGATACCCCCCTTCTTCGCCTCCATGTAGAACTCCATCACCCCGAACATCACCCCGTGATCCGAGATGGCCAAGGCAGACATCTCCATCTCCTTGGCCCTCTTGACCATGTCGGAAATTCGATTCGCGCCGTCGAGCAGGGAGTATTCGGTGTGGTTATGGATATGGCAGAAGGTGTTCGACATCTGATACAAGGAGCAATGCGGGGGAGCAACAAGACGCTAAGTTGGCCCTCATATTGTGACGGCCAAACGGACCCTCACGACGCAGCTTTTTGCTTCACGACGAATTGTCGGTTTTCGTTCCGCCCATGAACTTCGCACTCGATGCACAACGTCCGTCCTCTCGGTCAGCAATCTTCAGGCAACTTGAGTATTTAACGGCTAAACTTGTGAGCGAAATGACATTGAAAGGCGTCGCATTGGGATTGGCATTAGGTCTGATGGCACTTGGCTGTGGCGGAGCCGCCTCTGACTCAGGAACCGTTTACGTTCGCGTGGTCAACCTCGTACGCGGCGCTTCCTCGATTCAGGTCACGGCGGATACCGGTCTCCTGGCGACCGGCCTTGCGTATGGCTCGGCCACCTCGTTTGGCGCCTTGTCTGCCTATCCTCAGGCAATCTTCGCTAAAGACGTGAGCACCGATACAACCCTCGGGACACTGGCCCTAAACGCGACCTCTGGTGCGGTTTATACGCTATACGCCTCCGGAGCAGAAGGATTCTCACCCGCGCCATCCCTCACCCTCGTTCAGGAGACGAAACCGACCGCGAGTGCGACCGGCGCGGTCATTCGATTTGGAAACTTCAGCACCGCGCTGAACGAGGCGGTAGACGTTTACTTCTCCACCCCCGGTGACACGACCACCAAACTCAGTTCGCTAACCCCAGTTTTTTCGAACGTCGCCTATGGAGCGATCTCGACCTATGCCACCGTTTCGAACGCGACAACAACTGCGCATCGCATTCGGATCACGCCAACTGGAAGCACGTCCACAGTCTTGGTCGACATCGCTTCCCAGAGTTTCACCTCCGGTGACATCTATTCGATTTACGAAACTGATGCGAGTGCCTTCGTTGCCAGTCTATCCGTCGTTCAGGACACCTATTAGCGTCTGAAGCTGACATACGTGGGTTGATTACAAAGGAAGGAAAGTAGGTCCACCGCAAGAATGCTCCGACTGCCTACTGCTGGCTAAAACCGGCTAACTTCCATGTAGGTGGCGACTAGTCGCCACCTACATCTTCGACCCAAGCGCGCAAGATCTCAGCGACACTCCAAGCCTGATAGGGACAGCCGGCGGGATCTTGAGGCTCATCTCCGTCGTAAACCTCGGCGATGCCCCCGAGGCCGTAGCTCGTAAGCATCTGCTTGGCCTGCTTTAGGACTCGTTTGGCTTCGGTTCGGTCATCGGCGTAACGAACTAAAGCGGTAGCGTACGGGCCGAGCAGCCAAGGCCATGCGGTGCCTTGATGGTAGGCGGAATCGAGTTCCCGCAACGGTCCCTTATACCTTCCCCGATATCCAGGTTCGTCGGGCCCCAGCGTCCGCAGACCACAAGGGGTTACCAGTTCGCGCGAAACGATCTCGAGCGCGCGTTTGGCATGATCGACGTCAAATTTGACCAAGGGCAACGACATCGCGATGACCTGATTGGGACGAAGTGAGGCGTCATCGGGATCAGCCGTGTCCAAATAGTGACCGCGTCCCTCATGCCAGAACTTCGCCTCGAAGTTACTCGATGCCTTCTCAGCAGCCGCCGCGTAAACGGACGGTTGGTGTCGAAGATCAGCGGAGGAGACTTTGGCTAGTTTGGCAGAGAGCCACTCCATGACCCTTAAAGCATTGATCCAGAGTCCATTGATTTCGACGGGCTTTCCGTGGCGAGGGGTAACCACCCAATCTCCCACCTTCGCATCCATCCAGGTCAACTGCACCCCTTCTTGCCCCTGAGTCAACAATCCGTCGGAAGGATCAACTTTGATGCCAAAAAGAGTCCCTTCGACGTGCCAGTCAAAGACGCCTTCCAGCGTAGCGAGCATTCGCCATGCGAACGGTTCGTCCCATTCGGTGAGCAATGTCTTGTAAATGGCGTTGGCGAACCAAAGAGTGGCATCTACCGTGTTGGTGTCTGGGTGCTCCCCCGATTCAACAAATCGATTCGGAATCAGGCCGCGCTCGCACTGACTCGCGTAATCGGAAAGAATCCTCCGAGCCTCGGACACTCTCCCGGTGTTCAGGCACAACCCAGGAATCGAAATCATCGTATCCCGGCCCCAGTCGGTGAACCATGGATACCCTGCGATAATCGAGGCTCTCTCATCGGTATGGACGAAAAAGGGTTTAGCTGCTTGTTGGAGCATCGACGTTAGCCTGTACTCCGGACTTTCCGGCGATTCGGGAAATGCGATAGGCGCTACTCCAGACCGATCACTGGCAACGAGCACAATCTGCTCCCCGGGCAACATCTCGTACTTAAGCTCACAGGGACAAAACAGATCGTCCCGCGGGTCCAGTCCACGTTCCGTCTCACGCGCATGCTCAAATCGGTAATACCAACCTTCGACCGGGACTCTCTGAGCGCCGGCATGACCGATATAAAGGCTCACTCCGTTGTCGGAAATTTGCGTGAGGTCCTTCGGAAACTGCAAACCCTGCGGATAGCCAGCATGCTCGACAAAGTTAGCGTGGTAGAACTTGTGACATACCAGCGGCCGGAGAGTCAGAAGGAAGGGCTTATTCCCGGTGTTCCGATAATAGATGCTGACTGCATTGACGCCCGAGTGGACGACAAGCGTCTTTTCAATGGACAGTGCCGCCGCCCGAAAAGCCCAGGTGGCCGCCTCTCCACTGACCGAAAAGCTCTGTTGATACTGAAACCCCTCCGGAAATATCGTTCCCGGGTATTGGTTCGACGAGATGCCTACCGGATTTCCTTCGCCCTGTATCGTGGCGTCAATCTGAGCAAGCAGTACCGTACGCTGGGTGGGCGGACGTGTCGCCGCCACAAGATGCCCGTGATAGCGCCGTGTGTTGATACCGCAAGCAGTGCCCATCGCAAAGCCACCTATGCCGTTGGTCAGCAGCCATTCGCGCCTTGACGAGACCTCAATATTCTGGCATTGCTGATCGTTGAGCGAGTAACGCATCCTGCGCTAGCTTACTCAGGTGATAGACCCCTCAACAGGTCCAAAGCCACGAAAACTTAGCTGAAGGAGATTCTGTCTTGCATCGCCGTTCCCACCAACTCCGCACAATGGCCTACTTCGCGGGAGGGACTAATGGAACTGCAGGCGCGGGGGCGGAAGGGATCTCGTGGTGTCGCTTCACCGCCGCGATCATGTCATCAAGCCGGAAAGTCGCTCCAATCCGAAAATCGGACGGGAACCGGCGGTACATCACCGACACCCGAAAGTTGCCGACGACCTGCGAGATCTCGTATTCGTCGTCGAACATTTGACCATTTAGGTAAAAGCGTGTGAGGTAGCTGCCCCGGATGGAGCCCAAATAGAGGTCACCACGAAAGCACCAAGCCCCATAGTTGTAGAGGTGGTCAGTCGTGAGGTCCGGGGTTCCGGTCTCCGAAGCAGTCACATAAGCGGCAGAGAGGGTCAAGGGCTTGACTGGGTTGGCCGCCAAACCAAACTGCCCCCGAGCCCAACCGAAGAGACGATAACCGGCGAAACCCTGGGTGTCGAAACGGATGACGGACTCCAGATTTGGAAGGAGCTTGATGGGATGAACACCAATGCTGGTGTCAAAAACCATCCTTGTAGTAAAAGCCGTCTGGTCCTGCTGTCTCACCGATTGAAGGCGGACGTGGCTGATTTGGCCAACCGTCCCGAGCGGTCCACCGTTCTCGTAGGCAATCTCTGCCGCCTTCGTGATACTTCCGCCAGGAAGTCGATCGTCAGATCCTTCATTGACTTCGGAATCGACTTCGACACTATTTCGATGGAGCCGAACACTCTCGAATTCCGCCTCTGGGCTGAGAACCATCACGTTGTCAAAGTAGCCATATCCAAATCGCGCGGAAAGATCGGACTCGGGCACGATCTTGCCTTGGTCTTGAACCGAGGGCGAGAGGAAGGTGTGGGCCAGCAGGATTCCGTAGTGCGGAAGACTTCCCGAAAACAGGTTGCCCCAGGCTTGAAACGCGGTCTGAGGAGTCACCAAAAAGTTCGGTGTGTAATTGACCCCGAGCGAACCACTACGATAAGCAAAGGACGGAACTCCCACCCCATGGACGCGAGGATCAAGACTGACCGTCGTCGTCCGATGCCAAGGGAGGTCGACTCCCAAAAACTTGAAGTTCGGTCTCTCGAATCGAATGTACTTGCCGGTAATGAGAGTGATCCGCTTCGCCGAAATCCGGTAGAGCGATGGAATCGAGTTCGCGGGCCTTAGATCTGCATTGAGGAGTTGGACGCCTTTAGGAGTAATGTCCACCGAGTCGGACTTAACGCTGAGACCTTCAAACCTCCCGGTGAGCTCCTCGATATGGCCCGACTCTTTCGTTTCCTGCCAGGTGAACTCCAGTTCCTGGGCGTCGATGGTCGCATCTGGGTCCGTGAGATGAACGTGCCCTTTTGCGACTGCGTGCTTGGCCACCCGATCAATGGTAACGATATCGGCCAGAATCGTCGTGACCCCGTAGGTTACGGAGACTCCTCCCGAGTAGGTCACCTTAGAGCCAAAAGGGACCGTCTCCTCGATTTTGAGGCTGGGTGACTTCACTTCCAAGCCTTGATAAAGAATACTGCTCGGTTCCTGAGTCTGCGGATTCAGTGCGGTTAGTGCGCAGATAATTCCTGGGAACCAGAGTGCCATAGAGGACCGAGTGTACTCGCAGCTGCGAATTAAGCTGGGTTGAACTTTCGCTGAATCTCTGATGAACTTTAGGGAATTGGACCTACGTCTAGTAAGATGAGTCTGGGGTCTCCCACCACGTCATGATTGATGCAAGGTTTATTTCTGGTGTAGTAGCCGATCCAGTCGCCCAGGAGCGACAATGGGTTAGTCGGTGCCGACAAGGCGACGAGATCGCTCTTGGCTACCTTATCGATCGCCATCGTAGTCGTTTGATTCGAACGGCGACCAACCTTCTCCGTGATCGTCATGAGGCGGAAGACGTTGCTCAAGAGTCGTTTCTGAAGGCATTTCGCGAAATTGCGAAGCTTCGCGACGACCGCGCCTTCTCGGGTTATCTCTATCGGATCTGCGTTCGACTCTGCATGGATCGTCTGCGACTAAAGAGAGCGGAACTCGTTGAATTCGATTCGGCTCAGCCGCACGAAGGCGGCAAAGTTGAAAATCGGGTCGTCATCGAGAAGCTTTTGGCCCAGTTGCCTGCTGAACTCCGAACCACACTCGTCCTTAGAGAAATGGAACAACTAAGCTATGAAGAAGTCGCTGAGGTCATGCGAGTTCCGATTGGAACAGTAAGATCGAGACTTCATACCGCTCGAGAGAGGTTCCGCAAACTCTGGATCGAGGCGGTCGGCGAGTGATGATTCGAGTGTTCGGTTGCCGAAGGTTCCACCGGCTTGCGTCCGAGCGTGAAGATCGACAATTGACGTCGAGAGAGGCCAAATTTTTCGAGACTCACAGGTCTCGCTGCGCGGATTGCGGATTGTACGACACGCAAGCTCATCAGGCCCTCGATGTGCTGAGGGGTGCGGCTTTTACTGAAGTCGAACTCACTCCGATGTTCGATGAGCGCGTTATCCGGAAATTTCGGGCTCAGAAGGTCAAAGAGAGTTTGCGGTACTGGTCCCCGGCATTGGCTGGAGCGATGATCGCCTGTGTGGCGATCTTTGCCACGCTTGCGATGGTATCCCGGCCGGATCAGCTAAAGCAGGCTAATCTTCCCGGAGGGAGCGCTAGCCGCTTCCATGAGAAGAGTGCCTTCCCTAGTTTCGAACTATCCGCGATGCCTCGATTCGTTCGATGACCCGGACATCTCGAGTTTTTTGGGGCGCCGCACTTGGCGCCCTATTGACTTTATTAGCCCACCCCCTTTCGCGACCCTACCTCGTGGGCACTTTCGCCGGGCCGAGTAGGCGAGCTATCCGAATCGTCGATCAGCAGTTCCAGACTCCCGCACAGCCAAGATCCGTCCGGGAAGCGGCACACTGGACGCACATCGCGACTGAGAAGATCGTAAGCAAAGAGCCCTTCACAACGAAGGAATTCTCTAGTCTCCGCATGGTTATCGCAGAGGCTCGCAAACGAGATGCAAATAATGCCTTCTGGACGCAGATGGATGCGGTGGTTGCCGAAAAAATGGGTGACGAAGCCGCCGCCAAAGCAAGTTGGATTGCTGGCTCCAAGCGGTCAGAATGGAACGACTATCAGTCCGATGAGCTGAGCGATGAATTCGTTGAGTTAAGAAGGTCCACTCACGAAACGCAATCCTGGCAACTTGCCTACCTCTATCGGAAGCGGTCTCTCGCCGCCGCAGGTCTCATTGAGAACGTTGCAAGGATGCTCGTCTCCCGGACCGATCTCGTATCTCCTGATTCCCTCGTATTACGCTATGCCACCGTCGCCAACGGTACTCTGCTCCGTGAAGGTTCTCGAAACGTCGGAGTCGGCCAAGTGGGGGCCCGAATTGTCGAGTTAGGCGCTTACCCCAAAGATCTCGCAGGAAGGCGAAGTCCAAAGCGTCTCCTACTCGGTGAGAACGACCTTTTTAACAATTTAATCTCCGTGATCAACAAACCCCTTTGGGCGACTTACGTGCAGCAGCAGTTCGGCCGTAACGAAGCTTGGCAAGCCCTTTCCACGATGACGCTTGCTGAAGACGAAGCCCGGGACCTTGGGATGGCCTCGCTTGTGTTCGCGGTGCTCCCCAGTGCCATCCTCTATGTCGGAGTCGTGGGTATCGGAGTTTGGGGATTCGGAACCTTGTGCGCTCGCTACTTTCAGGGGAAATCGTTTGGATGGATCTTTCCCGTCGCTTGCGGCATGGCGCTCGGGTTTGCCGTTTATTCACTCACGTCGTACATCGTCGCCGCCATCGCTTCAGCGCTTTGCGGAATATTCCTCGCCGTGAGCCCATCCAAGCAACGCTCCGCTCGAAAGAAAGACTTCGGACCCACCTTCAGCTTTACCATCGGTTCGCTCGCCAGCGCCGCCGGGATCAGCATGATGGTCTATCTCATTTGGGATACCGGACCAGCCGCCACGCTTCTGCCCTTCCTCGCAGTTCCTTCCGAGTACTTCGGCGGTTCACCCCTCTTCATTGGGTTAGCTGTGCTCTTCTTCTCGATGGTCTTTCTTGTGACCCCTTTCTGGGGGTTAGCTCAGCACATCCCGACCCCGTTCGTGTTCTCTGAAGGTCTCAAGCGGTTTGGGGCAACGTTGGCGGTTTCCTCGCTCGCGCTTACCGTAATTTCCGGACCATTAGTCATTTATGCCGACCAGAGAACGAGTGAAACCCTCCGACGCCTGCTTCTCAACGAGCCGGTATACCATCATTTAAAGAATGCACCCGGCTCTTAAGGAAAGGATCGAACAGCTCGCGGAAGAGCGACGAGCACACATCGACGCTCTGGTCGTCGATCCTCACGGTATTGCTTGGTGCGTACGGCACACCGACATTGCCGACGAAGTTCTTCGCGCTGTTTACAATCACACCATTGAGAGCCGCCCCAACACCCCCGCCTTTGCGGTGATTGCCACCGGAGGCTACGGACGTCGCGAACTCGCTCCCTACTCTGACATTGATTTGACCGTCGTTCCTTCCGACGAGGCCTCGCCCGAGCTTGATGCCGCCATTCGTCAACTTTTCCAGGACCTGCACGAGGCGTTCGTCTCGATCTTCAAACTGGACGTCGGTTATGCCTACCGACTCATTTCCGACGCCCCCGGACTCGACGGAAAGACTCGCACTGGACTGATGGACATGCGGATTGTCGCGGGATCGTACGCGTTGTATGAGGCCCTTGACCGAGCTCTCCTCGACAGTTTCTCGGTCGGCGAATTCATCCTTACCAAAATCGAGGAGCGGCAGGAGATGTTCGCGAAGCATCACGAAACGCCCTTAGTTACCGAGCCCAACCTAAAGGAAGGCGCAGGGGGGCTAAGGTGCTTCCACTGTGCAAACTGGCTTCAGGCAAGCATCGGGGAACGACCGGCTCGCCCGACTGCCGCTTACGACTATCTCCTCTTGATCAGGAATCTTCTCCACCGCCGGGCCGGTCGTCATCAAGACGCTCTCACTCGAGGCCGTCAAATGGAGATTGCGGAGGACCTCGACGTCGACCCAACCGACATGATGGCGAGAGTGGTTCAAGCGGGCGTCCAACTGCACTCCGCCTATCGCAGATCGACCGAGAAGCTCTGGGAAACCCGTTT
The DNA here is from genome assembly GCA_903904815.1 of uncultured Armatimonadota bacterium. Lineage (GTDB taxonomy): Bacteria > Armatimonadota > Fimbriimonadia > Fimbriimonadales > Fimbriimonadaceae > Fimbriimonas. The sequence goes on from CAIVDU010000085.1 coordinate 20,610, forward strand.
TTCATTGTCCAAGGGAGTCCTCTCGGTTCAGGGAGAAGCACGAGTTACTGGAAGCGTCGATGCGGGCGAAGCTGCGGTGGGAATCGCGATTGCCACTCGTCTTGGACTTCGCATTTCCGACTTGCCCATTGCTCCTCCGGCAAGTCTTCACGGTCCAGCGGCCGTGTTTGCCCTCAGTCGTGGCGAAAAGACCCTCCGAAGCCTTGACCGTTGCGGTCTTCTAGAAGCCATCTTGCCCGAGTTGACCCAGTGTCGTACCTTGGTGCCTGGCGATCCGATCCACGTCTTTACCGTCTTCGAGCACACGCTCCGATTGATCCGGAATCTCGACTCGCTGGAACCGGGAAGTTTCCTCGGCGACCTCAAAGCGAACCTCACCGACGTGGAACCGTTGTACGTTGCCGCCCTGTTGCACGACGTTGGAAAGATAGATCCCGACCAAGACCACAGCATCTACGGGGCAGAAATTGCCAAAGAGGTTTGCTCCCGGTGGTCGGTCTCCTCAAACGTAACCGAGACCGTCCAGTGGCTCATCCGGGAGCACTTGACTATGGCCCGGTTTATTCATATACGGGACATCCAGAATCCGAGCACGGTCGAGGAGTTTGCTAACCTGGTTACGAACTCCTCGAGACTAGATCTCCTCACCTTGTTCACCTGGGCGGACGTATCAGCCGTTGCGGAAACCGCATGGACCCCCGCCCAAGATATTTTCTTGAAGGAACTCCATGCCCGCGTTTCGATCCGCCTTGAGCATGCTGCTCCTTTGACAAGCGACCCGGTCCAGTCTCGCCAACGCCTCTTGAGGAGCTTACGCTCCAAGCCTGAAGACAGCAACCGGCTGAAAGAGTTCCTCGAGAGCCTTCCGCTGCACTACGTCACCAGCACGCCGGCGGATCTGGTTCGTGTTCATTTCGAACTTGCTGAGCGGGCGATTCACGGGACTCCGACTGTCGAACTATTCCAGCGCCACGATATCGGAGCTACCGAAATCACCGTTTGCGCGGCGGACGCCCCTGGCCTTCTGAGCAAGCTCCTCGGCGTGCTATACGCATACGATTTAAGCGTTGGAGGCATTCGTGCATCCACCACCACCACGCACCCCCCGATCGCTCTGGATGTGTTCACGGTTTCGTTCGGTCAAAAGTCGGTTCCCAACGCAACCGGACACGTGGTCAGCGCAGCAATTCTCGAAGTCCTCAGAGGAGAACGGACAGTCGAGCAGGTCCTCGTATCAAGGGGGAAAGACCCCGAACGAAAGGAGCAACTGTTTACCCACAGCTTCGTCCCAGGATCGCCCGGGGTACTCGAAGTTCGCGCCCCTAGAGGTCGTGGAATGCCGTTCCGAGTCTCTCGCATCATCGCCGAGCAGGGTTGGAACGTCGTGTCTGCCCGAGTGGGTCAATGGGCGGGAAGCGCAGCCGCCGCGTTCTATCTTGTCGGTCCCGACGGTTCGCCTTTAGCCCCTGAGGAAGTCAATGAGGCGCTCAACTCTCGGTAAGCTACGCAAATGGACTCCGAAGCCCTTTTCTCAGATGTCCTCGCCAAGTATTCAGACCATCTGAATCCCTATTTGGCGAAGCTCATGGCGTTCGGCGGGTTTGGCGTCGAAATGGAGGCGGAAGGCTGCGTGATCGTGGATCACGAAGGCCGAAGCTTTATTGACTGTCTGGGGGGATACGGCACCTTTGCCCTGGGGCATCGCCATCCTCGGGTCGTTGCGGCCGTCAAGAATCAACTCGATCACATGGCCCTGAGCGGCAAAGCGTTCTTCAGCAAGCAAGCCGCCGATCTCGCGACCAATCTGGCTGAAGTGGCGCCTCCAGGAATCGAGTACAGCTTCTTCTGCAATAGCGGCGCCGAAGCGGTAGAAGCGGCTCTGAAATTCGCCAAGGGTTACACCGGCCGCGTCAAAATTGTTTCGACTGAAGGCAGCTACCACGGCAAAACGCTCGGAGCTCTGGCGGTTACCGGTCGCGAAAAGTATCGCAAACGCTATGCGCCCCTCATGCCCGGCGCCGAATTCGTTCCCTTCGGAGACGCATCCGCTGCCGAAGCCGCGATTGACGGGTCTACTGCCGCGATGATCGTCGAGCCAATCCAAGGCGAGGGTGGCATCGTAGTCCCACCCGATGGATATCTCTCCCGATTGCGTGCCGCTTGTGACCAGCATGGCGCGCTGCTCATCATCGACGAAGTGCAAACCGGCTTCGGACGATCGGGATACATGTTCGCCTGCGAACGTGATGGCGTTTCACCCGATCTTCTTCCGCTCGCGAAAGCCCTTGGCGGTGGTGTGATGCCTCTCGGAGCAATGATGGGCACCAGAGAGATTTTCGACAGCATCTTCAGCGCGAACCCGATCGCCCACTCGAGCACTTTTGGTGGCAACGCCCTGGCCTGCGCGGCCGGCATTGCGACTCTGGAAGTCATTCGCGATGAGAACCTTGTTCAAAAGTCTCAGGTTCAAGGGGAGCTACTTAAGAAGGGTTTAGCCGAAGCCTGCTCTCGACACAGCGACCTGGTCAGCGAAGTCAGGGGCAGGGGTCTTATGGTTGGCGTCGAGTTTGCCATGGACGAAGTAGGTGAACTTGTCGTAGCCCAGCTGATGAAGCGCGGCATTTGCGTGGCATACGCGCTGAACAATCCGCGCGTTCTCCGTTTCGAGCCTCCTTTGATCATCTCGACCGCCCAGATCGACCAGGTTGTCGACTCGTTTGGAGAGGCGCTGACTGAGACCGCCGAGTTGCTTACCATGCTCGTTTGACGGGCATGGTACAACCGATACGATGCGAGCACTATTAGTCGGAGCCGGTGGCATGGGCCGTGCCTGGGCAGACAACCTCACTAAAAACGCTGAGGTCAATTTGATCGCCTGGGTCGATGTTTTCCCAGGAGCTGCGGCAAAGGCGGCCGAAGAGAAGGGATTTTCCCTTGAATACACCGGTGTGGATTTGACGACCGCGATCCGCGAGGTCAACCCCGACTTCGTCGTGGATGTCTCTTCACCCCAAGGTCACCATTCAGTCACCACAACCGCACTTGGGCTCGGCATACCGGTGATCGGTGAAAAGCCAATGGCCGAATCGATGGCACAGGCCCTCGACATGGTTCGAGCCTCGGAAAAAGCTGGAAAGCTCTACATGGTGAGCCAAAGTCGCCGCTATGACCCAGGGATCGTCGCCTACCGGCAGGTCATCCGTGATCGAATCGGGCAGCTCGGAATTCTCAATGCCGACTTCTACATCGGCGCCCATTTCGGAGGGTTCCGCGATGAGATGGACAGCCCGCTCATTCTCGACATGGCGATCCACACCTTCGACGAGGCCCGTTACCTTTCAGGCAAAAACGCCGTCGCGGTATACGCGGATGAATTCAACCCCACCTGGTCGTGGTACAAGGGTTCTTCCTGCGCAACCGCACTCTTCGAAATGGAAGATGGCATTCGCTTCACCTATCGTGGCAGTTGGAGCGCAGAAGGACTCGACACCTCTTGGGATGCAGACTGGCGTGCCGTGGGATCCGAAGGGTCGGCCAAATGGGAAGCCGGGCTGGATCCCTTTGCCGATATCGTGCGATCCACTTCGGGCTTTCGATCCGAGTTCAACCGAGAGGTATTTCCGAAAGTCGAAGTTTTGCCCGGGATTCAAGGCTCCCTGGCCGAGTTTCTCACCGCCCTAAAGACGGGGACGACGCCCCAAGCCGAGTGTCATGACAATCTGCATAGTTTAGCGATGGTATTTGCGACCATCGAATCGGCAAAGCGTAAAGAGAGAGTCACGATCTCCGAGATTCTCGCCGGTTGATAACTCACGTACGAAACGCCGACCGATTCAACTGATATTTAGGGGAAATCCGACTCAGTGTTTCGTGACTCCCACATCCATTTCTCGTAGACTTCCTCACAGCCTCTATGTACAGTTCCTCCTTCCCTGCCACCATCCAGAACCTCGTCGACCTTAGAAGTGACACCGTCACTCGCCCTAACAAGGAAATGTTTGAGGCCATGCTGGCGGCTCCTCTCGGTGACGACGTTTTAGGCGACGACCCAACTGTCCAAAAGCTAGAGGATTTGGCGGCGGACATGGTCGGCAAGGAAGCCGCTTTGTTCGTGCCAAGTGGCACCATGGGCAATCAAATCGCTTTGGCGAGCCATTGCAAACCCGGCGACGCCATCCTGATCGAAGAAGAAGCGCACATTCTTTATTACGAGGTCGGTGGCCCCGCTCTCATCGCCGGAGTCGTGAGTTGGACGATCCCCTCCGTCCGAGGAGTGATGGACCCTCCCTATCTTGAGAAGCGGATTCTCAAGGCAAATCTTCATACGCCCGGTACGAGCCTCATCTGCCTCGAGAACACGCACAACCGTGGCGGAGGGTCGATCATTCCCCTAGAGGCAATGTCCGCGTACCGCGAAATCGCTGATCGGCACGGCGTGGCGATCCATCTCGACGGGGCCAGAGTCTTTAATGCCGCAGTAGGACTTGGCGTCGACGTACGAGAAATCACTCGACATGTCGACACCGTGAATTTCTGTCTGAGCAAAGGTCTACGATCTCCGATCGGGTCCCTCCTCTGCGGTCCCTCCGAATTTATCGACCGAGCAAGAATTTGGCGTAAAAGGCTGGGTGGAGGCATGCGCCAAGCGGGAATTCTCGCCGCCTGCGGCATTATTAGCCTTACTGCGAATGTGGACCGACTCGCCGAAGATCACCGCCGCGCAAAGAAGATTGCCGATGCGATCGGTTCTCTGAAGGGGATCTCCGTGGATCCTGCGACCGTTCAAACCAACATGGTGCTCGTCAACACCGAATCATCCGCGGCTGAATGGCAGACTAAGCTGGGAGAACTGGGCGTGCTCTGCTTCCCCGTCGCCTCCAATCGGCTGAGACTCGTACTTCACGCCGACATCGACGAGTCCCAGACCGACCGCGCCATCGAGGCTTTTCAGACACTGGCACAGGCGTCTTAGCCGAACCTACAATCCCGCCATGGACTGCTGTTTCATCATGTCGTAACAGACCATCGCAAGGTGCTCCAGGTTCACGACGTCTTCCTTGTTGTACGCGATCAGGGTTTCTAGCGCTTGCTCGTCCCCCAGCGTCCGGTATCGGTTCCAAAGCCGAATGGCGTCTAAACCGTTGAGCCCATCGGTATCTTCTCCCCGCTGGAGTCCGAGGGTCTTCTCGATCGATTTGAGGCCGCCGCGCAACCCGACTCGGCGAAGGGTGGGGCATAAGTCAAGATGAAGGTGATCTAGCTTGAGGTCCTTGAACTTCTTTTGGACCATCGGGAGGTCAAAGCCCGACCCAAAGAAGGTCACGATCATCCCGTATTGCCCAAGAACCCCCGGAAGCTGCTGGAGGTCCTTGCCCTTTATCAGGCACTGATACTCGATGCCATCGTAGAGCCCGACAGTGGTGATAGCGCTCCCTGTTCTTCCCCCATCGGTTTCGATATCCAGGTAAACACAGCGGTTCCGGAAATAGGGAAACGCCCGCCAGCTCTCGGCAAGACCTAACCGCTCCATAAAATAGCGGTGATCCAGAGCGGCCAGGGCCTCTACGCTGCGCTCAAGAGTTTGGATGACGAGTCCGCGATCTGCCTGTCCACATGAAAACTCGGACGGGTTAGAAAGGAAGTCGTTCCAAGAACGACAGCCCTGTTCCCAGAGCTGTCGTTCCATTTTTGGGCCAAGACCCGGAATATGAATAAACGTCTGCTCAAGCAAGAGAGAGGACTAAGCGCCGCCCTTGATTTTGACGGTGGGCTCCGGTCGCCTTCGCAGCGACTCTCGATTGAACCCAGGCACTGTAGCCTGTGCACCACCGGTTCCCCAATCGACAGGCTCGCCGCCGTCATACCAATAAGTTCCCGTGTTCAGATCCTTGTCAAATTCTCCGTAGAAACGAAAAATGCCTACTCCGGTATATCGACCAGAGACGTTCTTGCCGAAGAACTGTACCGCGTTGAACTCGCCAGTGATGACGAGCTTTCCGGAGCCGTGGAATACCTTCTTCTTGTACTTGGGGTTATCGTATTCCTCTCGGAGATTTCCGGAGGCGGTTACGTTACCGGAAGAAAGACCACTGACGAGCACGGTTCCCGTAAATTCGAACTCAAGCGCACCCTTCGCAGGCTTATCTGTGCCAAGAAGTTTAAAGCTACCAACCTTTGATTTGAAGTTGATGACGTTTAGGTTCTCGGCGGCAGAGGCACTCGCCCCAAGGCTCATAGAGGCGAAGATGGCTGCGGCAGCGATGGGCAGGCGATTGCGTAGATGCATCATAAGAAGTTTATCTCATCAACCACTGTCGCGACCTATTCGTTCCCGGCGTAGCAATACCTAGTTTCGGGTAGCTTGATGATTGATGATTAGGGGAAGTATCGTTTCGGGAGCTATAGCGTTAATTGCGGTCGCGGCTGTGCTTGTTACCTTTTCGAATGGTGGCAGTCCCTACGTGACCATGTCTCAGGCGAAGAAGATGAAAGACGATCACCTGCACCTCGCGGGCGATCTCCTTAAAGAAACAGTCACCCCGGACGTCCTTCATCACACCCTCCACTTTAAGTTGCGCGACACTGACGGCGCCGTCGTAAGCGTTGTCTACCAAGGCGAAGTTCCCGCGAATATGACGGAAGCGACCAAGGTGGTTGCCATTGGACACGCTGATGGCGACATTTTTAGTTCAGATAAGCTTTTGGTGAAGTGTCCTTCGAAGTACGAAGAGCAGCCCAAGGCGGGCGCTCCAACTTACAAAGCGAGCTAAGGAACCACACGTTTGAATCCTGATCCAACCTCCGGCCTCGCTCACGCCCCAAGCTGGGCACTTTTCGCAGGCCAGTTCGGCAAAGTCTCGGTTTCTCTCGGTCTTGCGCTTTTCATTGTCGCAATTCTGATTTGGGCAATTCGTGGTACTCAACCGAAAGCTATCAAGCTGGCCACGGCCCTTTTCGTAACTGGCTGTGGGACCCTGTTTGCCGCGATAGGGGTTCTAGCTGCCCTTTTCATCAACAACCAGTTCGAATTCAAGTACGTCTACTCGCACGGTGGGGCCGACACTTCCCTCTCCTACAAGATCGCAAGCGTGTGGACCGCACAGGAAGGCAGTTTTCTCCTGTGGGGATGTACCTCCGCCCTGTTTGGCATTCTTACCATCTGGGGAACCGGCATCTACAAGCGCTGGTACGGAATTGCTTACGCGACATTCCTCGCCGCCATCTGCGGAATTCTCACCTACGAATCGCCATTTAACTTGATGGCGGAAGCCCAACAGCACGGAATCACTTTCCTGCCCCCCGACGGTTCTGGCATGACGCCGTCGCTCCAGAACTACTGGGTCATCATCCACCCTCCCACGATCTTCATGGGCTTTGGATCTCTGACGGTCATGTTCGCTTACGCAGTCGCCGCCATGCTGACCGGCAACGCCCAGGCGTGGGTTGCTAAGGCTCGCCCTTGGACCCTCGTTTCCGCATCGATCCTGGGACTCGGTCTGTGCATGGGCGGAATGTGGGCCTATGAGACCCAGGGCTGGGGCGGATTCTGGGCTTGGGACCCCGTCGAGAATGTCAGCTTCGTGCCGTGGCTTTTCTGCGCCGCCCTCATTCACGGGTTCATCGTTCAAAACACGAAGAGTCGGTGGACGGCGTCCAACTTGCTGCTTGGAGGCATGCCATTCCTGGCCTTTGTCTACGGCACGTTCCTCACCCGTTCCGGGCTGCTAGACAAAGTTAGCAATCACAGCTTTGCCTCGATGGACCGAAATGCGCTCGTGATCTTGCGCGCATTCATGGTGGCGGTGGCCGCGATCTACTTCACCTTGTTCCTCACCCGGGGCCGTGCCCTGGCCCTCAAGGATAAGAAAGACGACCCGGACCGAGGAATCGCACGGGAAGGTTTCTACCGTTTCTCGGTGATCACCGTGAGCCTCTTTGCGACCGTCGTCTCCCTCGGAATGAGCTGGCCGGTAATTACCGCACTGAGGGGCGGTCAGGGTTCAGCAATCGAAGAACCGACCTATCACATGGTTGTTGCTTGGTTCTTTGTCCCGGTCATGCTCGCGATGGCCGTCGCCCCGTTCGTCAGCTGGCGAACGATGTCGACAAAGGACCTTTGGATTCGCACCTCAAGTGTCGTCAGTCTAAGCGCCGGTCTCACCGGCTTCGGCATGTTGGCGCTCACCAATGGAACTTACGGTGTCCACCTGCTCGGTGGAGAGCACGTGCACATGCCATTCGGTACGCAGATGCCATTGGTGCCTTGGTTGGCCGTTCTCTTGTTCGGATGCATCTTTGTCGCGGTTGGGAACATCTGGAGAGCGGTAGAGACATCCAAGCGCTCTTCCTCGAGCCTGGGTGGGTTCGTTGCTCACTTAGGCTTTGCCACCCTTATGGCCGGCCTAATCCTGTCCCGAGGCTTCGAACAAAAAGCGTCCGACTACGTTCAAGTCGGCGCGCCGGCAAAGCTTCTTGACTACGAGGTCGCGTACAAGGGCATGCAGGGTAAGGGCGTGACGGATCGAGACGGCAAGGTCCTGTTCGACATTGCCTCCCCCGACGGTTCACATTTCGAAGCCCGTCCTGGCTTCTACATGTATGAGACCGGCGAGGCCCAGCCGGGCGTTCAAACGTGGCCACATATTGAGAAGACCTTCTCCCATGACGTCTATCTCTCTTTGCACCCGCCGATTGTGGAGGTCTGGGACGCCCCTCAAACCCTATCTCCGGGCACAACCAAGACGATCGACAAGTTCACGGTCACTTACCTTGAGCCCACAACAGAGGGCCCTCTCGGACAGCCAGGCGCGAAGTTTGGCGCCAAATTAAGAGTCCAAACCCCCGAAGGTGTTTTTGACGTTCACCCCACGGTCACTATTCAGCAAGGCGGATTAACGCCCGATATGGTAGCAGTAGGTCCAAGTTTCCAGATGTTTATGAGTCGGATGGATGCGGCGGACCACTCGGTCGTGGTTCAATTGATGTTCCGCCACCCGCTCTATCCCGTCGATCTTTTCTACAAACCGTTGACGTCCCTCGTCTGGCTAGGCACAGGCATCCTCACTCTGGGAGGATTTCTTTCCGCTTACACTCGCCGAGTGCGACGAACTAGTAAGGCTAGACTGCCGCTCGATTCAGACACCGACGCCTGAATCAAGCATTCAATCAGAAAATGCGCTTCTCCCAGCTACTCAAAGCAAAACTCCACCACGCCCACGTGACCTACGCGAATCCCGACTATGTCGGATCGATCGAAGTCGACCGGAGGCTCATGGAGCAAGTCGGTCTGATGGACGGTGAACTCGTTCACGTTTGGGGTGTCGATCATACGTCCCGCATCATCACGTACGTTTTTGCCGGGCCTCTCGGAACCATCGGCCTAAATGGCGGCGCTGCTCGATTTTTCAGCCCCGGAGACCGCGTCATTATCGCCGCTTTCGACCTGAGTGATGAGCCGATTATCCCTAAGATCGTGCTTCTAAATGAGAAGAATGAGGTTGTCCGAGACATGACTCCTTTCTCCGTCATGGGTTAGGGTTAACTCCCGAGTGTGAATTTAGGCGCACTGCTCGAATCCTCGGGAGCCATCCTCCGTGGCCACTTTCTTCTTACTTCTGGACGCCATTCGGATGTGTATTTCGAGAAATTTCGGGTCCTCGAAAAGCCAGACGTTCTCAGCGCGCTCTGCACCGAGATCGCCAATTTCTATAAGGGCCATGAACTTGAGTTCGTAGCGGGGCCCACAACTGGCGGAATCATCATCGCGTTCGAAGTCGCGCGGCAACTGGGACTTCCCGCCGTGTACGTCGAAACCGAGAATGGCGCGAAAACCCTCCGACGAGGAAAAACCCTCGAGAAGGGTTCTCGAGGACTCATCGTCGATGACGTGCTCACCACCGGCCGATCCTTAGTCGAGACGAGAGAGGCCATAGAGACAGCCGGCGGACTGGTCGAAGCTTACGCCGTCCTCATCGATCGTGCGGCGCCGGGACTCGATCTTGGAAAACCACTGCATGCCGCGTTCAAGGTCGAAGCACAGTCCTTCGCTCCAGACGAGGTTCCGGAGTGGCTGGCTGCCATTCCAATCACGAAACCAGGAACACGGGCGATCTAGGCGCCTTTTGCGATTCGGGCGAAAGACTCCTTGTCAACCGCCCGCATCAGGCAGTCCTCATAGCTGCAGGTACCGGCCCGGAAGTGGCCGGCGAGGCTGCTATCCATCGTCTGCATTCCCAGGTTCTTGCTCGTCTCGATGATCGAGTACATCTGATGCGTCTTCCCTTCCCGGATGAGATTCTTGACGGCGGCGGTGCCAAGCATGACCTCGATCGCCGCCGATCTGCCCCCTCCGAACCGGGGAAGCAACTGCTGCGCAATAACCGCCTCCAATGTATTTCCAAGTAGGATTCGAATTTGGTCCTGCTGACTAGTGGGAAACACATCGACGAGCCGGTCGATCGTCGACGGGGCGTTGCGAGTGTGCAACGTGCCGAAGACCAAGTGTCCGGTTTCGGAGAGGGTGAGCGCCGCCTCGATGGTTTCGAGGTCGCGCATCTCGCCCACGAGCACGATGTCGGGGTCCTCACGGAGAACGGCTCTGAGCGCCGCGCCAAAAGAATTCGTATCCGAGTGCATTTCGCGCTGATTGACCATGCACCGCTTGTGCGAGTGGAGATACTCGATAGGATCCTCGATCGTCAGGATGTGGCTGGTGCGCGTCTCGTTGATGTCGTCGATAATCGAAGCGATCGTCGTCGACTTTCCAGAGCCAGTCGGACCAGTGACCAGAATCAATCCGCTTGTCCGCTTGGTAAGTTCTCGAATCACTGGAGGAAGACCCAGCGACTTGAAGGAAGGTATGCGCGTTGGAATGGCCCGCAACGCCCCGGCAACCGATCCCCGCTGAAGATAGACGTTGAACCGAAATCGGGCTAATTCGTGAACGGAGTAGGCGAAGTCAAGCTCGTGGTCTGTCTCGAATCGATGGACGTGCTCGTCACACAAAGTGTCATACACTAAGCGTCGGGTGTCCGAAGGCGTCAGAGGCTTGAACGGCAAAGGCGCCATCTCTCCGTCGTGACGAATCATGGGCGGTAGGCCAACTGTCAGGTGGATATCGCTCGCTTGCCGCGCAAGGGCCATCCTAAGAATCTCGTCGATATGCACCCTCGAAGCGTCAAGCAATTCTGCGGCATCGTGTCCGGCTCGAATGGCCTGGTTACGGTACTCCTCGCGAGGCGAAGGCAGCGGGATATCATCGAGTCGTGGGGGCGCGAGTGGCGATGGCAGCGATTCGACCACTTCCCCATTGCGCGGATCGAAGATGGCCCCTTCCTGAATCAATGGCGACACTTCCGAATCGGGTTCCCCCAAAACTTTGCTCCAAGAGAATCCGTTCGACATCGAGTTTAAAGGTTCCTTACGATCTTTCAGTCAGACCATGCAGACTCACTGGGATATGGGTCAGAACCGCTGCTCGTTGTCCGAGAGAACTTCGGCACACGTCTGGGTCAAGCCCGTGAGGGCTTCGATGTCAAAACCCATGATCTCGGCCGCCCACATCGGTGGCGCCCCAAAATCACCCTTCGCGTGGTGGGACAGCCAAGAAGCAAGCGCCAGACATGCCCGATGATTTCCGGCGGTGTCGGCTGGATGTGCAGGTTGGGTGTATCGCAGGGCTGATTGCAGGACCTCCGGGAGTCCCCATTTCTCACAGGCGGCCGCGGCCACTTCCGAATGGTCGTATCCATAAAGATCCCTTTCCGCGACATAGTCCGGGATACCCATGCGGGTCATTTCCATCACCCGCTCGTAATCGGCGCCCGCATAGCGGTCGATGAGAGTCTTGCCGATCTGGTGTAACAGGCCGCATGTGTAGGCCTCGTCTGCGGGTACTCGGAGGGTTTTAGCCGCCAACCAGCGGGCGCCCACTGCGGTGTCGATGGAGTGACGCCACCACTCTCGGCGTCGGAGCGATTCCTTGTCGGTTTTTCCAACGAACAGGTCATAAGCACCCACCGTCAGAGCTACGTTGCGCAGGTTCCGAAAGCCGAGGAATCCTGCCGCCTCTCGAATGGACGAAACCTTGCGAGGGAGACCGAACGACGCGCTGTTCGCTAGGACTAGTACTTTGCCGCTAAACCCAGGGTCTACGACGATCGTCTTCTCGATTTCGGCGGCACTCGCCTCACCCGACGCCGTAAGTTCGAGCACTTTGAAAACGACGTGTGGCAGAACACTCAGATCCTGGATCTTGACTGTTAGTTCCTTCAGACTCAGCGGATTCGCAACCTTGGTTTCCATTCTGTTTGGGTCTCGTTTTGCAATCTAAATATCGGAACGAAGTCGAGGGGTCTTCACACTTGTAAGTTGTGGAAATTAGGCGTAAATGACCCGGAGGACTTCGTCCACCGTCGTGATGCCCAGCAGAACTTTCTCCACCGCATCCATTTGTAGGGTGTGCATCCCGTTTTCCATCGCGAGAGCACGAATGATGTGACTAGGCGACCGCTCTAGGATCTTGTTTCGGATCTCGTCATTCATCATCAGGAGTTCATGAACACCGGTTCGTCCCTTGTAACCGGTCTGTTTACACTTGTCGCAACCCTTGCCTTTGAAGAGAGTCAGTTCCGACGCGCTCGTGTTTAGCAAATCGTCCGAAAGCGGGAATCCATAGCGAAGCAGTAGTTCGCGCGGAGCACTGTACGACTCCTTGCATGCGGGGCAGATCTGCCTTACCAAGCGTTGGGCGAGAACGGCCACCACCGAAGAAGAGATGAGGAACGGCTCCACGCCCATGTCGATCAGTCGGGTAGCGGCGGACGGGGCGTCGTTGGTATGAAGCGTGCTAAGAACGAGGTGGCCCGTTAGCGCCGCTTCCATGGCGATCGTCGCTGTTTCATGGTCTCGCATTTCACCCACCATGATCACGTCCGGGTCCTGACGCAACATCGCACGAAGCCCCGCTGAGAAGGTCATGCCCGCCTTATTGTTCACACCGCATTGATTGATGCCGCTGAGTTCATACTCGACTGGGTCCTCGATCGTGATGATGTTGTTTTGGCCAGTGTTGATCTTGTTTAGGATCGAGTACAGCGTGGTCGACTTACCAGAGCCCGTCGGCCCCGTGACCAAGATGATCCCGTAGTTCCGGGTGCAGATGTCTTCAATTTGCCGGAGGTTCCGCTCGACAAAGCCCAACTTGCCCAGCCCGACGTTGATGCCGGACTTATCGAGGATTCGCATGACGATCTTTTCGCCATGAACCGTGGGGAGCGTGCTGACTCGGAAGTCATATTCAACTCCCCCGATGGCGGCGCTGATTCGATTGTCCTGGGGTACTCGCTTCTCCGAGATATCCATCTCGGACATGATCTTCATGCGGCTACAAAGTGGTGCAACCACCTTTCTCGGCAAGCGCATGCCGTCGGTGAGGATGCCGTCGACGCGGTACCGGATGCGCATTCCGTTCTTCTGCGGCTCCATGTGGATGTCGCTGGCCTTGTCGTGAACTCCCTGGCTGATGATGAGGTTGGCCAGTCGAATAATCGGGGCGTCGTCTCCCATCTCCCGAAGTTCGTCGTCGGTCAGGTCCTCATCCGACTCGGAGTTGAACTGGACTTGATCGCTGGCGAAGTCCTTCATAACCCCGGCCAGCGCATCGTTCACGTGCGTCTCGCTTCGATATAGGGTGGCGATGAGGGCCATGAGCTCCTCTTCCATCGCGATGAAGGACTCAATTTCGAGCCCGGTGATCATCCGAAGTTCGTCGATGACGAATACATCGAGTGGATTGGCCATCGCGACGAACAGCTTGTTGTCCCGTCGCTCGATCGGAATGGCCTTAAACTTCTTCGCTAGCGGCGCGCTGATGAGAGCAACCGCTTCCGGTTCGGGGACGCACTCCGCGATCTCGATGTACTGGATGCCCCAGAGTTTTCCGAGGCACCGAACCCGATCACGGTCGTTGATGAGCCCCATCGTGACCAGCAGTTTGCCCAGGGGTTCCGACCCGCCGAGCTCATGTTGCTTCTCGATGGCCATTTGGAGCTGATCTTCTGAGATCAACCCTTCCTGTATGAACACGTCCCCCGTCAAGATCATCTGGTCTTCAAGCTCACCTCTTCCTTCCGCGATGGGCCTCTTGAGCCCCTCGTAAGATTTCTAGCCAGTTCGATTAACCCGTCAATCTTCAGGGCTGGTTATAATTTCGGGATGCTGAGCGTGATGACGGCCCTTTTGATTGCCTCGGCCGGACGTGTTCCGGTCGCCCCCGATCCGGAACTCATGAATGGGGCCTCACGAGAGGACCACGCTGGCTGGGTGATCGCCCACCTCAAGGGGACGCCGACTCAGATCGGATACCAACACGGATACCTTTTAGGCCCTGAAATCAATGATGTCTTGGCCGGAATCAAGCTGTCGATCTCTCACGCGGAGAAGGGCGATGCCAAGTCGAATTACGAGTTCGATAAGGTGACCGCCCATGCCGTTTGCTGGGGTGGCGTACCCCAAGAGTTACGCGAGGAGATCGCGGGGATCGCCAGAGGAGTCCGAGACCGAGGCTACCATGTCGATACCGATGACATCCTGCTAATCAATGCAGGCGCCGATCTCGGCTACTACACCGACGAACTGCTTAATCGACGTAAAAAGGGAGCCCCGGTCAGTCACGCGGGCGACCACTGCTCCGCTTTCGTCGCCACCGGCAGCGCCACCAAAGACGGCAAGATCGTCATGGGCCATAACTGCTGGACCGATTACCTAAACGGTGAACGCGCCAATTCGATTCTCGACATCACGCCGCTCAATGGCAATCGCATTCTGATGGATTCCACCCCAGGAATCGTCGACTCTGGCGACGACTTTGGCATCAATTCCGCTGGCATCCTTCTCACCGAAACCACGATCAGCGAATTTCATGGCTTTGACGAAAAGGGGATTCCCGAGTTCGTCCGCATGCGCGAGGCGATGCAGTACGCCAACAGCATTGAGGACGTCGCTCGCATCTTCCGCACCCAAAACAACGGGGCCTACGCGAACATGTGGCTGATCGGAGATGTGAAGACCAACGAAATCGCCAAATTGGAACTGGGCCTGAAATACACGCCTCTGACCAAATCCAAAGACGGCGTCTTCTACAGTGCGAACTATCCGGAAGATCCCAAACTGAGCGCCGAGGAGTGCGCGACCGACACCAAGTTGGGTGAAAACCCATGCGCCGATCGCAAGAAGCGCTGGGAAGTTCTCGTGAACGAGACGAAGGGCAAAATCGACGCCAAGGTCGGCAAAGCGTTTCTCTCAGACCACTTCGATCAGGTCCACGCAAAGAGCGGCCCCTCACTGAGTTGCCTTTGCGGTCACGGCGAAAACGACGCCCGCCCCAACTACGGCGGGGGAGATAACGGAGCGACTTCGGGCAAGGTCGTGACCTCCGACATGGCCAACCACCTCGAGTTCTGGGCCCGCATGGGCCACCCCTGCGGCATTCCCTTCGTCGCCGCTGACTACCTCAACTCCCACAAAGATGACGCCTGGCAAAAACCCCTTCTAAGAGACATGCCAAGCGTCCCTTGGATCGTGGTGAAAAGGAAGAACTGACCGGTGACCGTTCCATTAGGTGGGCTTTAGGCCGATCGCGCCAAAGCCCTTGCCTGTGCCCCGTCAGTTAAGGTACATTTTCTGAGCCCGCCCAGGTGGTGAAATTGGTAGACGCGCTGGCTTCAGGTGCCAGTATCCGCAAGGATGTGAAGGTTCGAGTCCTTTCCTGGGCACCAGTACGCGGGGACAAGACCTTGTCCTTGAGAAGCTTGGATCGCGATAAAGGTTCGGCGAGCGCAGCGATCAAAGGGCTCATTTCGGAAATAAACCAGTACGCGGGGACAAGACCTTGTCCTTGACAAGCTTGGATCGCGATAAATGTTCGGCGAGCGCAGCGATCCAGGAGCTTGGGCAGGCTCTACGCCACTCGTGGGGGCACCCTTTCTCTGACCGACTTCAGGAGCACATTACCCTCACTCTGAGTCGGTAGTTCTCGCAGTTTCTAAATGGGCAAGTGCGGGTATCAATCTCGATAACCATGCCGAGGCTCCTTACTGACCAACTTACGAGACTGGGCCTTCAGGTCGGCGACGTGGTGATGGTCCATTCGTCTTTCAAATCACTTGGAATCAGCGATCCCGAAGATGTCGTAAAGGCCCTACTGGAAGTCCTCGGACCTCGAGGGACGCTGATGATGCCCGCTCTGAGCTACGTACAGAAGCCGGCAGAGTTCCATGACAACCGGCTAACACCCGGCTGCGTCGGATACCTTCCCGAATATTTCCGCACGAGGCCCGGCACCCGAAGGAGCCTGCACCCTACACACTCGGTGTGCGCCGTTGGACAGGATGTCCCAAGGATGCTCAACACTCATTCAGGTGATAACACGCCATGTGGAAGAAACTCGCCGTTCCGCTTACTGATCGAGCAGAAAGGAAAGATTCTGATGCTCGGATGCGGGCTAAAACCAAACACCACAATGCACGCGATTGAAGAGCTCGTTGCCCCGCCCTATCTGTACGGTCCGGAATTGGCATATACGCTCGTCGACGAATCTGGCAAGGTGTTTCAAAAGTCGTATGTCACTCACGGCTTCGCCGGATATGTTCAGAGGTACGACCGAGTGGCAGAACTTCTTGACGAACCAAATTTACGGATGGGACTGGTCGGAAACGGCCTAAGTCATCTGATTGATGCGGAGGCACTTTGTCGTTCTAGCGAGCGAAAAATGCGCGACAATCCTTTCTTCTTTGTAGACCTAGAAACGGCCTGATACACTGCGAGTATCTTGCCCGCCATGGTTGCTTCCCTACTGCTGGTTCTGTACGCACCAAACCCTATCGACGCAATTCCTGACTTCACCGACGTCTTCAAGACCGGTGACGGTGGTTTCCAGAACATCCGGATTCCGTCATTAGTGGTCACCAACCATCGAGTCGTTCTCGCGTTTGCCGAAGGTAGAAAGGGACGAGAATCGGACCAAGCACAGAACAAGATTCTCTTACGAAGCAGCTCGGATCTGGGACGAACTTGGGGCCCGGTTCAGGTCATCGCGGATGACGCGGACAACTCACTCAACAACCCCTGCGCGGTGGTTGACCGGCAAAGAGGAATAAACTGCGGAGACAAGCTTGACGAGAGTGGATGAGTACTGGCCGGTTGGAGGTAAAGCCCTGCTCCTGGTTTGGGCGGGTTGCTTAGCTGCTCGGGTCGGGGTGAAAGAATCTCACAGGCAGAAAGCTCGCTACTGGTCTGTCCAAATCGAGGTAAGCGCTTTGCTGTTGTTCCTCATTGGACTCGTTCTTTGGCCCATCCACGTTTCTGCCGGGCCAGAGAACAAAAGAACACGTCGTTTGGTCACGAATCCGACTTCCTATTCCGATCCCTGAAGGTCATAGTTGAACAATGCAGCCAATGGTTGTAGCATGAGGTCCTGATGCAAACACCACCCGACGGCACAGTTGCTTATCCTCGCCAAAATCCGAACGATGATCGTCTGGTCCTGAAGGAAGTAGCGGTAACCCAAAAGCACATTCTGTATTGCGTTCTGGGGCAGTTTGGAGTTGGCATCTTGAACGCCATCGCCGGCGCAGCCCAACTCACCGCCTTGGCATTCCTAGACATTGCTCTGGCTCTGGGCTTACTTGTCTTCATGATCATTTCTGTGATCAAGCTGACGAAGGCGCTGAACCTATCCGCAGTGATCTACGCGATCCTCATGTTTGTTCCGTGCGTTTCACTCATTGTGTTGCTGATCCTTAACGGAAAGGCAACTGAGCGCCTCAAGCAAGCCGGAATCAAAGTTGGGCTACTTGGGGCTGACCCGAACTCGATCTAGTTCCGAGCAAACATGAATATGGCGCTCACTGTCATGAATGATAGTGGGCGTCCCTGGAATTGGCCCTGATCGTCAGTTGCTGGCTGCGGACTGCATGCTCTAGATCAGAACCGATAGGTGTACTGCATGGCAACCAAGCCGCCCTTGGCATTCGGTTGATTGAGACCAGGAAAAGCTTCGAATGTATTGTTAGAATTCCCGCTGTTGTAGTCGCTTAACTCGAAAAGAACCGAGAGCCGAGACCGATCACCCCACTCGTAAAAATACGACACGTCATACCAGTGAGCCACCGGAGACGTCGCGGGATACCCGAAAGATGGCTGGCCGGCAAGCGAATACGTCGCCGTGTCTGCGCCCACTCCAAGTCCGGACTTCGCGCCGGGAGCGAGCTGAACTCCGACTCGGTAGTGGGTGAGAGTGTCGGCGGAGGAGAGACCCGCCTTGCTCTCAAAATCTCCTTGATAGTAACTAATCAACTGCCCATCCCCAGTGCCGTTTTGGGTGTCTGCAGTTGTAACAAGCGTCAAGAACCGAGTCGGCGAGTAGCTCAGGCTTGTGTAGGACCCCTTGATCCCGACCGGGTTCCACCAGTCCCCAATTCGTCCCCAATCACCAGGTGCTCCGAATTGTGCGTCGATCTGGCGGAAGCCGATGGTTCCTTTGACCGGCCCCAAGTTTGCGTCGGCTTCAGCGTATGCGGCGACGTTATCCTTGCTGTTGATCGATGCAGATTGTCTGAAGAGGTCCGATTTGGCGTAAGCCATGCGTACCGGAAAACCCAATACCGTCCCGTTCACTTGGAGGCCATAAACTTGCTGACTGTCTGCCAGCGTTGGAGTCACTAATGGGTCAGTTGTAGAAGTCGGAAAGCTACTTGCTCCAAGCTTTAAATATGTGAGTTGGGCCGTCCCAAACCTTGGGATGTCTGATTTCCAGTCAAGACCAACAATATTGTGAACCTGGAAGAGCGCCGATCCCGACAGCCCCTGCGGACGTCCTGACGTGAAGCCGGCTGTTGAGAACATCGCTCCTGCGGAACTTACCAACGGCTGGACGGGTCCGAATCCAAAGACTGAACCACTCATATTAGATGTGGCCGCTACCAATGTCGCCTTTCCAAACTTGCCCGTCGCGTAGAAACGCGCACCATCGAGATAGTAAGCACCATTGTTCCAACGCTCGTTAACGAAATACGGGGCCACATTGGTTCGCTGTAGGAACAGGGGCCCGAATCGTTCTCCAAACCGGCCGAGTTCCATGCCGATTTCCGTGCCGTGAGCTGTCTTCGATGTGATCATCGAAAGGTCTTGTAAGTAGCCGCTGAAAGAGGAGGATACAAAGGGCGTCCCCGGCTGAGGAGTCGACTGGCTTCCGAATCCGGCGTATGGCGCGGTAGGAGTGCCAATCGTATTTCCGATGATGAACTCGCCGTGATAGCGAGGTCCACGTGTCGCCTTCGAAGTAAATTGGAAACTGAGTTCGTCCATCGACGTCGTGTCTCCGGCAAATGACAGCGGACTCAGGGTCGAGCGAGAAATTCCCGTAGGACGCCCGTCAATCGTAAGGCCGTATTGGTGGTCCATACCAAACCCTGAGAGCGTCAGCACATCGAGCCGACCAGATATATCGAACAAAGTCGGCATCGTCGTTGAAGCAGGCTTCGAACTCTGAAGTCCAGGGTGATTGGAGCCGGCAAGATGCTCCGCAGCCAAGGACCGGGAAACGACACTCGCGAATATTGGAAACACGATCATAGGTTTGCTCTTATAGACAACGCGTCAGTTGTAAATATGCCCCGCAATCCTACACGTCGAGTCCATATTTGACAAGTGCTCGGAAGAGGAGTTTGTCAACTAGAACCTCATCCGTTCGCCCTTACAAATCGCCTTTCCGCTGCCAGGTATTGGCTTACCGTGCTCGTCCCTAAGGACGAAAGTGATCGTGGAAGTATAGGAATCGCCATCCGCCGACAGCTTGACCCGTTCTTTCAGCACGCCAATCCCGCCCGGGGTCCAACCTCCACCGCCCACGACATCTTCAAACTTCGTGGGCGGCTTTGTATTGAAGTATTCGTATCGCAATTCGAAATCGTGGCGGCCAATCTTGCGCCAAATGCCATACGCGGGGGTGACCGGCGGGTTCTCATCATAGTTCGCCGACTCAGTCAGGGTCCCTCCCTCGTTGAAAGCGATGAGAAACTTCAGATCCTTCACCGCCGCGTAAGGACCGTCAACAAACTGAACACTCGCTCTCCAAGTCCCTTGGAGTGAATGAGACTTCCCTTTCGATTGATGATCATTGACCGAAGCATGTGCAACGGTGACACCGAGAGCCGAAGCGAGAGCCATACCGAAAAATCCAGTCTTGAGGAACATGTGCGCATTCTAACTAAATTGAAACATTTTCAATAGCGCTCAGCCAAGAGCAACCTAGTGGCCCAGCGATCTAGAATCTGGCGATCCACTCATGAAACAACTCCGAAAGATTGAAGTCAGCGACCAGAATCCCCACCTTCTCGCTACGGATGATGGCAAGCCGTTTCTCGTACTTGGCGACACGGCATGGGAGCTGTTTCACCGCCTCGATCTTGCCGAAATTGAACGCTATTTTCAGGTTCGTGCCCACCAGGGATTCAACTTCGTTTGGGCAAATCTCCTCCCCGAATTCGATGGACTTCGGGTCCCGAATCGACAGGGAGATTTGCCACTTCACGATGCCAACCCTGCCCTTCCCAATGAGCAATATTTCGCATTTGTGGATGAGGTCCTAGATCTCGCGGCCAGCTATGACATTTACGTCGGGCTTCTCCCGGCGTGGGGAGACAAATTGACCGCGCCCTGGGGCGCAGGTCCGCGGATATTCGGGCTCGATAACTTAGACGTTGCCGAGGAGTACGCTCGGTGGCTCGGCAACCGCTATGCCGACCGCACCAACATCATGTGGGTTTTGGGCGGAGATCGGCCTGCGAAAGTGTTTGGCGATCCAGACCAGTTTCCGATGAAAAACGCACTCGAAGCCGGGCTGCCGGCCGACATTGACTGGACCCCAATCTGGCGCGCAATGGCCAGAGGGTTAAAGAGTGGTGGGGCAAATCAACCGGTCACTTACCACCCCCAAGGGGGAACCGTGTCGTCGTCTCAGTTCCTTCATGAAGAACCATGGCTGGACATCAATGCCATCCAGTCTGGCCACGGCGGCGGCCACGACGTCCCCATTTGGGATTCGATCTCCCGGGACTATCACATGTCGCCCCCAAAGCCAACCCTTGATGCGGAGCCGAACTACGAAGACAGCCCCGTCAGCCCCTGGCCAACCTGGGATCCCGCCACCGGGTTCTTCGATGATTTGGACGTGAGGAAACAGATCTATCGATCGATTTTCGCCGGGGGTTGTGGAGTGATCTACGGAAATCACTGCGTTTGGCAATTTGCCAGCGATCTCTACGACCCCGTTCTGGAAGTGCTATTCGACTGGAGGACCGCTTTGCACCGACCCGGAGCCGAGAGCCTTCGTTACCTAGCATCCCTCTTAGGCAAACTCGATCTCCTCAAATCGACGCCCGATCAATCGCGAATTGTCGGGGACCCTGGGACAGGCTCTGCCCGTGCCCAGGCCATTCGCACTGAGGACGTCACGCTGGTCTACATTCCGGACGGACGAGCCATCGAGATCGATCTCGATTGGGCAGGTGCCGAGCCGGTCATCATGCAGGAGTTCGATCCCAGCAACGGCTCTTCAGCGGATTTGCCCAAGCCAATTAAGGGGCAAGCATCCGTCACAGTCGCCGCGTACGCGGCACGCCGAGACCGCGTCGTAGTGATCCAAAAACGTACATCGGTAGCCCAATTGCTGTGACTTTCCGGTTCATCTTAAAGAACTTGGCAAGAAGTGTCGATTCGAGTTGTTCGAGTTCGACTATGTTCTAGGTAGGGCTAGAAGCCACATCGGAGGCCCTACTAGAGAGGAGATAACATGAAATTCTTGTGTTTGGGATATCTCGACGTGACGTCATTTGACGCAGAGTCTGAAGAAGTGAAGGCGGAAGTGCTCAAGAAGTGCTTCGCTCAATGCGTCCCGTTTAGAGCTACGGGCAAGGTCGTCGAAGAGGAGGCGTTGCAGGGTATTCGCACGTCGAAATCGATCCGGGCAGTTAACGGCGTCCCGACGGTCACCGATGGACCCTTTACCGAGACGAAAGAGCAACTGGGCAGCTACTTTATCGTCGACGCGCCCGATATCGACGACGCAGTTCGCGTAGCTTCGCTCCATCCTGCCGCCCTTTTCGGCGAACACTACGGCTTCGGAATCTAGGTACGACCGATCCAGTAGGATCAATCCACGATCAGCACAGCTATCAAACCAAAGCTATGGAAATCAAGACAACCACGCTAAACGCATTCATAGGTGCTTGCGGCATGTTCGCCAAAGACCTGGAAGCACTTCCAGAGGAAGCGTTCACGAAGTGCTTCGGATCGAAGGTTCGGACTGTGGCGGACATCGTTCACGAAGTTAATCTCGTCAATGACCATGTCGGCATGGTTATGCGTGGTGAGAAACCCTTCGAATGGCCGGAAGGCGACTGGATAAGGGCCCCCGTGGAATTCAACACGAAAACCGTCATCATAAAGGCATTCCAAGACTCCTCCAACCGGATCATCGAAACCATCAACTCCATGACAGAAGCGGATCTGGAAGGCACTGTCCAGACCGAGCACGGTGAAAGAACCCGGTTCGAACGGTGCCGCTTTATGACCCTGCACATCTGGTACCACAGCGGACAACTTAACTTCGTCCAAACCCTCCTGGGTGACGATGGCTGGCATTGGTAGATCGCGAATAGTTACAATTTCTTAACATTCAAGAACACGTATTTTTATCCGTTTTGCCAGCTTGCAATTCTACTGAGGATGTTGTTATGCAAAAGCTGGCAAAGCTCTCGTACCTCTCGCTCGCCGTAGTCGCGAGCCTTTCCCTTTCCGGCTGTGGAGGAGGATCTGCAGCGTCGGCCACTGCAAGCGCGAGCAAATACCTCGGCACCCAAGCTCCCGGAGACGTTTGGTCATGGCAGCTGAACGACACCACGTTCTCCGCGTCCAACAACACTCTGGGTACTCACTATTCAGGCGCTAAGTCACTTTTGTCGACCGGCTTCCTCAAACTCACCGTAACCGCCACCGATGACACCGGACTCACGACGGGTTCCTCGGCCTACGCTCTGGAGTTTCCAGGAACCGCGCTGATGATCAAACCAGCTGGTTCGGACACTAAGGCCCCGATCGTAGCTGGAAGTCTGGGCACCAATCCATCCGGACCTCAAGTCAGCTTCAACTTCGTGACCGTTCCCAGCTCGACGTTTGATTCGGTGAACGACCAAGCCTACGGGCATGTGACCTTCACCGTCACCGGAAATGCCTATGACGGCACATCCCACCGATGGGCGATCGATGGAACCGCCCTTTCGGACGGCCCTAGCAACTTCACCGGCGCGAACGGCCTGATGACCGACACCGATAACAACGCCACCGGAGCAATGACTCCATCTGGAGTGTGCGTTCTGGACTACGGTCCCGGCGCAGGTGGCGTCATCGGCGTCAAGCAGCCAAGCGCCAACGTAGACTGGAGCGACTTCAGCTCTAAGAGCTTCCGTGGATTCTTGATCAACAGTGGCAAGACTCAATGCGTCGCCGTCACGCCAAACGGAGACGGCACTCTCCATGGTGATGGCTACGCCATGGGAACGGGAGTCGAGACGGGAACATTTGACGGCGGCGGCGGCGTGACCATCAGCTTCCAGTCGCAACCTAATCCCGGAATCGTGAAAATCGGAGTTGCCCCTTCTGGCGGCGGATCCCCAGAGATCATCGCGGCCGCGATCAACCAGGTCAACGGCAAATACATGCTGTTCGGATTTGGTTACGGCAGCGGTAAGGGATACAACGTCATCCTGGTTCAGCAGTAGCCGAATAAGCACTTCAACGAGTCAAAGCGGTTTCCTCCCACTCGTGGAAGGAAACCGCTCATTGTTTGCAATTCATTGGCGAAGATGATGGAAATGCTGCGTAGACTCACGATGACATGCGTGTAACCATCTTGGGAGCTACCGGCGGGACGGGACAGATTCTAGTTAACAAGGCCTTGGTGAAAGGCTACGAGGTCACTGTCCTGGCCCGGGACCCCTCCAAGGTATCGCCCAGGACCAACTTGACGATCGAAAAGGGCGACTCCCTTAACCGGGCCGATGTCAAACGTGCGGTTACCGGAAGCAAAGTCGTGCTCACCGCACTCGGCGGTCGAGATCTCAAAGCGAGCACGCTGCTGGAAGAATCGGCGAAAAACATTGTCAGTGCCATGGAAGAACTCGGAGTAAAGCGCCTCATCGTGCTTGGCGCCTCCGGCGCGTTGCACGATTCGATGAAGCATCAGACATCTGGCCGAAAGCTCTTCTTCTGGATTATCCGAAATACTCTTCTCAAACACCCCATGCGGGATTCTGGAAATCAAGAGCGGATCGTAGAAGCAAGTACCCTCGACTACACCATCGTTCATCCACCTAGACTCATCGACGCGCCAGAAGTCGGGTCTTATCGCGTGGCCTTGGACGGTTTGCCTGCCGCCGGTCGCCAAATCTCAAGAGCGGATGTAGCCGAATTCATGATCTGCCAGGTCGAATCGAACGAGTTCGTCCGTCAGGGACCATACTTGTCGCTCTGACCCGTGGTTCCACTCAGGCCGGCCCCGTAGCTCCATGGTTCAACAAGGAGTCGGTATTCTCTCTTCATGCCGTTTCAACGTCGCATGCGCAGTCTTCCCCTCTCCCAGATTCGGCTGACCGATCCTTTTTGGACAAACTGGCAGAAGACCTTAGTGGACTCGACGTTACCAGCGATTTACAAGCAGCTAGAAGAAACCCACCGCTTAAGCAATTTTCGCCGCGCGGCCGGTCTTGAAGAGGGTGGCTTCGAGGGCAAGTTCTGGTTTGACGATAGCGACGTCTACAAGTACCTCGAAGCAGCCGCCTACGGATTGGCCATCAAGAAGAGCCCAGTTGTACGAAAGCAGGTTGACGACACGATTTCCCTCGTCTTGGCTGCGCAACAGCCCGACGGATACCTCAACACCTTTTTCCAGCTCAAGCACCCGGACCTAAAATACCGAAACCTCCACACGATGCACGAAATGTATTGCGGTGGGCACTTCATTGAAGCAGCCGTGGCCTTCGCCGAAAGTTTGGGGGAGAAGAAACTCCTAGTCGGCGCAATCAAGTATGCCGATCATCTTCTCAACACCTTCGGGCCCGAAAAGAGGCGAGGTTACTGTGGCCATGAAGAGATTGAATTGGCACTCATCCGACTCTCAGACGTCACTAAGCAAGCTAAATATCGAGAACTCGCCCACTGGATGATCGAAGCCAGAGGTCATTCCCCTTCTCCCTACATTGAGGAACTCGCAGACCAAGAATCGCACGCGCTTTCCCCCTGGGCCCGCGGAATGCTTCTCCAGCAAGAGCGCTATACCGGAGAGTATTTCCAGGACCATGCCCCCATCCGGGAACACGACAAAATCGTGGGACACGCCGTTCGGGCAATGTATCTTTACATTGCCGCCGCCGATCTCGCGGCGGATGCAGCCGACGAGAAGCTTGATACGGCGCTCGAGACGATCTGGACAAACCTGGTGTCCCGCCGGATGTATGTGACCGGAGGAATAGGCCCGAGTTCCAAGAACGAAGGATTTACCGAGGACTTCGACCTTCCGAACTTGAGCGCGTACGCCGAGACCTGCGCCGCGTGCGGACTAGTCTTTTGGGGTCAGGCCATGCTCCAAGCCACCGCCAACGCTGAGTATGCGGACGTGATGGAACGGGCATTGTACAACGGCGCCCTGGCTGGAATCTCTCTCACCGGCGACAAATTCTTCTACGACAACCCGCTCGAGAGCCGAGGCACGCACGACCGAACGCCATGGTTTGGCTGCGCCTGCTGCCCTCCCAACATTGCCCGCTTGATCGGATCACTAGGTAAGTACGTTGCCGGCGTGAACGACTCGGCCTTCTACCTTCACATACCGGTAGGTTTGGACGTGACCACCCGCTTGGGTGGTGTGAACACAAAGATCGAAGTAAAGTCGAACTATCCTTGGTCCGGTGAGATTGAAATCACGGTGTCCCCTGAAAAGCCAACCGACTTTGAACTGCTGGTCCGCATCCCCGATTGGGCCGATGACGTGTCCACCGATTTAGTGAACTCGGAGGATGAGGCGGATTACGAAAGCGGTTATGTCAGGTTCGCCCGCAGGTGGAAAGCGGGAGACGTGGTGAAAGTTGATTTTGGAATTCAGCCGAGATGGGTCGAGTCCGATCCTCGAGTCCGTGACAATCTCGGCAGGATCGCCCTGACCTACGGGCCATTAATCTATGCCGCCGAAGAGCATGATCTTGGCTTCGCCCCGCAGCTTCTCTCGGTAGACCCTGAACTTGAAGTCGAAGTAACCGAGTCCGACATCCTCGGCGGAATCAAGCTGCTTGCCACCGAAGCAATTTCGGAACGCGAGGACTTTGTAGAGGGCTTGTATGCCGAGGTAGGAACCACCGGAGTTAGAGAAAACGACGCCAAGTTTATTCCCTACTACGCTTGGAACAATCGCGGACCAAACTCAATGCAGGTTTGGGTTCGGAAAGGCTAAGGAAGGGTCATCGCCGTGCCCATCATAGACGACCTCAATCTCGTTTCTCAATTTTTGGCTCGGCGCGATCCAATGCCTCCGACAAAGTTACATGGTCCGCTGGATGCGATCGTGTTGCTCGGCAGCAGTTGCCTCAAATCGATTCAAGTCGCCAGCAAAGCCCTTGCGATGGGGATGTCAAAGAAGATCGTGGTTTCGGGTGGACTTGGCCACTCCACATCCTTCCTGGTTAAAAACGTAAAGGCTCGCGCGGATCTGAAAGACATTCACACCGACAACCGACCAGAAGCCGACATCTTAGCCGACATTTTGGTTCAGCGGTTTGGAGTTAACGCGTCCACTCTCATCGTGGAAAACGTCTCCACGAACTGCGGCGCGAACGCCTGGGAAACAAAGCGCGTGCTTCATACGATGGGAATCGAGCTAAACAGTGCGATCCTTATTCAAGACCCCACCATGCAAAGAAGAACGCACGCTTCGTTTGAACGAGCTTGGCGAGGAGAAAGAGTCCCACTCTTTGTGAGCTACGCCCCCTTCGTCCCCGAAGTGATTGAGCACGATGGAGAACTCATCCTGTCCAACGGAGACGATGCTTGGGACTACTCGCGCTTTGTGTCCCTCGTTCTCGGCGAGATTCCTCGCATACTCGATTCGTCGAGCGGATACGGCCCGCTCGGCGCGGACTACATCGAACACGTGGACATTCCGATCACCGTATTAGAGGCTCACGAACGCTTAACCGGAGCGTTCCCCCAATTGATCAGAGCCTGAGTCTCAAGATCTACTTACGCTCGAGCGGCAGTTGACTCTCGCACAACCAGCTGAGGCTTCATAATCACTTGCGGCTCGGCAATCTCGTTGCCGTCAATGAGATCTGCCAACATTTTTAAGCCATACGCGGCGATTTCCGCGATCGGTTGCTGAACGGTCGTCAAGGGCGGCTTCGTAAAGTTCGACCTCAACGAGTTGTCGTAACCAACGATCGAAAGATCCTCCGGAATCGACAACCCGATTTCGGACGCAAGTTCCAAGAGTCGAACCGCGATCCCATCATAAAAGCAAAAGCATGCAGTGGGAGGGTTGTCGGACTGCAGCATGGTCATCGTCGACTGAAACTCTTCGCATGAAGAACGTTCCCATAGCCCAGTGGGGCGTAGTTCCGGATCGGGCTCTACTCCAAACTCAGCGTGGGCCTGAAGGTAGCCCTGCAGACGTCGACCATAGCTTTCTACCGATGTTTTGTATCCAAGGTAGGCAATTCTTCGGTGCCCAAGTTCAAGCAAGTGCTTGGTGGCGAGGTAACCACCGTAAACCGCATCCGAGTCCGCCCACATTCCCCGCCCGTCTAGGCCCCTACAGAAAATAGAAACCGTTGGAAATCCCCTTTGGCTGAGGCTCTCGGCCAAGTGGTCATTTGCGTGGCGAAGCAGCAGAGCCCCATCAGCACGACCATCCGTGACCGCGAGAGTCTCTTCCGTCAACTCCTCGTGAATGCGCGTCTGTAGACAGATCTCGATTCCGCGAGGAATGCCTCGCTCATGATTCCGTCCATGGCCACGCCCATGAATCCAGTCCATGCCTGAAGGTAGTCGGTCCCGGGCATCACGATCTTGATGGCCCCCGTACGACCCGTCGCCAAGCTTTGGGCTAATGCATTCGGACGATAGTCAAGATCACGGGCAGCGTCCAAAATGCGTTGTTTCGTCGCTGCCGTTGCACGAAAGCCGCTATCCTTCGGGCTCAGTACACGCGACGCAGCCGCCTTCGAGACACCGGCCATGTCGGCAACATCCTTAATAGTTACTCTGTTTCGGTTCGGCACTCTCCCGCCTCCCAACGCATAGATAGCCGTACAGCCACCTTGCCCGCGCCTATTGTACAGGAGATAAAACCTTAAAACTCCCCCAAGCAAGAACTCTGAGCAATCTTTGCGATACTCGTACGGTACGAATCCCCCGCTCAAAACGTAATTAAAAGCGTGACTCTCTTTTCTCGATTCAGAAAAAACCCAGAGTCAATTCCATCAGCGGGCCCGTTGTTCGAAGCGGTCGGGGATGCCATGGCAGACGTTCGCAGCTATGCCCAGTCGCACGGCGGAAGTATCGACCTCGTGTCGGTGACCGAGGAAGGCGTTGTCACCATTCGGTTCTCCGGAGCTTGTAGGGGTTGTCCTCTTTCCGGCATCACACTCAAGCTCGGAATCGAGGAACAGCTCAAAATTCGAGTCCCTGGTGTCAAAAAAGTAGTTGCCGCTTAACTGGAACCGGCAAAGACACACAAAAAAACGGCTCTCGTTCGTCGACGAGAGCCGTTCAGGTTTTAGTTTACTCACCCACGAAGCCGCTAAGGGCTTGTTAGCCTCGGCCACCATTGAGATAGGGAGTCCAGCGAGATGGAGGAAGGTGGACCAACTCCGCAATCCTTGATGCAAAGAAACCGACAGAATCGCCGAACTGGTGTACGGTCAGAGTCGGAACCGAACCGGAAGCGATCGGTCCGAGCTTAGCCACGGTTCCCCATGCGATCAACTTTTCTAGTTTGGGTCTCGCCGCCGGGTCCTTCAGAGTGATTTCGCTCGCATCAAATTTGACCTTTGGGGGAGTGTATTTGAACGACGACTTGTATTCGACAAAGATACGATTGAATTCCGAGACCACCTCGGAGCGAGTAAGCGGCGCGCTTGATTCAGCAATACCCACCTTAGGAGAAGAGACGAGGTTGAGGCCGCGAGAGAGCAGAGTCTCTAACCGAACGAAAACCGCGTGACCTTCCGCCTTTGTTACGGGAACGGTGTCCTTCTGGGCGCTCGGCGGCGCCAAGCGTCGAGGCTTGACCGGATGCTGCTGCGCATCCGCTGTCCCCGTGACTCCCAACACTAGGGCAAAAATCCATGCTGATTTCTTCATACTTCGCTCACTGCGCCGCTCATCTTGATCGCGTCCATATTTTCCAGGGCTCGACCAGTGCCGATGGCAACACAGTTTAGCGCGTTGTCCGCAACCCTAACAGGTATATCGGTAACGCTATTCAATAACCTATCTAATCCGCGAAGAAGTGCTCCACCACCAGTGAGGGTTATTCCCCGCTCAATCACATCACTGCCAAGTTCAGGTGGGGTTTCTTCCAGGACCGTGCAAAGCTTTTCGGCGATTTGACGAACCGGCTCGCTCAGTGCCTCGCGAATCTCTTCGCTCGTAATCTCTACGCTCTTCGGCAACCCAGCTACCAAGTCTCGACCGCGAATTTCCATTCGAAGCTCTTGTTGGAGAGGGAACGCCGAGCCAATTTTGATTTTGATTTCCTCGGCGGTAGGATCTCCGATCATCAAGTTGTACGCGTTTCGGACGTGTCGTATGATCGCCTCATCCAGCTTGTTGCCACCCAAACGCAAACTTTGGGAAAGCACGATCCCTCCGAGGGAGATCACGGCAATATCCGTCGTTCCGCCGCCGATATCGACGACCATGTTTCCGCCTGGCGATGAGATGGGCAACCCAGCTCCGATTGCAGCTGCCATCGGCTCTTCAATGGTTTCCGCCGTGCCGGCTCCCGCTTCTTTAGCCGCTTGAATAACGGCTCGACGTTCAACGTTGGTAACGCCGCTAGGGACACATACAAGCGTGGTGGGCTTGAACCGAATGGGGAACCTACTGCCACACGTCTTCGCGATGATGTACTCCAACATCTTGAGCGTGGTGGTGTAGTCCGCGATCACTCCGTCCTTGAGGGGACGGATCGCCGTAATGTTGCCAGGAGTTCTTCCGAGCATATCCCGCGCTTCATTGCCGACCGCTAACACACGGCCCTGTTTGGCGCTGATCGCGACCACGGTGGGCTCAGAGAGCACAATGCCTTTGCCTCGACGGTAGACGAGTATATTCGCCGTGCCGAGGTCTATTCCGATTTCTGGTACGAACTTCAAAGAGACGCTATTTCCGCCTTAGACCGGGACTTCCTGCTCTTCGGTGGGTACGCGCTTGATGACGCCACCGAGATCAGTTAATGTTTGCTCGAGCTTCTGGTAACCGCGGTCGATCCAGTGAATGTTCTTCACCAAGGTTTCGCCCTGAGCGGCGAGACCTGCCAGTACGAGAGCAGCTCCCGCCCTCAGATCGCTCGCCTCGACGCTTGCGCCGCTAAGCGAGTCCACACCAGTGATGATGGCACAGCTTCCACCTTCGAGGCGAATATTGGCGCCCATTCGATTTAATTCTTGGACATGGCCAATACGAGACTCATAAATCGTTTCTTCGATGACACTCGTGCCCTCGGCCAGCGTAAGAAGTGCGGCCATCGGCTGCTGCATGTCTGTAGGAAAGCCGGGATGGGGCATCGTTCGCACCGTGAGAGCTTTGAGCCGGTCAGGAGCCTGCACCCGAACCCAGTCATGCCCTTCTGATACTTCAGCTCCAGCGTCGCGAAGCTTGCTTATGACCGCAGCCTGATGCTCGGGCCGCAAGCCATTCACTCTAACGTCACCAGCCGTAATGGCCCCGGCCACGAGGTAGGTACCTGCCTGAATGCGATCCGCCTCGACTCGAAACTCCGAGGGCTGCAGAGCGCTTACGCCCTGTACCGTAATCACGCTTGTTCCTGCCCCTTCGATGCGAGCTCCACACGACTTGAGGAAGTCGGCAAGGGCAACAATTTCGGGCTCCATCGCGGCGTTGCGAATGACCGTGCATCCGCGAGCGAGAGTTGCCGTTGCCATAAGGTGCTGCGTTGCGCCGGCACTCGGCTTCTCCAGCAGCATGTCTGCGCCGACGAGAGCGTCTGTCTTGGCGCGGTACACGCCGTTTTGGAGCTCAATCGTTGCGCCCAGGGAGTTCAATCCCTTGATGTGGTAGTCAACAGGACGGGCGCCGATTCGGCATCCCCCTGGAGCTGGGAGTTCCAACCTTCCGATTCGAGCAAGCAGTGGACCCAGTAAGTAGAAGGAGGTTCGTATCGAGCGAACCATCTCCTCGTCGGTCTCCGCCATTTCCAAGTGCGTTGCATCGATCGCCAGCGTTCCTTCGCTCCACTCGACCTTTGCACCGAATCTCTCGATCAGCTTGGCCTTTGTCCGGGTATCCGAAACGTCCGGTACGTTATGAAGGACGGTTAATCCATCCACCAACACAACCGACGACAAGATCGCCAGAGCAGTGTTTTTACTGCCAGCGACGTCTACTTCCCCGACGAGGCGCTGACCTCCCTTAATAGCAAATGCACTCATTTGAACCTTCCTTCCGTGGCTGGTCCGGACCGACATCCAAATCGGTCGAACGAGACGACCAATAGTCTACCGCCCCATATGGGGCGACAAACCTTATCCGCTCACCTAATTAGTGAACATCTACAGCCTACGACAAGTAGCCGTATCATGGTATCCCTTCGACGCATTTATCAGAGAACCTGGCCCAATCCCTAGGCACTTTGTTCAATGTAGGCGTCCGTCGCGAACTCCTCAAAGAATGGAAGATACATTTGCCACTCGTGCTTCCCTTGAGCCTTTAAGTAGAGCGGTAAAGAAAGGTACGGCACGAAGTGTGGACGTTTCGGCTTGCGATAGAGCCTCATATGCGCCTGTTGAGGGGTCTTATCCCCCTTTTTTAGGTTGCAACGCCGGCAGCACGCTACCAAGTTGTCCCAAGTGTGAGGGCCGCCAGCCCACTTTGGCACGACGTGGTCGATCGTGAGGTCCTTGCCTCTTACGCCACAGTACTGACACGTGTAGTTGTCCCTGGCAAGCACCGAATGTCGTGACAGCCGGAGTTGCGGCATGGGACGCCGAACTTGGTAACGCATCTTCAACACGGAAGGTGCGTGCATGGACCCTGTCACGGTCGGTAATGGGGCGTCTCGGTGTTGCAGAACCTCTGCCTTTCCGAGAAGCATGAGAGATACCGCTCTGCGCATGTTGCAGACGTTCAGTGGCTCGTAATTGCTGTTGAGAACAAGGACCTCGTGCGTTGCCATCGTGCCTCCTAGCCGGTCTCCTCCGGCGAATGAATAAGAGCAAAGCCTGTAAAGCGCAAGGGGCCCGCGTGCATACGCACACGAGCCCCTTGGTCGGCGGCAATGACGATACGTATTATCGTGTCGCGCCAAGTCGGCGGCCACGCCATTAACTCCGTTATCGTCCTAGCCTGTGTAGACATGCTCTGTTGTTAGAGACGCGCAAACCTGTCGAAGCGCGTCACGCTCTCTCACATTTTCCTCGACTTATGTGTAGGAATGGTAAAGAGAATTGTCCGCATGCCCCAAAAACTCATCACTCTTGAATCCCGGTAGGTTTGCCGACACCTAAAAGGTATGGGAACGGGACACACTCGTCGATTCTCTGTCCACTTGGTTGAAGCCCAAGTGGGCCGCCAAATGTGCAGCCTGCTTTGGATCCACTTTGGTCTGGCACTCCTGCTGGCCTTCTGGCACGGCACATTCGGAGCTGCGATCTTGATTGGCTTACCCGCAGCGCTCGTGCCCTGGTTGCTCAACAATTCAGCCCCCAACGCATTTTCTTCCAGAGCATCGGTTGCCGCTGGACTGATGATCTATTCCGCCCTCTTCATTTTCGAATCGCACGGAATGCTGGAAATGCATTTCCACGTGTTCTGCGCTCTTGCAGCCCTTACGTCATTTCGCGATTGGCGAACCGTCATTGTCGGGGCGGTCGTGATCGCTGTCCATCACGTGACGCTGGGTGTCTTGCAGTTTATGGGTTCGAACGCGTTGATCTATGAAACGAAGGCGAACCCACTTTTTCTAACGTTGGTACATGCCCTATTCGTGGTATTTGAATGTGCCGTTCTCGTTCCGATTGCCCTCCAGGGCAGAGCCGATTGGAAGCGAGCAGAGGAAATGGGTCGCATTGGATTGGCACTATCCCACGACGAAGAAGTAAGCAAGTCGATACATGGTCAGGACGTTCAGATTCAAACTCTGGACGATGTCTTGGTGGGCCTGATTGACCGCGTTCACCAGGCAACCACTGCCAATGGGTCGGCTCAAACTCAAGCGCTTCAAGTCCGCAAATCTGCATCCGACCAGATCGCTTTCGCCAATCAGGTGACCAAGTTAATGGACACGGCGGCTGGAGCGACCCTCGAGGCATCCGGCCTTACGCGGCAGCAAGCCCAAGTCGTTCAAGAAATCAAAGAGAGAGTTCGACTCGTTGTCGAAGGACTCCAACACGTTATCCACGAGACGGAAGGTCAAACGGTAGCCGCCGCTGACATGACGCAGACCGCGAGGGGCCTGGAGTCGGCGATGAGTAAGGCTAAGGCCGCCGTTGGCGCAGCGAAAGAACAATCAGACACTGCGACCGCAGTCCTGAATCATGGCAAAGAGGTCGTGACCGGAAGCGTGAATTCTACTGCGGCATCCGTGCTCGATCTTCAAAAGAGCACCGCCCGCATATCCGAAATCCTCAGCGCGATCACCGCTATCGCTGAACAGACCAATATGTTGGCCCTGAACGCGGCGATTGAGGCGGCAAGAGCGGGTGAAAGTGGTCGCGGTTTCGCGGTCGTAGCCGAAGAGGTCCGAAAGCTTGCTGAACGGTCGGCAGAAGCGACCCAGCAGATTCACGGCGTCACCAACGAAATGCACACCATGATCGCGGGCGTTCTGACCTCAATCCAGGGATCCGAAACCACGTCTGGTCTCAACCAAAAAGTAGCCAGGGTGCTAGAACAGATCCAGTCGGCGGTTGCGGGGACCCAGAGTCAATACGGCGGAGTCCTCGATGCGACAACCACGGTCGAACTGCACGCAAAGTCTTCTCTCGACGCAGCCGAGCGCGTTCAGCGTCTCAGTGAATCCATCCGCTCAAAGGCTGCCCAAGTATCAGATGTCAGCAACGTCATGCATACCGAACTCTCGGAGTTGGCCAGTGCCTCGCGAGAAGCGGAACAGCGAGCCACTGCGGCTGGCAACGAGGCCATCCAAGCCAAACAATCGGTCATCGATATGGGCAATCTGGGACAGGAGACTCTTCTGGCAAGCAATCAGGTGTGCGAGATTCTCGTCGAGGAGGCCGAGTTCCTAGAGTCTCTCACAATTGGTTTCCAAGCGGCTATCAGCCATCATGAGGCCGCTTGAAGTTCACCGGCTCGATCCTGACCTGTTGGGCAGTTGGAACTGTAGGGGGCTTATGGCACTTCGTGTACCAATACGCTCTGCCCACCGCCCCACCCTCCAAAGTCAACTCAATTGAACATCAGGAAACCCTGACTACCGCCGACGGGTCGAAATTGGAGCTCGGAAAAGGGGCTCGATTTACCCTGTTAGACTTCACAAGCGGCGAGTGCGGCTGCTCACAGTTCATCAAGGCTCACGTTCAAACGCTTGAGACAGAATTTCGTCCGCGCGGCGTCCAGTTTGTTCATGTGATCGAAGGGGACGATCCTCCGGGAAATACGGGCATTTGGGTCAAGGACCCACATGGACTGGTCGCCAGGCGCTTTGCGGTTGGAGCCACGCCCGGTGCGGTGGTTCTCGACGAAAAGGGTCATGTCGTCTTTTCCGGGACCTACAACCGGGCGAGATTTTGCGACGCCCACGAAACCGCCTTTGTCCAGTTAGCCCTGACTTCGTTGCTGAGCGGACGAGAACCGGCGGTGACACGGACCGCTTTCTACGGCTGCGCCGTCCCTCGCTCCTAACCTAACGAGTCACTTCGAAGGCGTTTCTCGCCGTTTCGAAAAGCTTAATCTTCTCCAAACGGCCAGGAACACTACCGTCTAGCTGGGCAAAAATGGTCGACGCAACCACTTCGGAGGTCGTGATCCGCCCTGAGAGTTCAGGAACGTCCACGTCCAGATTCTTGTGGTCATAACGCAAAAGCACGCGTTCTTTGACAACATGGTCTAGGCGCTCTATGTCGACCATCATCCCGGTTCGGTCATCGACTTCCCCGCCGACGGTGACTTCCAACACGTAGTTGTGGCCATGACCAGCCTCGTTGTTACACTTTCCAAACAGGGCGATATTTTCCGCCTCAGACATCTGAGGCGAGTTGAGCCGGTGCGACGCGGCAAATTCGTAGATCCGGGTAAGCGTCATCTTGTTTTCGAGTAGGTCGAGTTCGCCGTGGAAAAGCGGTGTCTCTTCCAGCCGCAGATGCACAAGGTGCACTTGCTGACTGGGTTCCCCTCCCTCCGTTCGCGAGACCGTGAATAGGTCGCCACCTTCATCCCTCAGAAGGCATTGACGGATGTAAAGAAGGATATTTTCGACGGTAGGAGAACAGGCATGAAACGCCGAGATCTCATCGTTGATGCTCTTCCCTTCGAATTGAGAAACAATTCGATCCTTGAGTAAATCGTCCACCCGTTTGATGTTGACCACCATCCCAGTGGATTCATCCACAACCCCATCGACCGTTACTTCGAGAAAGTAGTTATGCCCATGGGAGTACGGTGAAGCCCAAGCGCCAAATAGAGCTCGGTTCTCTTGAGCGGTGAGGGTGCTAAGCCAGTACCGATGGCCGCTCGAAAACCCAACTCGCCTTGTCATCCTCACGCGCATCAGTTCTCTCTACGATACGGCTGACCCAAAGCTTGCGGCGAAGCCGCACCCTTTCCGACGATAACCAAAACCAGCAGCGCAATCACATAAGGCAAAGCGATCATAAGTTGATACGGAACCTTCCACCCATACGACTGAAATCGGAATTGAAGGCTTTCCGCGAATCCAATCAGCAAGGCTGATGCGAAGGCCAACGACGGTTTCCAGCGTCCAAAAGTGACCATCGCGATCGCCACGAATCCACGGCCCGCCGTCATATTCTCAGCAAAGGTGCCGGTGATCCCAAGAGAGAGGTACGTGCCCGCTAGCCCGGCAAAAACGCCACCCAAGGTCAGGGCTTCGAGTCTCAGACCCAACACGGAATATCCTGCCGCCACCGTCGCCTTTGGATATTCACCCGCCGAACGAACTGCCAAGCCCCACTTCGTTCTTGTGAGCAGCCAAGTTACAAGCGGAAGACTCACGAGCAGAAACGCCAGCAAAGGATCTAGCCCATGCCAATTGGGAATCTTGGAAACACTGATCAATTGACCGCTCTGGCCAAAAATGGACCTGAAGAGGGTTCCCGTAAGCCCAAGGCTAAAGAGGTTGATCGCCGTACCCACAACCACCTGATCGCCGCCGAGGATGACCGTAAAGACCCCAAAAACGAGGGAAATGGCGCATCCCGTGAGCATCCCCGCCGCAACTCCCAGCGCGGCATTGCCAGTCGCATGACACACAAGCATAGACACAAAGGCACTGCACAGCATCGCGCCTTCTAAACCAATATTAATCACTCCCGACTTCTGGGAAACCGTCTCGCCAACCGCCGCCAGTCCTACCGGCGCCGAGTAACCGATCAGTAGCAGGAGCTCATTCATGAAGTGCCTCCCGCGGTTGCTCCTACAAGGGTCTCTGTAGGCGAGTCATCTTCCACACGCCCGGCATCACGCCTAGACGCGATGGACCGCGTACCCACAAAAGCGAGAACGGCCACGGCCTGGATCACGTACACAATGGTCGTGCCGGCTTCCGTAAACCGGGCCAAGTTCTCTGAACCCGCAAAAAGCGCACCAAAATACAAGGCGCTTGGTATGGCTGCGAGTGGGTGAAGCCCGGCCAACAGAGCCACCGGAATGCCGAGGAATCCCCACTGTTGGGAGAAGCCGAGTCCCAGCTGACCCGTCATTCCCGTGAACTCGATCCCTCCCGCCAGCCCGCAAAGTGCGCCGGACAACACCATCGCCTTCAGTTGTTCTCGAGGCACGTGCATTCGATTCGCCCGCGCCACGTTTGGGCTGTCTCCAATCAATCGGAGCCGGTAGCCCGACTTGGTTAGGAACAAAAACACATAGACGAGGACCGCGAGAAGCAGCGCGATGATCACTCCGGCGTGAAGGTCCATTTGACGATTGAACTTGGGCAGCATCAACGCGTCTGGGAGTTGCTCTGTCAAAGGCACTTGATGTTTTGCCTCTTGCAGCGGTCCACTGACCGCCCATCCCAAGATCTGAACAGCAATAAAGTTCAGCAGAATCGTGCTAATCACGACCGCCACTCCCCGACGGACGTAAAGCCACCCCGCGAACCAGGCCCACGCGGAGCCGCCTGCGACACAGGCAACTAGGATCAATACGAGACTCAACGTAGCCGGAATTCCCTGGAGGTCGTGGGGAAGAAAGCTGGCCGTCCACGCTCCTACGATTCCTCCAACAATGAATTGGCCCTCGCCGCCAATGTTGTAGATGCCTGCTCTCCAGGCGACGATCATTGCCAACCCTGTGCACAGAAGTGGAGTCATCTTGACTGCCGTCCGAGACATCCCAAATCGATCCCCGAAAGCGCCGTCAACGATGAGATGAAGGCTGGGCACGATTGGGAGTCCAAAGGCAAGCAGCGTCACAATCAGTGCCGCAAACAAGATCCCAGAACTAACCAACGCAGATATACAGCCCTTTCCAAAACGACGAAGCGTTTCTGGTCTCACAGAGCTTCACTCCCTCCTAGCAAAGCCTCGGCTCCTGGTCCGTCCATAATCTCCCCCCGATTCATGAACACGCGTCGGGAACAAATGGCCGAGAGTTCATCAAGATCCGTGGACACAAGGACGACTGCCGTCCCAAGCGCAGCCGCTTCCCGGATCTTTTCGTGGACATACTGGGTCGCCTTTAAGTCCAGTCCGCGCGTGGGATTGACCGCCACGAGAAGATCTGGAAGTCGGTCAAGACATCGACTAACAACAACCTTCTGACCGTTTCCGCCACTGAGTCCGGAGACTCGCGCCTCGAGCGATTCAACCTTGATCTGGAATTTCTTGATCAATCCATTCGCCCAGGTGTGGATGGCAGAAGGGCGAAGAAAAGGTCCTGAGGTCAGCAACGGATGATCAATTCCGGAGACTAAGAGGTTGTCGCTCACCGACATGCCCATCGCGAGTCCATCCCGTTGACGATCCTGCGGAATATAGCTGATGTAAGGCGAGGATTCAGTATCGCCGAAACGCACAGTTCCTGAATCCGCCGATCGTACTCCAACCAGCGTCTCCGCGAGCTCCAACTGCCCATTTCCATCGACTCCGCCTATCCCGAACACTTCACCTCGAAGCACATTGAAGGATACGGATCGGACAGCGACCTCCCCTCTTGCACCCTTCACGCTCAGCTTTTCCACCGCTAATCCTTGAGTGCCTTCCGAGATGTAACTCGGGTGTTCCTGGAGAGCCGGAATCTCTCCGACCATCCATTCGGCGAGCATTGGCGAAGTCACGTTGTCCCGGATGTCGGATGCAACCCAGACCCCCTTCCTAAGCACTGTGACCCGATCCGCCACCGCTAGCACTTCCGACAATTTGTGAGCGATGAGAATAACAATCTTGCCCTCATCGCGAAGTCTACGCAGCACGCCGAGCAAATCGGTGACCTCGTCCGGAGAAAGAACGGCCGTAGGCTCGTCGAAAATAACCACGTCGCCGCCCAGTGCGAGCGCCCGCAAAATCTCAAGTCGCTGCTGCTCGCCTACTGAGTAGGTTGCCACCCGATCCTTGAGCCTCAGGCTCCACCCCAGCCGTTCTGCGATCGTTTTCGCCTCTCGCGTCGATGAATCGAGGTCAAGCGTCCCCGCGAGTCCTCGAAACGATCCCAGCGCAAGATTCT
This sequence comes from uncultured Armatimonadota bacterium, assembly GCA_903904815.1. Classification (GTDB taxonomy): domain Bacteria; phylum Armatimonadota; class Fimbriimonadia; order Fimbriimonadales; family Fimbriimonadaceae; genus Fimbriimonas. The sequence goes on from CAIVDU010000085.1 coordinate 59,817, forward strand.
CCTCTCCAGAAAACTGAGGGACCAGAGTGAAGTGCTGATGAATCAGCTGAATTCCCAATTCCCTACATTCGGCAGGATTCCCCACCGGAACGCGAATTCCATTTAACGAGATGGATCCTTCATCCGGAGTCACGAATCCGGCTAGGATCGACACCAACGTTGACTTCCCGGCCCCGTTTTCGCCAAGTACGGCGTGGATCTCTCCCGAATTGAATTGAACGCTGACATCCGATAGCGCCTGAACTCTGCCAAACCGCTTGGATACCGACCTAATTTCGAGTGCGCTCATTCTATTTCGTATCTGGCTATACGGATCGAGACGGTAGCAACTAGCTGATCAAATGCTTGCCCCCGGATCGCTGAGGACAACCGCTAACCAACCACTTTCGACAGCGGCATGCCCTTCTCCACCCTTCAAATTACTTCGCCTCACTGAAGCCAGGAACCCCAATGAGGCAAACGCTCCATCCTAGGATGGCCGAGTACTAGAAGTTGTCCTTTGGAACGACCAGAGCCCCGCTCTTAATTTTGGCCTTGAGGTCGTCGACCGCCTTTTGCACGTCGGCCGGGACTTGGGTTGAAAGCTTGGGGTTGAACACGAAATCAATCGCGCCCTTGTCCATACCGAACAGACTCACTTCGCCCTTGTAAGTGCCATCTTGGACCTTCTTAGCAAGCTCCAAGAAAGCCGGCTTGGCCACGATCACCGCTGATGCGATGACAATTCCGCTCGGATTATCATTCTGATTTGCATTTGTGCCGAACGCAAATGCATGCTTCTCCTTGCACGCTTCAAACACCCCTTGTGCCGCCGCATTGGCTTGATGAATCACGAAATCAGCTCCCTGACCAAGGACGCTCTCGGTTGCCTGCTTAGCCTTAGCAACGTCGCCTTCGGTTCCAAAGTAGCTGGTCGGAATAATCTTGATTTTCGGGTTTGCCGCTCTCGCCCCGGCTTCGTAAGCTTTCAGAGTGGAGACAATCGACGGATAGTTTTGTACGGCAACGCTTCCAACTGCCCCGGTCTTGCTCAGCTTCCCCGCGACGTAGCCAGCTAGATAGCAGCTCTGCTCGAGATAGAAGCGAAACGCGCCAGCATTTGGCGCGGTTTCTCCACCGGAAGAACTGATGAACACCGTTTTAGGAAAGTCCTTTGCGAGCTCGACTCCCGGCTTGTTGTACTCAAAACCATGGCCAAACACGAGGTCGTAGTCTTTCTGGGCATACGTCCTCATTGCGTCCTTAATCTTCGCGTCCGTCGCTTCCTGCTGAGATACCTCTGCGCCCAGGTCTTGCTTGATTCCCTGCAAACCCTCGTACGCCAAAGCCGACCAGCCAGCATCGCTCACCGGCCCCGGCGTAAGCAAGGCAACCTTCAAGACCTTCTTAGCTGAACTCGGAGCGGTCGTCGAATCTGGGGTGCTTGCGACTTGGTCCTTTGAGCCGCACCCGGCCAAAATCAGGGCCAGCGGAATGAGATACTGCAGTTTCATAGACGAGCGCATTCTACGCTCTCGAAAGCCATTTGGTTTTGAGTTTTCTCGGCACTCGCTCCCAGAAACGCGTCTCAGGACTTCAACGTGAAGTAAAAAGTAGCGCCGTGCCCTAGATTTCCGACTGCCCAAACACGTCCCTTGTGACGATCAATGACCCGCAAAACATTAGAAAGGCCGATGCCAGTTCCCGGATATTTTGCGACTGGATGAAGCCTCTCGAACGGTTCAAAGATCTTTTGCGCATACTCCTGCTCGAAACCGATCCCATTGTCCCGGACAAAAATCGGCTTTTCGGGCAGATCCTGTGCCCGCCCCAGCTCAACCAGTGGTTTTTCAGATTTGGAGGCGAATTTACATGCGTTGTCCAGCAGATTCGCCACTACGACTCGAAGAAGCGCAGGATCGGCATTGACCACCAGCCCCGGTTCTAGCGCGAATTCCGTGCTTGGCCAAGACCTCTTTAACTCGGGAAGGAGATTCTCCGCGAGCTCGGTTAGGTCAACGTCCACGCGTTGAATGGGAGCTTTGGAAATCCGCGAAACGGCTAAGATCGCCGAAATCAACTCGTCCATGCGACGAGCCGCGGCAGATATTCGGGCGATGTGCTCAATGCCTTCTTCGCCGATCGTTTCGGCAAAGTCCTCTTCCAAAGCTGCCGCAAACCCCAACACCGTGCGAAGTGGCGAACGCAGGTCATGCGACACCGAATACGAGAACATCTCAAGTTCTTTGTTCGTCCGCTGGAGAGCCTCGGTGCGTTCAGCCACAACCCGTTCCAATTCTAGGGTCTCTCGGCGCATCGCATCCAGGGCATCTGTTGATTGAACGGCTTGAAGCGTGACCAAAAGGAGCACGTCAGAATCTCGCGGCGCTAGCGGTGAAACGGTAAGAACCATACCGTTTCCACCCACAATTTGTGAATGAATCGGAACCGAAGCCGCGTTTCCGGTGGGTTCCCGAAGACAAGCGCTTCGCAGAAGCGCGTCAAGGTCGTCGTGGCTCGTTTTGTCGACAAACTCTGAAAGCAGACTGCCCAAACGCATAGGACCCACCGTGCGCTCAAACACCGCGTTCCATTCTTTGATCTCAAAATCTCGAGACAAAATGGCCTGGGGTATGGGGCTGCAGTGAAACGCATCTTTGAATGGCTCGGACTCTTGATTCATGACTTCCAATATTTGAACTTCGATCGCGCACACCAACGTCTGCTGATCGCAGATTGCTAAATGCCTGCCGCAAACCCCGAAGACAGATCCCTATAAACAACCTGGATGGAATCTCACTCAATTGTCAAGGTTCTCGTTCTCAAAACCTAAAGTTCCGCGTCAGGTTTGCCGAATCAATTGTTATGGAGTCAGAGGCCATGGAGCAGACCACTGCTTTAACGTGCAAGAAACGGGCGCAACCAGCGAGTCCCGCGCAAGTCGCCTTCGGGCTCCTGGCCTTCATTCTGATTGCGAACGTTGTTCTCGGCTTTCCGGCGGCGGGCAATCTCGCTTTCCTAGCTCCTGTGTCAATCGCTACTTATCGAGGGGGGTTGCGCCAGGGACTACCCGTATTCCTGTTGACTACCATCACATCGACCATGGTGTTGGCCTATAGCGGTCAGATTCAGCACGGCGGCCTCGTCACAAATGTCTTGATTGAAGCGATGCTACTTACCGGCGCCATGATCGTAACCGACAAGACCCGCCAGAACCTTCACGACACCATCGATAAGACGAAAACCGATGCGCTCACCGGAGCCCAGAACCGGGCTTCGATTGCCGACCTTGGCAATCTGGAGGTCAATCGAGCGATGGCTCAAGGTCTTCCCATGGCTGTTGCGGTGATTGACCTTGACCACTTTAAGGAGCTCAATGATGGACACGGTCACGCATTTGGAGACGCCGTACTCAAGGATCTAGTCAAGACCCTCTCCGGACACCTCAGCCCGACCGACGTCGTCGGACGGACCGGTGGAGACGAGTTTGTGGTCTTGATGCCAAATCGAACCCTGGAAGAATCGGAACAGCTTCTGCGCAGAGCCAACAACGCATTCTGTGATCGAACGCTGGTCGAGGGCCATCCGATCTCATTTAGTTACGGCGTTGGTTGTCCCGGTCGCGACGGTTTTTCTTGGGCCACGCTCCTAGATGCGGCGGACCAGGATATGTATCGCCGAAAGTCGGCTAAGAAGAATCGGCAGGTAGCAAGACAGGCTAGCTAACCCTCGGCCATCCAGTTCCAGATATCGCCAAGGCTCCGTTGGCTGATCTCATGTCGCATCGGATACTCGATATGGCGCACCTCGGCTCCGTATCCCCGCAAGAGTTCCGCAGCTTGCCGAGAGCCCTGATAACCCAGAACCTCATCGCTTAGCCCATGCTGAACCAAAGCTTTGACTCCGCTCAGTCGTTGATCTTGGACTTCTGGCACGAACTTCGATAAAACCCGGCCGCTCATCATGATCAATCTCGAAGCAACCGACGGATCGGCCAGCGTGATACCAAGGGCCATCATGGCCCCCTGACTAAATCCTCCAATCGTAAAATTCTCAGCGACTCCAAATCGCCCTGGGACCGTGATCAGAAATTCGATGACGCTGTCCCGCGCAACCAGTGCCTGGTCCTCGTTTGGTACAGGTCCTGAAGCATCCCAGTCAAGATCGAACCATGCGTAGGCTTGGTTTCCCATACTAATGGGAGCTCTCAGCGACACAATGTGAAGCTTGGGATCGAGGACGTCGCCAAGCCCCAGCAAGTCCAGCTCGTTACTCCCATAGCCATGCATCAGCACGAGGCACGGAGACTTTCCTTCTGAGGACTGGAGAGGGGCGCGATCACGATACTGTAGGTCCAATGGCACCCCATCATTCAACCCCACTGATCCTTTGCCTTAACCGGCGAGTCTAACCATTTGTAGTCGGAACTCCCGGCACAAAAGGAGATTTCAAGTGAAATTGAATCAACGCTTTCTTTCAGTGAGTCTGGCAAGTGTTATCGGTCTGGGTGCATTGGCCCCAATGGCACTGGCCGACGATCACTCTCGCCGGGACACTACCATCGCCCTAGGAGCCGCCTCGATTGCTCTCCTGGCCACCAACCATAGAGACGCGGGGCTTGTAGGGCTCGGACTGACGGCCTTTGCCGCCGGCCTGTTCGACGATCACCGCGAGCACCGCTATCACGATGGAGATCGCTACGACCGCCGGGACGACCGAGATTATCGTGATTATCGACTTGATGTTCGATGGAACCATGACTCAGATGATCGATGGAGAAATGACGATCGCCGAGACCGAGACTTCCGACGGAGTGACAACCGCCGAGGAGACTGGGGAAGGGACGAACGTCGGGGAGACTCGAACCGCGATCGCGGGCACGACCGACGTGGCTAATCCTATCGCGAATCGGTAATTCGAAATCCGGATTTCACCGGAAACGAACAAGGGGAGGAGTGGATGGCATCCACCCTCCCCGGACCATCTTTGAGGGCAAGCAAGAACTCTTCGACCTTCGCCGGATCGGGGTGGGCAGCGATCGCCTCTACCCCTCCATTGCGTCGATTCCAGACTTCACCATCGACTCCCAAAACATGAGCGGTCTTGAGTACAAAGTATCGAAACCCAACTCCCTGAACGCGACCTTGAACGATGATCTCCACTGCCAGCATGACGTCAATTCAAGTTTATCGCCCAACTGTGGGTAAAACCCAGATGAGATGCTTCCCTTTCAGCCAGTGGCCAGCGTAACGCCGGTTCCGAATTCGGTTGAAGTGACCCCGATTGCCATTAAGGCAGCCACTCAACTCGATAGCAAACTGAACCTCATTATCGAGGAAATTGGTCGCGAACGAAACGAACCCAACCTTAAGGAGGACCTCGCGATTGCCGCCGCAATCGTCGACCGACCCAATCGAACGCTTTCGCTCGGATCGTTTCATGGCGAAACTGCGATGTATCCGGCGAGTGTCGTCAAGCTCTTCTACCTTGCCTACGCGGAAAGTCTAGTGGCAAGAAAGAAGCTCCATCTAACGGCAGAAATCACGAGAGGCCTTCACGACATGATCGTGGATTCCAACAACGACGCCACCAGTTTAATCCTTGACCTAATTACCGGCACGACCAGTGGGCCGGAACTCTCGCCTAGCGAGCTCCAGAATTGGATGAAACGCCGACAGGCGGTCAACCAGTTCTTTCTTGGCCTCGGCTACACCGGGGTCAACGCCTGCCAAAAAACTTGGAACGAGGGCCCGTACGGGCGTGAGCGACAAGGATACGGACCACACTTTGAACTGAGGAATTCGTTGACGCCCGTCGCTTGCCTCAGACTCATGTCAGAAATCAACTTGGACGCCATTGTAGGCCCGACCGAGTGCTCCTCCATGCGCATCTTGCTTTCACGACGCATTCCTTCCGATTCGCCTGATTCCGATGAGCAAGGCCGGGAGTTCTCAGGGCGCTACCTGCCGAAAGGTTTCAGCCTTTGGTCAAAGGCTGGATGGGTCACGTCGGAAAGGCATGACGTTGCGTATATCCGCACGGCCTCGGGAGCGGAATTCGCGCTCGCGATCTTCACTCGCAATCACGGGGACGACCTCAAGCTTATCGGAGACATCGCGCAAAGAATCTTGCACGCCTTCGGCGGACTCTGAAGTAGGTGGCTTCAGTAAGTATTCGGCATCACGACACGTAGTGCCGAGATGGCCGGCAAACCATGTGCGTCGAACCGTACTTTTCGAGAATCATTTGCGCTTCATCTTGGTCCACCCCTCCGGAAGGAACCGTCACAGAAACCAACGTTCCGCCCTGGCTGAGCGAGTTCTCGAACCCTCTAGCATGATCGAGATCTACCCCTTGATCGATGAGAAAACCCGCGACAGCGCCTACTGCGGCTCCGGCAACCGCCGTTGCGGCGGCAGCTGCCATTGCGATGGCAAGAGTTCCGCCCCCGATGACAAGTCCAACTCCCGGAATGGATATCGCTGCCAGGCTAGCAATAACGCCGAGACTCGCTCCCCAAGCGGTGCCTCGCAGGGCGCCTTCCTCTGCGTCGTGGACAGTCGTCGTGCTGATGCCCTGCTTGGCTGCCGACTCCGTTTCTCTCGAAACCCGCAGGCCTTCGATCGTCTCGTAGGGCGTGGGAGTTAACGGAAATTGTCCCTTAGCATCGCCCCCTGATTCGATCGCAAAACGAGAAGCATACGTAATGCTTTCCGCGTCTATCGATTCCGAACGAGCCTGCGCCTCCGTATTAATTGGCGGTGCGTCGCCGAGACCGTCGCTCGCTCTGGAATGGCTTGGTATGCCCACGTTACTGCTAATAACGCTCACCTCCTGTCGTCGCAACCCGTGGTCCAGAAGTGCTCCAACGGCGCGTTCTGCGTCCGAAGGATCTTCAAACATGGCGTAGATTGTATTACTCACGGCGCCCTCCCTGCGAGCCATTGCTTGGGCTCTTGAGTTCTAGAAACATTACTGAGGCCTATCTGTAAGGCGTCGAAAACCTGGCAACTGTTTCAACTTCTGAGGGGTTTCACGCTGTACAATTCATCAAGATGCGTCAGGCCCAGTTTTTTCGGCGGTCGGGCTTTACCCTCATCGAGCTTTTAGTAGTCATCGCCATCATCGCGATTCTGGCCGCGATCCTGTTCCCGGTCTTCGCTCAGGCCAAAGAGGCTGCCAAAAAGAGTTCTTGCCTAAGCAATCTGCGTCAACTCGGGACGGCATTCCTGATATACAGAGGAGACTCTGATGACCTCTGGCCGGACCGTCGAGACCTCAAAACCTCCCTGCCAGGTGGATGGAAGCCGTGGACGACGTGGCCAACTTCAGACCCTCGAGCTGGTTGGGCCGCTATTCTCCTCGATCCCTACGTCAAGAACAATCAAATCTGGTCTTGTCCTAGCGTTCAAGGCAAGATGAGCGCCATCACTCAAGTCAATCAAAGCCTGGACGCAGCTGCAGGTTCTACCGTCACCCGGTTTTGGCTCTGGCGATTCGATCGACCAACATACGGCCTCGAGGAGTTCTGGGGAAAAAGTGACGAACAGCTCCTCCCCGATCTGCAAGCGGCGGCCGATCCACTGGTCGGCAATCCTCAAAGTGTCTCAGAGGTTGAACTTGCCGTCGATCCCTACTTCCCTCGCACTGTCCCGAGTGTCCCTGCGGCGATCAAGGGGCTAAGCGTTCATTTCGGCGGAAGGAATCGGCTGTATCTGGATTGCCACGCCGGATACGTAAAAGACACCCGCCTCAACCCCTGATGAGACTGTTTCTGGCCGTAAGACCTTCGCCTGAGGTCCTCCAGTTCGCTCTGTTCACTCAGGACACCCTTAGGTCAGTAATAGATCGGCAAGGGGTGCGATTCGCGGCTCCGACAAAGATGCACTTGACCCTCGCATTCCTGGGTGACGACGCGGATCCCGAAACTACCATTGCAACCGCAAACAGGTTTTTGCCCGGTTCCGGGAAGTTGTCGCTGACGGTGGGCGGCATCGGGACTTTCCCTTCCGCTGAGCGGCCCAAGACAATCTGGCTTGGCGTCCACGGAGCGGACCTAGGACGACTTGCCGCCACCACACAACAAGAATATGCCCTTCCGGAAACGCCCTACGTTGGCCACTTGACCCTGGCACGGGTTTCCCCAGGCTCGAAGACGGTCGGACGACTCTTGATGCCGTTAGCCGACAACAATCAGGAAATGATCTCCTGGGAAGCGACGGAAGTAGAATTAATGCTAACTCTCCCAAACGGCGAATATGAAACGCTTGGGCGATACTTTCTCTAATAAAGTTTGTTAAAAGTCCCACTGGGACTTGCAATCATTCCGTAACGCCAGACAGAATATCCCCAACTAACTTGATCAAATAGTCAAGTCATGGCAATGGCCGATAGAAGAAGTTTTCTTCTGTAGCAGGTCTGAAGTCGTTTCGTTCATCTCGGACCATCGTGGTCCACCAATCGCATCGTTCAGGAAAACCGCAATGAGGAACACAAACCAAACCCAGATGCATCTCGGCTCGCGCTACGTCGCGAAACCGGAACTGCGGCTGTCCCTCAGTGCCATTTCCTATACAGACTTTCCCCCGTTGGGAGAGACGTTAGAGTCCATGAGCTAGCAAGCTAAACTCTAATGCCGCTCCAAACAAAGGAGCGGCGGTATCCCTATTCGAAGGTTCCCCTCGCTCCACTGACCAAATCACTCGCGAGGTGAACCCAGATGAAGTACCCACAGCTTGTTAGCGCCAACTTCAATACCCAGCCATACCCAATTCCTAACCGTGCTCAAGTCAAGAACTCGGCTTGCGGTGATGCATGGGAGGTCGATGCTTGGACCACGCGGGAGCGGTTCCTCATTCTGGGCTCAGAGTCAGAAGCGGACTACGTCACCCAACGAGCCTCAACGTTCGATAAAGCGCACGCCTCTACGGGCCTGCTATCGCAGGTCGATTTCAGACTCGCCGATCAAACCGTTGGCTCGCTGATTCGAGACATTGCTCCACACAACGACCATACGGTGTTCGCCATGGCTCTGTGCCCTTCGTGCGGCAGTGACATGATCCGAGTGGTCAACAACCAGTTTGTTTTGAGTGCAACTAAGGAGGGACCATGAAGAGGGACCTATTCGCATCGTCGAGACGATGCCGAAAGGCCAGGATTCGAACCTCAACGATCAGTTCGATCGTGGGAATTATTCTGGTCATTTCCAGCCTGACGTGGTTCGAAGGCTCCGACACGATGCGGAACCAACCCACGTTGAGCCTACTTTCCATCGGCCCGAGCGCGGTGACCGAAAGAAAGTCAACTTTTGAAGTCAAGATCGCTCCCGAGATCTTCGGAAGCGACGCGCGATTCGAACTGCCAATGGCAGGGCACGAGACGACGGCAATCCCGCAAATCGTCCGTGCTCGCCAAAAGCCGGTTCGCCTCGCCTCTATGGAAGGAAAAGCCGCGTCATCGGCGCGGGCAGGGAAATCATGAAGATCAAGACGTTTGGCCCGGTGGATGACCGGGCCCTAGAGCAGCTTAAGAGATGTGCAGAGAAAGCGGAGTACGCCGTTCTCTGCGCAGACCATCACCCGGGATATAGTCAGCCAATTGGAGGCGCAGTCGCTTATGCGAACCACATCTCTCCGAGCGGCGTAGGCTACGACATTGCCTGCGGAAACAAGGCCGTGCTCACCGACGTGATGGTCCGCGATATCGACGTGCCCGCAGTCATGGATGACATCGCGCGCCTTATTGGTTTCGGAGTAGGACGCCCTAATCCAGATCCAGTGGACCATGCGGTGTTTCAGTCGATCGAAAAGGCTGACTTCAGGCCCCTGCGACACATGATTCAGATGGCCCGGAACCAATTGGGAACCGTTGGCTCCGGAAACCACTACGTCGACCTGTTTGGTGACGAGCAAGGGCGACTCTGGGTAGGGGTTCACTTCGGATCGCGTGGATTCGGACACCGTACGGCGTCCGGATTCCTTGCCCTGGCAAAGGGCCTAAAGTTTGGCGACAAGGTTGGCGAGGGCGAAATGGATTCACCCCCGGTCTTGTTCGAAATCGAGAGTGAGTTGGGACAGTCCTATCTCTCCGCGATGCACGTTGCGGGACAGTATGCCTATGCTGGCCGAGACATGGTCTGCCAGAAGGTCTTGGAGATTGTCGGGGCGAACGAGGTCTTTAGCGTTCACAACCATCACAACTTCGCATGGAGGGAGACCCATTTCGGACAAGATCTCTGGGTAATTCGTAAAGGATGCACCCCTGCTTTTCCTGGACAGCAGGGATTCGTAGGGGCCAACATGGGTGGCGTCTCCGTCATTCTTGAGGGGCAGGATTCTCTGGATTCGAAGGACTCGCTGTACTCCACGGTCCATGGAGCCGGAAGAGTCATGAGTCGAACGAAGGCGGCGGGAAAGATGCGCTGGGTGAAAGGAAGACCCCAGCGGATCTCGACCGGAGTCGTGGACTGGCCAGCCGTTCAAGAGACCATCCGAACCAAGGGCATCGAACTTCGTGGTGCTGGCGCCGATGAGGCGCCCGAAGTCTATAAGAACCTCGACGAAGTGCTCTTGAATCATGGGAATACCGTTGCGGTCAAGCATCGATTGCATCCAGTGGGAGTCGCCATGGCCGGAGAAGACACCGTCGACCCATACAAGGACTAGATAGGAGAATGAGCCGAGATCTTCCCTCGGCTCACTGTCACACATAAACCACTTAAAAACACGAGGGATCTGCTCCATACTTCAGTGGTCATGAGTGTGGATTCCTCACCGTGGTTTGAAGCTTGGTACATCAAGCTTATTGCCGTCGGATGCGCTGGCGGCCTTATCTATGCGGGTCAACTCCGTTATGAACGGGGACTCAAAGAGGCGGATCAAGCGCTCCACACTGCAAACGATGAGCCACAAGAAGCTCGCTTTATGGTTTTGCAGCAAGTTGACTTCGCCGGCTTGTCTCGCGAAGCAAGACTGCGACTACTGAACCGCGTCGAACCAGGACTCCACTTCGCCCCGCTCACCGACAGCCTGTCTACGATACGTGGCCTGATTTCTCTGGCCGTCCCGCCGAGCAGTTCACGCCCGTTATTCGACTCGGTCCACCCTGACCAGACTGCGCCCCCCAACTGGTCGTTCGAACTCGTCCTGAATCAGGGCAGGAGAATTTCCCTCTTCCCGTTACCAACCCCGGTACGAGGAGTGATCTGTCTCTGCGTTCCCTACAGCACCACACGTGAGGTCGACCACCCGACCCTAAGCGTAATGCACAGTGGTGACGTCGTTGAGAGCATTCCGTTAAGCCCCATTAAGGCCCTTCCCAAGCGGGACGCGCACCTGACGATAGGTCCCGCGCCAGTGACCATTCAGGCATTTGCTCCAGAAACTCCCTTGCGCTCTGACTTGCTTCAACGATGGGCGCCCGAACCAATTTTGTCGCCAACTCCGCCTCGCTACCGAATCAAACTGGATCGCAAGCTCGGTTCAGGGGAGACGGCTTTTGTGAAACTCGTCGGAACCGAATATGCGGATGCAAGCGACGGGAGCTCGTGGACTGAATTTAAGGATTCTGTCGCCGACGTGGATTCACCTTCCGGCCTTCTCGCAAAGAGCGCCACCGTCCGAATCGCAATCGGATCGCCGCGAACGACGAATCGAACGATCACTGCGCCACTCGGAAGCCTGATCGTACGGTACGGACAACCCGTTTTCTTTCAAGAGCATCGCCTGACTGTCCCCATAACGCCCACATCCACGATCCTATTGCCAACCCAGGGCGCCAACCTGAAACGGCCCCCGCGCCATCTTAAGCGCGCGATCCACATCACGATTTGGTATCCGAAGGACTGGACGAAGGCGACTGGCGGCTTTCCGGATCTTATCCAAGACGTAAAATGGGTCTCCCCCGATCCGGGAAGACTCGGACTAGAAGCCATTTGGTTACCCTGGGCGAAAATCACCGCAAAACAGCCCATCGTTTCCCGAGTGGCTCAGGGTCCGGTCAACGCAACATTGGATCTGTCGCTCACGACGCTCAAAGTTTCGAGCATGATCGACGCCGTTGTACCCATCCAGAATATGGAGCCTCGAGGCCGGAGCCCGGTCGCCACCGCTCGAGAGGCCCATTAAGATTTGGCCTTGATCGTGTAAGTCTCCGAAAACTTCGGGCCTTGGATCGACCCGGACGCTTCAACCGGCCACCCGGAGTCCGCGTTCATCGTCGCCTTGGACGAGTAAGACATGGAGGTTCCATTGGGCAATTGAATCTGACCGTCAACCTGGACGCCCTGGCCTTCCGTCGTGACGAGGCCCATTCTCATCGTGCCCTTAAGTCGCCATCCAAGGCCGATATCGTCTTCACTAACTGGATTGTCCGTAGAAATGCGACCCTCCGATCCTGGAACATAGAAGCTTAGCAACGGACTAAGCGATAGTCCCGTTGAAATGACTCCGGTCGGAAGTCCCTCGGCCCCAATAAAGATCGTGCCGCTCCCAAATGTCGCCTGTCGTCGGTTTATGTCTCCTGCACTCCACCGAAGGTTCATCAGTTTGAGGAAGTAGGAGCCAGCTGGCTCATCCTTCTTCGCCTTCTTAGGACTCAGTACAATTTCAAAATCGCTTGTCGATGCGGAATCGTGATCGTCGATTTCTAGGTGAACTGAGTAGCGCCGAGTCTTGGAGTCCAAGACTCGACTGAGTCCATCACTGGGTGATGTCAAAAGCAGTAGCGATAGGGAGGCCAGGACCATCAAGGCGTGTCGTCCGGATGGATGAAGGGAACGCCAGTGGTGATCCACGGTTCGGGCTTGTCGCCCTTCAAGTAAACGTCAAAGTAGTGTCGCACGCGCTTCGAGTAGTCCTTACGCACCGCCTTCCGAACCAGACCATGATTCTCCCCTGGGTAGACGAGTAAGACGGCATCTTTCCCAAGTCGGCGAAGCGTGTTGTAAAGATAGAGGCTCTGATGCCAGTCGACCGCGCCATCGGCATCTCCCGCCGCGAACAACAACGGCGCATGCCTCTCCCGGGAGCGCCACACCGGGGAGTTATCCACGTAGGCCTTCGGATCTTCCCAGAACGGAACTGCCATTCTTCCTTGACTCGATTCAAAGATTTCCTGGTCGGTGCCCCCGCTGTTCCAGTAGTAGCTGTTGTACATGCTGGTTAACTCAGTGAGGGGCGCGCCCGCCACTCCCGCCGCGAACGCCTTGCTCACTGTGGTGACGAACGCCGTCTGATAGGCGCCCCATGAGTGCCCCATCAATCCCACTTTGTTGCTATCGACTCCTACATTGAGCGCGAACACAGCGTTGACTGCTGGTTCCAGACAGTCAACCGCGTCTTCCCCAGGTCGGTGGCGATTCCGGTAGGCGATGTCTGGCATGAGAACGAAGTATCCGTTTTGCGAGAGAATCTGCGCGTTGTACGGATTAAGAGGGTCGGGGACCACGTATTGGTTCAGCCCGTCGCTCTCCCTCTCATAGATGTACGTAATCATGGGATACCGTCTCCCCTTCACATAATCCGCCGGGTAAATAAGCGAACCCTGTAGCGGAACGCCCCATCGACTCTTGTAGGACACAAGTTCGGTGTGCCCCCAATTGAACAGTGCCTGCTGAGGATTCGTGCGTGTTTCCGGCTTGATCGCGGTGAAGGCCGTATTAGTGATGTAAGCGTCAGGGGACTTTTCAAACGAGCCCATGATGAAGACGACTCGATCCGCATCCTTGGCCTTATGAAGACCGGACATGGTCGTCTTATCATAGGCAAGGATCTTCCCTTTCCCAGTCGAATCAGCCACTGCGTAACCGGCATTCTTGGTGTCCTTGCCAAACACGTGGAAGTAGAGCGGATCTTTGATGCTGATGCCGTCCGGGTCGTCTCCGATGTCTTGAATTCGGTACACGGAGTGAGTCTCTCGCCCATGAGTCAGCTCAGTGATGCCGGGAATTCCTGGCCGCACAAGGAATTGGTCAAAGTCATCCCCGAGCACCAGTCCTTGATCGTCCTTGAGCCAAGTAGGCCCGTCGGCAAACGGCTTCTCTGGTACCGTGTGGTCGTCCTCAGACTCTTCGAAGGTATGGGGCAACATAGCTGTCAGGTTTTGAAGCTTGCCGGTCGCCACGTCGGCCAACCACCAATTTCGACCTGAGTAGTAAGCCACGTAGTGGCCACGCTTCGAAGGCGCAACGGATCCTGCCCAGTGGGTCTTCGATTCGATCAGCGACTTCTTGCCGGTCCAAGGGTTAAGGATGTAGAAGTCGGCGTAGTCGTAACCGTTCGTAACCGATGACCGATATAGTTTGTCGTCAATGAGCACTGCGTGCTCGAAGTCTCCGAGAAGCATGGCAGTTTGAGACTCACCCTGGGCAACCGGCTTCACGACATTGTCTTTGCTCCTCCAAACCCATAGATCGCTTTTCTGGCGATCAGCTTGAGCCCGGAGAATCTGCGTGGGCATTACTCGAATGTCATGGGTATTCCAAATCTGGACGTTCGACCGGTCCTCTGGCTTACGATCATCCTTCTTTAGGTCGTTCCACTCCTGCAGACCAAAACCGATGGCAGTGCCGTCCTCATTGAGCTCGGCCCCGAGAAATGGGGAGATCCGCTTCCCTTTCGGAAAATCGCCTCTGGCGGCAGGATCGAGCGTGAAAACAATCGGCTTCCCATCACGAAGGTTGGAAGCGATGCAGGCACGATACGCGGGACCGTCTTTTTTCTCGTCTTTCTTCCCTAGAAGAAACGCGGCAATATCAACTCGAGCCGCCCACGTCACGCCTTGGACGTCGTCTTCTCCCCATGCAAGCGTCTTTAAGGTGTTCGATCTCGTATCCAGCAACTGGACACCCTTTTCCCCACTGTCCGACTCGATGTGGAGCAGTAGAAGGTCTTCTTGCCGATTCGGAATCGCCTGGGCCACGTTTCCGATCGCCAGGCTTTCGCCCGAAGTCAGATTGATCACCTGAAGGTCGCTCCCGCCACCGGGTTTTCCTGGGATCGGGAATTTCGAAATCAGAATAGTCGGCCCCGACTTGAGGAACCGAAAGTTCGCGATGTGATCGAAAGTTCTTTCATTTCCGGAAGCAAGCTCTCGAACCCCCAAACGTAGCTCAATCGGTTTTCGTTCTTCGCGAAGCTTGTCAGCAACCGCCTTGGGTGGGCTCAGCAAATAGGCGCACCATTTCGAATCCTCAGAAAATCGAACTCCCGAGCCGTTCGGCACTTCCCACCGATCCCGAGTGTCGCAGTTTCGAATGGTGAGCTTGGGATCACCATCAACCGGGACGACTCCATAGGCAAGCCAGTGGCCATCATTCGAAATACGGGCCCCCGCTAGATTTTCCCAACCGGCATAGTCGCTGGGAGTCAGGTTGCGCTTCGTCGCGCCCGGTCCCTGAGCCATCGAGAATGCGGCCAGGGTTACGGCGATAAGAGTGGTATAGAAACGGCCCATGAGCTTTTCGTGACGCTACCTCATCTCGCCGCGACAAAGCGGACACAACCGTCGTTGATGTACCGTATGATCTCTTCGAAATCGCTATTTCGGTTTGCGTCCGCGGCAAGTGCCAACTAAAAACTTCCGATGTTTAACCCCTATCGATCCTGCGCGTCTATGGCAATCCTTGCCGCCCTGATTCCTTTTGCGTTCGGTCAGAAGACGCCCCGGCCTAAGCCCGACTCAAAAACCCCTGCCGTGGTGACTCCAACCATGGCCCCTTCAGACGGTGCTCCCGATGCACGGCCCAGTAGCTATCGCCCGTACAAGGACGTCATCACGAAGGACGCGATAACCCAAACCGGGCTATTTAAGGTTCACCGGAACGACGACCATGTCTTCTTCGAGATCCCGAACGACAAGCTTGGACGCCCCCTTCTGTGGCAAACCGAAGTGGCCCAGGTGGCCCAAAGTTCTCCTGGATATCCGGGCGCAAACACCGGAACCAAGGTCGTGTGCTTCACTCGCCGCGGCCCAAAGGTCTTTCTTAGACTCGTTGATTACTCGTTACGGGCTGCTGCCGAAGGCGCCACCCGAGTGGGGGTCGACGCCACTTCAGTGGAACCCATCCTGATGGCCTTCGACGTACAAACGGAGGGCGATGGCAAAGCGCCGGTGATTGAGGTGACCCAACTTTTCACCTCCGATCCTCCCGACTTTTCCGCCAAAGAGGCCACTGGGGGAATTGCCGTCGATCCATCTAGGTCCTTTGTGGACCGCGTTAAGGCATTTCCTGCGAACATCGAAACCCGATCGCTCTTGACCTACATGGTTGGTGGCGTGCCCTCCTTCTTGATGCAAGGGCCGGCCGGGCCGAGCTCGACCTCTGCCATGGTCCACTACAGTTTGGACCTCCTGCCCGAGAAGCCGATGATGGGACGACTCACAGACTCTCGCGTGGGATTCTTCACCCAGCACTTCACCGAGTTTGGTCGAACCGAAAACCGGGCGGTCGAACGACAATTTATCAATCGATTTAGGCTTCAGAAGAAAGATCCGACTGCCCTTCTCAGCGAGCCAGTCCAACCGATCACGTTCTTCCTGGGGCGTGAAGTTCCGGAGAAGTGGAGACCCTATTTAAAGGAAGCGGTAGAAGCCTGGAACCCCGCCTTCGAGCAGGCTGGGTTCCAAAAGGCAATCCGATGTGTGGATGCGCCTTCTATCACGGAGGATCCGGACTGGGATCCGGAAGACGCCCGCTATTCGGTCATCCGATGGGCGCCGTCCGCGATTGAAAACGCGATGGGCCCTTCCATTCAGGACCCCCGAAGCGGCGAAACGCTGTCGGCCCATGTGATCATCGGGCACAACGTGATGCAACTCGCCGAGGACTGGTATTTCGCGCAGTGCGCGGCCGTCGACCGCGACGCACAGAAGCTCCCGCTGCCAGATCCTCTGATGGGTCGACTCTTGACCTTTATCGTGACCCATGAGATCGGCCACACCCTCGGGCTCGAACACAACTTCAAGGCCTCGTCGGCATATTCCGTTGCTCAGCTAAGAGACGCAACCTTTGTCGCCCAAAACGGATTAGCTGCCTCCGTGATGGACTACGCTCGGTTCAACTATGTAGCCCAACCTGGAGACAATGCCAAAACCATTGGAGTACTGGGCCCTTACGACAAGTTCGCCATCCAATACGGCTACTCGACGATCTCCGCCGCCAAGAGCCCGGATGACGAGGTGCAGACTCTTGATGCACTTCTCGCCAAGCAGGTCGACCACCCCGAGCTCAGATTTGGGGGAACGGAATTCATGGGTCTCGATCCAACGACCCAGACCGAGGATATCGGGAACGATGCAGTCGCCGCCTCGACACTCGGGCTTGACAACATTGATCGGATCGCTAAGACGATCCTCCTTCCCGGCACGTCCAAGTTGGGCGCGGATTACAGCCGTCTGGAAGAGATGCACAGTGCGTTGCTGCAGCAGCGATTCATCGAGATCGGACATGTCGTCTCCCTGATTGGGGGTGTAGTGGAAACCGACTATCACGTCGGACGAGGAGCCGAGGTCTACAAACCGGTTGACCCGACCATGCAGGCGAAAGCCGTCCAATTCGTGGTGGAGAGAGGTTTCAATCGCTCTCGGGACTTGCTCTCACAGGACCTGCTCGACAAGCTCACTCCGACCGGAGATCTTGACTTCGTGACGACCCAAGCCAAAAGCCTCTTGGCGCTGATCCTTCAAGAAGGTCGCCTCAAGCGAATGGCGGCAAACGAAGCCGAGCATGGAAAAGCAACCTACTCACTGAGCCAGCTCAACCGAGACGTTAGCGATGGCATCTGGCGGGGCTTAGACAAATCCTCGCCAACCGTCGACGGCTATCAAAGAGCCCTTCAACGCGCGTATTTGAAGACGATCGACGGCAAGATCAACGGAAGTAGCGCATCTCAGACCGACTTCCGATTCCTGGCACGCGGAGAGCTTGAAAGGATCGCGACGAGAATTGACGCCGCCATATTGAAAGCTACCGACACTCTCACATCACTTCATTTGAAGCAATGCCGCAAGGACATCGAAAACATCCTCTTGAACAAGTTCGCGTCCTCTTCAGGCAGCGGACCGAGCTTGCTCGAGATGCTTTTCGGAATTCAGCCCGGCGCCAAGCACACTTCTTTCCTTTCGGCAGGTTGCTTCACCTCCGCAAGTCGGCTCCCTGATTGGATGATCGAAGAGCTCTCCAAGACTCCGTAAGAGTCAACTGCTGGGATTCAAGAATCATTCCCAGAAACATTGCTTTGCCTCGTTGGTCTCAACGAGGCAGCGGATCCCGCCAACTCGTCGACAAACTGGCGAGTTCCCCTCTTAGCCACACAGGGGGTACCTTGCGAAAGTGCGGATCGACTTTTTAACCCTCTTCCCTGACCTGATTCGTCAGGCGCTCAGTCACAGCATGATGGCGCGGGCGGAGTCGGTCGAGGCAGTCACATTCGGTACGGTGAATCCGAGAGATTTCTGCTACGACCGCCATAACAAAGTCGACGACACCCCCTTCGGGGGAGAACCCGGAATGCTCATCCGTGCCGAGCCCGTCGCACTCGCACTCGAATCGATTGGCGTGACTGAGTCGAGTCCGGCGTGTCGAACGGCCGTGATTCTCACCGCACCGACTGGACAGTCCTTCACGCAATCCTTAGCGCGAGATTTCGCGACCTTCGATCGGCTGGTATTCCTTTGCGGCCACTATGAGGGGTTTGATCACCGGGTGGAAACCCAACTCTCCACCCACGTGGTCAGCATCGGCGACTACGTGCTCACCAACGGCGAACTCCCTGCCCTGATCATGAGCGACGCCGTAGTGCGTCTCCTCCCTCATGTGTTGGGAAGTGAAGGCAGTCTCCACGCGGACTCTCACAGCGACGGACTGCTCAGCGCGCCAAACTACACCCGACCGGAGGTTTGGCGCGGTGAGTCGGTGCCGGAAGTCTTGAGGAGTGGGAACCATCAGGCGATCGCAAAATGGCGAAGACGTCAGGCACTCCTACAGACTCAGTCGCGAAGACCCGATCTTTTGGCGAAGGCCCGGCTAGAGAAGTCTGACCTCGATGTGCTATCCTCTTAGGTCTTGCCTATGCGCGGATTCCGTGGCGCCGCTGGGCCAAAAGACTGTTATCTGAACTGACGACCCTTGTCGACGGTTTAAAAAAGGGAACGGAACTAACAATATGGGAAAGCAAGCGATTCTAGAAAGCGTCGTACAAGGCGTAAAGAAAACCGATCTGCCTAAGATTTGGCCGGGCGATACCGTCCGCGCATCGGTAAAGGTCCGCGAAGGCGGCAAAGAGCGAATTCAGTTGTTCGAAGGCGTGTGCATCGCAGTAAAGCACGGCGGCATCGCTGAGACAATTACTCTCCGAAAGATTTCCAACAGCATTGGCGTGGAGCGAACGTTCCCCCTGCACTCACCGAACGTGGCTAAATTTGAAGTCACTCGCCGAGGAAAGGTTCGCCGAGCAAAGCTTTACTACCTCCGAGACAAGGTTGGTAAGGACGCGCGAATCAAAGAGCGACGCTAACCGTGCCGCTGAACTCAGCACTTCTTCCTTTGGCCCAAGCGGGTGGTACGCGCCAGTTAGTAGATACTCTGGCGCGTACGCCTCTTAGTCAGATCGTCATTCTTGTCGTAGTCCTCACCGGATTGCGCTTGGCGATCTACCCCACGATCAAGAAGACGCCTCCTCACATGCGACACGGGGCCTACCCGCTCTATCGCTATGCGAACGAGTTTCTTGACGCCTTGGTCTATGCGGCCGTGTTCGTGTTCATGGTCATTCGACCATTCGCCATCCAGGCATTCCTTATCCCGTCTGGATCGATGTGGCCCACGCTTTACGTCAGCGACTTCATTGTCGCGAATAAAGCCGTCTATCGGTATTCCAATCCAAAGGCTGGAGACATTGTCGTGTTCCGACCGCCGAAAGCAGCCGCCCAGAGCCCCAGTGACCTCGACAACGAGGGAGAAGTGGCGGTGGACTTCATCAAGCGATGCATCGGCACTCCTGGCGATGTCATCGAATTGAGGAAGGGCGTTCTCTACCGAAACGGAGTCAAAACCGACGAGCCCTACACCCACCTCTCGCGCTGCACTCGTAAGGAAGGTTCAGATTGTCTCGACTTCCGAGACTACACCGACGCGGAGAAGGCAGACCGGCTCCCTCAGAGCTTCAAGTTTGTGAAGTACAAAGGCGAGTTGATCCCGTTGGACTACACGGATCACGACGCGAATAGCATCAGCCCACGTACCGACTCAATCTTGGTCGAAAACGACCAGATGCCCTACAACATCGCCAGCCAATACGCCTTCTCTGATCCCGATGACGCCCAAAAAGCAGAAGCGTTGCCAGCACAGCCGATTCCACCTGGCTATTATCTGATGATGGGTGACAACCGAAATAACTCGTTCGATGGAAGGGCCTGGGGGCTGGTCTCTCGAGACCGGATCATTGGCAGATCCGAGTTTATTTGGATGCCATTCTCTCGTTGGCGGGTAACCCGGTAAGCCAACAAAGGCGGTGTTCAAGCGCTTCCGTAGAAACCTCGCATTGATGAATGAGGCGATTTACGGAAGTGCTCTTCGCCTTTCGGAGCATTAGCAGCCCGGCCGCCGCGCCCGCAGCAGCAAATATCAAAAACATCGTTGGTTGTCGCTTTGCCATCTCCACACTCTTAGACATCGGTAGGACCGGGTTTAGTGCCCAGGTCCTAGGCCCGGTAAACTTTTAACGAATGCTTGACTCCCTAACCCGCAGACTCAGTGGCATCTTCGCGAGCCTTGGTCGAAAAGGTCGTCTGACGGAAGACGACGTGACCGAGATGCTCCGAGAGGTGCGCGTTGCACTCCTCGAAGCGGACGTCAACTTCAAGGTAGCCAAAGAGTTTATAGCTCGCGTTAAGGAGAAGGCAGTAGGCGAGGATGTCTACGGAAGCTTAACCGCCGACCAGACCCTGATCAAGATCGTTCGGGATGAGTTGAAGGAGACCCTGGGTACGGAGACTCCTCGATTCAACTTTGGGTCGCAGCCACCGACCGTGATTTTGATGTGCGGCCTCCAAGGCTCTGGAAAGACGACCACCTGCGCAAAGCTGGCGAAGCACCTGATCCGCCAAGGCAAAAAGCCGATGATGGCCGCGTGCGACATCCAACGTCCTGCCGCAGTCAAGCAGCTTGAGATTCTCGGCGAATCCGTGGAAGTCCCCGTCTTCGCCAAGCTGGACGGGTCGAGTCCGGTAGCAATCGCCAAAGAAGCGCTTGAGCGATGCAAGTATCTGCTGCGTGACGTGCTGATCGTCGACACCGCAGGACGCCTTTCCATCGATGAAGACCTGATGGACGAGCTCCAGAAGATCTCGGATGCCGTCGGTCCTCACGAAGTTTTCCTAGTTTTAGACTCGACCACCGGTCAAGAAGCGGTGAGTGTTGCCCAAGCCTTTCATGAGCGCGTGAATATCACCGGCGCCATTTTCACGAAATTGGACGGCGACACGCGCGGAGGCGCAATCCTCAGCGTCAGGGCCGCAACTGGGGTTCCCGTCCGGTTTATCGGCGTCGGAGAACAAACCGACGCGTTGGAAGCTTTTCACCCCGACCGAATGGCCGAGCGCATCATCGGCATGGGCGACGTCATGGGCATCATCGAGAAAGCAGAGCAAGCTTTCGGTAATGCCAGTGAAGAAGAGAAAGGTGGCATGGAAGCGATGATGGGCCGCATGATGGGCGGCACCCTTAACTTTGAGGACATGCTCCAAACCTTCCGCATGATGAAGAAGATGGGGCCACTCAAGGGAATCATGAAGATGATTCCCGGACTCTCCAACGCTCTTCCGGAAGAAGCCCTCGACCAGATCAACGACAAGGACACTGGGCGCATCGAGGCGATCATCCTCTCCATGACCCTGCGAGAGAGACGAAACCCCGACATCATCAACGGTTCGCGACGAAAACGCATCGCCGCTGGTTCGGGAACCACCGTGGAAGAAGTCAACAACCTGCTAAAGCAGTTTGCCACGAGCCGACGAGGCATGAAGCAAATGGGCAAGATGCAGAAGCAGATGAAGAAGTTTAAGGGCCGAGGTGGCCACTAGATTCGTCAATTGGCACTCTAACCAGTGCCCCGACCGAGTATCCGGCGTTAATTTCCGGATATAATCAACGGTTCGCGACGCGAGCGCATATCTTCTTGCGCCAGCCACGAACAACAGAGGAAAATAGAAAGCACAGATGGTAAAGATCCGACTGAGGAGAATTGGCACGAAGGGCCGACCGTTCTACCGCGTGGTAGTGGCCGAAGGCAAAGCGGGCCGCAACGGTAGCTTTGTTGAGACGATCGGTATCTACGATCCGATTTCGACCCCGAAGCGAATCGAAATCAAAGAAGATCGTGCTCTGTACTGGCTCCTTCAGGGTGGCCAGCCGACAGAGACGACCGCATACCTTTTGAACAAGGTCGGCGTCATTGAGCAGTTCCTTGCTGAGCGACCTGCACAGCGAAAGAATTACTCCTTCCTTGACAAGCGAACGGCGGCTCTGTCCGTTGCGTCGTCTGTCGAAGCACCTGCTACCGAGAACGCCTAATGAGCTATCGCCCGTTCGTCGAATCGCTTGTCAGTTCGGTTGTGGATTCCCCCGACCAGTTGTCCATCGAAGAAGAAGAGGAGATGGGCCAGCGCACCTTCCACGTGAGGGTGTCGCCTGAAGACGTTGGTAAGGTTATCGGAAAGAGCGGACGTGTCGTTTCGGCGATCCGCTGCGTAGTAAGCGCAGTGGCATCCAAGTCTCGCGAAAAGGCATACGTCAAAGTCGTCACAGATTGACGCTTTGAAGGTCTTTTAGCTTGAACAGTAAACCCACGGTCCAAGTAGGTCAAATTGTCGGAGCCTTCGGGATCCGTGGACAAGTCAAAGTCGAGCCGCTCACCCAATTCCTTGAGCGGCTCGAGAAAGGCAAGAAACTCAAACTCGGTGAGCAGTGGCTCACGGTAGAGTCTTTCTCCATCCATAAGGGACGCCCCCTGATCAAACTGAGCGGCATCCAAACGATGTCCCAGGCCGAACAGCTTCAATGGCAGTACCTTGAGGCGCCCGACGAAAAGCCAACCCTAGAGGAAGACGAATTCGTCACCGAGGACCTCATCGGACTCTCGGTAATCACCGTTGAGGGTGAGAAACTCGGTGTGGTCGAGGAGATTTTTGCCAACCCCGCTCACGATGTTCTCCAAGTGGGTGAAATCCTCATTCCTGTAGTGAAAGAGTTCGTGAAGGACATCGACCTCGACGCAGAGACGATCACCGTTCAATTAATTCCAGGAATGCGTCCGGGCGAAGAAGAAGGGTAACACCACATAACCGATCAGCGCCCAGGTTGGCCAGAGTCACGGCGCTCAGCCTTCTCCTCTAGCTGCTCTTCCTTCTCGGCTGCCTGCTCGTCCCGTATCAACTGTTCGCGACGAAGCTTCATTTTCGCGTTCATTCTGGGACTCTTAACGGCGCCTTGAGTCGGGGCAAGCATCGGGAACCCGACAAAGATGCCGAACGCGGACGCGAGCGCCGTCGTCACACGAATTCG
Organism: uncultured Armatimonadota bacterium; assembly: GCA_903904815.1. Taxonomy (GTDB): domain Bacteria; phylum Armatimonadota; class Fimbriimonadia; order Fimbriimonadales; family Fimbriimonadaceae; genus Fimbriimonas. The sequence continues at coordinate 83,356 of CAIVDU010000085.1, forward strand.
CATTCGCACTGCACGGCCGCAGTCTTTGGTCATGATGTTGCCGTCTGGTCGCAAGTAGTATCGAACGCAGAGATGTCTCTCTTCACGCATGACGAGCGCTTTGGCCTCAAATCGGGTCATCTCTGAGAGGTTATAGACCTTACGATTACAGTGGGAGCAGTGCCGAACTTGGTCGCTTCCCCTCATCCGATCCCAAGAGGCTGGGCAGTTGAATGCGAGGGGGACCGCAGGTAATCCGGTCACCGGTTCGCGAACCTTCTTCCTAAATAGTTTCATGGATCCCCTGTGAGTGCCGAGAACCCCCCATGGCGTTCATATCAATGTAAACCTTTTTCTTGCAAAACGATCGAAGGTTTCAAAAGCTGTTGCCGGTAAGACTGACTGGTTCTTCCAGAATTGCCGCCCCAAACCACCCGAGTTTGCCCGAAGCTCCCGCATAATGTTTGACATATAGTCTATTTAAGCACGTGACTATATTTACTTGAGCGACTATGAGATATAAAGCATTTACGCTGATCGAATTGTTGGTGGTCATCGCCATCATTGCAATCCTTGCCGCGATTCTTTTCCCGGTCTTTGCCCAGGCAAAGGAAGCCGCGAAGAAGACTTCCTGTCTCAGCAATGAGAAGCAGATCGGCGTAGCCGCTGCCCTCTATGAGAACGACTACGACGACACCATTCCCCTTTCCGGCTACCAGAACACGGTCCTGAATAGCCCAACAACTTGGATGTACCTGCTAGACCCTTACGTGAAGTCGGCCTACCCCAACGCCGCGTCGCTCGATACTGGGAAGGGCTATGGGATCTTTCAGTGCCCCGACTACACACCTCCTCCCGGATCGAACTCACCGTCGCACAGTTATGCCCTGAACTTTAACTACTCGCCGACCTACATCACCGAACTGAACTCAGTGCCTGGCTGGCAAAACACACCGGTTCACGCGGCAACTTCACTTCAAGCTCCCTCCCAGGTGGTATTCATCACGGAGTCGTTTGGCAGCCGCATCTTCACCAATGGAAACGACGTTGACGATTACACGGGTACGCCAGCCGTTCAGCTTCAGTCACAGGCCGTCTACCTATACGGTCGGATTCGACATGGCGGGGGAGAAAATTATGGCTTTAACGATTCTCACTCGAAGTACCTGAAGGCGCCAAATCCTTCGTTCACCCCAACCTTCACGGGCGGAGCGACTTCAACGAACTGGTACAAGGTGAAGCCCATCACCAGCAATGGCCCAATCGTCTATAAGAAGAGCCAGAACCCAAGCGCAACCGGGTGGTTCCTTGAAGACTAATTTCGCCTTGGTCGTCTTTTTTGCCCTACCGCTGACCGGAGTAGCCTCCACTACTCCGGACCCGGCGGTATTGGCGAAGGCAACCTCTTTGCTCAACCATGCCGACGAGGTGTTAGGCTCCAGCTCAAGTCTGGTGGCGAAGTACACCCAGACCGACGCTTACTCGACGCCTTATCGTGACCTGAGGCAAGAAGGAACCGTCTCTTTTGTGCGCCCCGGAGAGCTTCGACTCGAAATCGTCAGGGCTCGAAGAGTGCTGCCTACCGACCCTTGGAAGGACACCGGAAACAACACCCTCGCGGTCTCCGGGCCGAACGGACAGTTCTCAGTATTTTTTCATCCCCATAGCACCCAGGTCCACCGAGTCGAGCCAGCCTCAAACCCTGCTATTCCCGAGGTTCCGGCACTCAACGGCTTCTTTGCTGGCACAAACACGCCAGCATCGATCCTGAGACGGGTAAGCGCAGACGGCAAACTGGACGACATCCAAGTCGACGGTAATGATGTCCGCTTCTCCCAAGGAACGATCGAACGATCCGTTGAGGTCGGTTCCGACGGACTCATTCACCAATACGTCGTACGAGACCAGAAAACGGGAGAGACCCACACTTGGAAGCTCGACCGCGTGACGGTGAACACAGCCGTACCTGCAAAGGAGTTCCGATACACTCCACCAGCGGACGCTTTGCCCTACGGAAAGGGCGCCAGCGGCGATCCCCTCGAAATAGGCGAAACCGCTCCGGACTTCACCGTTCCAGACTACGCGGGAAAGCCGGTCCAACTGCACGATCTCCGTGGAAAAGTAGTCGTGCTCAAGTTCTGGGCGACCTGGTGTTGGCCGTGCAATCAATCCCTTCCCGAAACCGAGGCTCTCGCCGCCACCTATCGAGACCAAGGAGTGGAAACCATCGCGGTGGCAATAAAGGACAGCAAAACCGGCTTCGACGCCTGGGTGAAGAAGCACCCAAGCTATCGTGACGTCCGATTCGCTTTCGAAGATCCAAACCACCCGACCGTCTCGGTGGCCTTTCAAGTACGAACCCAGCCAACCGTGTTCGTCATCGACCGCGCCGGAAAGATTGTCGCGGAAATCGAGGGATTTACCGGTCCAAACCCGGCTCTCGAGAATGCAATCAAGACGGCTCTGGCTCACTAGGTGAGCAGTTCGCTCACCAACGGATAAACATTTGGGGTCCGCGAGCAACTCCCGCGGGCCCTAAAGCGTCCTAATGGACACATGTTCGCGTCAGTATTGGCCCTCTTGGCGATCCGCCCAACTCCCTTGCATGTCCTCGGGAACCAGCTGGTCGAAGACGGGCGCCCAGTCACGCTGTTCGGCGTAAATGTTCCGAGCTTTGAGTGGTCGAACGAGGGAGAGTTTGTCTTCCGCTCCAGCCGAATCGCCTTCGAGGATTGGAAGGCAAACTGCATTCGGCTGCCCCTGAGCCAGGACCGCTGGTTCGGGAAAGCAGACAAGCAGAAGGACAAAGGAGAAGGCTACCAGCAAGCGGTGAACGAGATCGTAAACCTCGCGATCAACCGGAATCGGTACATCATCCTCGACCTCCACTGGTCTGACGCAAATGACTGGGGAAAAAACCTCGGGCAACACGATATGCCCGACGAACATTCAGTTCAGTTCTGGAAGGAAGTCGCTTCCCGGTACAAGCGAGACAGTCACGTCTTGTTCGGCCTCTACAACGAACCTCATGATGTCTCCTGGAGCGTCTGGAAGGACGGAGGCGACGTCCAAGAAAAGGATCTTCATTACCGGACCCCTGGAATACAAGCACTTCTCGATGCCATTCGAAAAGCCGGGGCTAACAACGTTTGCATCGCTGGTGGGCTTGACTGGGCTTACGATTTGACCGGGGTCCTCAACGGTGGAGGGCTGTCGGATCCCAAGGGCAACGGCGTCGTTTACGACGCTCACATCTACCCTTGGAAAAGAGACTGGGAAGGAAAAGTCGGCGTCGCCTCCAGCGCCTATCCCGTCCTCATTGGCGAGGCAGGCTGCTTGCCAAAGGACATCCCAGGCCCTGGCGAGTTCGTGCCGAAGCTCTTCGATTTCATCAGATCGCACAAGTTAAACTGGACGGCGTGGTGCCTCCACCCGACGGCAACCCCAAATCTGATCAGTGACTGGGTCTACACCCCGACCCCATTCTGGGGAGTCCCCGTAAAGCAAGAGTTAGCCAAAGCCGCCGATCAAGACGGCAAATAGCGGTCTCGATATGTCGAAAGTCGTTTTCATCCTCAACCCAAGGGCGGGACGTGGCAAAGCGAAGCAGAGGTTTGAAAGCGTCTTGGACGCTTTTCCCGGAGCATCGGTCCTCGAAACGACGTGCCCCAAGGAGGCCACGGAGTTTTCCCGCTCCGCCGCCCAGAGCGGCACGACCGTTGTGGCAGCCTGTGGAGGGGATGGCACAGTCAGCGAGGTTGCTCAGGGCCTCGTCGGCACTCAATCGAAATTGGCCCTGGCCGACGGTGAAACCATCGGATACTCTCCGATCGTCTTCAAGGTCGTCCCGGGGGCCCTTAACGTCATGCTAAGGTCCCAGGTCTGAGATAATCAGGCCATCCAGGAACACCCGGGTTGTGGGATACTCCTTCGCACGTGACGCAATACGACGCCATTCTTCCGGCCGGGGGCCGAATCGATCCAGAGTTCGCCGCCAAGGTGGGAACCGAAAGCAAGGCTCTCATCCAGTTCGGAGATCAAACCATCCTTTCCAGGACCCTTCAGTGCTTGAAAGATACCGGTCGATTCGACCGAATGGTGCTCATCGGACCCGATGAGTTGACGTCCAGTTCATCTGCGGCATTGGCCACCCACCGGGTCAAAGAAGGCGCTTCGGGGCCTGAAAACATCATGGCTGGGCTAACCGCTCTCCAAAACGCGGGCCCATCGAAGAACAAAGTTGTCGTAGTTACGACCGACTTACCCTTCCTGTCCCCCGAAATCATGAGCGACTTTCTGGATAGGGCGCCCCAGGATCTCGAAATCGTGATCCCAATTTGCACCCAATCCGCCTATCAGAACCGCTTCCCGAACTCCACCTCCACCTTTATGCCTTTAAAGGACGAAGCTTGGACCGCTGGCGGCATGTACTTGATGGAGCCAGAAGCGCTAAGAAAGGCAATGCCCATGATCAACCGCCTGTTTGCCAACCGAAAGAGCAAAATCGGGATGGCCAGGCTCCTCGGCCCCGCACTCTTATACAAGTTTCTAACCAAGACACTGACGATCGACGATGTCCAAAGAAAGGCCCTCTCCCTCTTAGGGATCCGTGGAACCGCCATGCGCGAAGCCCCACCGGAGCTGGCCTACGACATCGACTACTTTGACGACTACGAATACGCAATCACTCACTTGAAGGCTTAATTCATGCCAGAGATCATCGATCCAATCCAAGAAGACGACCTGTCGATCCCCGCAGTAAAGTCGCCCTATGAGGGCACGATTCTTTCGGTGGGTCAGCACCTGAAGATCAGCGCCTACTGGTTCGCTACCAACTTCCTTTGGGGGGCGCTCCTCGCGATCATGCTGCCCGCCGAGATCAAGCGGTTGGCGCCCTACTATAAGGCGCCCGCTCTGTCCATGCTGACTGGCCTCTCAGCCATCGTTGCCCTCGTCGTGCCACTCGTTGCCGGAGCTTTGAGCGATCGGTGCGCATCTCCGATCGGACGCCGACGCCCGTACATGATCTTCGGGGTCATCCTGAACGTCATCGGGCTGCTGGGCATGGCAATTGCGATCCATGTCGCCCACCCCATCGCTGGTTCCATTCACGAGAAAAAATCGGGCCTGGAAGTCATCGGGATCCTTTGCTCTAACCCCAGCTTCCTGCTCCTTCTCGCTGCCTTCATGATCGTCCAGTTTGGGAACAACGTGGCCTCTGCCGCGTACAGCGGCATTATCCCCGATCTCGTCCCGTCCGATCAGCGAGGTCGCGCAAGCGGTTACATGGCGATGCTTTCCCAGGTGGGAACACTTCTGGGCGTTCTAGGGGTGGCAATGGCCCTCCACGACCAGCCGGAAACCTTGAAGTACGCGCTGGTGGCCATCGTCCTAGCCGCCGTCGCTCTGATCACGATTCTTGGAATCAAGGAGACACCTTTGGCCGTAAAGCCGCCAAAGATTGAGTGGTCCCACTACATTCAAAGTTTATGGATCGACCCTCGCCAATATCCCGACTTTGCCTGGGTATGGATCACACGAGCACTGGTCATGATCGGTTTTTACGCGATCCAACCATTCGTAAACTACTATCTCGATGACGTGGTCCACGTCAAAGATGTCGAAGCGAACGCAGGCAAGCTCATCGGGTTGCTGCTTCTCGCGTCGTCCTTCAGCGGTTTGGCTGGGGGATACATCTCGGACAGGATCGGCCGAAAGAAGGTGGTGTATATCGCCAACGTCTTGATCGCCATAACCTCGCTCGGGTTCATCTGGTGCCGGAACTTGGAGCAGGCCCTCATCGCCGGGTTCATATTCGGTCTCGGGTTTGGCGCGTACGTAAGCGTTGACTGGGCCCTGGGAACCGATGTCTTGCCTAGCAAGAAGGATGCGGCCAAAGAGATGGCGGTTTGGCACATTTCGATGACCCTTCCTCAGTCCTTAGCCGCGCCTCTCGCCGCAATGCTGCTCGGCATGGGTGGCATGACCGAAGAGGTTCGGAATGGCGACCTCGTGACCCATTACGGGATCCAGGGCTACACCTATGTGTTTATCATGTGCGCTTTCTGTTTCGGGCTCGGCGCGTTCCTGCTAAAGAACGTCCGTAGTGTGAAGTAGCCACCGGGGCTTCGGGCCCGCTTAAACGTACGCTCATAGGCAAAAGTTCTGTATTTTTGCGGAAAATTTTCACGATTCTGAAAATCGGATGAAGCCTTAAAAATTCCGTCCTACGATGTTCTCTAATGTCGATCACCAGAAGAGAACTTCTCGCCGGGGCCACTGCGCTCGGATTAGGGGCTACTCCCCTGGCTTCGGCATCTACGCGCCATGCCGGACCGAAGCCCAAGAAGCTCCGACTCGTGCACCTTACCGACCTCCACATTCAGCCAGAAATGGGAGCAACCGACGGCGTAAATCTGGCCATTCAGAGAATACTAGCCTTGTCTCCAAGGCCTGACTTCATCATTTGTGGTGGCGACCACGTGATGGACGCACTTTGCGTCGACTCGGCCCGCGCCGAACTCCAATTCGATCTCTTCAACGAGGCCATGAAGCCTTTGGACATGCCCGTCGTGTCAGTCGTCGGGAACCACGACGTCTTCGGTTGGGGCAACAAATGTTGCTTGGCAGGCGATCCGCTTTACGGAAAGGCGATGTTCGAAGAGAAGGTTCTGCGAACGTCAAGCTACCGATCCTTCGACCGCGGTGGCTATCACTTCGTGCTTCTTGACTCGATTCAGGCAGGCAAAAAGCGCTCCTGGCGATCCGTGATCGACGATGACCAGCTCAACTGGCTCGCCAATGATCTAGCGTCGGTTGGCAATCGCCCGACGATCGTGACCACGCACGTGCCGATCCTCACCGCCTACACCCAGTACACCTCGGGCACCATGGCCAGACCGAATGATTGGATCATCACCGCTAACGGACGCGAAGTCCAGCAGCTTCTCTCCAAACACAACGTAAAGGCCGTCCTGCAAGGCCATACGCACGTCCTCGAGTCCGTTCACTACATGCACACCCGATACATCACCAGCGGCTCGGTCTGCGGCAACTGGTGGCGTGGCCCCCACCTAGGAGTCCACCAAGAGGGCTTCCTCGTCTGCGACTTAGACGGAGAAGACTTCAAACCCCAATACATCCCTTACGGTTGGAAAGCGAGAGTTTAACCTACCGGACAACCACGCCCGACAACGTAACGGACTGCGCCGCTAAACACTCGGTATCCGTGCACGCCTGGAACGAAACTTCGACCTCGTACTCCTCGCCCGAACTCCCCGACGGCAGTTTCACCTGAACGGGGATCACCACTTCGCCCACGTATGATTCGTCCTCGGTCGGCGGATACTCGATCTTCGACTCCACCGGACGAATCTTGAGTTGGGTCGGGACGATCCAGCGGGCAATGGGTGTCGGCGAGTTCAAATGGAATCCGTCTGGAATCGTGATCACCACTTCCCCACGCGCCCATCCTGTGCTGTCCGCTTGAATCTCTCTCCGCGCCAGCCGAACCACAACCGCCCCTTTCGGCTTCAAGACAACTGGCTCAACCAGAGCCGGGGCTACCTCAAGCTCCTCGTCAACCACCGCATCGTCCAGCAACGTCGCCAGTGCGGTGGAATAGAGAGCCTCGGTCGCCTGTGGGGCTTTCTCCATCCATCCCAGCATTGCTTGGATCGACTTGGTCGCTCGTTCCTCGTCCCCGACTTCGAAAAGGCAGCGAATCGCGATCGCGTTCGCGCTCGGAATCGGCTGGTCGAAAACCGGCTTGGTCGCGCCAAACAGCATCTCATGTCGGTCGGAAACGGAGAAGAACCCCCCGTTCGTCTCATCGTAGAAGTTCTGAACCATCTCCTGGATGAGTCGCGAAGCGTGCCCAGCCCAAAACTCCTCGCCAGGCAAACCGCCAAGGTCGATCGCCTCGGCCTGCAGCAGGCTCGTCAATCCCGCGATCTTGATCAAGCCGCTGCAGAAGAAGGCATAGTCTTCCAAGAACGCGTCGCCAGCTGGCCGACCTTCGGTGATGTGCCGCGGGAGTCGACCATGGGTTGCTTCAGCGTCGAGAATCGCAAGCGCCGCATCGGCAGCCGGTCCGATATGACCGGCGAGCGCCAAAGCATCGATGGTCAGGCCGTTCCACCCGACTAAACATTTGCTGTCGAGAGCAGGCCTGACTCTCGATTGACGAACTGTTCGAAGCAAAGCGAGTTCCTGGCTGAAGTCCTCGTCCGGGCCAGTGTGAAGGTGGAGGATGTTCGCCCCCATCAACTGACCGGTGGCTTCCTCAGCAAAGTTTCCGTGAGGCTGCACACCGTAAGCCTGAATGAAAAGCTCAGCTCGATCTCCCAGGACCTCTCTCAGCTCGGTTTCGGTCCAAACATAGAACCGCC
>CAIVDU010000086.1 GCA_903904815.1 uncultured Armatimonadota bacterium
AACACCGTTACCGCTCTCCGGAATTCTCAGGGAACTGTCCGAGTAAGCCTTGGGAAAGAGCTCCTGCGTATAGAGGAGATCGGAAAGCGGAATCGCCGCCATGCTGACGTACTTGCCATAATCGCCGGCATCGTACCAACCACCGTGGACATCCCGGGTCTTCGAATTGTCGGAGAGATAGGGAGCGTGCCGGTCGCTCGGATGGCCTTCCGCACGCGCATAGATACCCGCGTACTGCTTCTCAAGCGGCATCCCCGACCGCTGGAGATAGTAATAGCGAGCCGCGTCTCTCCCCAAACCACCGTAAGGGTCCGAAGAGATCGTGAAACTGTAACTCGGCTTGATTCCCAAAGTCTGAATGCGATACGTTCCCGGGGTTTTGAACGAGGTGAAGTCTGCGGTCAGGACGTTGTCTCCGGAGACTGAGTCGCGTTCGGAAACGAGGGAAAGTTTTCCGATGAATACAGCCTCTCCAGTTTTGGAGTCGATCACCCGGAAGGGGCTACCGGCGTGGACCGAGAGCCCACCCGGGAACTGCGAAACAATCGCCGTCTTCTTTCCATCTTGGAAATATCCCACCTGGTTCACCTTGATGGCAGGATAGGTCTTCTCCGGGTCCGGCGAGGCAATCTGCACATTCTTGACCCAGATCGTTTGGTCGCCGGACGCAAGCGATCCGAGCAGGAGGACGTGGGATCCTTCGAAGTGGAACTCGGGCTTGAGACGTTGGAAGTCGACGAGTGGCACTTTGACCGTTTGCCACTGCGTGGTGACGGAAAACTCGGCCCCTGACTTGAGAACCGCATCGGCACTTTGGTTCCGATAACGATCTCTCAGGCCGATCGAAAACTGTTCTCCGCCGTCGGCGCCTTTAATGTCAAATTGAATGGCCCCCTTCGCCAGATATGGCTGCAAGTCAAGCGTCCGCCAACCTTCCAATGGCAGCATCGCTTGCCACCCTCCTTGGGCCGGAATGGTGGAGTGGACCTTCAGGACTCCCGCCTGGAAGGGCAACCGACCATCCGAACTGGTCTCGAACTGGCACCCGCCATATGGCATGAGTTGAAGCGCCGGGTATTCACTCCCAACCAGAGGAACCTGCGGCAATTGGGGAGCTCCCGGGGGAGCGAGTAGCAAGAGTAGGGGAATCATCATGTCGGTTTCGTACCGTTCGAGGAAAGTTAGGTCGTAGAGCCGACCCGCAACCGGACCGGAAGTTGAGTTTCAAGCGGGCCATCCTGATCGTTAATCTCGGCCTCCAGACGTTGAACGGAAGCGTAGGCGACCGACTGCCAATTTGCCTCCACCGTGGTCAGGTCCCACCGAGGTATTTGAGACGGTTTCATCCCGTTGAAGCCAACCACTGCGACATCGCCCGGGACCGAAATGCCAGCGGCCAGGAGCTGCGAGCACGCAAGGTCGGCCGTCTCATCCGCCCAGCAAACGATGCCAGTTGGCCCACTCCGCGTTTTGAGCCAGGTTAGGTCTTCCCCACTGATCGCTTCATCGGGTCCGTCTGAAGCGGTCCGCACCGCCAGTTCGACTCCCATTTCGCGAGCGATCTCCTCAAGGGCCGAAAGACGGTGAGCAACCGACCCTCCGCGAGTCATGTTGGGAAACAGGGCTAAAAGCTTCTTGTGTCCTCGGGCAGCGAGGTGCTCCAGCTGCAATCGCGCCCCCGCGGATCCATCCGCCGTGACAAGCGGAAGGCCGAGTACCGGTTCGACGAGAGCAACCGACGGCAGCCCTGCGCGAACGATCAATTCCGCAAGCTGGTCAGTTGGCCAGGAGGCCAAGATAAGGCCGTCATTTCTGCCATCGCAAAGCTTACGGATGACTTTCGCCTCGGTGCCCGCCTCGGGAGACGTGTGAAGCAGGAGATCAAGCTTAAGATCGGAACAAGCCACCTGAAGTCCCGAAATGATCTCCAGCAGGAAGGGGCTCTTTCCAATCCGAGGGTCGAATCCGTAGAACACCCCGATGACGTTGGTGCGACTTCCCTTAAGAGAGCGTGCCAGCGAGTTCGCATGATAATTAAGCCGCTCGGCGACCATCAAGACGGTATCCCGAGTTTTTTGGGAGACCCTCGTCCCGGATTTTGTGGCGTGCAAAACCACTGAAGCGGTCGATCGACTCACTCCCGCCTCCCTCGCAATATCGTCCAGCGTCGCCCGATTAACCCTCATATCGCATGAATCATCGGTGATTCTATCACGAATTGCTGAACAACGCACGGCCCTCGGGACTGATCGCCACGAAGTTCGACTCATCAGGTGCGACGAGATGACCTAAAGGTTTGCCGGTCTGCAGAAACCACAGGCAGGCCTCAGCAATCCAAACGAAGTTAAGAAATCTGTTCCATCGGAGCCAACATCCAGTGCCTCACGCATGAGCAGCATCCGATTCAGTTTGCCTCGACGTACCCGATGGGCCTGATCGTGGGATTCCCGATCACTCACCGCGACATGAACGGACTTGACCCCAAAGGCAAGATCCTTGACCCGAACCCAATCAATATTGGCAACGACGTATGGATTGGAAAAGATGTAAGCATCTTCGGAGGAGTCACGATCGGCAATGGCTGCATTATCGGGGCCAAGGCGTTAGTGAACAAAGATTGCGTCCCGTACGGAATCTACGGGGGAATTCCGGCCAAGTTGATTCGACTCCGGTTCTCCGAGGACGTCATCGAGCAACTACTCGATCTCAAGTGGTGGGACTGGTCCACCGAGAAACTGCGAGCCAACGCGACCTTCTTCGACACCGACTTCACGACCTACCAGGGTCGCCTCAGCGACCTTGTGGTCGAACCGGCTCTAGCTTCGATCCCAGCATAAGGTTTTCGCCCATTTGAGCCCTGCCGAGAAATAGCGCTTCCTCGACTGGCCAGACTATTTGTCAAACCGTATCCCCGAGCACAAGCTTGCCCTGAGTCAGCGTTTCGGCCGCAACCGCGCCGCCGTCAATTAGGTCGCACAGTAGCTTGATTGCCAGGCGACTAGTCGTCGTCTTGCCGACATCGAAGCTCGTGATGGTTCGAACGTTTGGGGTGGGTGCGCCACCGTCGCCATCAAACCCAGTGATCGCTAAGTCTTCCGGAACGCGAATTCCGGATCGCTCACAGGAGCGTAACAAAGCAGTGGCTCGAACCTCATTGAAACAGAACACGACACTCGGTTTGGGGTCCATCGCCAAGAACTGCGACGCCTCGACAAGCGAGGGGTTTTCCAGCCTCAGAATCCGGTGCTCTGGCAGCTCGACCCCCTGTTTTGCCAGCGTGCGCCTCAGTGCCGCCAACCGCTCTACCGCCGCGAACACCGGCGCACCACTGCGGTCGAAGTAAGCGACCGATCGGTGCCCACGTGATAGCACGTGCTCCGCAAGCATCTCCATACCGGATGCGCTATCGCATCGAACGCACGGCAGTCCCGGATAGGGATCATCCAGCGCGATCGCCCGGACGTGGCTCGACGCCAACCCAGCCGCGACCACGTCCTCCATGGCAGGAACGATGACCACTCCGTCGACTAACCCCCCACACATTCGGGACACGGCGGTCCGGGCATCTTCGTCGGAGCGATGGTGATGCAGCAGGATGTCGAGTCCAGACTCCGATGCTGCATCACGGATCGTTCGAATCAAATCCATCCAGTAAGGATTCGGAGAGTCCCACGCATCCTTCGGAATCCAAAAGCTTATGCAGTTGGTGCGTCCGCGCAAGACCGACTGCATCAACGGATTCGGATTATAGTTGAGCACCTTAGCGGCGTTCAGGACGCGCTCCCGGGTGGCGAGAGACAGCCGCACCGTTTCGCCACGGTTGTTCATGACCAGCGAAACGGTCGTGAGGGACACTCCGGCAAGTCGGGCGACGTCTTCACGGCCAGGACGATTGGGCTTCATAACTTTTGCGTTCACGGTTTTTCCCGACGCGCGCCGTATTTTGACCTAACCGCCAGCTAGCTTCTTCAAGTACGCGGACCCTTCCGACTTCGGCGCGAGCGGGGGCGCCAGCGGTACGCGAGGCGCGCCTCCTCCGCCAACGTGCTCAACCGAATTATTATCTACTACGGAGAGACTCTTGAGGAGTTCGTTCAGGTCATGGACCCAAGCCGCGTTCTTCCCGCCGTCGCTACTAAAGCTGTATCCGAATCGATTCCGAAACTCTTCCCTCACCCCAGACTCGGCACAGATGTTGGCTGCATCCCACCCGGAATCGTCGCACAAGTACGCGCCGTAGTCTTGGAGCGCCCGAAACAGAATGCGTCCGGGCTTGGTCATCAAACCCAGGTCCTCCGCTTTGACCCCGGGCCGAATAGCCAGCAACGAGCCCATGACCAGAGTTCGATTGGCGCCCTGATAGCCCTTGCTCGCATTTCCGTCAGAACGATCCGCCGGCCACCGAAATCCGGTTCGGTCCGATCCGTAATACAGGTACTTGCCCCAAACCTCGATCTTGATGGCGTGTCGAATCGGCGCGTCCGTCGAGAACTCGCCTTTCCGAATCGTGCCCCCCATCACCGAGAGGCCGGAGCCAAAATGGCTTCCGCTGATCCCATCCCCGTAGAGATTGCTCTTGTTCGATTCCCAGCCCCAAATGGGTCCGTTCGGAGTCGGACGACAGGTCGGCTCTAGACTCCGGATAGTCTCTCCATCCGGCTGAAGAAAGGCGGCCGCCTCATTCGGGGTGTAGTGCTCGGTGGCATCCGCCACCACGAACGTGCTCGGCACTTGCCATTTGCCGAGCGGTCGAGAAGAATTTCTGCGCTTGTTCCAATCCCCGGGCTGAAACCAGTCGACCCACGGATCCGTCGCCTTTACCACCACCAAGTGGTCGTCATCCACATCCCAGAAGTTGGCAGAGGGCAATTTGGCCGGAACATAAACCGCCTTCGAACCAATCGGCATGTTCCAAATACTATTGGTCGCAAACGGCCAAAGAAATGGATCTCGTTGCCCTTCCGGAAGAATGCCGACGCTTGAAGTTGAAGTAAGGATTGAAATCGCGAGAAGGGTTAGCAAGCAGAGAACTCCATAAGGCAGAGATTTGAGAGACGAACGCGAAGACCATCTCGATCCAACGAAAGAAATAGCGTGCGTCGGCTACGGGCCAGCATGTTTTCCAACGTTCTTCGGTGGACCAGCCTTTTCGCTTGCCTTGGCCAACTTTGCCAGGACGTCCGGAGAAGGCCGGGTTCCACCGAAGTGCGCCTGCTCATCTTTGGTCATTTCCGTTCCCGAAGAACTGTTACAACCGAGGGTGAGCGGCACGAGCACAACGGCGGCAATCCAAAGCCGCTTCAAGGTCAACCTTGGCTCCGGTCCCACATATTCTTCGCTGGCTGGTTGAAGAAGTCGGGATCCGTCTGCGTTGGGGAGAGGGCCTTTGCATGACTGTCCGCGAAGCTGAAGATCGCCTTGCCGGTTGAGTCGGTTGTCACCGCCCCATTGGGTCCGTACGGGAAGGCTGTCGACGGATTACGAGATCCATCCGGCGTCAATGCCCCAATGCCCAGGAATTCAATCCAGGTGAACCCGTAGAACGGACACGAATAGAGCGTGGTGTTATCGCTCCCGACCGAGACAAGAACATCATTGTGCCGTTCTGCCATAGCAATCGTCGCCGCTGGTTGGACGATTTGCGACGAGGTCGGAGAGGGTTGAGACCAGTAGCCGTTGCCATCTTCCCAGAGTCCAAAGACGCCTTGCGCCGTGTAGTTGTAGTTTTGGGCCGCGTTCGGCGCGAAAGAAATGCCGACGCCATTCCAACTGATCGGCGAGTCGGGTTTGGAGTCGATCGGGGACCTAAAAATGTTGTAGGTCTGCGCGTAGGGCTCTAGAGCCATCGCCCAACCGTAGCACCAATTGGCCCCTTGCCAGTCCTCGCGATTCCTCATGGCAAGCGGAGTCGTATCCTCATTGTCGTTCTCGTAGAGCACCAGGGCGGTGCCGAGCTGCTTCAAATTTGAAACCGTAACCGATTTCTTGGCTGCCAGCTTTGCCTGGGCGAATACGGGAAAAAGTATTGCAGCCAGGATCGCGATAATCGCGATAACGACGAGAAGTTCAATCAGTGTAAACGCTTTTTTTAGCTTCATTGCTTAATCCCAGCCCGGTCGCTAAGGACCAGCACACTGAATTGTAACATAGGTTTAGCAAAACCACGAACTTGTTGGTGAAACGAAAATATTTGCGGTTAGTTATAAGGAGCCGATGCGGCTGATTCCTGTTTTGCTGCGGGAGAAATGACCGCCCCTGGAAGGGTGAAATAGAACGTGGCGCCCTCCCCAACCTGTCCCTCTGCCCAGATATCACCGCCGTGCTTCGAGATGATTCGGCTGACCGTTGTCAAGCCAATCCCACTGCCAGGGAATTCCGATGCGCTGTGGAGCCGCTCAAAGGGTTTGAACAGCATGTCGGCATACGCCATGTCGAAACCAGCGCCGTTATCCTTGATGAAGAAAGCCACCTTTCCGTCAATCAAGGACTGACCGAACTCAATAGACGCCGTTTCTCGATGAGAAGAGAATTTGAATGCGTTTCTAAGCATGTTCTCGAGAACTACTTGCATGAGCCCCGCCGACGCTTGCACGTACATGTCCGGCTTGATCGTGACCTGAATGTCGCGAGCCGGTTCAGCCTGCTTGAGTCGCTCGGTGATTGAGCTCGAGATAGCGCTTAAGTTAACGTCAGTCGCCTCAATAACGACGCTGTCCGTCTTGGAAAGCGAGAGCAAGTCATCGACAAGAACCCCCATCTGCTTGCTCGTTTCCACGATGCGCTCGAGCATCTGTGCCGAGTCCTCGTCGAGCATTGCTTTGGACTCCTGAAGAACGATTTTCCCAAAGCTGTTGATTCGGCGGATGGGGGCGTTTAAGTCGTGGGCGACCGCGGCGGTAAAGTTCGACAGTCCCGCATTCAGTTCGCGTAGCTCGGAAGTCCTTTTTTCAACGGTTCGCTCAAGCGACTGATTCATTTCCAGAAGGCCAATTCGAGCTTCATTCAAATCATCGAGAGCAACTTGTCGCTGAATCACGAGAAAGAACAGAGAACCCAACAACGCGCTCGAAATGGGGTACATCACGGTAACCGGCACTGCGAGCTTGAGCGCCATCTTAAGCGCGATGTCCGACGGTAGAAAGAACGTCCAAACGATACCGTTCAACCCGAGGACCAACCCAAAGAGGACGAGGTCTCTTATTCGGACCGACCCGGGTTTCGGGCAGAGATGTCTTTGAAATAGTGCCCCGATTGCTCCGGCGAAAATGATTGCTCCAGAACCCGCTAGCGTGCCGGTGCCCCCTAAAAACATACGATAGGGAACGCAGATGCACACGGCCACCAGCGCGCTTTCCCAGCCAGCCGCTAATCCCGATAGCCCCACGAGGACCACGCGGGCATCAATGACAATCCCGTCGCCGATTCTCAGCGGGGTTTGCATGCTTACGAGAGTGACGAATCCAAACAGAAGCCCGGTCAGAACGCTCTTTGTTCTTGAGGAGAACTTCGAAAAGTAAGGCTGAGCGAGAGCAAGCAAGAGTACGAGAGCCAAGCACGTCGAAGTGCTCTCCCAAAGAGAAACTAAGAATCTTTTCGTCTCTACGGTCATGCCAGGTCGGTCCCAGGACAGGGGCGCTTATCCAGCTTCGGCCTCGCCTACTTTATATGATGGCTTAACACCGCAAATACGCGAGACTTCTTACAAGGATTCTGCACGCGCTATAGACTGGAGTCGGTCGAAATCTTAACAATTGGCACATCCAGTACCTAACGATTAAGCCAAGAGCCCACAACACGGCTCATGCCGATAGGTTGCACTCGGAATCCAGCCTTCTCGTACAATGCCTCAGCATCGTCGGTCTGAAGGTAGATGTGTTGGCCTGGGACCGAATCGGCGAGAAGTCGCAGGATTTCAGTTGCAATTCCCCGCCGACGGTGGGCGGGCGCAGTCCAGATGTCGACGACATAGGCATTGCACACTCCATCCGAAAGGATGCGCCCGTTTCCGACAATCTCCTCGCCGGCAAAGACGAAGACATTCAAATGGCTCCCCTCGGCCGACCGGCGATACTCTTCCGGCGTCCGGCCATTACAGAACTCCCCCGCAACAAGGGCCGCCTTAAGCGCGTCCCAATCGACAACCGATAAGTCCGTTTCGTAGCGATATTTCATGACTTCGTCGCCGCTAGTATTGCAGCTTGAACCGATTTTCAGAGACCTAAGACTCAATCACCGCATTGCTCAATCAAGCCGGCGAGCGCTGCCTTCGGGAGTTCGACCCGCTCCGTAAGGACACTACCCGCAGTGGTCGGGGCATGATTCGCGTCTCCGCTGCGCGCCCACCAACTTTTTTACGTAAGTTTCTGTTGGTGAACCGCCGGATAAGGATCCAGCAGGGAAAGGGCATAGTCCAGCGCGGACTCCAGCCCAATCTCCTCGACAGGTTCAACCAAGTTCAAGGACAGCCGTGCCACGACCTCTTCGTGCTCTTGAGAGAGAAGTTTCGACTCAGGGACCCCTTGAGAGAGTGCCAAGTTCGACGCGATACCCAGAAGTCGCGCCGCACGGATTGCATTTCCGCTCATCCCCTCGATCAGACCCAGAATTTGAATGGCATCCGGAATCGCTACCACCGCCGAGGCCAATCGAAACAGCTTCAGCGCACTGCGAATATGCTCCATTGCAAGCCCAAGGTTAGCTTCTTTGAGCTCTAGCACGGCCAGGTTCCGCTGTACTAATCCTCGTTGCTCCAGCGATCCTTCTCGGCGCTCCGCGTCGATCGCGAGGCTTAGCGCAAAGCACTCACGAGCCCGCACGAGGTCGCCCTCATAGAGAGCAACCTCCCCGAGGTTGTTCGATACAGTTGACACCCCACCAGCCTGCTTCTGAGCCTGGAACATTTCCAAGGCCTCCTCAAACTGCCTCCTAGCGAGCGAAATCTCGCCAGAAATAAGGGTCGCAGAAGCCAGGCAGTTTAGGATGAAGGCCGTTGCTATGGGATCGGCTTGATTTCGATA
This sequence comes from uncultured Armatimonadota bacterium, assembly GCA_903904815.1. GTDB lineage: Bacteria > Armatimonadota > Fimbriimonadia > Fimbriimonadales > Fimbriimonadaceae > Fimbriimonas. Next base: position 9,018 of record CAIVDU010000086.1, read on the forward strand.
ATATGCGAGGGCGCCCGCGTAATGCCCTTGAGCCAATTTGCAGTAGTGGAGCACGGTCGCCATCCATCCGGCGTTGCCTCGTGCATCCGCCAACAGTTTCGGAGCGACATCGGGCGGTGAACCTTCAATCGCTCGCTCCAACTGAGCTAACCCCTCGAGCAGATGTCCGTGCGTATCCCAAAATCGACTCAGGCCCGTCACGAACCTTAGAACCTTGACGAACTGCTTCTGGGAGTGACAGCGATCAAGCGCAAACCGGAAATTGGCGTGATCTAACTCCAACTTCGCAAACCAGTGATTCTCCTGGGCCGAATCCGGGGCTGGGCGGGACTTCTCCAGCCAGGACAGGAAGTAGTCGGAGTGGCGATCCGCCAACTCAGAGTAACGATTACGAGATTGGAGCTTTTCGATGGCAAATTGCCGGATAGTCTCAAGCATGCCAAATCGATTCCCGTACGGAGTCTTCCGAATGAGGATGAGCGACTTATCGGCAAGGCTGGCCAAGGTATCTAGGGTCGAAATCGAGGGGCCGAACTCAGAGGTCTCCTCGATCGCTTCCAAGAAGCTACCGCCAGAGAAGATCGAAAGCGATAGGAGCAAACTGGATTCTTCTGCCGAAAGCATCGTCCAACTCCAATCAATCGCTGCTTCCATGGTCTGATGGCGGCGGGGACCACGTGAGCCCCCTGAAAGTAACGAGAACTGCTCGCCCAATCGACGATCAATCTCGATCACACTCAATACCTTCGTGCGGGCCGCTGCGAGCTCGATGGCTAGTGGCATCCCTTCCAGCCGATGACAGATCGAAGCCACCGCCTGTACCTCTTCAATTCCAAGTTCCCGCGTCCCCCGATAGGGCTGCATCCGAGAAACGAACAACCGGGCAGCATCCGAACTCAGAATTCCCTCTGCCTGCCTTTTCGCTTTCGCCGGATCCGACAAGGGAACGCACATCGGCGGAAGATTCAGCGAAGGGACGTTCCAAAGATATTCTCCACTCACGTCGAGTCTCTGCCGACTGGTAGCAAGAATGCGGAGGTTGGGCAAAACTGAGAGAAGCAGGTCGATTACCTCACCAAGGGGCTCGACCAAGTGTTCGCAGTTATCGCAAATGAGCAAAAACTCTTTTCCCCGCATTCGATCCACAATCGCGTCTAGCGGCGGGCGATTGGGCTGCGCCTGCATGTTCAGCGCCGATAGAATCACGTCATAAATCGCGTGACTCTCCTGTACGGAAGAAAAGTCCGCGAACCCCGCTCCATCCGCAAGCTGCTCGTTTGCCACGTTGCCGAGCGCAATGGCTAAGCGCGTTTTGCCCACTCCTCCGAATCCCGTCAGCGTGACCAAACGGCATCGCTGAAAAACGTCCCAAATCTCCTTGACCTGGGGTTTTCGCCCAATAAGGGTTCCGGCCGGAGTTGGGAGAGAAGGTCGGGGCGTTTGAGCTCCCGGGAAAGGAGGAGACACCAGAGTTCCGCGGATTTCGCGAAAGAGTTGCTTTGTATCCGGCTCAAGGTCCAAGCCGAGATCATCACGCATACGCCGCTTGAAAGCCTGAAAAGTGTCAATCGCGGATACGACGTCTCCCGCTTCGAAATGAACTCGCATCAAGTTGCGGCAAGTAGTCTCCCGGTAAGGCTCGACTTGGTCACTCCGCTGGAGCACGTCCAACGCCAAACGAAATTCTTGAATGGACGCCAAACTTTCGCTCAGACGGTCGCACACACCGATGAACTCCCTTCGGAGTTGATCCCGAAACTGCAATACAATTGGGATTTCGCAACCGTCCAAGGTTGGCCCACGGTACAGATCGTAAGCGCGTTGAAGCGAGGAGTGAGTCGCTAGTTTGGCCGCCTGATGAAACTCGACCCAGTCAATCGAGGTGTGCTCATCCGCCACGAGGCAAACCGATCTTGAAGAACTCCGAGCCAGTAAGTCCTTCGAGTCCCCCAGCGACCTGCGCAACTGAGCCAGTGTCTGCCGCAAGTTGTGAAGCGCACGCGCACCCGAGCTTTCCGGCCAAATCCACTGAGACAGTCGCTCCCGGTCGACCGGCTGTCCATTCAGAAGGGCAAGGATGCCGAGCAACCACCCGGCAGAACGGGATGGGAGTACAACTGGACCACCCGGTTCGACTTGTACTCCCAGCGAGCCGATTAGCTGGATGTGCACCTTCGCCCTAGGCATCACGGTCGGCGTGGTCAATTTCATCTCGTCAGCGGAATTTTCTTCCGTATACGTCATTCTTGATTCCTATATACGGAGGCGTATACGATCGGTTGATACCATCCAGTTTTAGAGGGTACATCATGAATCTTCCGCTGAAATGGATTGTGTTGTTTTTTGTCCTGGTCGCCTCCGCGATCTCGTCCGCCCAACCTGAGGTATGGATAAGCCCGATGACTTACACTGCGAGCTACAGCCCGCTGAAGATCATCACGTTCCCGGCTAACTACTACAGTTGGAACCAGCGCTTGGGGATCCAAGGCTCGGAGTGGGGTCCGAACCAGGTCATCCAAGTTCACATTTACGGCCCTCTGAACACCCTTGGGGTCACGCCAACCGATCGACTGATTGGCACCGCCACCACCAGCGTTCGCGGAAACTTTGTCGGAGGGACCAACCTCGACGGGACGCCAGACATCGTGATTCCGTACAACCAAACCAAATACCCAGGCGTGGTTAACGACCGAACCATTCCGCGCCCCGGTTACTACCAGCTGATCGTCCGCCGAGCGAGGGTAGTGAGCGTGTTTGACCAAGTCGTTAAGTACATTAGCATCGCGCCCTACACACTGCCCGAACTGATTAACGGAGGCTGGGCCCGGGATCGGGGTGGACGAGACGGATGGTTCTACACCCATTCACCGGAACGAGGAGATCCCGAGTGGATTTCGACGTGGAGCGAACAGACCGTCGGCATATATGCAACCGTGTCGCCCACCAACGACCTCCTCGCCGTCGACGATCCGCCGGCAAATCAGGCGGCGTTCATCGCCCACTCTGACTACCCCAATGCTCATTTTGGCCACGACGTAAACATGGAACTGCTTCCAGATCCGGAGTATATGTGGACCGTCGGGACGGCAAACTTCTTGACCGAAACGGAATACGTGGGCGTCGGCCCATTCAAAGCGAACTACGGGCGGATGGAATGCGAGTGGGAGGTTCAAAACGATGGATCTCCGTACACCGGCAGCTATCAACACGGAAACATCGGATTACCGCTGTGGGCGATCCCCACGCCAAACGATCGGGTGTACATGCTCGGACGGTGGGTTTTGGATAATGGACATCCGGACGGGGGAGACCGTACCGAAATCCACCCACCTTCCCTGCTCGTGACCATGCGCAAGCGGAACACTGCGGTGCAGCTCAACCCACAAGGCGCAATGACCCGCGCCTCTCAAGTGGACATCTATCTCAGCGGCCACGGCGGCGGTGCGAACATGTTCTACGACGGCCTCAGCGCGAAGCTGGACGCCGATAGCGATGGCGGCGGCATCATTTTTGACCTTCTCGATGTCAACACTCTCACCCGCTACTTTGGATGGGGACCGGGCGACAGCACCGACATCTCCATTCTTGTCCGGCTACTGAACTTTTTCGGCAACGGCATCGTGGACACAAGTCGGATCATGGATTCCGCTGGACCGACCGCGTTAGGTTGGACCCACGGCGCCGAGTTCCGCGACATCAACAAGATGGACTACGATTTCGACGTGCCACTGCCCGTCGCCCCGCCAGGAGCCACGCGAGTGCTCTTGCAACAGGTCATCCAGCCCCACCACGCGACTTCAGTGCAAGAGGTCATCACCTACACGCATCCAGATGCGAACGGGTTGCCAACCGTCGCCCACTTTCACCTCCCGTGCAAGTACCGAGACAACCAGATCTATGCCAAGACATTCAAGTTCTACTGGGACGCCTTTAGCACCCCAGGGGACCACTACGTCGTACGAATCGACGACGTGCGGATGGGCGCAGCACCCCACCTCGGCCTGAATGGCGCCCAGACAGGCGCCTACGACTTTCCTGGCCCCCTATATCTCTGGACTGACATCTGCGGTCAGTGGTTGTCCCTGACCGATGCAAACTCGGCCGGCCTATCCCAACTGCAAACCACCCATGGCGGTTTGAACTTGGTTCCGTTCAATGAAAGCCCTTCCAATGGAACTCACGGGGTGTATGCGGAGGTCTATCTAGACCCTCAAGACACCCTGCGTGTCTTTACCTCGGGTTACGCTCAGCGAGACTTCGACTCTTTCTTCGGGAAGAACATGAACGACAGCTCCTACTCCCAAGGCGGTGAACTGGCGATGAACACCATTTTTGGCACCGGCGATAACCTGAACGTCGGTGGGGCGATCATTGACAAACCCGTCACCAACAATGGCGTGCCGAACACCCTCGTCGGAAGCTACATCGCCTTGACCCAGCGGTTGAAGCGAGACGACAGTGGGCACGGCAATGAGGATGACCCCTTCCATTCGGTGAGCGGAAACATTCTGCCGGATCCAATCTTCGGAGTGGATTTTACGGTCTCGTACATTCCGCATCCGCAACGGATAGACGTCACGACGGTCCCGTCGGATTTCGGCAGAGTGCCTTTCGGAACGTCGAAGGGATACAACGTCCAGATCACCAATCGGGGTGAGCAACCGTTAATAATCAATAGCATCACCACAACCGCTCCCGACTTCCACGTGAGTTTTTTCACGGCGGGCACGCTCGCTCCCGGTGCGTCGGCCACTGTGGTACTGACCTATGCTCCGACCACCATCAACCCCTCAAGCGGAACCCTATCCATAAACTCGAACGACCTCGTCACGCCAACATTGACCTTTGCCGTCAAAGGCGTCGTAGGCTACGCGTCGATCCAAGCTACGGCCGACACGACTACCGTGCCGAATGTGGAAGTGGGCGCCAAGGTGCATCGCACCGTCTCAATCCGCAATCTGGGCAACGAACCGCTAGTCATTACTCCAAGCGTGGTAGGGACGGGCTACAGCCTTCAGCTACCGGCTGCGTACTACGTAAACGGAGTGATTGCACATCCAATCGTGATCCAGCCCGGAGTCCACGAGTTCAACACGGACCTCGAGGTCGTCTTCACTTGCACCAGAAAAGGCGAGGACTTCCCCGGCACGCTCAACCTGAAGAGCAACGACCCACTCACTCCGACTAAGCAACTCGTGTTCCACACGAAAGGGATCTAGCAACGGTTACAAACCATTCCTGCGCTGCAAAAGCGAATCTGATCCGGATCTCAAACTGAACCGAATTACAGGGGTGTTGCCTGGAAACCGAGTCTTTACCGAAGGGGGAACGCCCCCTTCGGTAAAGTCAATTCGTGAACGTCCAGACCTATCTGTTCTTTGACGGCTGCTGTCAGCAGGCGATTGACCTTTACAAAGCGGCGATCGGGGCGGAGCTGCTCCATCTCACCCGGTTCTCGGACGCTCCAGCCGCACTCAGAGCTCCCAAGCGAGACCATTTGGTCTTTCACGCCACGCTACGGATTGGCGACACCCTCCTGAACCTGAGCGACGATCCGATGCAAGACAAGGGGGCGTTTGGAGGCTTCGTCCTCCTTCTCCATCTGGATTCACCGGACGCCGTGGATTCGGCAGCCGAACTACTGGGGAGAGGCGGCCAAATCGATATGGCCGCCCAAGAAGTGTTCTGGGCGAAGCGCTACGCCATTGTCACCGACCCATTCGGGGTGACTTGGAAGTTGCAGTTCTCCGACTAGTTATCGTAGGCGGGTTCAGTTCGCCCAGGCCAGACCATCGGCGCCGTTCCCGACATCGATCGTCGCTGACATGACCCATTGGCTCAGGTCGATCACGCAGACCTTCTTAGTAGACGGACTCGATACATAGGCAAACTTGCCGTCAGGCCTTACGAGCAGTTCCTGCGGATTCTTCTCAACCGTAACGTTCTTCACAATATCCAGGGTCTTGAGGTCGATCACCGAAACGAGCCCCTTGCTCGGAATCGGCAGAAGGAGCCATTTTCCGTTCGGGGTTGCCGCTCCTCCGTAGCCGTTTCCGGGGAGAGTGATCCACTTTTTGATCGTGTTCGTCTTCGTTTCGATCACCGCGAGCCGTTGGCTGGTCTGGTCCGACGTGAACACGTACTTGTCGTCAGGAGACAGCGCGATGCGCTGGGTCATTTTTGAGATAGGAATGACATTGACCGTCTTTCGCTCCTTCATATCGAGAACTGACACGGTTCCCGGCCCCACGTTAGCGGTGTAAGCCCACCGGCCGTTCCTCGTAATCGCGAGCATGTGGGACTGAGCCTGACCGGTGGGAACGCTGCCCACGATCTTCAAGGACTTGGGATCCACCATGGTGACGGAATTGTCGATCTCGGTGGTGACATACATCATCCCCGTCGCCTTGCTAAACACCGCGCAGTGAGGGCGAACGCCATGGCCAAAATCAATATGACCGGTGATCTTGCCGGTTGGCCAGTCGATCACGATCATCTCATTCCCATCGAGACCCGGGCTTCCCACTCCCACGTCGCCGTAGATCGGCATAAACACCGAGCGGCCATCTGGCCCAACCGCGATTTCATGTCCGTGCATCGTGGTCTGCGCTTCATCCACGACACCCACCTGCTTGTTGGTGACAGGGTCGACAATGCTGAGAGTCTTGTCTCCCTGGTTCACCACCAATAGTCTCGGACCGAGCCCAACCGGGCTAGACTGCGCAGCAGCCGGTGCTGCAAAGAGAAGCAGGCAAGTTAATAGTGGAAAAGCCATGGTTCAGCAACCTCGCGTCGTTTATACCGGACTGTCCGACTTCCAGCGTTTCATCACCTTGAGACAAGCAGGCGAATGTCCCCTGAATATTCAGAAGCCCACCCCGCTATCGCATCAGGAAACAGGCCCCAAGGCCGCACACAACCGATAAGAGCAGGTTGCCAGCGATGGCCGCCGGGAAGTAGTACGACTTGATCGTCTCTCGGGTGGAAACCACCTGGAAGTGAGAGATCTCGATGTAGGGAGCACCGAATCTTCGGTACCAGCCGTGCACGATGACCTCCTGACCGATGAATCGCTGGCTGTACATCCAGCCCCAAGCCCAATCGAGCCATTTGAACGGTTGATGCAAAACACACGCCACGAATCCAGTCGAATCTTGCAGGATGTAGTCGTCCGCCCAGGCCATTCCCGCCGAAAGCCGACCGGTGAAAGTCCCCTGAATCGCGATCGCAACGGGCCGAACGTGAGAAACCTCCAGTTCAGATAGACACCGTTTGACGTTGCCTCTCAGGAAGCTTCCACGGTATTTCGCAAACAGCTTCATCAGGCAACCGATCGAGAAGCCGCTAACCGAGGCAAGCAGAATCGCGACCGCATTCTCAGCGCGGGTCGTCCCGCCATGAGAAGACGCTGCGGCGCCGCCAGCCGCCACCGCCAAGAGCCACGGGGTCGCCACTACTAGGAGGTCGCCCAGGAAGCCCGCGTATCGTCCTGGCGGAACCTTGCTGAAATCAAAGGCCGACGGCACGTTGAATCTTGCGTTCAGTTTTTGAAGCGCCTGGATTCGGCGGACCGTCAGCGGATGGGTGCTAACGAGTTCTGCAATGCGTGCCCAGGGGTTGTACAACTCCCACCGGGCTCCCATCGTGAAGTGGTCGGGATCAATAGTTCCCTGCTGGCCACCCCAGGTCACCGCAGAACGCATGGACGCCGCGCTGGCGATTCCGAATGCTCCCAACGCCCGGGCATCAAATTTCGGCGCTTGCCCCTTGGGCTGCTTTCCGCGCCCTGCGCGTTGGTTGGCGGTGGCCGGTTGGCCCCCAAGGAGTTGCGCCGCAAATGATTGAGAGGCGGCTGCGCCCGAGCGAACGTCGCCCTCCTGCTGGATCGCGTTGAGCTTGGCCATCAGTTCCGGCGTCACCCGGTCGTTGCTCATCGCAGGTGGCGGAGAAGGTTGGACCGGCGGGGCTGCCTGTGCGCCAACTGGCGGCAGCAAGATCTGGCCTGGGCGATTAGTCGGAACCGCCTGGTAAGCAGCCGACGGGTAAGGCTGTGGCCCCCGAGGGGAAGGCGCCGGTTGCGGCGCTATCGGTGTGGCCTGGAACCGACCCATGCCGTAGGCGATCTTGACCAGCGCGGAGCTGAGATCGTTTCCGTTGCTCATGATTTGGCCCGACGCGTAGTCTGCCATGTACTCGCGAATTCGAGACAGAAGTAGCGAGATGTAGTAGCTGAGCTGATAGGCGATAAAGCTGGCGATCGCGACGTATCCACCGTTCCGGCGGCCAGCGTAACGAGAGGCCACGTAAAGCGAATAGAGAGCCAAAACCAGCGCCTGAACGATGGTCATCACAATGAAGTCACGATTGCGAATATGACCCAGTTCGTGGGCCACAACGGCTTTGAGCTCCTCAGGTTCCAGCGCATCGATGACACCTCGGGTGACCACCACCCGCGCATTCCAAGGGCCATTGCCGTAAGTAAAGGCGTTTGGCGAGCCCTCTTCGATGATTCCGAACCTCGGCATCGGGATCTTGAACGTCGCGCAGGTCTTTCTCAGCCAGAGATCGAAGTCAGGCCCGAGTTCCATTGAGTTGGTCCACCGAATCTTGACCACCATGTCGATCAACACCGGCCCAAGCCCGTATTGAAGCAGGACCATCAAGATAGCAAAGCCCCCTGCCGCCGGCAAGAGGAACTCCTTTGGAATCTCAAGTTTGAGCAGGACCAGCATCCCAATCCCAAACACCAACCCACAAAGAGTCGTGATCACCAACACCGACGCAAGTACAAGCCGAGACATGTCGACTCAACTATAACGCAAAGAATTGCTTTTGGCGAGTTCGAAAATAATTAAGTTCATGTGCTTTGGCCGAGAATGCGCGTTTTCGTACTCACCCGCGTACGCCGTCTCCTTAGGTATCCAGCACCCCATCTTCCAGATTCTGCTAGCGCTAAACATAAAAACCGCCGAACCCTCGCCCGCGATCGCCCCGTCTAGTTAACGCGTTCACGACGTGATCGCGTATGTCATCGAAGACGCCATGATCATCTCTCTCCTTGCCCTCATACCAGTCTCCGGGCCCCTACTTTCCGTTGACGCTGCCGCCGACCACCACCCGATCAGCCCACTCATCTATGGCATGGCTTACGCAGATCCGGCTCTAGCCAAGGAGATTCGCCTGCCGCTCAACCGCTGGGGCGGTGATGGCACGACCCGGTACAACTGGCAGGTCGATTCGACCAATGCGGGCGACGACTGGTTCTTCATGGCGGGCGGCAAGGACCATCCGACCCCGAGTGGCGAGCCCGATGCCTGGGTCACCACCGCAAAATCAATCGGGGGAACCGTTCTGCTGACCATCCCTTTCATTGATTACGTCAACAAGGCGACGACTCAAGACTGCACCTTCCCGGTCTCGATCTTCGGCCCCCAGCAGAAGACCAACCCCTACGTGCACCCGGTGGTGGACGGCAAAGTGACCGACGCGGGAAATGGGAGAACAGCAGACGGGAAACCCATCGTCCTCACCAAGTCACAGATCCTGCGAGTCCACACTCCCAACACCCCCGCGTTGCAGAAAGCCTGGGTGGCCCACCTTGTCTCGAAGTTCGGCCCTGCAGCGAGCGGAGGAGTCCCCATCTACGAACTGGATAACGAGCCTGACGGGTGGAACAATACGCACCGAGACATCCATCCAGGCAATCTTGGGCATGACGAACTCGTTAATAAGACTGAGAGCTACGGAGCGGCCGTCAAGGAGGCCGACCCCACCGCCGCCGTCCTAGGTCCCGGCGGATTCTTGCTCCATTATCAAAACGAGGGCGCCCCCGGCGATGGCAAGGCCGAGCACGGTGGTTTGGGCCAAGCAAGCTACTTCTTACAGCAGATGGCGGCCTACGAGAAGGCGCACGGGAAGCGACTTCTTGACTACTTCGACGAGCACTACTACCCGGTGACCCAAGATGGATCGAACGACGAGATCGTACTGGAATCCACGCGATCCCTTTGGGATCCAAGCTATGTAGAGAAGAACTGGTACGGCAAGTACAACGGCGCGATCAACCTCATCCCGTCATTTCGGAAATGGGTCCAGACTTACTACCCCGGCACGAAGCTCTCTATCAGCGAATACGGGTGGGGCGACGTCAAGACCCCACTGGGCGCACTCGTCCAGACCGATATCCTGGGCATCTTCGCCCGCGAGGGCCTCGGGCTCGCATGTCTCTTCGGACCACCTAAGGCTACGGAAGCCGGGGCGAACGCTTTCCGACTCTTCCGGAACTACGACGGCAAAGGCAGCGCCTTCGGCGAGAATTGGGTCCGTTCGGAAAGCGCCGCCCAGGGCGCCGTCGCCATCTACGGCGCGGAGCGAAAAGCGGATGGCGCCCTCACGCTCGTCGTCGTGAACAAGTCCAAAGAGCCCCAGTCGTGCCGCCTTGCCCTGGCCAACTTCTCTCCTGCACCTAAGGCTGCCGTGTTTCGGTACGACGGGGGGACCGGCATCTCCGCTCTACCAGATCAAACGGTGACCGCATCCGGCTTCTTCGCCACTTACCCACCCCGGTCAGCCACGATGATCGTTCTCGCCAGACGGGGATAGCAAAGAGGTAGGTGGTGTCCTGTCCAGCAACGGTACGATACGCGGGGAGGGCCTCCGACATCAACCCCTACGCGGCCAGTCTCACCCCCAAAAGAAGTTGAGTGGATCAGTCACCACCTCGTGAAACAGCTCCTCAAATGTCCCCGCCTGAGAGAGCTTCGTGTAGCCTTTCCACTTGAGAGAGCTATCCATCCAAAATAGCCGCCATCGGTTCCGGCTCTGAACATAAGTGAATTTCGCCACCGGTTCTTCGTGCCATTGCTCCGGGCGGCTAAAACTGACCCTGAATTCAAATAGAACGATCGAGTTCCCCTCCGTCCGATGGCACAACTTGAGTTGGTCTCGAACTTCCGTAGGAACCGCGTCCTCTCGCTGCAGAAGCAACGCCGTGGCCCTCGTCATCTGATCAGCAGGAATTGGCATTGGACCTCAGTTTACAATTGACCCTCAGGCATCTTTGCTAGAAAACTTCCGTATACACCCTCGCAGCATATCCATGTACGGGCCCATATACAGGGGCCGCGTATCTTTGAGTTGAGATGCTGAGAACATGGCCCTTGTTCAGACGGCTGCCGACAAAGCTCGCAGTCGCGCTTTTGGTTTCGTCTATACCCTTCGCTCAAGCGAGTGAGACTCGCAACGCTCTGGTCGGGAGTCCGAAGGTGACTGGGTTCTCGGAGCGATCAACCGCTACTCCGGAGGCTTCCGAAGTCCTTCACATCAACTTCTTTCTGAAGTCAGCGCATCGATCTGACATTCCCGCGTTTCGCGCGTCTCAGATGGATCCAAAGTCACCCAATTTCCATAAGGGCATTTCACCCGATGAATTTGGAAAACGATTTGGAGCGGCCGACGCTGAAATCAAGAGCGTAGTGGATTTCGCCAAAGCGAACGGCTTTACGATTACCCATGTTTGGGAAAACCGGCTCTTTATCGCGGCGGATGTACCCGTGGCTAAGGCTGAAGCAGCGTTTCAAGTGAAGATCAAAGCATATCAACGTCCGGCCAATTTGGTTGCGCTTGGAGAACCAGACACATTCTTCTCCCCGGACAGGACGCCTACCGCTCCATTAGCCGTTGCCGACAAGATCGAAGCGGTATTCGGACTCGACAACTACACCCAAATGCATCCTCAAGTTCGATTCAAGAAATGGGAAAAGGGGCTTGGAATCAAATCCGCATCGCGGGGGACTCCCTTTCCGATCCGCCCCGCTTCTCCCGTCGCGGAAAACCCGAACAGCCTATCCGGCTCCCAGTCAAAGCGCGAATTGATCCCGAGTCCAATTGCCCGGACTGCTCCAAGTGGCAAGTCCATTCCAAAGCCAGACTTTTCCTTCCCAATGTCTCCAAGCGATATCTCACACTTTTATGGCCTGGACAACTTCCACACATCGGGCGTCAACGGCGAAGGCCAGAACATCGCCATCATTTCGCCCACCAAGTACAACTATCAAGACAACATCGACTTTGCGAATCAGTTCGGACTCACTGGATGGTCCATGAACCTAATGCGCTGGGTGGATATTGACGGCGGAGGAACTAGCCTTGGCGAGCAGGTGGAGGCTTGTCTTGATACCGAGGTGATCATGGGGCAAGCGCCTCATGCCCATATCTACGTGTTTCAGTTCCCCAACAATTTTAGTTCATACATCGATACGTATAACGCGATCTCGTCTCCGCAGTACAACTTCATTCAAACCGTGACCCAAAGTTATGGATTTAACGAAAAACCCGGGGACGATTCCGTCATTGAAGGGATCGATGCGGCACTCTCCGTAATCGCCTCCCAAGGGATTTCGTTCTATAACAGTTCGGGCGATGGTGGTGCCGGCCCTGGCGCGTTTTCAACGTCACCCGACGCCACTTCGGTCGGTGGGACAAATTTCCTCTCGAGCAATGCCGACGGCGCTTGGATCTCGGAGCAAGGATGGTCTGGTTCTGGAGGCGGAAACTCGCTTTCGGTGGGAATTCCAAATTGGCAAACCGGACCGGGTGTGAACAACTCATACTCGAACGGTCATCGACAGGTGCCTGATGTTTCTGCCGCCGGTGGCCCTAACCCCGGTTACTACGTCAGGTGCAAAGGCGTCGGGATGCTGGTATTCGGAACGAGTGCATCGTGTCCATTATGGGCAGTGGGCAATCTGCTCTTAGATCAGCAAGCTGGCAGCTACTATGGCTATACTCAGTGGCATAGCGGCTCATTGAATCCCGAGCTTTACTGGATAGGCGCTAACCTTAACTCTTACCGGAGCACTTATAACGGTGCATTTGTGTTCAGAGACGCTACCGTCGGAAACAATGGTTTCCCGGCCACCGATGGATGGGATTACGTAACCGGATGGGGATCGGCAAACTTCTGGAAGTTATGGGCGGACTACGTCGTCTATTGGGGCTACGCAGGCACTCCTTACGATGGTCGATACGGGTCTATAAATATCAGTGGCGGAAACGCTCCTGGAAGCTATGACGACCGCACCATCTACAAAATTTCTGCACCAGTTGGATGCAACGGTCCTTCAGACATCCCAGCTTCGACCCTCAACGTCCAAATTGACGGAGTCGACAACTACTTCACCCAAGGCCCTTTGCCGCTCGGAACGCTCTGGTTCAACACCAACCTCCTCTCACGAACCTTCTCTGCGGGCACTCACACGATCACCCAGTATCTCACGGTGACAACGCCCAACTACATCAGGACGACGATTCTCAGTAGCAAGACAATTTCCGTGTTGCCCGCGATTAAGGGATTCACCCTTTCGCCAAACCCGGTTACGGGAGGAACTGCCGTCTCGGGCGTCATTACGCTGACGAGTCCTGCTCCAGCGGAAGGGGGACTGGTGACCCTGAAAAACACCAATGTGGCAGCGTCTGTACCAAGCTCAATTCTCGTTCCCGGTGGTCAGTCCACAGGAACAGTCCTCATTCCAACTTCTGTTTTCCCGGCTTCAAAGGTCGGCAACGTTTCCGCAACTTACAATGGAGCATCCGTTTCCGTACCGCTCACCGTCAACCCCTTGATACCAACTTCGATCACCCTCACCCCCGACGTTGTAGCGGGAGGTAATCGGGTGATTGGGAAGGTCACACTAAATGGAGCGGCGCCGGTCGGCGGCGCATTGGTCACTCTCAGCACCAAGAACTTAGCTGCTTCTGTACCTGCCTCAGTCTTGGTCCCAGCCGGTGGCGTCGATGCAACGTTCACCATCACCACATCCAGCGTCAGCGTCTCGACCAAGGGTTACGTTGCGGCCAACTACAACGGCAAAGAGGTCAGTTCGCCGCTGGTCGTGGATGTTGCAACCCCCAAATCGGTTACGTTCAGCAAGCATTTCGTGATCGCAGGATCGACCGCAATTGGACTCGTGACCCTTACCGGCCCTGCGCCTACCGGAGGACTTGTAGTCACGCTCGCCAGTTCGAGCGCATCGGCCCACGTTCCTGAAGCCATGACGATTCCCGCCGGGGCGGTCGGTTCGACATTCAAAGTACGGGCATCCGATGTAAACGTCGTCACCACCGTCACGGTGACGGCGACTGCGAATGGGGTATCAGCTCACGGCAACCTGAAGGTGAGACCAAACAAGATCTCCGCATTCACCATTAGCCCTGCCTCCGTGAAGGGAGGAACTTCCTCAATCGGCACGGTAACCCTTGCCGGCATGGCTGCCGTCGACGTGACCGTGACCTTCACTAGCACCGGCGGAACCACTATTCCTGCCCCGGTTTCCATTACGATCCCTGCCGGCAGTTCCAGCGGAAGCGTAACGATTCCCACCCGGGCTACTTTCGCCGGACCGGTGATCGCGACAATCACCGCGAGCGCTTACCATTCAGCAGCGAGTGCCACATTGAAGGCAACTCCTTAAACGTCGATCTAGAACGTCAACAGTCAATTCAAATCGTGCCCGTTTGAGCCACAGGATTGCCGAGACCGCGATCAAAGTGAGGGGCCAAAAGACAATTTGGACGATCAAATTTCGGTGCGCCAACAACGTTAAACAGACGAAACTCGTCGCAGACATGACGGCAACGTGAGACCATTCCCTTGCCGGAAATGAGTAAAGCTTGAACCCACTCTGATCGGCAACCGCTTGTCTGAGGATCGGCGTCTTAATGCCCATCGCAAACAATTATCCACCGTAGCGGCTGCATCAGAGCGGGTTATGCCATTGCGCTTACCGAAAGAGTAAGGGCGCGAACTCGTGAAGGCTTCGCCTCCATGTCAGAAACTCATGTGCAGTGTTCGGTGATACGAACGCGGTGTTCTTGATCCCCGCCTTGTCCAGTGCTTCGTGGTTCGTGTTGATGCCGGCCGCGTTCTCACGGCTTCCGCAACTGCAGAACACCACTTTCACCTTGTTCTTGAAGTCCGGGGCGCCCTGGACATCCTCTGGAGAGATCACTCCCCCGCTAAATAGTCCGATGCCTGAGAAAAGATCCAAATGCTTCAGAGCGATCTGGTGCGTCTCCATGCCACCCATCGAGAGCCCCGCCATGGCCCGGTGCCGCTGATCGGCGAGCGTTCTAAAGTTCGCGTCGACATATGGGATCAGGTCATCGACAAGCGTGCTCTCAAACCCGGTCCGGCGAATCATCTCGTCGAAGTTCGGTCGCTGACCATTCGCCGGACGGGCGCCGCCCGGTCGAAAGGCATCATTAGTCTGACCGTAGGCCATGACCACGATAAATGGCTCCGCCTTTCCGTCGGCGATCAAATTATCCATGATGAGATTGGCGTGGCCCTGGTTCCACCAGGCATGCTCATCTTCTCCCCAGCCGTGCTGTAGGTACAGCACCGGATACCGCTTTTTTCCGTTCTTCGGATAGTCAGGAGGCGTGTAGACGTAGGCCGTTTTGAATCCAGACACTCCGTTCGTCTTCGACGGGAAAAGAATCTGTTGGACCTGCCCATGAGGAACGGCTTTGAGGGAATAGAACTCCTCGTCGTGGGCCGGGATCTCGATTCCGCTTTCCCATCGGGTCGAGCCATAGAAGTTAAGTGTTCCGGGATCGTTGAACACTCCCCCGTCGATCGAGAGATGGTAATAGTGGAAACCCTCATCCATCGGAGCGGCCGTCGTACCAACCCAAGCTCCGTCAGCACCCTTTGTCAATGGCGTACCGCCACGACCGCCCAGCGTCACTACCACGCTCTGCGCTTGAGGCGCCTGGATGTGGAAGCGCACGTACCCTTGGGAGTTCACTTGCGGAAACTCCTGGCCTGGCTGGTTCAGTTGGGACGGCTTGAAGTCGTCCGCCACCGCTCCCGCCGAGGTGGCTTGGTTCTGGGCGAAGGCGCTGCACATCGCAACCGCCAATAGCGAACTGAGGAAGGGTTTTTGGGTTTTCATTTGCCGAATATCACCGTCGAATTTGTGCTTTCGCGCCTGTGCGAAAGCCTAACCGTGTTCCAGTTTACGACAATTGCGGCTAAACTGTTAACGTCAACATCGCTTAAGTCATAGCGCTTCAACTCGAGGCGTAAACGCGGTCGAATGGTCCACCCCACCTCATGAAACACGCCCTCTTCGCGCTTTGCCTGCTGCCTGCAGGCCTCCTGATCGTCGGACATTCGGATCGAAAAACTGAAGTCTTCCGTCCCTCGGGGAAGCCAAGTCCGTGTGGCTGTGAGCAGGACGGGCCCATCATGTCCGCCGCGATCTCCCCTTTCACCGTCGAGGAGTCCAGGATTCCAAAGCTTTCAGCGCCGGACAGTTGGCGAGATCCGAAACTCTCCTTAGAAGCACGTGAGGATGATCTCATCCAGCGGATGTCGCTTGCCGAGAAAGTCGCTCAATTGCAAAACGACGCCCCCGGAATCCCTCGTCTGGGACTTCCCGCGTTCAACTATTGGAACGAAGCGCTTCACGGCGTGGCCAATAACGGCGTCGCCACCGTTTTTCCCGAGCCCATCGGGGGCGCCGCTTCCTGGAATCCGGCTCTCTTCCACCAGGAAGGGACCGTGATCGGGGTTGAGGGGCGAGCGAAGTTCAACGACTACGCAAAGGCGCATGGCGGCGACTCGAAGTGGTGGTACGGGCTCACCTATTGGACCCCGAACATCAACATCTTCCGCGACCCCAGATGGGGGCGAGGTCAAGAGACTTACGGAGAAGACCCGTTCTTGACCGGAGAGATCGGCGCCGAGTTTGTCAAAGGCATCCAGGGAGACAATCCCAAATACATGCTTGCGATGGCCTGCGCCAAGCACTACGCCGTCCACAGTGGGCCGGAATCACAACGACACCGTTTCGACGCCGTTCCATCGGAATCGGACTTCTACGACACCTACCTTCCCCAGTTCGAGCGGGTAGTCCGAGGCGGGCGCGTTGCCGGAGTCATGGGTTCCTACAACTCGGTATTCGGCCTTCCGGCCTGTGCAAGTCCCTTACTTCTCCATGACCTTCTTCGCACCCAGTGGGGGTTTGACGGGTATGTCGTCTCGGACTGCGGGGCCATCGGAGACATCTGGCAGCAGCACCACTTCGTCGGCACCCCGGAAGAGGCGGCGGCGGCAGCCATCAAAGCAGGTTGTGACCTGTGCTGCGGGAACGACTACAACGCCCTAGTTCGGGCAGTTCAAAAGGGTTTAGTTACCGAATCTGACGTCGACAAAGCTCTCAAACACACGCTCTGGACCCGGTTTCGTCTCGGGCTGTTCGACCCTGCCGACCAGGTTCCCTACTCGAAGTACACCCTCCAGGACAACGACACGTCCGAACACGACGCCGTAGCCCTTCAGTTGGCCCGACAGTCAATCGTCCTGCTCAAGAACAATGGGATCCTCCCGCTGGACCGTTCGAAGCTGAAAACGATCGCGGTGATCGGCCCCAATGCCGACTCGCGGTCGATGCTGGAGGGCAACTATCACGGCTCGGCCTCCCACTCGATCTCGATTCTCAAGGCCATCAAGCAGGTTGCCGGACCAAACGTCCGCGTCGACTATGCGATGGGGGCCCCCGTGACGAGTTCCAGAGCGACGGCGCCCTATAGCCGGCAGGACAATGAAACCAATCGCTCCTTAGGGGAGCTATCAGCGGAGGCGGTTGGTCTCGCCCAAAGCGCCGATCTGGTGATCTATGTCGGCGGCATCACCGCTGCCCAAGAAGGCGAGAGCTTCGACCGTAAGCGAATCGAGCTTCCGGACGAACAGGAGACCCTGATTCAGTCCCTTTACGCGACCGGCAAGCCAATCGTCATGGTCAACTGCAGCGGATCCGCGATGGCGCTCGATTGGGAAGACGGGCACCTGCCCGCGATCTTGCAAGCATGGTATCCCGGACAAGAGGGCGGCCGCGCCGTGGCCGAAAACCTGTTTGGGGACGTCAACCCGTCCGGGCACTTGCCGGTCACTTTTTACCGGTCGACGGCGGACCTTCCCGCGTTCACGGACTACTCGATGTCTCACCGGACCTACCGGTTCTTTGACGGGAAACCGCTCTACGCCTTCGGGCACGGCTTGAGCTACACCACATTCCAGTTCTCAGGCAGAGCTGGTCGAAACCAGCGTGTGGGACCCAACGGCACGATCCGACTCACCTTCGACATCAAGAACACCGGCAACTTAGACGGCGACGAAGTCGCCCAGATCTACTATCGCCACGCCGATGGCAGCGGACCAAAGATGACCCTTTGCGGCTTTCAACGCGTCTCCATTAAGAAGGGCAGTTCAGCAAAATTGAGAATCAACGTTCCCGCGCAGCGACTCCGTCATTGGGATTCGCAGGCGAAACATTACGTCGTCGATCCCGGCAAGTACGAACTGCTCATCGGCGACGGGTCGGACTCAATCAAGCTGACAAGCACCGTCATGATTACTCCTTGATCGTGCTTACTCACAACTTGAACGGAGACGCGACCGTTTCACTCAAAGACAGTTGGCGAACCACAGGAATCCCGGATCACCAACTCAGGCTGCAGCATAACCTCACGGTGGGCAAAGCCAGGATTCGCTATTTCAGCCAAGAGCAGTTCAAACCCAGCCTTGCCTATTTCATAGGATGGCTGGGAAACCACTGTCAGAAATGGATTCTCAAGCAACGGCTCCGGCAAGTCATCGAACCCGGCCAGCGAGACGTCTTGGGGCACGCGGAAACCTCTTGCCCGAAGTGCCTTGAGCGCTCCAATGGTGAGAAGATTATTCAGGGCGAATATCGCGGTGGGACGAGGATTTAGAGCCATCCAGCGCTCGACGGCCTTCCCCGAAGTCTCTCGATTCAAACGTTCCGAAAACACCGTCGCTCGCCCGCCCGTTCCCTTCAGCGCCTCAAGGGCGCCCTCAACCCGGTCGTCAGCAGTCGTCAGTCCAATTGGGGAGGTCAACAGCGCGAACTCTCGATGCCCAAGCTTAAGAAGGTGTTCCATCATCCTGCGTGCGCCGGATCGCACGTCGCAATGGACCAGACTATGCGCGTTGCCGGGAATCCTGCGTTCAAGGAGCACAAGCGGAAGCCGTCGGCGCTCAGCGAGGGCGCAAGCATTCTCCGCCCCTTTTGCTGGAACCAGCAACACGCCATCTACATTTTGCCCCGCCAACATCCCGAGGTAGCGAGTCTCTTCTTCCTCGGACTCATCCGTGTTGCAAACCATCACCAGTAGTTCCTGGTCGCTTGCCGCATCCTCAACGCCCCGCGCGATCGTCGTAAAGAACGGGTTTGTGATGTCGGAAACGACCAAAGCGATGGTAAGAGTCCGCTTCGATCTCAACCCTCTGGCCAAGCGACTGGGAACGTATCCCAGCTCTTCGATGGCCTGTTCAACCCGCCGCCGAACGCCTTCAGATACCGGCCCCGATCGATTCACGACGCGAGAAACCGTCATATCGGTCACCCCCGCCCGAGCCGCGACGTCACGAATGGTAGGACGTGACGGCATTCTTCCAGTATGGACGTTTCAGGAGATCGTGTTGACGTCAACCTAAACCTCGAACCCCCGTCATCCCGAGTCCCGGATGCCTAGAATTCTGGCAAGTCACAACATACGCCCTGTCAGGCTAAAATTTCCGGACTGCAAACTTCACCGGGACCAGTAGCGGCCTGTACAGACAATCGCAAAACCTGTGAACGCTGCCGAACGGTCCCCTCGCCCGCAGCGGAGCGGTGCGCGGGAGAGGGGAGGGAGAGGGCCAAATCGAACCTGCGTCGCAAGGCGACACCTCAAATGATCGTCCTTTCGAGCGGCTTTTGACCCGAGCGGAGGTCTAAGATTGCCCGGGTAGGCGGAGAATGGTTCCTGTCTCCGCACTCCATACACTGACTCGTAAGCTCGCCCACCAAACGCCCCGCAGCCCCAACGGGGCGACCTAATTTAGCAAAGGGTGAAACCCTGGTAACCCTTACTCCGGTGCAACTGGCTACCTGGGCTTTGCTAGCTCCCGATAATAAAGGCTCTCGTAGGCCGGAACGATAATGTCGGCCGTAAAGTGGGTTTCCGCGAACAGTTTGGCGGCGCGACCCATCTCCTGCCTGCGTTCGCGATTCACGATGAGTTCGCTGATTTGAGCTGCGAGGGACTCCGCGTCGCCGGAGTCGACCATCAAGCCGGTGGAATCACTTCGTATAACCTCTGGAATGCCGCCCACTCTCGTCGAGACAGAAGGACACTCGTGGAACATCCCTTCGAGAATAGTCAGACAAAAGCTCTCCGAGTCGGACGTCACCAGGCAGATGTCGGCCGCCGAGTAATACTCCTCGACCGACTGAATCCTGTCGCGCACGATGACTCGGTCCTCGAGGCCGAGACGGCGGACCTCCGCCTCAAAAGGAGCGAACGACTCTCCGGCCAATATGAGAAGCCGAAAGCTCGCCCGATCCTCGAGCAACGCTACGGCCTGTAAAAGGAGATCGATGCGCTTTATGGGGCGAAGGTTTGAGACGTGAATGAGCAGCGTCTCTCCGTCTGCAACCCCCAACTCCTCCCTTGATTCTTGTCTCGACCGATCGGGCGAGGTGGGTGCGAAGAAGTTGTAGATCACGTCGATGGGCCGACTGACGTTTAGGAGCCTTTGGGTCTCCCTTGCTAGATAAGATGAGACGGCAGTAACCGCGTCCGACCGCTCCAACGCATGTCGAATCGCCGGCCCGTAGGCTGGGTGACTACCCAAAAGCGTGGTATCGGTACCGTGAAGCGTGGTCACCAGTCGCGGACGCTGCGATGGTTCCAGCATCGACATGGCAATAATCGCCGCCGTCGCATGCGGAACGGCATAGTGAACGTGAAGAATGTCTAGCCCGTGGTCACTGCTTACTTCGGCCAGCTTGACCGAAAGCGGCAAAGTGTAATCCGGGTATTTGAAGAGCTCGTGAGTGCCGATGTCCACCGGGTGGAACTGGATACTTGGGTGGTCGGTGGGCAGACGGAACGGTCGCTCGTAACTAATGAAGTGGACTTCGTGTCCCCGCAGCGCGAGCTCAATTCCCAGCGACGTCGCCAAGATGCCGCTTCCACCTATCGTGGGGTAGCAGACGATCCCGATCTTAAGGGGTGTTTTGGGCAGCAACCTAAAACCACCGCGCCGCCGCCGCGACAGATTCGAGCCGGTCGACGACGATGGGGTCCGCCGGAAAAAGCGCAATCGCATGGCCGATTCCCGCGCTCAGCCCGCGCATTCGCGCCCGCGTGAGTTGCATGTCCACATAGGGCCTGGCTCGCACTTGGGACGCATGGGCTTCCATGGCCGAAACCCAGGAGGCAAGCGTGTCTTCGTCGGAAACATCGTAAAGCACCGCAGAAATGTCGCGAGGCTCTGCCTCAAGAGTCAGCGCGTAATAAAACAAGCTCTTGATCGAGTGAGGTTGAAGCGCCTTTAACTCCGCAATCCCCCCGTATCGCGCCAATCGAGCCGCGTCCCTCACCAAGCGACCCAACTGGGCGTGGTCTGGGTGCTGGTTTTCAGACAAGCTCGGCGCGAGCACGACACTGGGGCGAACCCGCCGAATGACGCCAGCCAATGAAGTAGCATGCTCGGCGCACGACCGCAAGCGGGCATCGCCGTCCAATGCTATGAACTCCAAACTCGCTCCCAGAATCGCGGCGGCGGCTCGCGACTCGGCTTCGCGGATCTCCGGTGTACCCATAGTGCCCGCTTCCCCTCGCGAACACACGACCAAGTGCACCGGGCGTCCAGCACGAGACTCCCGCGCGACCACGCCTCCACAGCCGAACTCGATATCGTCGGGATGCGCTCCGAACACCAGAAGCGGCGCGGTGTCAATCAAGCTATCCGACATATGCCTCGTCCGATCGATCGATACTGTCTCTTACTACGAAGGTGACCTCCGGGGCCTCATCCATTCGCATATATGCTTGCTCTCCCAGCCCGCACACGTAGTGAGTGCAGCCAATCACCGACTGCATCCAGAGAAACCGTGAGTCTCGCGAAGGGCTAATCTGCTCTTTCCCAAACTCAGTACGCGGAAGTTCAATCGAAACGTCCCCACCCTTGAAAAGGGTGAGCTTTTCACCCTTCCAACGGGCTCGAACGATCTCTCCCTCATACGGGACATCGACAAAGAAGTCAGAAACCGCGCAGGCCGCCCTGCGAAATTCTGGATCGCTCGAACGCACAACTTGAACGCCTTCCAGCAGTCCCATTCCCTCGTACATCTCTAGGCAGAAATCGGCGACGCTCGGAGTGTCGATGCCAGCGAAGAGAGAAACCGCCTCCGCGTCGACATAGGGCGGTAGCTGACGCGTCGTCTTCTCATGCCAGTGGCGAACGACCCGCTTCAAATACAGCGGGGAGTGCCTGCGCTGAATCTGATTTTCGAAACTGAAGTTGAACTCAAACGGCTCGTCTGTTTTGCGATGCCGTAGCACCGTCCTCGTTTCCCGGAAGTCGTGATCGCTATCGTGGAAGAAGTACACGACCGTGCCCCCGATCTCGCTCTGGAGGCGCTTAGCCGTCTGAATCTTTGAAAAAAGGAAGCGCTTGGGGAAGAACCCACAGGGCTGTTGTCCAAAACAGATGACCGGCTCCGTCACGGCGCCAACTCCTTACGCTCGCCCAGAACCGCTTGCAGGGTAGCCGCGAAGGCCAAGCACAAACCGCACCCGATGACGTTGTACCAAAGATAGGTGACCGTTTCTCCGATTCGAAAATAGCAGACGAACACGATGAGCTGAGCGACGATCGCTCCAAAAAAGATCGCGGTCCCTTTGATCTTCTTGAAGAAGAACGCCGCCAAAAAGATGCCGAGGATCACCCCGTAGAAAATCGATCCAATGATATTCGTGGCTTGAATAAGGTTCTCCGAGAGATTCGCGAACAAGGCAAACCCGATCGCCACGAATCCCCAAAACACGGTGAACATCCGCGAGGCCCTATAGTAGTGGGCATCCTCACGCTTAACTAGGTGCCTATAGATGTCGATCGTCGTCGCAGAACTCAGGGCGTTCAGTTCGGCGGCTTTGGAAGACAATGCGGCCGAGAAAAATGCGGCCATGAGCAAGCCAATCAAGCCGTGAGGAAGTTCCCGAACGATGAATCGGATAAACACGTAATCGGTGTCGTTTGACGACTTGATGCCAGCATCCTTCACCGCCTTGGCTGCATCCTTCCTGGCTTTGGTCTCGCGATCGTCTGCCGCGCGCGCTTCTGCCCGAGAAGCTTCTACAACCGAGGTGTCGGCGCGGTGGGAAGCATCTAACCATCTCCCGATCGCGTCTCGTTTTTCGTCGTGCGCTGCTTGGAACTGACGCTCGAGTTCAGTCAACCGCGGCCCTGAAGAAGTCGCCAAACCCTGTTTCCAGGCCGTCTCGTTGAAAAGAACCGGTGGTCGGGCAAATTGATAAAACACAAACAGGTAGCAGCCCAGCAAGAGGATGAAGAACTGCATCGGGATCTTGCAGATGGCGTTGAACATCAACCCCATGCGGCTTTCGCGCAACGAGGCGCCCGAAATGTAGCGCTGAACCTGAGACTGATCGGTGCCGAAATACGATAGGGCAAGGAATAGCCCGCCGATCATTCCCGACCAGAACGTGTACCGCTTTCCAAAACCAAACGAGAAATCGACGGCTTGAAGCTTATGAAAGCCCCCCGCGACGGTAAACACGTCATGGGTAGAGACATTTGCCGGCAGCTTCGAGATCAGTACGGCGAAGGCGGCCGCCATTCCAGCGAACACCACCGCAAGTTGATACTTCTGAGTGTGAGTGACCGCATCACTGCCGCCGGCGACCGTATATCCGGTCACCACCAACCCGCTTCCAATAATCGTTAGGTCGAGACGCCATCCCATCACCGTCGAAAGCACGATGGCCGGCGCGTAAATAGTGATTCCCGCCCCAAGCCCGCGATTGAAGAGAAACAGCCCCGCGCCGAGTAAGCGAGTCTTGGCATCAAACCGATTCCCTAGATATTCATAGGCGGTATAGACCTTCAGGCGTCGATAGATGGGAAGAAAAACGACCGCAATGAGGATCAACGCAAACGGAGCGCCAAAGTAGTTCTGAACGAACCCCAAGCCTCCTTCATAACCCTGACCGGGGGTTGAAAGAAAAGTGATGGCGCTCGCTTGCGTGGCCATCACCGACAACCCGATCACAAACCAATTGGTGTCCCCCGCCCCCTTCAAATACGAGCCGAGATCCCGATTCTTCCGACTCCGCCATGCCCCATAAACGGCGATCCCCAAAATCGAGGCAAAGAGCACGAGGTAGTCGGGCCACGTCATGGGAAGGCCCTCTCGAGCAGAACCATGAGGCAGACCACAACCACGAAGAAAACGACTACGAACGCATACACTCCGCGCCAAGTCGGAAACGCGGGCAGCCCTGTCGATTCTTCTTCGGTTTCCACCATAGGCTAGAACAGTCTCATCGGCCGAGCGACACGAGGTTGGCAAACAACCGGTACGCGCCCGGTACCCCAGCGGGCAGTTGGCGGAAGAACGTCAATCCGGTGTAAACGACGAATCCCTTCCCGTACGGGGCGACAAGAAGTCCTCCCTGGAGCGGTTGCTCCCCGGCATCCTCACTTGCGAGCAACGGCGTGAAGTGCGCGTCCCATTCGCTGGCAAAATACGTGCCGCGCTCTTGGGCCCACCCCTCGAAGTCCGCCAGGGTAATTCGGTTTGGCTTGTTCAAAGCAGGATGATCTGGAGCCAGAACGGTCATCGGTGAGTACTCGTCGGTAATCCGCAGCGTCGACAACTTCAATGGATACGGCAGCAATTGGGTCGTCTTCAGTCCATCGGGGCGGTTGTACTGAACCACCACCGTTCCGCCCTGTTTCGCAAAAGTGGCGAGCGCCTCTGACGTCTGGTCCGACAGGTCTCCACGCACGTTGAACGCCCTAATCCCCGTTACGACGGTGTCGAATCCCTTTAGCTTATCTTCGGCCAAGTCCGCCCCGGAAAGCTGCGTGACGACACATCCCATTTCGGTCAAGGCAGCCGCCACTCCATCGCCAGCCCCCGGAAGATATCCCACCTTTTTGGCCGCAACGTCGCAGCTAACCGCCACCGCTCTGACGGTTGCGTTAGGTTGAAGCAGCAAAGTGGGAATGTGCGGGTAATCGATGATCTTGCGCTCGACGCCGAAGCTCTCCCCCTTTACGAGGACATGGGCGGCAATGATTCCAACTTCCGCCTTTGCCGGAGCTTTAACCGTGAATTCGAAGTTCAACTTGTCGCCGGCCGCCTTGAGCTCGAACGATTTCTTTGCCGGTGTAACCGACCATCCAGCCGGCAGGTTCAGCGTCAGAACTCCTTTGACCTCCGGTCTGGCCGACGTGATGGCAATCGAGATCGTCTTCGACGCGCCTGGACCAAAAAGTCTCACGCCCGTCTCGGGAAGGATCGAAACGGGAGCGATCACCTCCATTCTCCGAGTGGCCTTAATCCCTGTGGTGCCTGGGATCCGCTGCACGGGCTCCGTCGAAACGCTGATCGTTTGGCCGCCAACCAAAAACTGGTAGACAAGGGGAATCGCGGGACGGTTTTCTGGCGACCCGATATCCGTCGGGTTGTCAACCACGAACATGCCGGCGGTCTGCTCCTTTCGTAGCCAGTAAGGCTGGCTAAGGGGCGTCCCCGCGGGCAGAATTGTGGTCAATTCCCGAGCTACTGGCTCTCCCGGACGTAACGTCACTCCATAGTCAATTGCGCCGCTCATGTGGGGATTGAACGTGGTGAGCCAGCGTACGGGATAGTTTGATTTCAACTCCACCGAGTGCCGAAGCCGGACCTTCTCGCCAGGTACCACCTCCGCATCGAGAATCGTTGTCTCCACCGTGAGCCCAAGACAGTGCTGGAAGATGAGGTCTAGACTCTTGAGCTTCTCCTGAACCACCGAATCGGCGAGAAGAGGACCGAGTTTGCCGCGAATCTCTAAAAGCAGTGGCAGGCTGGCTTCTCGATTTGCGTCGGTGAATTCAGCCACGAGCTTAGCCGCGAGTGTTGAAATCTCGGCTCCGACCGAACCGAAACGCGCCCACGTAAGATCGATGCCGTCCAAGGGATCCTTTGTCGCAGGCTCGCCGCTCAACAGTCGGAACGACTCCTTGCGCGTCGCACCGCCCCTTCCGCCGATAAAGCCGCTCGTCCCAAACTGACTCTGGTGCATTCCGCGACTGCGTCCGGCGATCTCGCTATAGGAGACTCCAAGCACCGGATCGACGCCTCCAATTTCGATGGAAGGCGCATCGGGGCTCGCGCCGCCGTTTTGCAAAATGCGCTTGGGTTGCCAGGGATTTAGATCCCCCTGACTGTGGTCGTGAAGTTGCTCGGGGAAGGCGTTCGGATCCCCACACAGCTTAAAGGCTTCGACGGCCAGCACTGCTGAAGCCGTGTGATGTCCATGAGTTCCGCTCGGTTCCGGCGCGAATCGAGTGATCACAACGTCTGGCCGGAATGTGCGGATCACACGAACGATGTCACCAACGACCTGCTGCCGATCCCAGATCGCAAGCGTCTTGCGAAAGTCTTTGGAGAACCCGAAGTCGAGCGCCCGCGAGAAGAATTGACGGCCCCCATCCAGTCGCCTTGCCGACAGAAGCTCCTGTGTACGAATGGCCCCCAGGTCGGCGCCAATCTCTCCGCCCAGCAGGTTTTGTCCACCGTCGCCGCGCGTGAGAGACAGATACGCCGTCCGGTAGTGCAGCCCCCGGGCAAAGTAAGCGATCAGTTCGGTGTTCTCGTCGTCCGGGTGCGCCGCAACGTACAGGACGCTTCCCAAAGTCTGGAACCCGCGAATCTCCTCAAGCAGCTCAGACGATGTCAACGCCTTCGAGACCGCCCCGGTCTGGCTCAGAAACCCATCCGAAAACATCGACCCTGCAAACAGCAGTCCCGTCTTAGCCAAAAGGTCCCGCCGCGAAAGCCGGTCCCAACTCGATTCAAATTCCTGTGGGGGCATAGTCTCAGTCCTCAACGTGCAGCGCAGGGCAAGTCCTGCGGAAATACCACCCCGCTCTTGTCCCTTTTACCTGCGCACCAGATGGGGTCGGGAACGAAAGGGGGGCTCGGCCCCAACCTAAGCCCATAAGCTCGAAATTCGGCTCCCTCGCCCCTAGCGAAGCGCTCAGGGGAGAGGGTGGGGAGAGGGGAACTGAACCTGAAGAAGTCCATTAAATGAAGTGCCCACGGAGTGGGCAAACGCGGCGCTACTTCACGACCGTGAAGTTCACCCCGTACTGCGTGCTCTCCCACATCAGCTTAATCACGCCACCGCCACTCGGATTCTTCTGAACGGCAATCGCAAACTGGTCCAGTGGTGTGGCAAGCGCCTCCTTGGTCATCGGCACTCGGAACAGATCTTGGCCCTGGTCGTACTGAGTCCCCCATTGGCCAATCTGCTTGCTGACGATGAGCTGCGCCTTGCCGTCTTCTTCCGGCTGCATAAACAGCGTGTATGCGCCGCCGGGCAACGTCTGATCGCCCAATTTAATCGGTTGCTGAATGACCAACAGTGTGGCCTCGTTGGCCCCCACTCGCCACACCTTTCCGTAGGGAACCAGGCCACCCCAGATTGTCCGCTTCGCCCCGGTCTTAGGGTCCTTCGTGAAAGGACGGCTGTAGTAGATAGTCACCCGATTACCATCGATGACATTGCCAGCGATGTCCGGCGGACTGACCCGAGGCGCCTGAGCGAAGGCCGCGCTTGCGCCAATGGCCAAACAGAGAATGGAAGCGAGCGAATGGTTGGATCTGAGCATGCGATTTCCTTGGTTTTTAGAGGCTGCCGCGCAAGCAGTCAGTCTTCGTGTCAGTTTGATAAGGTTTGTGTCGACGATGGCGCAACCTCACTCCGCACCGGGTAGCCACCAAAGCCGCCAAGGCGAGATCGACCGCAGTGCTCGGTATACCTAGAATGCCTGTAGTTCTGATAGGTGAACCAATATTCTCTACTTGCCGGGTCCAGTTTCCTGTCGCGCACGTGAGTCCATGAAAGGGTTGAAACTCGTAGGCGATACACGCAAGCACGGAGCCGTCATCCCGACGCATGAGGGATCGAGTCCTCGCTGGGAAAACACGCACTCAAGTGTTTGAAAGTTAGCTCACCACCCCTAAGCCCCCACCGTCGTGAACAAACCGAACATCCCGACAAGCCCAAACAACGATCCACGAGGGCAACTGTAGAGCGGTTGTGTCTGTTAACCACCGGTTGCGATGCTCCGGCGTCGCTACCCGGGGTGCAGATCCGAGGGCAATCGTCTACCCCGGATGGGCTTGTCATTACCTACATTTTGTGGCCACTTTGAACCTGCGAGTTAGCTGCTGCATTGTAAACCAGGCCCTCCACATCAGCGTAGCGGTGCGATGGGGAGGGAAGGGAGGGGGAAATCAGCCATTCTGCGTCGCGAAAGCGACTCCAAATCGAGTCTGAAACCGAAGAAAAAGATGCGGGCAAGGATAAGTCTGGATGGGGGTTGTGACAACTCAGACAAATAGCGAAGCGCCTTCCACGATTCTCTGGAACCCTCACCGACCATATCGTGGACTCCTATGCGGTGCAACGCAACAAGTTGTAACATCAGCACGTGCTCGCCATCCTATCGCTCCTCACCCTTAGCCTGTCCCAATCGACGACCGCCCCCGTTCCGCAACCTTATCGCTGGGCAAATGTGGTGATCGGGAGTGAAACTGGGAAGGACGTGATCGATTTGGTAAGCCCCCGCGAAGGGTCCCACTTGATCTCCGGTTTTCGAGGAATCGGCGGGTTCACCCACTTCGACCTAAACCACGGTCCCGCGAAAACCACCGCAGACGCCAAACTCGATGACACCGAAAGTCTCTCCTGGGCCGTGGACTGTCCGCTACTCGTGGCACGAGCAGGTAAGGGCGCATCCCAAAATGGGCAGTACACCGATGACGGCGGAGCCACATGGAACGGATTTGCCGCCGAACCTCCCGAAGCCCGCGGAGGATCCATCGTTTTCAACTCCACCGCTCAAGTGCTCGTCTGGTCTACCGGTGGCTCCACCTGGCGCAGCTTCGATTTCGGCAAGTCATGGAATAAGTCCCAAGGCTTGACAGGCAACGCGGATTTGGTCGCCGACGGTGTCACCCCAACCCGAACCTACGCACTGTCTGGCTCCAAACTCTACTCAAGCGATGACACCGGAGGTAGTTTCCAGCCAGTCGCTTCAGTCGGACTCCCAACCGAGCATGAGCGAATGCGCGCCACCGAATACCAAGTCGGCGACCTCTGGCTCCCCTCCCATATCGGCCTATTCCATAGCACCGATGCCGGAAAACTATTCGAAAAGCTCCCCCATATCGATTCCGCCGAGAGCGTCGGTTTCGGCAAGCCTCCGACCGGCAAGCGATACCCGACCCTCTTCATAAGCGGCCAAATCGACGGAACCGTCGGCGTCTTCCGCTCAGACGACGAGGGCCAAACCTGGACCCGCATCTCCAACCCGTCTAACCCCAATACAGTCCACGGAGTCGTCACCGGTGACTCCCGAATCTACGGCAGAGTTTACGTCGGAACCAAAGGCCAAGGCATCTGGTACGGCGACCCGAAGTAGACCGCGAGTAGCCGCTTGCACCGCGCGGTTACCAGACTCACTCGACGACCAAACAGGTGAATACAAAGACGCAAGGCCTCACAAGTCCATCGGTGTAGCCCCTTCCAAATTTCGCAAAGAATAGGGCACTAGGGGTTTTCTCGCATTCGCCGAAGGAAATCGACGGGGTCAAGAACGGTCAGGCCTGGAAACCTTTCGTGAAAAAGAGCACCATTCTCAGTCTCTGGGTTCATGAGGTCAAGCAAGTCACGGTCTCGGCTAGTCAGGTAAGTCGCATTAGCGGCGATTGCTAGGTCGATGTAAACTTCGTCGTCCTTGTCTAGTGCTAGATCAAAGACGTGGGCAGGCTCAGCGGCAATAGTAGACCGCATGCGGGTCAAGGCCATAAAACCCGAGATGACATCTTCGCTGAGATAAGCCCGATACTTCGCCCTTCGGCTCAATCTTTTCAAGACTTCCTCAATCTCGGCGAGGGTGCTCTCGGTAAGCCAGAGTTCGACTGCCCCTTGGTCGACCAGACCGAAGCATGCGAATGCCGGTCCGGACCGCTGAGAAGCGCCTGAATGAACAGGTTCGCGTCGAAGACGACTCGAATTGGCCTATCGGCTAGCGATTCTTCGGACAATCTCTGAAAGACCTACTTTGCGGATTGGTCAGAATTCCTTCGTCGCCCTAAGCGGACCTCCGAGAGTGCTTCCTCGACATCGGCGGCAATTTCGTCGTCGCTAAGACCACTTAGAATCGCACTATCATGAAGACCGCCGAATAGGCTCCTGATACCATCTGAAAACGATGGAACCTCGCCCAGTATGTCCTTGCGGATAAGATCTCGCACGTACTCGGAACGGTCGGCGTAGTGCCTGCCTTTCCACCGTTCGTCAATTCGGCTAAGCAGCTCGTCTGAGAGGCCTGAAATTTTGATCGTATGAGCCATGAGCTTTTCCTGTTGCGCTTATGACCATTATAGGGCCTAATCATGGCCATGAAAAGACCTAAACCAGCGCTAGGCTAAAGATCCTTCGATTCTCCAAATTGTTCGGAACTCTAAGTTCGCAGCTCCTGTGATTTGCCGGAAACCTTGCCCTCAAAGCTGATCAAGCCAAAGTTCAAATTTACCCGCTTTACGCAAGGTGTCTGACACTTCAAGCGCGAGCGCAGCTAGACCACAACATAAGGTGATCACGAGCACCAAACCCTAACCATCGTCGGAGCCCAATTCATCGAGCGAGTATAGGTGACAACTTAATTTTTGCATCCCCTCCGTCAAGTCAGTCGATCACGACACAACCTCACCCTGGAACACCTCGCACAAGCTTACGTTTCAGCGCGGAGCCTGATATGATGGGGCACTGCGGGCCCGTCAGCGATGTCAAAACTGAGCGATTTATTAATCCCCGGACTGATTTCGCTGTCCCTGCTCGCCCTTGTCGGTACCGAGCTTCGCGCTCATCCCAAAGAAGACGCAACGCGAACACACATCGCAGTGTGGGTCGGATGGAGTGGGTTTGAGTACGACGCCTTTCAAAGCGTCGTCAACGACTACAACAAGTCGCAAAACAAGATCTTCGTGGATCTTCTTTCGATCACCGGCAACTCGACCAAAACCCTCATCAGCACCTCCGCCGGCATCCCACCCGAGATCTCCTTGCTCAGCGGCGCCGAGATCCCCCAATTTGCTGACGCTGGCGCCATCGACGTGCTCGACGACGAATGCAAAAAGCACGGCTGGACCCAAGACAAATATGTCCCCGGCTACTGGGATGTCCTCCAGTACCAGGGCCACACGATGGCCCTCCCCGCCACGCCCTCGACCGTTGCCCTCCACTACAACGTCGACATCCTGAAACGTGCCGGGTACGCCAAGCCGCCGGAAACCCTTGAGGAGATGGACGAAATGGTCAACAAAATCACGACGACCGAGCATGGCAAGGTGAAGTTGGCCGGATTTCTGCCGCAGGAACCAGGTTGGTG
Organism: uncultured Armatimonadota bacterium; assembly: GCA_903904815.1. GTDB lineage: Bacteria > Armatimonadota > Fimbriimonadia > Fimbriimonadales > Fimbriimonadaceae > Fimbriimonas. Next base: position 40,570 of record CAIVDU010000086.1, read on the forward strand.
GACGTGGTGTTGGGGACCCTTTTTTGGCGGCCAACTTTGGGATGGCAAATCCAAGATTACGATGAATACCCCGGAGAACCTTCGGGCGATGAAGTGGGTGGAGTCATTTAGCAAGCGGTTTGGGCCAGCCCAAATTCAATCGTACAAGAGCGGATTCGGTGTTTTTGCCTCACCCCAAAACGCCTTTCTTGCCGATAAAGTGGCCATGGAAATCCAAGGCGTTTGGATGCACAACTTTATTCAAAAGTACAACCCCAAACTCCGGTGGGGAGCCGCGCCCTTTCCCTACCCGAAGGATCGGCCAGACCTGAAAGGGCATACAGTCATCGACCAAGACATCTTTGTCCTTTTAAAAAACTGTAAGCACCGAGAAGAGGCGATCGACTTCTTGGATTACTTGCAACACCAGGGACCAATGGAGAAACTTTGCCTTGGCCAAAAGAAGTCTTCGCCGTTACGAGTCAAGTCCCCCGAGTTCTGGGCGAAGCAAGACAATCCGTATATCCACCTGTTCGACGACATGGCCTATCACAAGGGCAGTTTTGCCACGCCCAAAATCGGCATCTGGGCCGAATATGGCGCGGAAATCGCGAGCGTTTTGGATGAGGTCTCGCTGCTGCAAACGACTCCCGAAGATGCGTTGAAGGCGATTGACGCACGAATGCAGCCCAAGCTAGATCAATACCTAAGCCGTCTAGAGAAGAGGAGAAAGGCCGAAAAATGATGCGTCGCAAAGAAGCGAGGGCAGGTTTTCTATTCGCGTTGCCGTGGTTATTCGGGCTGCTCGCGTTCATGTTTTATCCACTGCTGATGTCGCTCTACTACTCGTTTTGCGACTACTCGGCCTTGAGATCGCCGGTCTGGATCGGAACCGACAACTATGCCGAGCTTTTTCACGACGAGGTCTTCTGGACCTGCGTCAAGAACACCCTCTTCTATGCCTGCTTCTCCTTGCCTCTCGGGATGGCAATGGCCATCGGTTTGGCGATGCTGCTGAACACAAACGTCAAAGGCATGACCGTCTACCGGACGATCTTCTTTATCCCGTCGTTGGTGCCGATGGTCTCCCTTGCCATGCTATGGCTCTGGATTCTGAATGGGGACTACGGGGTCCTCAATAACGCACTGGCGACGTTCGGGATCAAGGGCCCCAACTGGTTAAGCGACATCGCTTGGACCAAACCCGCGCTGATCCTCATGAGCGTGTGGGGCGTCGGCAACTCAATGCTGATCTACCTAGCCAGCCTTCAGGATGTTCCCACCTCATTACTGGAAGCCTCTGAGTTGGACGGCGCCAGTGCCTGGCAAAAAACGCGTAACGTCACTCTGCCGATGATCTCGCCAGTGATTCAATTCAATATGGTCATGGGAATCATCGGGTCGCTCCAGGTCTTTGCGATCCCGTTTGTCATGTTCCCGGCCGGTATTCCCGCCCGGTCCACCTACTTCTATGCGATGTATCTCTACGACAACGCCTTTGTCTATAGCCGCATGGGCTACGCCAGCGCCATGGGCTGGATACTGTTCATCGTCATTCTGTTGTTGACCCTGATCGCCCTCAAGCTGAGCAACAAGCACGTTCACTACGGAGGCGTGTAGTGATGAACCCCAAAAAGCTGACGACGACGCTGACTCACTTCGCACTCGTGACGCTGTCTTGCCTCTTTTTATTCCCGTTTCTCTGGCTTCTGGATACCGCCGTGAAACCGATTAGCGAGACGATGAGACAGCCTCCGGTCTGGATTCCCAGCAAGTTTGAATTCGGCAATTTCTGGGAAGCCGTCAACTATGGCTCGGATAAGGTCGGCTACATTCCGTTTCTCGTTTACGCACAAAACACACTGATGCTGGCAATCCTCGTGGTGACCGGAACGGTGGTTTCTAACGCCATCGTTGCTTACTCGTTTGCCCGCGTTCGATGGTGGGGTCGAGACATCGTCTTCGCGGTGACCTTGGCGACGATGATGGTCCCGTTCCCCGTCATGATGGTTCCGACATTCACGATCTTCAAGCACCTCAACTGGATCGGCACCTACCGTCCGCTTTGGGTTCCCGCTTGGTTCGGAAGCGCCTTCTCGATCTTCCTCCTAAGGCAGTTCTTCAAAACGATTCCTTTTGAACTGTCTGAAGCGGCCAAGATCGACGGCGCCGGAGAATGGACGATTTTCCGAAGCATTATTCTGCCCCTCAGTAAACCAGCCCTGTCCGTGGTCGCCCTCTTCTCGTTTATGGGAACCTGGAACGACTTCCTGGGGCCGCTCATCTACCTTCTGCGCCAGGAGACTTTCACCCTTTCGCTCGGATTGGAGTTCTATCACAGTAAAGCGGGCGGTACTGAATGGAACTTGCTGATGGCGGCAACTAGCATTGTGATCTTGCCGGTCTTGGTGGTCTTCTTCTTCTGCCAAAAGCAGTTTATCAAGGGAATTTCGATCACCGGTATTAAGTGATTTCGGCGATTCCCGCCTCAATATGTTAACGCTTGCGTTTCTTCTTGAGGATCGAAACGTCGATGAGGCAAACTGGCCGGGTGATCGCTTCGCTGCTTGCGCCGTTGGCCCTTAGCCTCGCTCAGAAACCGGTTTACTTCTCCGCCCCTGCGGGAAGCCAAACGTCGGTGGTTCGTCCCGGGGGGCTGACGATTCTTCCCAACGGACGTTTCCTCACTCCGCTTGGCTCCCGAATCTATGGAGGCGAAAACTGCTGGAACATCGTTCTTGCCCCCAATCACCAAACGGCAGCCCTTTTCTATAACGGCGGGCTCGCCATATTCGCCGACGTCAACCATCCCTCGAAGCCTGAGACGAAGGTCTGGACCGGCGAAGCCGCGTTTTGTGGTCAGTTCACTCCGGATGGAAAGACCCTCGTGATCAGCTCCGGAGAGAAAGGCGGAATCGAATTACTTCCTCTCGATCACCTCGACCTGGCCAAGCTCATTCCCGGAAACGTGAACGGCGCGAAGGGCTCCTACATGAACGATCTGGCGCTGTCCCCCGACGGCGCCTTCTGCTACGGAGTCGACGTCGCAAACCAGGACCTGGTGACCTTCGATCTGGCCAAGGCAACCGTCGTTTCAAGGCGGAAGGCCGGTCGCCAGCCCTATGCGGTAGCACTCAGTCCAGACGGCAAGCAAGCCTTTGTCGCAAACATCGGCATCTTTAACTACAGCCCGATCGCCAAGACCACCGATCCCAAGTTTCACCGAGCTGGGCTGTCCCACCCGCCCTTTTCCTTCCCGAGCAAAGAGTCTAAAGAGGGCACGGAGGTCGAAGGACGTCACGTTCCCGGAGTCGGCGATCCCAACGTCCCCGATGCTCACTCGGTTTTCGAGTACAGCCTATCCACGCCGGACCAACCCCAAAAGGTTGCTCAAGCGAACTGCGGCATCTTGGTCCATGCCCCCGCCGAGCGAGGTAAATCCGTCGGTGGAAGCGCACCTTGCGCCCTCGCATTCGGCGATGGCAAGCTGTTCGTAGCCAATAGCAACAACGATACGGTCCAGGTTTTCACCGGCAACGGTCTCAAGCTGATCAACACGATTCGGTTGACCCCCTCGCCCCTCGTCAAGGGACTGCGAGGCGTGAATCCAGACGGGCTCGCTTTGGATGCAGACGGCAAAACACTGTTCGTTTGCGAAGCCGGGATCAACGCAATCGCCGCCGTCGACGTCGCTTCCGGACGCGTCCAGTATCAAATCCCCACCGGATGGTTCCCCAGCAGCGTTCGCGTCGTCGGCCCGGGCAAGATCGCCGTCAGTTGTCTATTCGGAATCGGGCAGGGCCCGAGAGGGCGCAAAACACCGAGATTGCCTTCCGACGAGCGCTACGGAATGACCGAAATCCCAGGCTTGGCCAGCGTGATCGAACTCCCGACGACGAGCGATGCGAAGAAGCAGCTTTCTCAGCAGGTTCTTGAGAACAACGGCATCGTCGCCAAGGTCCCGCCATCCGACCCGTCCCCGATTCCGACCCAGCCCGGAGTCAAGAGCAACGACATCAAGTACGTCGTCTACATCACCAAAGAGAACCACACTTTCGACGGGATCTTCGGTGAGCTCGAGCACGCCAACGGCGAGCCCTCCTACGCCGAGTTCGGAGAGCACGGGTGGATCCGCGAGAAGAAGGGCGTCGATGACCGTGCGGCCATCATGCCCAACCACCTGAAGTTGGCCCGCCAGTTCTCGATCAGCGACAACTTCTATCTCGAGCCCGGATACAGTGGCGACGGCCACCGATGGCTCGTCGGAGACTATGCCAGTCTTTGGGAGACCAAACTCTACTACTCCGGCTGGAACTTCTCTGCCGACCCGGCCAATCCCGGTCGCATGGTCTCCTTCGGTTCGAACGGCTCCCAAATTCCTGAGGACTACGAAGAGAACGGTTCGATGTGGGAGCACCTGGACTCGCACGGCGTATCGATTCGCAACTACGGGGAAGGCTTCGAGTTCCCAGGCGTCGACGAAGGCATCGGGACCACCAAGACCGGCGCTATCGAACCACTCAACATCCCCATCGGAAAGGTTCTTTGGAAAAACACTTGCTGGGACTTTCCGATCTTCAACACCGAGATTCCCGACGTCGCTCGCTTCGAGTGGTTCAAAGAGGACCTGGAAAAGAATTACGTGAAGAAGGGCAAGTCCATCCCTCAGTTCATCAACATCTGTTATTGCAACGACCACGGGACCGGAGCGCGCCCTAACGACGGCTACCCGTACGGGTGCTCGTACATGGCCGACAACGACCTTGCGCTGGGTAAGACCCTTGAGTACCTATCGTCACTTCCGGAGTGGAAGAACATGGCCGTTTTTGTGACGCAGGACGATCCGGGCGGGGACGACGACCACGTGGACCACATTCGATCGTATGTTCTGGCGCTCGGACCGTGGGCCAAGAAGGGCTACGTCAGCCACGTCCATAACTCGTTCATGTCGGTTCAGAAGACGATCTACGAAATCTTCGGCTGCGGCCCGAACAACCTGTTCGATGCCCTGGTGAGCGACCTTCGCGACATGTTCACAACTCAGGTGGACACGAAGCCATACAAGGCACTCGACTCCGATCCGAAAGTCTTCGTCGCTTCTAAGGCCTACCGAGTGAACGATCCCCAGTATCAAAAACGCCGCTTCATGCGCCCCTCGATGACCATGGACGACCCCGCGTTCATCGAAAAAATGCGCCAAGGCAACGACCCCCACGACCACTAGTCGGTCTGATTAACTCGGACGGACCCACATCTTCAACGCCAGACTTCGAGAAATCGCAGCTGACGTTGAAGGAAGTCTGGTGTCGGGCGTCCTTAGTTCCTTGGGGCTCTGCGACGCCGGCAAACAGCGAAAACGCCGACCCCAAGTGCTGGCAGCATTTCTGGCTCCGGAACCGGCTCAGCAAACCTTACATCGTCCATCGTGTACTCATTGGGTCCACCACCGTCGTGCTCGACATAAATCGTCGTGGCTCCCACGAAATTCGCGGACAGATACTGGGGCGCTTCGGTGAGATTAAGCCAAGAGGATTGGTCACCCAAATCATCACTAAATCGAATTTTCGTGGCGATGCTCCAGGCGAGCGGGCCTTGAACCTGGGCAAAGTAGGCGCCATTGAAAGTTGTCGGGCCGCTGTCGAACGTAAACGATAGCCTGTTGACGCCCCATGCATTGTACAAATAGGTGGTACCCGAGCTTGCCATAGCGTAACCGGCGGTGATTTTAGAGGCAACGAAGGACCCTACAGAGCCGTTAAAGGAATCATCGGTGCTAGTTCCCCAGGTGATGCCACCGTAGGGCGCATCCGAAAGATGATGTCCCTCGGAAAGATTCTCGAAGTCGAGGACGGTGGCCGACGAGACTTCTACCCCCACGAGTAGGGCAGCTAGAGCAAACACATGTCGGATTTTCATTTTTCATCTTGTGCGAAGGTGCTTCGCGGGTCGACATTGTACACCAACACCAACACTATTGAATTCAGGTTATAGGCGCTCCACTTTTCCTGGCATTGAATGGTGAACTATGATACTTATGCATCATAGTTTTTAGTGCAAAATGGTCGCGACTCAGGTTACATATGGCCCAGTGCAACTTTAGGCCTTCCGTCAGCATTAACGTGGAGCGGGAGGGCCAGAATCAAGACAATCGCCATTAAATCGCAAAACATTGCGCCTGACGCCTCGCAAAGTCACAAGTTAGCTCATACTGCCATCGCACGATGCGTCAAATCTTTGCACTAGTCCTCCTCTTGGTCTCCGTCTTCGCACTCGCCGATGATGAACCAGGCCATTCAAGTCACGGCTCCGCCTTCGATTCCGGCATGCGCACCCGGCCCTGGGTCATGAATGGGATTGGTGAGGCTCCCTTCCCCATAACCTCCAAGAATCCTGAAGTTCAAAAGTGGTTCAACCAGGGCAATGCCCTGCTTCACTCCTTCTGGTTCGAAGAGGCAGAACGCTCGTTTCGTTGGTGCCTGAAGCTGGATCCAGACTGTGCCATGGCGTACTGGAGCCTGGCCCGTTGTGGATTCAACTGGTTCACGATGAGTTCGCCAAACCTCGATGATAAGGATTTCGATCGGTACAAGGCATTCCTGAAGGAGGCGGTTCGCCGAGAAGACACCGTCACCGATCGAGAGCGAATGTACATCGTGGCCTGGGCGCAAGCCACGCTCCCCGGAGTGAAGGAAGGCCGCAAGTACTCGTTGAGCACCTTCAGGAAATCGTGATCAAGTATCCGGACGACGTCGAGGCGAAGGCCCACCTTGCCCTCTTCAATATTGGCGACGGCAGCGCTTTCGCCAACCAACTGCTGATCGACCAAGTGTTGGCTAAGAATCCGATGCACCCCGGCGCACACCACGCCAGCATTCAAAACTGGGACGGGGTCTCCTCGGAGCAGGCCATCCGGAGCTGCGAGCTATACGGAAAGTCCGCGCCCGGCATCGGCCACGCCCTTCACATGCCGGGGCACATCTACACCAAGATCGGGATGTGGCACGAGGCCGCCATCGCCATGGATTCGGCGACCCGGATCGAACTCCGATACATGAACGATCGGCTCGCCCTCCCGTTCGAAACCTGGAACTACCCGCACAATCGAAACTATCTTTGCTATATCCAAGAGCAACTCGGGATGGCGGACGCTTCACTCCAGGGTTCCCGCGACATGCTCGCTGCGCCACGTGATCCGGATCTCAATTCTGACGCGGCCGGTCGCACTGTTTTGGAAGGCCACCAGGCCATGGTCCGAGCCCTCATCAAGTTCGAGAGATGGGACCAGATTCTAGCGAAGGGCGTTGTCGCATGGAGTGACAAAGACGACTTCGGAAAATTCGACCAGGCATTCGCGGAGACCCTCGCCTTGAATGGCCTTGGCAAACTTCGGGAAGCAAAGGAGCGGCTCCAAGATCTCAAGGCGCTTCAAGTAAAGATTGCCGCCACCAACAAGGATTCCGACAGCCGCGTCCCCCAGGGAATTGCCGCCAGCGTCAACGTCGCAGAAGGCATGGTTTCCCTTTCAGAGGGTCACCTGCTGGAAGGGCAGAAGGCTCTGCTGGATGCCGCTGAAGACGATGTCAAACACTATGGCGGCGATCCTCCCAGCCAGCCGTGGCCCGTCATTCGGCTGCTTGGCGACGATTACCGCAAGCGGGCCCAGAACCAACTCGCCATCGAGTGCTACGAACGTGCACTCAAAGAGGAACCGAACGACGGCTTCACCCTTTCGGGCCTCGCCCTCGCCCACCATGCCGCCGGCAACCTGGAGAAATCGGCTTACTATGCGGGCCGACTGGAGTACGTCTGGTCCCAGGCCGATCCGAACCTAAAGTGGCTGGAAGACGTCCGAAAGCTCGGACTCTCAACCAAGCCGATTGCGGAAACCCCGAGGCCGGAGCGAACCTATCACCCCAAAGACCTCGACGCGATGGGCCCGATGAACTGGCGTCCATTCCAGGCGCCTGTCCTCCAGGTTGTGAGCGTCAAAGGCAAGCCGGTTCAGCTCAAGGACTACGCAGGCAAGAACGTCTTGTTGGTCTTCTTCCTTGGTGATGAATGCGTCCATTGCGTGGGGCAGCTCAAGTCCATCAACGACAGAATTTCTGAATTCGAAGCTCAAGATACGGTGGTGCTCGCTGTTTGTAGCTCGTCTCCCACCAAGCTGAAAGAGTCCGCGACCCTCGGCAAAGTAAACGTCACTCTCCTGTCCGACAAGAATCACGAGAATGCTCGCCGATTTTCCTCATACGATGATTTCGAAGAGATTGAGCTCCATTCGACGATCCTGATCGATAAGAAGGGCTGCGTCCGCTGGAAGCGAACCGGTGGTGATCCTTTCAAGAACATCGACTTCTTGGTGAGCGAACTGAAGCGCATAAACGGATCATTGCTCTCCGACGGGCGTTAGCCCGGAATCAGATCCAAAGAATCGGACAATTTGACCGTTCACAGTGCCTGATCGGAAACTGGGAACGCATCGCTTCGCACTCTCCCCAAACGGTGTTCGGAATGGGACAAGCCCGAGGCATGTCCCAATCCCCTCTAAAAACTGTAACGGTTCAAGTAACGGCGGCTTCGGAGAATGTTCGTCGATGGCTACAAAACGACTCATTGCCCTAGGATCGTTGATCCTCGCTTCTTCATCCCTCGTGCACGGTCAAGCTACTTTTGTCCGCGCGGATTATCGCTACAGCGGTCTGATTGTTCCAAACAGCAGCGATCCAGTTCAGAGTTTTGATTCGTCCGACAAAGTCTCCTTTGTCGCCGATCCAGGAACGAGCTATGACAACTTCGTGGAACGGTTTGGCCGACACTTGAGTGCCAACGCCGGTGTTCTTTGGAGCTTCGACAACACTTCATCCTCGAGCCAAGAACTGCAGTACTCAACTCAAACTGTCACCGCAGCACTATGGGGAGGAGACCAAGCATTTGCAACAGCGTCACTAGAGACCTACTTCGATGTGTCAAGTGCGGTGGATTTTGCGAGCAGGATTCGAGTCAATAACCACGGCCAATCGTTCGCTGTTGGCCTATCAATCTTTCGAATCGACACAGTGGGGAGCTCAACTCACTACACACAGATGTATCACTTTTCTTCCGACGTGGACCAATCCCCATTCTCTGCGGGAACTCTTGGTACCGGTCACTACATGCTCACGTCAGATCGCATACTCAACACGACGATAACCGGCAACGGCTTTTCCGACGAAATCTCACTGCTCGAATCTCAGGACGATATCGTTTTCAATCAGGTCCCCTCCAACCCCACACCGGAGCCAGCCTCCATCACTGCTCTTGGGTTCGGTGCCTTGATCCTGCTTAGGCGTAAGCGCAATCGTTGCTAGTGCGGTGGTTTCCTTTTACGCCCACAAGTTCCTTCCCTCCTGGCCTCCTCTCCAGTTCGTCTTCCATCATGGTCTGTTGTGATTAGGTGGAAGACGATCGGATTCACGAACGGCAGCACCAAGTGAGTCCGCCACCAACCGATCTTCCACGCTTTCGTGCGGGAGCGCGCGACTCGCGTCCTGACGAAGGCGGCGAACCAAGATCTATTCGCTTCAGCATTCTAGGATTCATGAACTGAATCATAAAATGCCGAATGCTGCCGCAGGCGATTCAGGAGTTGGGCGACCCACTCCGGGTTAAAGTTTGGCCACCCACAGGTTTCCGCCCAATTCATTTCGAAATCCATTTCGACGATGACGGCTAAACACATGGCCGCGTCAAACGCTCGCCTCAAGTTACCATTGCAATTCCGTCAACTCTGCGCTATACTGAACCGTATGGTTCAGTATAGCCAAGCCCACTTCGATGCCTCGTTCGGCGCGCTCTCGGACGCGACCCGACGCGGCGTCCTGGAGCAACTCGGGCGTGCGGACGCTTCGATCACCGCCCTTGCCGAGAGGTTCCAAATGACCCTCACGGGCATGAAGAAACATGTAGGGATCTTGGAGCGAGCGGGACTCGTGACCACCGAGAAAGTCGGGCGAGTACGGACCTGCAAGCTCGGGAAACGAGCACTGGAAGAAGAGGCGGAATGGATCGAAAGCTATCGCAAGCTCTGGGCTGCGCGCTTCGACGAGCTAGACATTGTTGTAGAGGAACTGAAACGGAAGGAAAAAGAAAATGGAAAACACTAAAGAAATTGAGGCCACAACCACGACGAACGAGACGAAGGTCGAGCGGAAGTCCGACCGCGAAGTCGTCGTAACCCGCATCATCAACGCACCTGCGCACCTCGTGTTCGCGGCCTGGACTAAGGCAGAGCTATTTCAAAAGTGGTGGGTCCCCAAATCGTATGGGTTGAACTTGGTGTCCTGCGAAATGGATGTTCGCGTGGGGGGCCAGTATCGTTTGGCATTTCTCCACGAAGGTTCGACCATGGAGTTCTTCGGCGCCTACGTCGAAGTAACGCCGCCTTCCCGCCTCGTCTGGACCAACGACGAAGGCGATGCCGGCCAAACCGTCACGACAGTTACGTTCGAAGAAAACGAAGGCAAGACGCTGTTGACGGTGCACGATCTCTATCCGTCTGCGGAATCGGTTGACACCGGATCAACAGGCGCAATGCCCGAAGTGCTCAACCAACTCGAGGAGTTCCTCGCTTGTCTCGGATAGAGCGCGAAGGCAAGATAGCCCAACCTAAAACGAGCCCAAATATTGGCTTGCCGGAGGTGCACCTTCTAGCTGAATTAACCGCGCCTTCAGGATCTCAGGGGAATTCCATACGCCTTCTGGCGGACACTTTGCCGTCAAAAGGCGTTGGAGGTCTCGGGGCCTATATAAATGGCAATCACCATTCAAAATATGGTGGGCGGTACAGGATTTGAACCTGTGACCCCTTCGGTGTGAACGAAGTGCGCTACCACTGTGCCAACCGCCCGGAAGATTAAAAGTATGACACGGAATCGGCGAAGGCGACAAGCCCGGGACCGTCCCCACCCCGCGTCACCGCAACGCGGTAAAAGACTCGAAGCCTATGAACTTGCCTGAACATGTCGTCAAGAATCGAGACGCCTGGACCTCCACCAGCGGCGACTGGGTTGCGCCGGGGCGGAAGTCTTGGGAGACCGATGTGATCACCTGGGGGATTTGGGAGCTGCCGGAGAGCGAGGTCCAAGCTCTCGGGGATCTTGCGCAAATCAAAGGGCTCGACGTGGTCGAACTCGGATGCGGCACCGCTTACTTCTCCGCCTGGATGGCCAAGCTGGGCGCGAACCCAGTCGGGATCGACATCACGGCGGCCCAACTAGAAACCGCGCGCGCCTTCCAGGCCGAATTCGACCTCCACTTCCCTCTCATCGAGGCGAGCGCCGAGGAGGTTCCCCTTCCCGATGCCAGCTTCGACTTCGCGATCTCCGAGTACGGCGCGAGCATCTGGTGCGACCCGACCAAGTGGATTCCCGAAGCCACGCGCCTGCTTCGACCCGGCGGGGTCCTCGTGTTCCTTCGCAACAGCACCCTGGGCTCCCTCACCGCCATCGCCGACGGTCCCTCCGGGTCCGAGCTCGTCCGGGACTACCACAGCATCGACCGCATGGAGTGGGACAACCCTCCTACCGTCGAGTTCCAGATGCCACACGGCAAACTCATCCGTCTCCTCCGAGCCAACGGCTTCGAAATCGAAGACCTCGTCGAAGTCTTTCCTCCGGCCGACGCCGTCGAGAATCGATACGATTACATCACCCTCGAATGGGCAAAGAAGTGGCCGAGCGAAGAGATCTGGCGGGTGAGGAAGCGCGCAGGATAGCTCTCACCGCTTCCCATAAGGCGAGCACAAAGGATCTCCAATCACGATGTCTTCCCAACCCGTCAACCGCGAGGCCGCATAGAAGCTCTCCGCCAACGTCCACCCGCTCGTGTACCGATCGAACAAGATCGTGGGCGAGGCGACCGCCTGCAGAAGCGGCTCGTCGCAGTAACCCTTCACACCCGTTACTCGGCCCTTGATCAGGTCGGCGATCAGCGACTGGCCCCCAGTTGTGGGCAGGAATGTGCGCGCACTGGTAGAAACCGCGGTCTCCGCGATCGCGCCTGGGTTAAACCGAAGCAATCCATACCCCGCCGCATCGAATTTGGGATCGTTGCTACCCCACGAACAGTAACCCATCAGGTCTCCCACATGGCCGACGAACGTGTCGGTCCGGTCCAGCCGGACCGGAACCTTCTTCTTCTCCAACAGCGCCCCCGCCACCACCATGTCGGCGTCGTACTCGTTGTAGTTCAACTCCCCGAGCACGGCGGTTCCGTTCAAATTCGCATTCACGATCGATCGAGGCACCATCTTCAAGTCCCCCAGCCCATGACTCGCCGAAGTATCCAAAAGGATCGTCCCCGTCGGTCCGCTTTTCTCCGAGTCCACGGAATACCGGACCAACAGCTTCGCCTGATCCACCGTGTAACCGTCTAGCCGGGTCACCAGATAACCCCCGAACTTAGCGTGAGAAAACCGATCGTTCGCGTTCCAAAACCGATTGACCCACGCCTTCCCGGTGAACCCGCTATCGTTCAAGGTGATCTTGATGCTTCCCTTCCGGTCGGCATAGTCGAGGGACGCTATGAACGAGTCCAGGGATGGCTGAGTCCCACTTTCGCCCGTCGAAGCCCCCGTCAGGCGAATGGGAATGCCCTTCGTCAACACGATGAAATCGATCTTCGGGTGGTTCGCCAGATACGCCCTCAACGGCGTCTCGATCTCAGTCTTGAACTCGGTGTAGGGCAGAGTCTCCTTGGCCTGGTCGACAGCGGAGTCGGGACATTGGACCTTCAACAGGTTCTTCACGTGCCGCAACTGAAGGTAGTCGGTGGCAATCTCCACCGACGCCTCGCTCGCGGTGTTCTCAATGACCAACACCCGGCTTACGTCGGGTCCCGATTTCTGCAACGCCAAAGCAACAAGCAACTGAATCATGCCAAACCGAGCCTACCGCCTCAACGCACTAATCCGATTTAACCGGAGTCGTAGGGGCGGACACGCCGTTCTCGTTGAACGACTGGATCTGGAAGTAGTAGGTTCGGCTCTTGTCCATTGCTCGGAAGTAGTACTCGTTGCTCCCGTACACCATCACGCTCGTATACATCTTGTCCGGCGCGAACCCGCTACGGATGATATATCCCGTCGCCTCATCTTCGGGCCGCCACTTCAACCAGGCGTTGCGGCGATCAGCCCCGAGGCCATGGTACTCCGGGCCCGGAACCCGATCTGCCCGGAGAGGAACAAAGCCCTGAACCGGCGCTGGCTTCTGCCCGTGCCCCAGCCCAAACACCCTAAGCCCGCTAATCGCAAACTTCCCGGTCGGCATATGGACGTTCTCAAGCTTCACGTACCGGGCCTCGATCGGGCGACTCAACTCGACGTAGTCGTGCGGCACGTCGGTCTTGTTCTGAGACTTATCCGCCACCGTCTCCCAGTGCCGCCCATCCCGCGAAGCGAGGAGTCGGTACTGGTGGAAAGTCCCCTGCTGCTTGCCCAGGAACTCCGCATCCTGGTCCGCATAGTCGATCTGGACTGCACGAACCGTACTGATCCCACCGAGGTCGCTTTGGATCCATTCATCCGGCCCAGCCGTCTTCGCGCTCCAGTAGGTCCGGATACTCTCGTCAACCGCGTAATTCGGCATATACCCACCCAACGTCGAGGACACCGTAACCGGCTTGTTGTAGTTCAGAAGCATCCACCCGGTGAAACCGCCCGCCGGTTGGGTATCGGCGGCCGACCGATGAGGCAAGTAGGTCGGATAGTCCCCGAACGTCGTGTCGCAGTGCATGATCCCATCCGCGTCGAAGCCAGCCGGCCAAATCCCGATGCGCCGCTCGAAGCTGTTCTTGACCGCGATGGTGATCGTAGAGACATGCCACCAGTTCTGCGCGTTATCTTGGAACGTGGCCCCGTGCCCAGCCCCGCGGGCAAAGCCTCCGGGCTTGTAAGAGAGCGGGTTGTGCGCCTGGTACTCGAACGGGCCGAGAGGGTGGTCACTGACGTAGACACCGTCTCCGTAGCCGCTGAATTCTGTGCCAGGAGCGCCGTACTGCAGATAGTATTTGCCCCCGTGCTTGGTCATCCAAGACCCTTCGATGAACGGACGAAGGAATGTATTGTCGTTTGCCTCGCCGAACCGCTCCCACCCATGCTCGTCGTCGTGGAGGTTGATCAGTTCCTTATGCTCACCCATGGGCTCAAACGACTTGGGATCGATCTGCCAACCGTAGATCGGGAAGACGTTGCTGGAGCCGTGGTACATGTACAGCTTCCCGTCATCGTCCAGGAACCAGGAAGGGTCCCACCCACCCGGCTTGAACTCGTGAATCGCCTCGTGCCAGTCGTCTACCTTCGGATCGCTGCTCACCCAGATCGGGAAATTTGCCGCGTAAGTCGAGCCGATCACGTAAAGCTTGTCATTCATCACCCAAACTGCCGGCGCGCAAAGGTCGTCGTAAACCTTGTGCTCAGGTCGCAGAAAGTGCCTGGCAACGAAATGCCACGAGACCATGTCGGGACTCCACCAGTAACCCCACTGATTCGTGGAGAACAGATAGTAGTCCCCCCTGAACAGCACCACCACCGGATCCGCCGTGGCCCGATGCTTCCCCTGCGTGGCAAAGTCGGGAATCGGCGTGTAGCCGTAGTCCACGTTGATCGGGTTGCAGTAAGTGATCTGACGATCTGTCGGCGTCACCAGGTCGTGAGGAGCATGGATGGCAAGCGCGGCAACAAGCAAGCTAAGCATCGACATTGATGAAATGAGTATCTCACGTCCTGGCGACGCCGTGGGCTCTGTTCGCGGTCCCATCGCTGGCCAAACCTACGATATTCGGATACCGCAATCGGAGCCAGCGCCTACATGGGTTTAGCGTAGCCGCGAACTCTGTTCGCGCTTCCCTCGCTGGTCAACTTCGCGATGTCCGGAAACCGCAGGCGGAGCCAGTGGCTACTTAATCGCGTAAGCGAACCAGCCCCCTGTAGTCGGGCTGTTGTCCTAAGATCCATTGACTTGCGTGAGAACCTCACAAAAGGCCTAACATTGGGAGTCGGCGGCACGAAACCGCCGGATACCGGATCGTGACGGTCGTATTGGGGTGAGTCCCCTAGAGGCGACCCTGATATGGTGAGATTGCTCGCAAGGAGTCAAAGATGATTGTAGGCGTGGTTCGAGAGACCGCCGCCGGCGAGAGACGAGTTGCCCTCGTCCCCACTGGTGTAGCGGCTCTCAAAAAAGCCAAGCTCGATGTTCTCGTCGAGGTGGATGCCGGTCTGAGTGCCGGCTTCTCTAATGATGCGTACACGCATGCCGGAGCGGAAATCGTTTCCGCCGCTGACATCGGAACCCGCTCGGATGTGGTGCTTGCCGTCCAGCGGCCAGAAGTAACCCTGAAGGCGAATCAAGTAGGGATCGCCGTTTATGATCCCTTGACCTTTCCAGACAAGGTGCCTGCAGCGTCGGGAGCCACGCTCTTTTCTCTCGATCTTGTTCCCCGCACGACAAGGGCACAGGCGATGGACGTCCTCTCGTCCCAGGCCAACCTTGGTGGCTACCTCGGCGTCCTCATCGGCGCGACTGAGCTCACCAAGATCCTTCCGATGATGACCACCGCCGCCGGAACGATTCCGCCAGCGAGAGTCCTTATCCTCGGCGCTGGCGTCGCCGGACTCCAGGCCATCGCGACCGCCCGACGACTCGGAGCGATCGTGAGCGCCTACGACGTCCGCGCGGCCGTCAAAGAACAGGTCGAGAGCCTCGGCGCTCGATTCGTCGAACTTCCTCTTGAGACAGAGTCGGCCCAAGACGCCGGCGGCTACGCCAAGGCGCTCGGTGAAGAGTTCTACGCCAAGCAGCGACAACTCCTCGGAGACGTCCTCGCGGAAACCGACCTCGTCATCACCACCGCCGCCGTCCCCGGCATGAAGGCCCCCATCCTGGTCACCGAACCAATGGCATCCCGCATGGCCCGAGGATCCGTCATCGTCGATCTCGCCGCCGAACGTGGTGGAAACTGCGAACTCACGAAACCCGGCGAGACCGTTGAGCACAACGGCGTTCGCATCCTTGGACCGCTGAACTTGCCCTCCCATCTCGCCACCAACGCGAGCCAACTGTTCAGCAAGAACGTCCAGACATTCCTCTTGAACATGGTCAAGGATGGCCAGTTCAATCTGAATCTAGAAGACCCCATCGTCTCCGGATCACTCATTGCCAAGGGCGGTGAAGTGGTCCATCCAAGGGTTCAGGAAGTGCTTCGATCACGGGAGGAAGTCCGTGGCTAATCTCATCTCAAACCTCTTCATTTTCCTTCTCGCGACCTTTCTCGGGTTGGAAATCATTCGGCGAGTCTCGCCGCTTCTGCACACGCCGCTGATGTCGTTGACCAACGCCATCTCGGCCATCTCGCTCGTCGGCTCGCTGACGCTGCTCGGTCGGGCGGAGTCTCAACTCAGCACGATTCTCGGCGGAATCGCGGTTGTCGCCTCGATGACCAACGTGGTCTCCGGCTTCTTGATCACTGAGCGCATGCTCAAGATGTTCAAAACGAAGTCGCCAGCCGCCGCTGGAGCGGCTCACTCGATCATCTTCCCCGTGTTCGTGATCGCCGCCATCAGCACCGGCACCGTCGACGTTACTCAACACGGCATCACCGACTTCACCTACCTGATCGGCGCCGCCCTGTTCGTGCTTTCGCTCAAGTGGATGAACCACCCGAGCTCCGCCAAGCACAGCGTTTTGGCGGGTGAAGCGGGTATGGCCCTCGCCATCTTCGGAACGATCTTCGCCCTGGCGAACGACCCCGAGCTCAATGGAAAGGCGCCCGCGTACGGCTACATCGCCATCGCGCTCGCCCTCGGCGCCATCATCGGCTACCCCATCTCCCGCGTGGCGATGACGGCGGTTCCCCAACGAACTGCCTTCTCTCACGCCTTCGGTGGTTTGGCCGCCGGTCTGGTCGGAACGGCCGAATATTTCCGGTCGATTGCGGCCGCAGATGGCACTACCCCGAGCTCGATGACCACCGCGATCATCTGCTTGGAAGTCCTCCTGGGATTCATCACCTTCACCGGTTCGCTGGTTGCGTTCGGCAAACTTGCCGAAAAACTCCCTCAGCGACCGATCACCTATCCGGGGCAGAACCTCGTCAATGGCATTCTTTTCGTGATCGCCATTGGCTGCGCGATCGGAGTCATCGCCAACCCGAGCCTCCAGTTCGTGTACCTCGGATTTGGCTTCATGGCCCTCGTCTTCGGCGTCCTGCTTGTCATGCCGATTGGCGGAGCGGACATGCCGACTGTCATCTCGCTCTTGAACTCCTACGCTGGCCTTTCGGCCTGCGCTATGGGATTCGTTCTGAATAGCCCGATGCTGATCATCGCGGGCGCACTCGACGGCTCCAGCGGTTTGATCCTCAGCATCATCATGTGCAAGGCGATGAACCGATCGTTTGGAAACGTTCTGTTCGGCGCCTTCGGCAAGGCAACCGTCGCCAAAGCCCTTGGTGAAGCGAAGCCGGTCCGAAGCGCCAGCCCTGAAGAAGCGGCCTCGATCCTCGCCAACGCGATGAACGTCGTGATTGTGCCTGGCTACGGAATGGCGG
>CAIVDU010000087.1 GCA_903904815.1 uncultured Armatimonadota bacterium
GGAGACGACATTGGAGTGTTCGCCACCCCGTCCACCAAGAAGAACGCCGTCCCCGCCGGACACCTGCGCATGTCGACCACCGGCGCGAACAGTAAAGGCGTCATGACCGCTCTGCTCGTTCAGAAGCTCTCCGGACCAAACCGTAAACCCACCCCACGCCTCTTCAAGGCCGCCGACTTCGTGACGTTCCAGGACGGACAAACCGAGATCGACCTCCCAGTCGAGAACGGCTACTACGCTACTGCCTACCGCTTCGTCGACGTCAACACCCTCCAAATGGGCCCAGTGATGGAAGGCGGAATCGTCGCCGTCGGAGTCAAGCCACGCCGCAAGAAGCCATCCGCCAAGACCACCCCAGCGTCAACCCAACCCTCCGTAACTCACGCCGTCATCGACCTAGAGCGCTTCGCCGGCCTCCACCACTGGCCAAGCTAGACAGCGTCTCCTCCGCGCAAGAAGTTAGCCCCTATCCATTGAGTGGACAGGGGCTAATTCGGTTCATGACTCGAGCCTCGGGGGCAAAAAGGTAGCATCGGATTCCCGCCCGCTGTTTGGGCCGCAGGTGTTACAGCCAAGTTTAAAGTTTCTGTGGCAAAGCCCATGTAGCAGCAGGCGCCTGTAGACCTTTCAAGCCGTCGTAATTCTAAAGGTTTGTGATTTGACACTTTCAGCAAAAGGCGACGGGCTTTAGCCTATCGTGGGTCACAAAATTGAAGGTACGGTTGTAACTTCCCAATGGAGAAGCTTCTCGGCTACATATGCATTCAACACATGGAACCTTTGTGGAGAGACAAGGCAAACTACATCTGCGAGGCGGTCGTTCCCGACACGTCTGATCCGGTGGTGCACGAACAACTCTGGGCACAAAAGCTGGGTGGTGGTCGATTTGAGATTTGCTGCATCCCCTATCTTCTTTATGACCTTGAACTAGGTGATGTGGTGTCCCTCGATGAAACCGGCCGTGTAAAGGAGGTCCTGGAAAGATCGGGTCGGTTTGTGTTTCGGATTTGGTTGGGAGACGCGCCGATTGATCGGAATCGGCTCTTCGAGGATATCAAAGGGATGGGAGGGATGCAGGAATGGAGAACGGAGAACTTCGGAGCCGTTGATATGCCTGACTGGGAATCCGCATCGGTCCTTGCCGCCTATTTGTGGGAACGCGAGTCGAAAGCAGAGCTTGTCTACGAGAATGGCAGGCATCGGCCGGACGCGGTACCCTAGACCCTATAACGATGCTGCGCCTTTGATATACGTTGATCTTCGTACTGGGTCTAACGAGACGTGAAGGAGAGCTCTTGACATCTCCAGACGTCGGACGCGACCGAACCATATGAACAAAAACGACATTCCTGTTTCCCTGATAGCCAAGCGCCAGATCTCCAAGTTCCTCAAGGAGCATGGCTATCGATCCGAAAGCGGCTATTTTGTGATGCATCGTGGTGGCTTAACCGTAGGCGTAAAGCTCTTTTTCCATGCCAAGGGACAGTCTGACGTCTCTGAGCTGAGCATAGAGCTTTTTGGCTGGGCAACTGGCTTGCCGGAAATCATGGGAAGGAACAATGAATTGGGCTGGAAAAGTCCTCTTGTCGCGATAGAGTTGCAGCGACTCGCGGGGATGCCGAGGGGCTTCACCTACGTGATGCGAAAGGATCAGCCAACTGATGTGGAGGATGTTGTCAAATTGATTGAGGAGGGGTTCATCGAAAAGGGTTTTCCATGGCTAGAGTCGATCCAGTCCGAGCGAGACATCGTTCGGATGATGCGCGACGACCACGTGGGGTATGGCAGTCGGGTGAAGATCAACGAGTGGGTCGGCAAGTACCTAGAGGTTCATCCAGACCTCTAAGCTTTTGGCGAACACCTGAATTCTCGCCCCGAGTACGTCATCGATCTACCTAATGGGCTCCCGGTCCTAGCCGCTTAGGAAGACCTTGACGCGCAAGTACTTCTAAGTCGCCAAGAAAGGAGCCAGGCCGCCGGTCGTTGGTGCCATGAAAATTGGAAGTGACTAACTCGAACCGGAATCGAGACCTCCGAATTTATCTATTCGGGATTCAAATGGTGAGCCGATGTGGGCAAAGCAGGAACTCGAAGGTTGGCGGGGGCTGCACTCCATCGATTCAGCCAGAACCTTGGATGTAATGCCTCATCTACGAGAATAGCGCGTTCCCTGTAGAGTCGGGCCAGCAGTGGCTGAGAACCGGCCTACCTGTGGTCATCTCACCTGAGCCAAACTTGGTTCGAATCGGAAAGACGCTGTGCCGAAAGAAGATCTGGGAAAGCCGATTAATAAATCGGGAAGAGTAACAGCATGTACTTCATGGATGGATTCCACCAGGAAGGCTTTGGCGATGTCGCTGAGCTGGTTTCACCCGTGTACAAACAGTTCGTGCTCCGACCGCTTATGAATCATCTTAGAGTGCCGTATGTCGAATAAATCACGGATGGGTTGATGCAGATTTCCGAGCCAATTGGAATGTTCAAGGACCTCCTTTGGCGAGGAGGGCCTCCGAGCAATGATCCAGGTCATTGTACGCCGAGAAGTGCACGTGGAAGGATGCGAGCGTTGGAGATGAATAAACGGGTCCTTCGGACCATGAAAACGGCATGTGGTCCCTCAGGAGAGCAAAATCAGCGATGAGTACTCCGCCAATCGGCGTGTGCAGGGTGCTCATAACTGTCCTTTGAACCCACCCGTTATCCAAGGATGAGATTTATGAGCTCCAGATACAGAGAGGCTGTGTGACAATCGATCCAGAAGTGCAGGAAGCATACGAGCGAGCCATAAGTGAGGCAGATCAAGGGAATCATAGGCGAGGTAGCAGACTGTGTTCATAAGGGCGGTCCGGGCGATGGCACGGGAACCGGCGATGATCCCAAAAAGAAGAAGCCGAAAAAGCCTGCGCAAAGGGATACACCGCCGGTTAAACAGCATTCGCCGAAGAAGCACACTGGTCACTGAGGTGCGTGAACTAAGTGAGCGGTAAGAAGTAACTTTAGCTGAGATGACACTGGTTGTTCTCCCGGTATCGTCCGGGGGAGCATGGAGGCTGCATCTCCAGCGCATCCAATGATATTGGAGTTGGTTGGAGATGCTTAGTCTATTTGATTGGAATTGGACGCAAGCGGAGTGAGTATGAAAGTGAACGAATTCCTATTTGGAAAGGAGCCTCCTCTGCTAGGCGAATGGAGGTGGATGCTTCGGCGTGAGCTGCTTGTGTTGGATTGCATGTCCGTTGGTGTGGCGCTTTATGCTTCCTGGTACTTAAACCCTGTGCTGGCTTCACTGTTTTGCGCGATGTTTGGTTTGTCACTCGCGGGGGCTTTTGTCGGTTTCTGTAAAAGGACGAGGTGGGCCTTCGTTGCTCAGAGCCGGTTCAAGATCTTCTGGTTGGTCACATGCGCCTTGCGGGTTGGTTTCTTGAGTGTATCGCTGTGCTTCAAGGCTGGGGACGTCTCCACTTGGCATCAATATTCGATTCATCAGGCATACACAATACAGGGACTTGGTTATTTGATTGGATTTGTGTGGTGGTTCCCGTGGACAGTCAAACGAACCACGTTCGGCTAGCCTTATTGCCACCTGTCGCGTCAACCCCCCGGACTCAATCGCGGAGAAACAAATGCGGGCTCTGCATCCCGTAGCAGGTCATACGCCGATTCAACCTGGTTGGCAAGTAGTTTGAGGAAAGATGCCTGACGCCAAGATTGAGACACTAAGAAGGGTAACTCAGAGTGACCATCGACTTCGCCAGAGATTAACTGGGAACGGACCTCGCGACGGCGTTGGATCGCCATGTCGACCTCGACGCAATCGATTGGGACCTGTCCGAATCCTACGACGGCTAGCTCAAGCCGTTCAGCCTCTGGCCCCACTCCCACCGCTACTTGGATCCTGCCAAGCCAGTCGATGAACTCGTCAGGCTCGTGGCGCACCTCTTGGCGTTGGTCGCAGCTGGCGCGGCGTTCCAGGTCGTTGAGTCGCACGTCGATTCCATGTGCCTTACGTTCCCGTCGGTTGCCGAAGATCGACGATATGGAGATGACCGTCCTCCCACAACTCGTCTGATTCTGTTGGCGATGCTAGTTCAACGAGTGCAAACCGCATGCATCCAGAAGGGCCCCGAGTGGATCTCAGGTGACACGATGTTAGAGGTCACGTTCCGCTGCTCCTCCGCTGTCGAAGCGTGTCCCAAGAGATCTGAACAGCAATTGCTTGTCGCTCGAAGTGGGTCGTGATAGCCGACAAGAAATGCCTACGGATCCAGCCCCAGAAACGTGAGTTTGCGCAATCACGTATCATTGTCGAACTCAAACATGGACTTCTCTGGTTGGTTCATCGAACTCCTCAGTCGTTTCCTAATTCGGGCGTTTAGTCCGCGGCCCCAGGTTAAACGAGAAGGTGACTTGCTTGTGATTCGGTCTACATGGAGGACCGCCTTGCTATCTTTTGGCGCCATCGGGCGAAAGGTGGTGATCGACCCTAAGAGCAAGATTGTTCGGACCAATAGTCGAATCTTTTGGTTTTTTCGTCGCTTGCGTCGGATCGAGTTCGACTGGGTATCCGAAGTCTTCTACTGCTACAACGACCTCGGCGGAAACTCTTGGAACTCTCATTATGAGCAGGACCTCTACTCGGTAGGGATTAAGCTAAAAGACGGTTCGATAGTGACCTTCTTTCGCTTCTTCGGGGAAGGCGAGTTTTCGAACGCCTCCTTTTGGCCCGAATGAGCGTTTCCCGTGGAGAACCTCATCGGCCAAGTTGCGGCCCATGACCTATCGCATCAGTCGAGCAGTCTCGCCGACCTCCTATGCGCCTATCTCTCAGTTCCCCTCACGAACGAGGTCTAGATTCGGATCAAGTAGTGTTGGATTTCTCGAATGCAAGTCCCAGGAGGTCGTCTCGCTCGTGAAATAGACTCGATAGAATGATTCCTCTGCTCTTGAGCCTTAGCCTGGTCGCTACGCCCCACAAGACCTCCAGAATAGGTCCTCCCAAACTGCGCGCGGTCGTGCAGGTTTATCGAGAGGGCTTGGAACTCATTGATGGAGATGGACGCGAAGTCGGCCATCCGTTCCGGCGTTATGGCAAGGACGCAGAGCTAAGTCCGGGCCCGGGCGTCTCTTTTGCAGTTGTTTCAGGAAGCTCGGTGGCAACTTACGAAGGGCCCAAACTACTTTCGATTGTGCCTTTTCATGGTTTTACCGAGGTCGTTGGCTGGGCAGGCAAATGGCCGATCGTACAGTCCGACAATAAGACGTATCAGGTCACCAAAGGCCAGGCGACGAGGCTCCCGGCAAAACTTACCAATTCTGACCAGATTGCAGGCGACGGTGCAGGCAATTACGTTTGCGCGTCTGCCTTCTATAAAGGCGAAGACAGTTGGGTGGAATACCTTGTCTTTGCCCTCGAAAACGGAGACCAAAAAACACTGCTTCCAAAACTAGGAATCTCGGCAGGCGCTGTTGCATACGCTGGTAATCGGGCTTTCCTGGCTACTCACGCAAACTTCCGATCTATCGAATCCCCGCAGGACTCTGGTTCCCTATCGGTACTGGATTTGAAGAATGGAACGACCAAGACCCTGACTCAACGAACAAATACGGCGTGGAATATCACTCAACCAGACGAACTAGGCCGCTACTGGGTAACTGAAAGCGGTTACTTTGTCGCTGTCAGAAAGAAGTTCTTTGATTGGCATAGGGTATACAAGTTCACCCAGGCTAAGGGTCTCGAACGCCTCGGATACATGAAAGGGGACTACTTGGCTTACGGTGTCGACAAGACCGACCGCTATCTGATTGGCCACCACGTTTACGGTTTCGAAATGGGCGCCTACGACCTTGTGGCGACTGATCTCCGAAACTTCAAGGAGGAACCCATCTGTCACGGTGTCGAAGAGTACAAGCGCATCGAATAGACCCAATTGCACGCAAGCTCAAATCGGGTCCCGGCCACGCACCGAAATCCCTACTCTGAAACCTTGTGCCTTCTCCATCTTTCATAATTCAGTGAAAGCTAGGGAGGCAATGGAATGGCAGAGCAGGGAAGGAAGAAGGTAGTCATTGTCGGTGGGGGCTTTGGGGGCCTTTACACGGCCAAAGCGCTCGCGGGCAAGGACGTCGAAGTAGTTTTGATCGACAAGAAGAACCACCACACGTTTCAACCGCTCTTGTATCAGGTGGCGACGACCGTGCTCTCGCCGGGTCAGATCGCCACTCCGCTTCGCCGCATCTTGAGCGGCGCGACCAACGTCGAGGTGCTTCTCGACGAGGTCACCGGAATCGACGTCGCCGCTAGAAAAGTCCAACTCAAGCAGGGTTTTGACGTCGCCTACGATTTTCTGGTGGTCGCCGCGGGAGCGCGTCACTCCTACTTCGGTCACGACGAATGGGAAGAGTTCGCGCCAGGTCTCAAAACGGTTGAGGATGCCACCAACATCCGGCGTCGACTCCTGCTTGCGTTCGAACTTGCCGAGAGGGAAGCGTTCCTGCACGAGGGAGACAAACCCCTGAACTTCGCGGTGATTGGCGGCGGGCCGACCGGAGTCGAGATCGCGGGCGCGGTGGCCGACATCGCTCGTCGAGCCGTCTCCAACGACTTCAAGACGATCGACACTCGGAAGGCACGCGTGATGCTGTTCGAAGGTTCCCCGAGAGTCCTTGCCATGTACCCCGAGGAGCTTTCGAAGAAAGCCCAGGAGCAGCTCGAGCAGTTAGGGGTGGAGGTTCATACGAACTCGCACGTCACCATGGTCGAGAAGGACAGAATCCAGGTCCACGATGAGTGGGTGCCGGTCCGGGCGGTAGTGTGGGCGACGGGAGTCGCTGCCTCACCCCTTTCGAGGCTGCTCGGTGTGACGGTAGACCGAGCAGGACGCGTGCCGGTCGAACCGGATATGAGCCTTGCCGGTCACCCGGAAGTCTTCGTAATCGGGGACATGTCTACCCTCAAGGACACGGCCGGAGTCCCGGTCCCTGGTTTGGGCGCTGCCGCAATGCAGCAAGGAACACTCACCGGCGCCAACATTGCAGCCGACTTAGCCGGATCCCCGCGAAAGCCCTTCACCTACCACGACAAGGGAAGCATGGCCACGATCGGTCGTAACCGAGCAGTCGCCATGTTCGGCAAGTGGCGCCTTACCGGCTTCGCCGCATGGCTCCTCTGGGCATTGGTGCACGTCTACCTCCTCATCGGCTTCCGCAACCGGTTCTCCGTGATGCGGGAATGGATGTGGTCCTACTTCACCGGCGAGCGCAGCGCATGGTTAATTACCGGGGATTGCGATTAGGCAGGTTTCTATAGTTCGTGGTTTGCGGCCAGCGGTCAGCGGTCAAGCGGTTAGCGGTAGGGAGAGGTTCGCCGTTAACAAAAAATCGGCGCCAAAGTGAAGTGCCAAGGCGGTTGCCCGGCACGAGAAACCAAATGACGTCCACTGGCTCATCCAGACCGCCAACAGCGAACCGCCAACCGCTAACCTTCCTCCCAAATTTCGGCCGGCAAGAGATTCAAGACGTATCAGCTCAACGATTTGGAGCGCGTTTGCGAAAAAAGACCGTCCGGCCCTTGACTTTGGCGTCGCTAGCTGCCTACAATATCCCTCGTCGCTGACACAAAGA
>CAIVDU010000088.1 GCA_903904815.1 uncultured Armatimonadota bacterium
ATGTTGAGCGCAGCGAAACACCCCCTCCTGCAGTCAAAACATACGACGGGGCGTTCGCTAGACTCAAGAAGAGATGAGGTTTCGACGAGAACAACGCGAACCTCCCCGAAAACCCGTAACCCGGGAATGATTTGTGCCCCGTCCCGCTGAGCACGAATCGAATCCGCAAACCAATAAAAACCCGTAGACCGGGAATGATTTGTGTCCCGGCCTGCTGAGCACGAGTCGCATCCGCAAACCTATGAAAACCCGTAGAGACAATCTCAAAACCTGTGATGGCTGCCCAACGGCCCCCTCGCCCGCAGCGAAGCGCACGCGGGAGAGGGTGGGGAGAGGGTGAGTGTGAACCTGCGTCGCACCGCGACACCTCATATATCCCACCTTTGTAGGCGGACGCTGAACTGAGGCAGGGTTTTGAGATTGTCTGCGTAGCCCGGGAATGATTTGTGTCCCGGCCCGCTGAGCACAAGCTCAATCCGCAAACCTTCACCGTGATGCCTAGGACCCGTCATCCCGAGTCCCTCTCCGGATCCCGCAACAAGACGGCAATCGGGACGCGTCAGGACGAGGGATCTCTTCCTGGTTACCCAACCCTCGAATCGGTGTCGGTACGATCAGCCAGCGAGGAAGACATCCTTCCGTCGCTTGGACGTGGAATCGCAAACCCTACAATCAGAACCACCGTGAACACCACCGCGACATTGGATGCCTGACGCTGAAACAACCCGCCACCCGCTGTTTACAAAACAGCTGCTCCGACTTCAATCCACACCGGACTGTTAGGGCGGGTGAGAGATGCCCGGGCTAGTGGTGTGTCCCGGAAAGACGTGTTTGAATCCAACACTCCGCCGCCAAAGGCGGCAGCGGCCTCAAGGTCGCTGTTAGCTAAGGGTTGATCGACTCCGGTCGATCTACCCTGGTAACGGGTGAAGCCCGCAAATCAACGAAAATCCAACCCAACGAGGCGAAGAACTTGTGCGGTCAACCCCACCTTATCCATGGCCTCAGATCTCCGAGTCACGAATTCCGCACAAAAAACGCAAAAATTGCGAATGTCTGCGCAAGTCCCCTGCCACCTGTAACGTTAACCCCAGTCCCGGTGTTGAATATGCAGACAATCGTCTGCATGATTGATTGGCAAACCCAGCAGACTCAAACGAATCGCTGCGAAACGAACCCAACCGCACCTTGAAAACCCAATAGCGTTGCAACAACCTGACTGCGAAACGAACCCAGAAATCCGCACCAGTCCCCAATGCAGGCTCAAAGTAGCCGCGAGCTCCGTTCGCGGTTCCGCCAGCGTCCAACTGCAACACACTTACTACGAAACGAACCCAGAACAGCCAGCGACCGACAACCCCCTCCGGACCGCCAACCGGGAGCCGCCAACCGCAAACCGGGCTCCGCCCTCCAGACTCGTGTACACTCGTTAGCTGTGTTTCCGGTAAGCGACAACCAGCAGAAAGCGGCCATCCCGGTCGTCACCTATACGCTTGTTGCGCTCAACGTGATCGTGTTTCTGTGGGACCGGCACTGGGGGCTTTGGGGGCCTAATGTGGTATTTGCCGACCTCACCATGCAGCCCAACGAGGTCATGCATGCCATCCGGGGAAGCGGAGACTTCTTTCCCCTCATCACGATCTTCACCTCCATGTTTATGCATGGCAGCGTGAGCCACATCCTCGGAAACATGGTGTTCCTCGTCGTCTTCGGCGCCACCATCGAGCAAGCCCTCGGCTCTTCCCGATTCGCCCTCTACTACATCCTTTGGGGAGTCGCCGCCGCCTTCGCCCAGATCTACGTCAACCCTAGCTCCTCCGTACCGACCCTCGGAGCCTCCGGAGCCATCGGAGGAGTCCTCGGCGCCTACTTCCTGCTGTTCCCAACGAACAAGATCGAGATCTACGTGCCCGTGCTCGTATTCCTCTCCTTCGTGGTGAGCGCGTGGGTCCTCCTCGGACTCTGGTTCCTGTGGCAAATCCTGATCCCGCAAGAAGGCGTCGCCAACTGGGCTCACGCCGGCGGATTCCTCGCCGGAATGCTGACCGTCCTCCTTCTCGGCGGTCGAAAAACCATCCTCAAGGGTCGTGAGGAAGAGTTCGACTTCGTCTGATCGGAGCAAATAATTTGAATAAGAAGCCCCTCCCTCTCTGGTTACCGATCGTTCTGGTTCTCACCGCCATCGTCGCCATCTACTCCGTCCACCGCCGCAACGCGGTCGAAAACGAAAACCGATCGACCGCCATTGCCGTTGAGTACGAAACCGTCGAATCTCTCGCCGCCGCCCAAGGCGTCAGCGTCGAAACCGCCCTCACTGATCTCAAAGCCCAAGGCGTCACCTCGATCGTCCTCTCCGAAGGCTTCCTCGGCGACCTCGTCAGCTCCGGCCGCGCCACCATCATCTCCGAGTCCACCGGTCCCGACGTCCCCATGTCCAGCGGACTCAAGCTCACCGACCTTCGGCAGATCGGCCGAGTGAGACAAGGCCTCAGAATTCGCTTTAAGGACCTCGCCGGCAACCTCGTGCCCCGAGGCACCACGTTCCCTCTCCCCGCCGTCTCCCCGCTGGTGCTGCGACAGACCCCCATCGGTCTCGATCCCGACCAGGTCGCCCTCGCCCACCGACTTCACCTCGAAATCATCGGCCGTTGCTCGAACCCGCCCGGGCTCAGTAGCCTTGGCGTCCAGCAAACCCTCGCCTGGCTGAAATCGACCGGCGCCGACGTCTTCCTCCCCATGGGAGATCAGGTTCTCGGCCGCCGCGAGTCCCTCAACGCCACCATCGAGACTCTAGAGAAACTCGGAATCCGATACGCCTCTCCCGAGTTCACCAAGATCGGTGGCGACCAAAACGTGGTCGAGGCGACACCGGAAAACGTCATCCGACTCCACACCGCCCAAACTGCCGAACTCGATCGACTCGACTTCGAATCGGCCGTCGACCGCTTCGTAAAAGCTTCCCGCGAACGAAACATGCGAATCCTCATGGTTCGCCCATTCTCCTACGCCGCCGAGCAGCCAGTCGCTAACTTCGCCCTGTTCATCCAAGCCATCGAGCACGGACTCGCGAAGCGATCGATCCCGGTCGGCCGCCCCCACACCTACACCGAGCCCGGCGTCCCCAAACCGCTGTTCCCCGTGCTGGGCCTCCTGATCGCCGCCGTCAGCTTCTACGTAGCGACCGAGCTCTTCCAAGATAAGCGAGTCCTCAACGTCATCCTGGTGCTCCTCGTACTTGCCGGTCTTGCCTGTGTGCTGAAGTCGGGAAGGCAAGCGGTTGCTCTCCTCGCCTCCGGCGCATTCCCGATCGTTGGGTTCCTGCTACTCGATAAGCTCCCTTCGCCGAAGGGCCTGCCCAAGATGCTGCAGCCGCTGCCCGGGTACGTTCTCGTCTCGCTCCTCAGCGTGCTCGGCGGACTGTGCGTCGCCGGCCTCCTAAACGGGCTCCCCTATCTCGTCAAGGCGGATGAGTTCAAGGGAATTAAGATCTCCATCTTCCTCCCGATCCTTATCGTCGGATGGGTATTCGCCAGCCGACTCCTTGACCGCCAGAAGATCCTCAAGAGTCCCATCACCTGGGGGACCGCCGCCCTCGGCGTGTTCATCCTTGGCGTCCTCGGCTTCATGCTGGCCCGCACCGGAAACGACAGTTCGGTCGGGGCAAGCGGCGGCGAACTGGAACTTCGCGGACTGCTCGACAACGTGCTCTACGTGAGGCCGCGAACCAAGGAGTTCCTCGTCGGGAATCCCGCCCTCTATGTGGCCATCGGCCTGCTCGGACTGTTGAGAAAGCGAGCCATCGAGGAAGACGCCCTCGCGCCCTGGACCGTCCTCGCGCTCATGGTTGGCTCGGTCGGACAGACGAGTGTTGTGAACACTCTGTGTCACCTGCACATCCCAGTGGTCCTAAGTTTGGCCAGAATCTTCATCGGACTCGGCCTGGGGTGTATCATCGGCATCGTGCTCTGGGCTTTTTCCTCAAAACTCCTGGCACGAGGGAACACTTAACTTTGGCGGGACATCTGCTTTTAGCCGGATACATCGGATGTGGCAACCACGGCGATAACGCCATGATGTACGGGTTTGCCAGCGTCGCGGAGACACAGGGCTTCACCTGCGCTGCGCTCAGCGGCGACCCCGACTCGACTCATCGCGATTTCAACGTCCGAGCGTTCGATCGTCGAAACAACAACCAGATCGACCGCGCCATCGCCGAGTGCGACGCGCTCGTATTCCCCGGTGGAAGCATCTTCCAGGACGTCACCAGCGTCCGAAGCGTCTACTACTACTCGAACCTGGTCAAGAAGGCCAAAGCCGCCAAGAAGAAGGTCCTTCTGCTCGGCCAAGGCGTCGGCCCCCTCACCACGTTCCTCGGCAAGAAAGCCGCTGCCAACGCGTTCCAAATGGCCGACGTGGTGTCGGTCCGCGATCCGGGTTCGGTTCAGGCCCTCCAGTCCATCGGAGTTCGTGGCAAGATCCACGTAACCGCCGACTGCGCGTTCCTCCTCCCCCGAGGCTTCAAGTCGGATGAGGAAGGCGGCTTCGCCGTGGGCGGCATGCGCGTCGCGGGCATCGCCCCTCGCCCCCTCGGAAAGGGCCGAGACGTCGCCACCCTCATCGGCGAGTTCTGCCGACTGCTCTACCAATCAGGCACCATGCCGGTCCTGATCGCGATGGACCAGGAAGAGGACGTCCCCCTCAACCTTGAGATTTCCAAGCGACAGGGAGGCCGCATTCCCGACATCCATCGGTCCACGACTCCCATGCAGATCGCCTCGCGCATCGCCCGAATGGACTGCGTGGTCGCCATGAGACTGCACGCCGGAATCCTCGCGACCACCGTCGACGTCCCCCCGATGATGATCAGCTACGACCCCAAGGTCTCTGCCTATTCTCGGATGCTGGACATCGGGACCGCCATGACGCTGGAGGGCCTCACCGCCCAGCGTATGCTCGACACCTTCACCGCGTTCAACAAGGATCGAGAGCGAAACGTGAAGCTCATTGTCCGCAAACGTGAGGAACTCACACGACTTGCTGGCAAGAACATCGAACTCCTCGTTGAGACAGTCAACGCCTCAGCTAAAATCTGAATTCTGAATTTAGGGGCCCTGAACGAAATAGTTCCGTAACGGCCTCTACCTTTAAGAGTCTTCTAGATCAATGTTCGCTGTTCGCATCTCCGCCGTCGGGGGGATCTTCCTCCTGATGGCCACAACTCAGGCCGCGCCTTTCCCCGTCTTGCCGCGAAAGGTGTACCTGCTGATCTTGAAGCACGCGACATTCAAGCAGGTGGGAATGCACAAGGTTGTCATCCCGGCGACCAGCAGCACCACTCCCGATCCACTCGGGCCGATTCAGCCAGCCCCCAAGCCCCAAAAGTCCAAAGTCTCGTCCAGCATGGATTGGCTAGACGACAACCTGTTTGGCAAGCTGGAAGTCACGGGCTCGCGAACGCTCGGGCTCCACGCCTTCAGCGTAACCGGGGACAAAGACGCCTACGCCACCACCACGAACTACGGCGAAGGTGACCAGACCTTCACGAACAACGGCTCCATGTCGGTCGCCGGGCGAAAGGTATTCGGCGTCCTCAGTTTCCAGGCCGACCTGCCCGACAGCCGACTTTCGGACCCCACCACTCACCAGGTCCTGCTCGAGTATGACCGTGGCCCACTGAAGGTCAGCGAGGGCGATATCCGCGGGTCTCTCTTGAGTGGGAATTCGCTCACAAACTTCTACAAATCCCTCAAAGGTTCGATGGTTGAGTACACGAAGGGACCACTCCACGCGAAGGCCCTTTACAGCGAGACGAAGGGAAGCGCCCAAACCGTCAGCATCCAAGGCTCGAACTCGGTTGGCCCCTACTATTTGGAGAGCGGACGTGTCCTCCAAGACACCCTCCAAGTCCAAGTCGACGGCCAAACCATGAGACCCGGTACCGACTACGTGCTCGATACCAACCTCGGGAGCGGAAGCATCTCGTTCCTCAGCCGGGTCATCCCTCCCACCAGCACCATCGTCGCCACCTTCGAATCGGTCAGCCCGGGAACCTCGCCAGGAATTCTCGCCGGAGTAGGAGCATCGTACAACCTAGGCCGGTTCGGCCAAGTGGGCGCGTCCATCGTTCAGCAGCGTTCGACGGGCACCAGCGGCGACGGAACCGTCCCCGACCTGTTTGTCTTCGCGGGCGCTACCTCGACCACCTACATGCTCTCGTATGAGCCGATCGTCTCGACGATCACGGTCCAACTCGGAGACCGATTGCTCGTGATGGGAACCTACGTAAACGGGGTGGTCGTCGGCGACTACGCCCTGAACCCCGCCGAGCATCGGCAACTGATCCTCAACTCCACCCTGGCCGCCCCCGATAACACCACGCTCTACGTCAAGTATCGACCGCAGGTCACCCAGTCGGTAAACGGCGACCGCCAGGTGTACGGATTCGACTACTCCTACCGATTCGGCCAGCGCGGCGGCATTCAGTTCAACCAGGCGCTCGGCCAAACGATCAACACGGCTGACTCCACCGGCGCGCTCGCTCGAACCCTGAACGGCAACTACCTGATCGGCGACCTCAACCTGACCGCCAACGTCAAGGACATTCCAACCCACTTCGTGTCCATCGAGACGGAGGGCTTCTCGCGAAACGAGCGGTCATACAGCCTTGGCGCCGAAGTCAAAAAGCCGCTGATCACCTACGGCATTGCCTACGGCAACAGCATGATCGACGACCAGTCGACCTCGACAACGTCGACGACCCTCTACAATGCGCGCAGCACGAGCGCAAAAGCCTACGCCACCTATAACTCTGCTGACGGCACCAACTGGACGGTTGCCCAAACCCGAACTTCCGGTCACCAGGCCTACGAGTCTCAACTGGACAGCAGTTCGCTGTCCGCCGCGAAGTCGTTCGGTAAGCAGGTGCGGTTCGACACCGGGGTCGAGTACCAACAAGGCCGGGGCCCCCTCCTCGATAGCGCTGGAAACACCGTCATTGGCTCGGTGGAACTCGTGACCTATCACGTCGGAGCGACCTACACGCCGATCACTCACCTGAACTTGGTAGGCAAGGTCAGTGTCAGCGACACCCGCGCACTGGGGCAAGCGAGCACCGGCGACGATATCTCTTTCTCCAGCACGTGGAGGCCCAGCGACAAGTGGGGCGTCTCCGCATCCCTTCTGAACAGCACCTCCGGGCAGGGCACGACCCTTTCCGGCTTCTCGAACGGCGCTGGCTACGGCTACGGCGGCAACGGGTTCTCCTCCGGCGGGCTCGGCAGCGGCTACCTCGGCGCGGCCAACGGTCAACTCAACACGCGCACGATGATGCTGGACTACAAGGCTTCCAATCGGTTGCCGCTAAACCTCCACTACACCGAGAACCGTTCGACGGGAACGCTCTCTTCAAATTCCCTTGTGAAGTCCATCGGAGTCGGAGGGCAGTGGGATCTCGGCCAAGTTACCGTGCTCGACGTGTCGCTCGACCGCACCACATCCGACTTCATCAACTCGGCGATCAGCGGCTCCACGAACACGACCTCGGTAGGCTTCAACCTGACCGGATCGCCGAAGGGCAAATGGTCGTACCAGTTGGGTCTGAACACCCTCGTTTCCGGCGGCACTAGCATCTACCGGCAGAACAGTCTCGACTACAACCTGGAGGTCGGCTATCGGCTAGCCCCGAAGCATCAGCTCTCGGCTTCCTATATCCGGGGTGACTACACCGGTTACTCGGGACAGGAAGACGACCAGTTCATCTTCTCGTACACCTACAGCATCTTTTCCCGACTCGGCCTCACCGGTTCGTACCGAATCCACAACGTGAGTAACCTGGATCCAACCGTCACCACCGGCGCCTACCGCGCGAACGCCTTCGATCTATCCTTGTCCTATGGATTCAGATCGTAAGAGAGTGAGCAGTGTGGCCAGTGTCCCCGACCACCGAGTCGGTGCCCACTGCCCACTGCCCACTGACCACTGCCCAATGACCACTGCCCACTGCCCACTGCCCAATGACCACTGCCCACTGCCCAATGACCACTGCCCGTTGCCCACTGCCCACTGCCCACTGCCCACTGCCCGCTGCCCACTGCCCGCTGCCCGCTGCCCACTGCCCACTGACCACTGACCACTGCCCACTGACCACTGACCACTGCCCACTGCCCACTGACCACTGACCACAAACCACTGCATACTCTGATACCAAGCGTGAACATTCGCACTTTGCTAGAACCTCAGTCCCCAGTGAGACGTCCGAGGAATTGACCAGCGCGCATCGCTATTTTTGCTTGCGTTCCCGGGCTATGCCCGAAGGCACCACCCCTTGAGAGCACCCAGAACCATCTTCAGCATCGCCCTTGCGGCCGTGGGCATCGCTTACGCCCAGACCAACACCCTCACGGTAGAGATCGGCTCCACCCGTAGCAGTTCCGACCCGGTAGCCACCGCCGTGAAGAAAACGGCGAAGAACATCGCCGCGATCACCGACGGCGCGAAAAGACGCCTGCTGGCCAAGCATCCGAACCTCCAGATTTCGTTCCCTACCCGGGTCAACCTCACCCGAAACGGCATCCCAGTGCGCACTCGAAGCACTCGCGGCGGAGGCCCGATCACCCTGACGTTCAGCACCACGACCGGGCACACGTTCCCCGCGACATACCAGACCTTCCTGCAAACCGTCTTCAGCGACGTCCAGTCCGAGCTAACCGCCAAGTTCGGCCAGCCGTTTGCCGCCGGCAATATCCTGGTCAGTAACTACGACGCCACGATTGACGACCGAGATGCGGTCGCTGGTGGCATCTACCTTCCGGACAACGGTTCCGGCCAACAAGAGATCCGATTCCCGGTCTACAACTCGAACGAGACCGCCGCCGTGAACTTCGTTCACACCCTCTTGCTCGCCTACCAAGGCACGACGCCCTACCCCTACGACGGTCTGGAAGAGGGCCTCGTCCGAGGGGTGACTGCCACGATCATGCGGGAGAACCTGATCTCCGGACTCGATCTCGGCACGATCGAGAGCATCCTGTCGTCGACATACGACGTTCAGGGTTACTACGATTGGTACAACCAGCGCGGACTTGCTGGCCCCCTGTTCATCGCCCCGAACCTCAAGGCGCAAACCGTGGGGGCGGGCACCAACGGTGGTCTGTATCTCCTGCGCTACCGAATGTCCGGTTCGGCTTGGTCTAAGGTGCTTACCGAGTACCCCGCGTTCGCCAAAGACTTCAACACCCTGATCGCCTCCGACACCTCCGTCCTGTCCAGTGTCCCCACCCTCGTGCAAAAGGCGCAGACGGTGATCTCGACCGAGCGTCCGTCGAACGCGACGGTCGAAGGGCTATCGTTCTCCGAGTGGTTCCGACGCCAGTTCATCCTGCAGCCGACCATCAGTGCGGGCACGAAGTTAGTTGTAGAGGCAGTGCCAGAGACTCCCGACACCACAACCTCTACCACCCCGGATTTCGGCCTCTTCGACTTCGCGACCACCTACTTCTCCACTGACTCCTCCGGCAACGAGACGCTTCTGAACGCGACCGCCTATCCGCTCTATTTGGACTCGACTTACAATCGCTTCTCGCCCGCTGCTCAAGACGACCAGATGGCGATAAGCGTTGGATACGGCTCGGTCACGCCGAACTTCCTGAGCTCGTACGAAGGCGGCCTCATCTATCGCGTCGCCGTCGACATTCCCGTGAACGACCAGGTCACCCGCGTCTTCGTCCCGGCTGGAGGCGTGTCCACTTCAAGCAACGCCACCCCGAACGAACTGTTCGGCACGGTGAGTGGCGTCGACCTCGCGAGCGGGGACACGCTGGACGTCAAAGTCTACGTAGGCGCCGACCTCGTGACCGACGCACCCGTCGTCAATGGAGCGTTTGGGGTCAACGTCATCTCGTCATTCGATGCCGAGTACAACTTGGCCCGAACCATCGAAGTGCAGGTCTGGAAGACGTCTGGCGCTACCAACACCATGTTGCTCGACCGGTTTGTGGATAAACCGACGACCGGCACCCTCGCCGACGGCAGTCAGATCGGTTTTGCGTTGGACCTCCGCGTCAATCAAGACAGCTTCTACAACTTCTCCCTTGCCGCTGGCATCAACGCCCTCGGCTTTCCGATCGACCCATTCGAATCAGACCCGGCTGCCGTCCTGGGAGCAACCCCATCTCAGCTTCTCGTGGCCCGATACGACGGAGTGGCAGGTAAGTACGCGTTGAACCCCAACGTGGAGCCGTTCAAGATTGGGCACGGCTACTTCACCCTGTATCCAACCGGCGGCACCGTGCCAGTGGCGGGAAGAGGCTACAGCACGACGCCCCTTAGTGTCGCGTTGGCCCCCGGCTGGAACCTGATCTCGAATCCGTACCCAACCACGGTCTCGCAGTCCCAGGTGCTGGTCTACCATGCCAATGATCTCACCGCCCCGGCCACTTTCTTAACTGCCGCCACCACCGGAACCCTCATTGGGAACACGTTCTTCCAGTTCGTGCCCGGCGCAAACGATTCGGCGGCTGGCTATCCCACCGCTGGGTCCTTCACGGCGGCGACTCAGTTCGCCCCGGGCCAAGCCTACTTCGTCCAGTGTCTCGCCCCAGAGGGCGTTGTGCTGGAATTCACCCCTGGGACGACTTCCGGAGTGAAGGTCCGGTCCTCGGCCCAGCCGGCGGTTGCCCCGACCCCGAAGTGGCAGGTCCACGTCGGCATTACGACCGGCAACGGTGACTCAGCTGACTGTGTCGTCGGCATGGCCGCCGCGGCCACGACTGGGATTGATCGCGCTCTCGACAGTGGCATCCCGCCGTCAGTCGGTGGCCTGCAGATCGTGTCGAATGCAGTCCAGCCGCTCTATCGAGACTTCCAGCCAATCGGGCACAGTGTTTCGTATTCGCTGGCTGTCAGTAATCTCAAAGTGGGGAAGGCCTACACCATGCGCTTCGTCTCTGAAGCCGGTTTCGCCCCGAGGGTGACCCTAAAGAACGGATCAAGTGGGGTCATATCCACGATTCAACGCAATGGGCGCTACTACTTCGTCGCGACCAGCAGCAGCCAGACGTTTACGCTGACCGCCATTGGAGTAGGCAATTGAAGCAACTTCTGATTCTCATCGCCATCGTCGTCGGACTGTTCTGTACCGGATGCGGCGGCGGTGGCGGGTCGACCCCCACCGTAACCATCACCGGCACAATTGAGGACGTCGTCAACGGCATCCCGGCCACCCAAGCCCAGATCCAAGTAGGCTCGTCGACCACGACTACGCTTTCAAGCGCGGCGGATGGCAGCTTCACAATAACCGCCCCATCGGGCGCCAACACCTTGCGGGTCGATCGACGAGATGGCAGTTCGCTCTTCGTGTTCACCTTCGCCCCCATCACCACTTCGACCGACGTCGGCCAGCTCTGGATCGGCCCTTCGAAGATCACCGCCACCGGCCGAGCGCTCGACTCGACCACTCTTGCCCCCATCGCCGGCGCCACAGTGACCCTCGGCGGAGTTCAGGGGACGACCGCTCATGACGGCACGTTTTCGGTAGCCGGTGTGGCCTACTCAGCCACGGGATTGTTCCCGAACATGCCCGGACAGATCACCGCGACCGGCTACATCGCCGCGAACTTCACTCCGTCCAGTCGGATCATTCTAAGTTCGATCCTCTCCCTCGGAGATATCGGGCTCGTGCCGAGCAGCAGTAGCAACCCGCCCGGATCTCCCTACAACATCTGGGGTCGCGTCTCGCCGCTCAGCGCCTCGCCTGGAGCCACCGTGACGCTCAGTATCTCGGGCACTCCGTATCGCTCGACAACGGTCGGTTCTGACGGGACCTACTACTTCTGGGTGCCGGCAGGAACGTATACAATCACGGTAACAAAGACGGGCTACACGGCGACTCCGATCACCGGCACGCTCACGTCAACGTCCGAAGTCGTGGAGGAAGATGTCACGCTCACCCCAACCCCTTAATCACTCTCTTCTCCTAGCCCGTAACTTCGGGCTAGGAGTCCTTACGTTTGTGGGAGTCCGAACGGCATACCTGCACGCGGTGGACCTAGTGACCGCCGATCCCTTCGCAAGTCTGAGGAAAGAGACCCAGACTGGGATAGAGGATTCCGTCGGTATTCGCCTGCAGAACGTCCATGTGAAGGCCTACCACCGCGGCCAGCTTGTCACTTCGGTGTTCGGCGATCGAGTCGACATCAACAAGGATCGTCAACTCTTCACTCTCACCGGAATCCATGACGGTGTCTTCCGTGAGGATGGCCAGCAATACCAATACGAAGCGGTGCAGGGCCTCTGGAGGGCTAACGCCCATCAGTTGACCATCAATGGCGCTGCGCGGGTCCAGAACGCGGATATGGACCTCAAAACGACGGCTTTAGTGTTCGATAAGGATCAACACTCGCTGAGAGCGCTTCAAACCGTGAGTGGACGGCTCTACAAAGGCCAGATTCGGGCAGAGGCGTTCCACCTGGACACCAAGACCCACAATTTTGATACGGGCGCGGTGGACTATCGAGGCGACCTTCCGCTTCTTCAAAAGGAGTCCGGATCCGATGATTCCCAGGCGAACAAGCCTTGGCACGTGTCGGGAGAGAGTGTCAAAGCAGCTCCCTCGATGCGTTATTACGTGCGTGGCCGGGCCGAAGACGATGACATGATCCTTAAATCGGACCTCATTGCTCAAAACCTCAAGACCGACGTCATGGTGGCCACCGGAAACGTCAAATACTTCTCTGGTAAAGCCGACATCACCGCCGACAAAGCGACGATTTATCACAAAGAGCGA
The DNA here is from genome assembly GCA_903904815.1 of uncultured Armatimonadota bacterium. GTDB lineage: Bacteria > Armatimonadota > Fimbriimonadia > Fimbriimonadales > Fimbriimonadaceae > Fimbriimonas. Next base: position 12,782 of record CAIVDU010000088.1, read on the forward strand.
CGAGTGGTGCTCGTCGGTCACGTCACGATTTTCGTCAAGCCGAAGTCCGACCAAGACAAACCTCCCAAAGAGGAACCACTGCCCGAATTCCAGCGCTTGAACCCGGACACGGTAGTTGCCGGAGGACTCGCTCAATCGAACGCTGCGGTGGGCCCGGTTCCGGGCGTCAAGGACCTCAAGGCGGGGCTGCCCTCCGGACTCAAGCCCAAGGATGTGAAGAGCGATGCTTCGAAAACGACTCCTCCTCGGACACCCGAGGAAAAGCAGTTGGACGACGATCTTCGAAGCGGCAAGACGATTCGCCAGTATCCGATGGTCATCATGTGCGACCAGGTCGACTACTGGTACCGGAAGGGCGAGCGTCATGGCCACGTCATCGGAAGCCCCCAAGGCCGCCAGGATCTGCCTTCCGGACGATGGCGCTATGTTTGGTCGACCACAGCCGACTACGACGCTGAGAAGGATGAGCTGACGCTCCTGAGCACCCAGGGCAAGCTGGACGTCCGGATGAAGAACTCGAAGGGCGATGATCTCGTCGCCCTGGACATGACCGTCTCCACAAAGGAGGACTCCGATGAAGAGGTCTATCGAGGAAGGAAGGTCACTGGAACCGTGCTCTCGGACGAGGACGCGGATACGCCCAACGACAAGAAGGCCAAGCCTCTAACTGACAAGTCAAAACCACCCGTTGCGAAGACCAACGGAGTGGGTGGCGGTGCGGGCAGCGGTCGTATTTGAACCGGTAACCGAGTGCTAAGATCTGGGGCACATGGTTTCGGTGCTCCTTGTTTGTTTGGGCGTTCAATCGGCGACTTCGCCAACAACGATTCGCGAGGGCCTCGCGATCTCGATCCCTTCCGCGTCTCTGGCCGACGTCCGGCGTGACCCGGTCGAACTCGCCATTCTGGATGGCTCCCTAACCGTTCCCGCCGCCGGGCAGACGATGGGCGCCCGAGCCTGGCGCCTGGTGAAAGCGGATAAGGACGGTTACATCGAAGCCGAAAACGGCTACGTCGCGGTGACGCTCAACTCCGACCGTGAGCGCACGGTTCTCCTTCAACCGGAAGGCGCGAGTTTCTTCTATGTGAACGGCGAGCCGCGGACCGGCGATGTGTACGAGACGGGCTACGTCGCCCTTCCCGTCCACCTGAAGGCGGGCGCCACCGAGATCTTCCTACGATGCGCTCGCGGCAGGGTTCGGGTGCTGGTCGTTGATCCTCAGAAGCTGATCGAGTTGGACAACCGGGATTCCACTCTGCCCGATGTGGTCGTTGGTGAGAGAAGCGTCAAGTGGGGAGCTCTTGTCGTACGGAACGCCACCGACAAGACGGTGAGTGACCTCACCATTGAGACTCTTGCTTCGGGCGGACGTGCTCGCCGAACGTCCGTCAAGTCGATCCTGCCTTTTGGTGTGATCAAGACGGGAATCGAACTCGATGCGCCAACCGGTGGCCCGGTCGCGGTCAAGTTGTTCGAGAAAGGCAAACAACTCGACGAGACTACGGTGACCCTGCGCCTTCGAAAGCCGGACGAGAACTACAAGCGCACCTTCCTCAGCGACATTGAAGGCAGCGTGCAGTACTACGGCGTGAACCCCGCCCGAGATCGATCACCAGGAGCACCAAAGCCCTCCCTCGTGCTCAGCCTCCACGGCGCTTCCGTGGAAGCGATGGGGCAAGCCGACGCCTACTCGGGCAAACCGTGGCTAACCCTGGTGGCCCCTACTAATCGCCGACCGTACGGATTCGACTGGGAGGACTGGGGCCGCATCGACGCCCTTGAGGTGCTCAACGATGCCAAGAGCCATTTTGCCTATGACCCTTCGCGCGTCTATCTGGCGGGCCACTCGATGGGTGGCCACGGAACGTGGCAACTTGGCGCGCTCTACCCAGACCTCTTCGCCGCCATCGGACCAAGTGCGGGCTGGATCTCCTCCTACACTTATGCGGGCGCGAAGCGTCCCACCGACCCTTCTTCTCTCGAAAAGCTGCTTCAACGGGCTAACGCAGTGGGCGACACCCTCGGCTACAAGACGAACTATGCCACCGAGGGAATCTACGCCTTACACGGAACTGCCGACGACAACGTCCCGGTCACCGAGCCCCGCCACATGATCGAGGAGATCAAGAGTTTCCACCACGATTACGTTTTGCATGAGCAGCCGGGGCAGGGGCACTGGTGGGATCTCTCGCCGGAACCCGGCGCAGACTGCGTTGACTGGCCGCCCATGTACGACTTCTTCGCACGGCATGCGCTCCCCCAAGACCGAACCGTGCGCGACGTCGATTTCGCCACCGCCAATCCTCAGGTAACGTCCAAGCTTCGCTGGCTCAACTTGGAGTCTCAGCAATCGGAAGGCAGCATTTCTCGTGTCCAGATCCATGCCGACGCCTACCTTCGAAAGTTCACCGCCACGACGACGAACGTGCTCCAATTCTCGGTTGCGCTTTCCCCGATTTACGGGAGCGGACCGGTGTCCTTCTCGATCGACGGCGACGAGCTAAAGACGGCGCCTGCGTCTAAGGTTGACCGTATCTACTTGAAGAAATCGGCTGGCCACTGGCGGATTGGCGCCCCCATTCCGGCGACTGAAAAGAACCCGATGCGTTATGGCCCCCTGCGCATGGCATTCAACCACCGCATGGTGTTCGTTTACGGCACCAAGGGAACCGCCGAGGAAAACGCGTGGGCACTGGCCAAGGCGCGCTACGATGCGGAAACCTTCTGGTTTCGCGGTAACGGCTCTCCCGACGTGTTGCCCGACACCGAGTTTGATGCCAAGAAGTTCAAGAATCGCGGGATCATCCTGTACGGAAATGCCGATACGAATAAGGCTTGGACCGCTCTCCTTGGCTCTTCACCGGTTCAAGTTCGTCGAGGCGTGATCACCATCGGGGACAAGAAACTTTCCGGTGATGGACTCACTTGCCTGTTCGTGCGACCTATCGAGGGAAGCGACACCGCGCTCGTGGCGGCGGTCTCGGGGACCGGCATCGTGGGGATGAGAGACTCGAACAATCTCCCTTACCTGCAGCCAATGATCGGGTTCCCAGACGTGCTGGTTACGGTCTCGAAGGCGCTTGAGGCAGGAATGGCCGGCGTCCGAGTCGTCGGATTCTTCGGGCCGACTTGGGATGTGTCTGGGGGAGACTTCGTTTACAGCGAAGCGCCCTAATTAACCGGCCGCGCCGATCTTGCCAAGAACGATACCGATCGCAAACACGATTCCTCCCCCGACGACGACCTGAACGATGGTTCGTCCGAGGGGGCTTTTCATGAAGTGGTACCGAATGTAGGCAATCGTGATGAGTTCGACGAACACCACGACATAAGCGAAGTCCAGCGCGAGTGAGAGACTGGGTAACAGGAACGGCAGTGTGTGCAGCATTCCGCCCAAAACCGTCGCTAAACCGGTGACCACGCCGCGACCGACGGGGCTGCCCCTCCCGGTTACCGACCCGTCGTCCGAAAGAGCTTCGGCTAGTCCCATGCTGATGCCCGCGCCAACCGAAGCGGCAAGCCCCACGTAGAAGGCGCTCATTGGGCGATGGGTTAGCTCGGCGGCCGCGAAGATCGGCGCTAGAGTGGAGACCGAACCGTCCATCAGTCCGAGTAGAGCGGGCTGCACCCTTTGAAGGACGAAGTCGTGATCGTGCTTTCCAAAGGCCCCTTCAACCTGTCGGGGTTCTTCCGGCGCAGTTTGAAGCTCGGGCATGAAAGCTATACTACCACTCCTTATGGAGAATGATTCTCCGTAAGGAGATTAATTCTTGGTGGTTTGGCAGGAGTGGCAGATCCCGAAGAACTCTAGTCGCTCGGTGAGGAGTTGATACCCCGAGGCTCTGGATGCTTCTTCGAGGAGCCTGGACGCGCCTTCTATCCGGACGTCTTCGATGCGACCGCATTGAGTGCAAACGACGTGGGGGTGGGCCACCGGGTCGACCGCGTCGTAGTGATTGCGTCCACTTCCCAGTTCCAGTTCTTGGACTTCGCCAAGCGCTTTGAGCGTGTCAAGCGTCTTGTAAACGGTGGCCAGGGACGTCGTCGGGCTGACTTTCAGCACCAGCGCGTAGATCTCTTCGGCAGTGGGGTGGCTCGCGCCGTTAACCAACGCGTCCAGAATCGCGAGTCTTTGGGGTGTGATGCGGCATCCCGACTCCGCAAGTCGGGTTCGAAGGGCGCTTACCCTTCTGGTTCGGTATTCCAGATCAAAGACGTTCGAAACCATTTGCGGTAGAGCCTTATTATGAACGTTGTAACCGAACCGAACGGTTTCAGAGATTTTTTCTTGCCGCTAAAAATTTCGCGCAAAACCGTTGGCATTCAGAAAAATCGGCGCTAATATTTTAGCGTTAGATGAAAAACTCCGCCGGGTATCTCAGCAAGCGCGAACAGCAGATCATGGATCTTGCCTATGAGCACGGACGCCTCACGACCGCGCTGCTCACGGAGAAGCTGCCCGGATCTCCGGCTGGTTCCACCGTCCGCACGCTCCTCAAGATCCTTGAGGAGAAAGGGCAACTGAAGAAGGTCGAGGAAGAAGGCAGGAACGTCTACCTGCCGGTGCGACCGATGAAGTCCGCGGCGAAACTAGCGCTCTCAAAAGTAGTCCAGACCTTCTTCAAGGGCTCGGTGAGCGATGTCGTAGTCGCCTTGCTAAGCGACAGTGAGGCGCAACTCAGCTCGGAAGAGGTCCTACGCCTTCAGAGCCTCATCGAACAAGCCCGGGAGGAACAGAAATGACCTTAGATCTTCTCTCGTATCTGACCCGGACTCTGATCGTGGGCTTGGTCTCGGTGATCGTATTGGCGCTGGCTCGCCGCCGTTCTGCGGCGACTCAGCACGCCATTGGCGCATCGGCTCTGGTGGCGATGCTCGTGCTAGTCCCCGCGAGCTTTGTGTTGAACCGCCAGATCAAGCCGATCTATAAAACTCCCGTGGTGGTCATTTCGGCCCCCGTTCGAGTCATCGAGCCGGTCCAGACTGCTGTGAGCGTGGCATCTCCCGTGAGCGCGGTTTCTCACAACCCGTTTATGGTCGATCCACTTGGGACGTTCGTGACCTTGTGGACTGTAGTGGCATTGTTCCTCGGAGCACGGCTGCTCGCGGGTCTGGGCATGGTGGGGCACCGAGTGTCTCGTTCCAAGCGAATTGATTTGCGCCCTAAACTGCACACGCGGGTCGATGCAAAGGCAGTGGTTCCGCTCGCGGTCTGGTGGGGCGGCCCAGTGGTGCTATTGCCTCCGACCTGGAATTGCTGGTCCGAAGAGAGACTCGATACGGTGTTGCTCCATGAGACAGCCCACCTTGAGCGTGGTGACTGCTGGATCCAGTTCCTGGCTAGCCTCACGTGCGTTCTCGCGTGGCCCAATCCGCTGGCTTGGTGGCTGGTCTCGAAGACTCGCAGCCTCTCCGAACAGGCCGTCGACGACTTGATTTTGGCAAGCGGCGTCCGCGCTGACCGGTATGCGCAGGACCTTCTCGACATCGCCCAGCAGAGTCGCGACCACCTCGCTGGTCTCGCCATGCCGATGGCGGTGAAGCCAGAGGTTTCTCGGAGGATTGAGATGATCTTGAACAATCGAAAGCAGCGCGGCGCAGTGACGATGGCGGCGGTCTTGGTCATGGGGCTAGGCTATGGAGGCGTCGCCTTAGCGACCTCTACCTGGGGGTTTGTGCCTCAATCGACTGTAGAGAAGTTCAAGCGCGCTCTCCCCGCGCCCATCAGGCAGATGGTCGAGCAAGTGCAGCAGCAAGCCGTTCAACAATCCGCGCTTGCCCCGGACGTTGCGCCGAACACGCATGCCCAGTTGCACGTTTCCCCGAGTTTGCCGGAAGGTTTGGGGCTCCGCCCCAGTTCGCCACGGATCGTCGGAACTGAGGAACCTGTGCCTCAGGCTGTCCAACCAAAACTGGCCACCGCTGTGCCCGACTTGAAGTCAAGCGGCACTCTGCAATTACGCTGTCAGCTCTACACGGTCGATCCAAAAATCGACCTTTCGCAGTTCGGGACTCTGGGAAATTACGGCGACTCGGAAACAGGGCTGGCCGTCCGGGAAGTTGAGTTGCCGAAGTTTCGAACCTATCTGGAGCAGCAACGGGCCACCGCAATCGGTTCGGACGATTTGACGTTGGCGATCAAGAAGGAGGTCTCACCCCGGTTTCCCAATCTGCCTTCCTCCACAAAATCTAAGTTCCAGTACATCGTCAGTGCCAAGTTCGGCGAGCTTCTGGAAGTCAATCTGCCGGTAGGCACGGACTCCAGCGCGAGCCGCTTCAACACGATGTTTGAATTGGGAGAACCGGGAACAGCGACTGTGGTGATCACGAAGAGTGCCTTGTCGCCCGGGAGAAACGACTTGTGGATTCTGGAGTCCCTTAATCGACCTCTCATTCAGACCAACTGCAAGATCGACGTCTACAACGTGGCGGACTCTCACCATGACCCGCGCCGGCCCGACATCCTGGCCCGAGGCGTTGCCGAGTTTCGAGACTTTGATCTCTCTTCCGACCAATTCGGCGACTTCCAAAAGAAACTCGATGCGTTAGGCGCTTCTGTCACCATGAGGACTTGGGCTAACGCTGACAACGTACGGCCTCAAACCGGTCTTTCGGGCAGTTGGGGAGCTGGCAAGTTCTCGGTGGATCTCAACACCGACCGAATACTGAAACTGGCGGTCAACCCCGACGTGACTGCGGATAAGCCCCATTACGTCAGCGAGCGACCCGTGGTCGCAGGGAAGTATCGCGTCATCGTGTGTCCAACAGATCCTGGCTCTGAACTCTTCCACGTCTTTGTCGTCAAGATGGAGGTCTTGGATCGCGACGGTAAGTCGCTCCCTTAGTAAGAAGGGGTGTCCACGAGAAAGAAAATGATTCTAAGTTCCGCACTCCTCTTGATGACAGTTTCCGCGCTGGACTCATCGTTCGCAGTCACAGGGGGCGACGTCCAAAAGCAGCAGCAATCTTCGTCGGTCGTCGTCGCTACGCTGCGATACGAGGCATACATTCTCGATTCACGTCGGGTGCTGAAAAGCTCCGATTTCCAGATCAAACCGAACACGCACCTTGCGTTGGTCTCGCTCTACCCGCCGCGGACGGCTTTGTTCAAGGAAGACTTAGCCAGGGCAAACGCTTTACGGGTTGGCGGGTCCGAAGTGGCTATACAGGATGCGGTTACCGACAACCTTCGATTGTCAGCGCGGGGCGCTGTTCTTGCCGCGAACCTCGACTTCAAGAAGGGGCCGGATCACACCTGGAAGGTCAACTTCGAGCCAAGACCGGGAGGCGGCGCAGAAAAGACTAAGGTCATCATGTCCTTCTCTCCGAATGAGGCCAAGGCCATCGTAATGCCTCGCGCGACTAAGACGGGAGGATTGGAGGTGTGGATATTCGAGCCAGGCAAGGCTTCACTGTCATCCCTTCCGGCTCCGCCAATTGTAGACGTGCCACAGCCTCAAGCGATCGCCGAATCTCGACAAGTCATCTTTAAAGTTCAGGAGTACTCCGTTCCGGGACCGTATCAAGACGCAAGAAAGCCCTACATCGGGCCAGCTGGAAATGCGCTGTATGAGGAGAAGAACCTCTCTGGATCTGACCTAGAATTGTTTCGGTCGGAGTTGAAAGAGCTTGGGGCGAAGTTAGTGTCGAGTCCCATGATGAGATCCATGGAGGATTCTCCGGCAACCGTCTCGATCGCTGGCAACGGCAATGAGGACAAGATTTCTCTTACTCTGACCCACGAAAAAAGACTTCGATTGGATGTTTCGCTCAAAGCGAAGACGGCGTCTGCGTCATACCATTTTCACAGTAATGGACGGCTAGCGACAGGAAAGTCGCGAGTGATCATTGGACGCCCAAACGCCGATACCGGGACTCAGCCCGTTTGGATCGTTACCGCGACTGTGCTTGACGACCAGGGCAACCCTATTTCCTCTTTTTGATCGCTTCCAGAACCGGGCAGTCCGCATCGTGAGCGCCGGGCAGATACCCGGTGCTCATGAGGAATTCGTTGACGATCTCGCCGCCGGTGAACCGGAACGTCTTTTTGAACAGCTTGGTCCACTCGTCCCTGGTCAGGGGATGGTGCGAATCGAGCCAAGCCAAGAACGATCCATGGCTGTCCCTCAATCCAAGAATGGTCCTCGCATTCTCGATCGCCGCCGCAACCTTGAGCCGGTTTCGGATGATACGGGGATCGGCAAGCAAGCGATCCACCTCTTCTTGACCGTACGATGCGACCTTTTCTAGGCTGAATCCATCGTAAGCGATCTGCATGCCTTCCCGCTTCTTTAGGATGGTTTCCCAAGAGAGGCCGGCTTGGTTGATCTCTAGAACGAGTCGCTCAAAGAGTTGATCGTCGCTTTCAATCCGGAACCCGTATTCATTATCGTGGTAGGCGACATGGAGTGGATGGGCGGTTCCAGAGGCGACGAACTCGCAGTAGGACATGTAGACATTCTAACACTAAAGCAAGCCGGGAGGAAGCACCGCATGGACGCCTTTGACTCCATTGACCACCTGGGTGATTCGAAGGTCAACGCACAGGCTTGAGAACGCCAGAGCCTCCTGGCGAGACATGCCAGCGAGTTCTGCGAGCAGCTCCAGCATGCCTTCGAGGGCGATGATCATGGCCTCATTAAGGTCTTCGTGGAACCCGAGAGTGACCCAACCGGCCGGTGTCTGCGCACGCGGGTCTTTCAGACGAAGGTCGGGGCGAGCGTGCAACTCGACTTCGACGAGTTCCATTGGGCACTCCAGCGCGGGACTCGCCACTTCGCCGTCTCCTTGGATAGCGTGGCCATCGCCAAGCGAGAAGAGCCCTCCTTCGACAGCCACCGGTAAGTACAACGTGCTCCCTGCGACGAGTTCCTTGCAATCGATGTTGCCACCGCAAAACCGTGGGGGTACCGTCGACTGAATTCCCGGCTCGTCGGCAGGCATTCCCATGAGACCCATGAAGGGGCGCATTGGGAGTGTTCGACCGTGCTGGTTTTCGGCGATCCCGGACTCGGGATCCAGCCTCCAGCCCCAATAGATCGTTTCCACATCGGTCAGATTTAGTTTGCTATTCACGTACGACGGAAATCCACCCGCACAGGACCAACCCCATGTTCCTGTTCGAATGGCCTTGATGCGAACCTCAATGCAGTCCCCCGGCTTCAGGCCTTCTACGTAAACCGGTCCGACGATGCAATGTCCCTGATCCTCTGGCTGGTTGCGTGGCTCAAATTTGCTCACTTTGCCAAAGGGATCCGCCTGTTCGAAGTTCCCCCAGGCTGCATCGAGCGTTTGGAACTGAACGGTGTCACCAGACTCGATCCTAACAACCGGCGGCAGGTCCCGAGAAAAGTGGCCGTGTAAGTTTTCGCGGATCGGAAGGAGTCGGTGAGTGGCCATGCGCGAAGAATACCGGCGGGGGTTAGCGGTTGGCTGTTGGCGGTTAGCTGTACCGGAGGAGTGACCGTCACTTTCTCTGCGTACGGTCTGGTTGTAGTCGCTCGACGCTCAGTGTTCGTCTTTCCGGCACCGCTAACCGCCAGCAGCCAACCGCTACCGCCCCCCTTAAGGTAGCGTTCAGCCATGCTCACGATCTTGGCTTGCGCCATGTTGTTGTCTTCGAAGCCCCAGTTCGGGGCGCTGGGCGGCTTGGCTCAGCACTGGGAAGGGCGAAGCATGCGCGCGAGTTCCACCTATCGGGTCGGCAAGGACGGCAAGCGAGATCCGAATGGCATGCCAGTGGGCGATCTGGACGAGCACTCAAACTCCGACAACTACCGCGTAGCGCCGGGCAAGACCCATGTGGTGATGGACGTGAAGGGGCCGGGAGTGATCACCCACATGTGGTTCACGTTCCTCGGTCCAGAGAAGCAGGACTGGGCGCCGCAAGGGGGAGCGACGCACCAAGACATGCTGCTTCGGATCTATTGGGATGGGTCAGAGAAGCCCGGTGTCGAAGCGCCGGTGGGCGACTTCTTCGCGGGATGCTTCGGTAAGCGTTCTGAAGTGATTAGCCTGCCGGTGGTGGTCACTCGTGGGTCTGCCTACAACTGCTTCTGGAACATGCCATTCCGAAAGTCAGCCCGGGTCGAGATCGTGAATCAGAGCGACAAGCCGGTCAATCTCCTGTATTACAACGTCGATTGGATCAAAACGAATTCGCTTCCCCAGGACACCCCCTACTTCTATGCCCAGTATCGGCAGGAGTATCCGGTGGAGCACGGCAAGGACTACGTGCTCCTGGATACCAAAGGGAAGGGCCAATATGTCGGAACAGTTCTCGCCGTGAGGACACGCAGTCCGATGTGGTTTGGCGAGGGAGATGAGAAGATTTCGATCGACGACGACAAGACGCCGTCGATCTGGGGCACCGGAACCGAGGACTACTTTCTAAGCGCGTGGGGTTTGACCAAGGTCAACACTCCCTATTACGGCGTCCCCTACTTCGACCAATGGGGCATTGTCGGAGGCCACACGAGCGCCTATCGGTGGCACATTAACGATCCCATCGTGTTCCAGAAAGGGATCCACGTCGCATTTGAGCACTTCGGATGGATTTCGCCCGACGAAAATGCAAAGGGCCTGACCAACAGTTGGAACGAGAGGGAAGACGACTACGCCAGTGTCGCCTTTTGGTACCAAACGGGGTTGCCCACGTTTACCGCTCGCGCCCCATCCGGCCCGGACCGACATCTTCCAAGTCTGGAACGAGTCACCGCTTACGCGCGGGACCACGTCGACGCCCGGAGTCACGGAGTTGGCGACGTCGAGACCCAGGACCTCGAGTTCTACCCGGAGGGGCCGCAAGTTCTTTACAAACCAGTGGCAGCGGAGGGAGCTTGGTTCAGTTTGCCGCTGGAAGTCAAGAAACGAGAGCCCCTTCGGCTTGTTCTGAACCTGACCACGTCGTATGACTTCGGAACGTATCAGCCCTATCTCGACGGGGTCAAGATTGGCGGTCCGATCGATCTCTACAGCTCCGAAACCGGATCGAAGGAGTTCCACTTGCTGGATTTTTGGCCGGAAGTCGGCAACCACCAGGTTCGACTTGAGTGCGTCGGAAAATCGAAACACTCTGACGGCTATTTCTTGGGTATCGAGTCGGCGCGTTTGCGCGAACGAAGGCCCCGGGTTGCCCGGTTCGGTTTTGACACGAAAAAGGACTGGAAGACGAACCCGGTGCTGTATCAATAGGTCTGTTGAACGATCTGGGATTTACGCAACACTGATTGCAACGGAAACAGCAATCTCATGACGAAAGGGCTCCCGGACTGGCTATCTGGCTATAGATACCAGGGCTACGCCCTTCGCTAATTCAGGTCGCCCCTTTGGGGCTACATCCCTAGGCAAGGCGACCCGAGTGCAGTCCTGTGTCGGACGAGATTGGTCGCCGACGGGAATTTCGCCCTTTTGGGGCTTTAGGGGTCCAGCAATGCGGTGAACTCGGCTAGCCATGGCTCGTAGTTTCTCCATCGCTCAACGGAGGTCTTGTACACCGGTTGCCGGACTTGCCATTTGCTGAAGGTGACGACGCGGCGGTCGCCCTTTTCGGGTTGAAGGCAAGCGTCTTCCCAGGGGAGGCCACAGTGGGCAACGATCTCGCGGGTGATCTCTTCAGGGCTATCGACCAGCCTCTCGTAATCGACATCGAGGAACCGACTCTCTGGGAGAGTCTTGCTCCAATGGGCCATGCACTCTCGGTAAAGGCGGTAGGTTTCCGCGATGCGGCGTCGGCTACGGCCGACCTCTTGCACAGAAAAGAACGGTCGCATGTAGATCGAAAGGCATGTGTCCACCGGGTGCCTTCGAGCGTGGATGAAATGCGCATTCGGAAAAACGAGGTGAAGGAGCCCCAAGTAGACGTAGTTGCTGGGGAACTTGTCGGTGACGTGCGCCTTCCCGGGTGCGATCGAACGGATCAACTCGAGGTACCGCTGGCCCGCGCGTTGCAACTCTGGCGAATCGAGTATGCCTTCGTAAAGGTTGACGACTTTTCGACCGCTATCTCGCCAAAACGGTTGTTCTCCGGCCGCCCCAACGGACGAGTGACGTGAGAGAATTTGTTCGAGGAGCGTCGTTCCCGAGCGAGGCATTCCGAAGATGAAGATTGGCTCCTCTGAGTCGAGCCCCATTCCTTTGAACTGCTCTAGAAACTCCTTCGTAAACAGTTCTATCACACTCTGGACGCGGCTTTCGTGCCTGGTGGGTTCGATTGTCTGACTTGGTGTTTCAATCTGTTCGGACTCCGTATGGGCCCAATCGAAATGGCGAATCGCGCGTTCATACTCACCGAGATCGTCGTATGCTTTGCCCAGGGCGAAGTTGAGATATCGCCGTTCGGCGATATGAAGGGCATTCCCCGCGCTCAGCGGTTCAACCTTCTCGAACAGGAAACGGTCGGACTCTCGGATTTTGCGGTTGTGAGCAAGCAGGTAGTAGGCAATGCCTTGATTTGGCTGAAGCTCCATGGAGCGGAGAATGCTCGATTCTGCTTCGTCGAACTTTCCCTGTTCCTGGAGGCGGCTGGCCATGAGGGCGTGGGGAAAACTGGATTGCGGGTTGCTTTGGATCGCTTCGAGAATGTGGGATTCCCCGTTTTCCCCGAGCGTCGCGGCAAAGCTGGCATCCCCGAGGAGCCGAAGGGCACTCGATGACGCCGGTTTGAGTTCGAGCGCCCGGCGCGCGCATCGCATGGCGTCGTCCCCCAAGTTCTTGGACAGAAACGAACGGCCCAAGTGGAGGTAGGTCTCCATCACCGTTGGCGAGCGCTGGATGGCCTGTTGGAAGGCCTCGATCGATTCGTCGAGATTGCCGTCTCGCTGGAAGGCGACTCCCAAGTTATGGTAAGCGCCGGACATCTGGGGGTTGAGCTCAATCGCGCGTAGAAAGCTGCGAATCGCCAAGGAGTTGTCTCCATTCCCCATCGCCGCCAATCCAAGAATCACGTGGGCTTCCGCTTCATTCGGCCTGAGCGTTACGGCTGAAATTCCGAATTCCACCGCTTCTGCCCCACCGTTCTTCCCGATCAATAGCGAAGTCAGCCAACGCGCGGCATCGTAGCAACTGGGATCGGCCGCCGCAGCCCGCCGAAGGTAGCTCTCGGCATCCTGAAGTCGACCTTGTTGTGCCGCGATGCCTCCGAGAACCTCCAAGGCTCCCGGATGGAAAGGATCCTTGTCAAGCGCTTGATTGCACAGGTGCTCTGCCTTGGCCAATTGCCCAGAAGCCGCCGCGGCGCGGGCCGACCACACGAGATCCTGAAGATTCATTTCAGACATAAAAATGCAAAAACATTAAATTAACGTAATGTGATAGTTAGTCGATTCGTGTCGAGTGAATTTCATAAGTCTCTATTTTTGCTCGTAAATTTACGGGTACTGGTTTACAATACGTTTTGTTCTTTGCCTGATTTTGGAGAGCTTGATGAAATATAGCCGCAACAATGTGTCCACGCTTGTACTGGCCTTGTCGTTGGTGTCTGCGAGTTACGCGGGGCCACGATTTGGTTTGCTGTCTCATCCTAACATGCCTCGGGATGGAATGCATGAGGTCTTTTCGGGTCGACTCCTTGTCAAGGTGAATGGCGCCGAAGTTCCAAACGGGGCTCCCGCAAAATTGACTGCTGCCCAAACGGCTCGAATTTCGAGAAAGCTGCAGGGTGGAAAGCTGATCGGTGGGCTCAGTCATGGCGGCTGGACTCTGTGGGAGATTCCCCTTGTTCAAAAGCCTCAGACGGCGATGTTGGCGCTGAAGGATGATCCGGACGTGGTCTTCATTCAGCCCGTCAACAAGGTGTACCCGGTGTCGCTTCCTGTCCCAAACGACCCGGATTGGAGCTACGTCGAGTCGGGTTCGAACTTTGTGTTTAACTTTGGAAGCTCGTCCACATCCAGCGCGAGTGGATTTAGACGACTCTGGAATCTTTGGGACGTCAACGCGGTAACCGACGATTCGGGCGGTGTTGTCAGCGGTGGGTGGGCTCTGTATCCGGGAAGTTGGTATACGTCGGCGAACAAGCCAGCCGATTGTCCCATCATCGCCTTCGTGGACACCGGTGCGGACATGGATCACCCGGATTTTAAGAATGCCGGCGGGACAAGCACCGACAGCGCTCACGGCGGTCAGATCCTCAAATCGTTAAGCGCCTATTTTCAGAACGGCGCGCCTGTCCCCGGGGGAGACCCGACAGATCAGAACGGACATGGAACCCATGTCACCGGAATCGCGATCGCGGCAGGAAACAACGGCGGATTTGATGGCGATGGGATGATTGGCATTGGCTACAACTCGCGCGGCATGATCCTGAGGGTTTTTGACGACTCCGGCAATGCCAGCGATGCGGACGCAGCGGCTGCGATCTATTACGCGGCGGATCACGGAGCGCCCATCATCAATTGCTCCATCGGCACCGGCAACTACTCTCAGATTTTTCAGGACGCCGTGACCTATGCATTTCAAAAGGGGAGCCTGGTCGTGGCGGCCGGGAATGAGAATGGAGGAGGTGGGGGGAATCTGGGCCCTATCTATCCGGCTGCCTGCAGCGGGGCGTTGGCGGTGACGGCAAACGCTCCTGGGCTGTATCCGGCTGACGACTACTACGCGGGCTATGGCAACTACGTCGGGATTGCTGCGCCGGGGGGCGACTTTATCGTGCGTAGCACCACTTCCTACGTGATCCAGTACGTGTACTCGACGGCAACGAGATATCCCTCGACGTTGAGCGAAAACACCGCTGCGGTGCCGCCATATACTCTGGATTACACCTATCTGGCGGGCACTTCCATGGCTTGTCCCCACGTGTCCGGCGCGGCCGGACTGTACTTTGGCCAGAACCACCTGCATCAGTCGGACGGGTTCGCAAATATCAGGGCGTTCCAGGCGCTCCAACGCAGCGCGATGGACACGGCCGGTGCCATAAGTGGTGGGTGGGAACCAACCCAGGGGTATGGATCTCTGGACGTGCAGGGGCTTCTGCAACTTGGGTCGGCGCCGAATCCGAGAGGGGCTACGGTCGGGGATGTGACCGGAATCATCTACTACGGCGGCACACCGATCCCGAATGTGCGGGTCACCGCCACCCAGACGACGTCGCCTTACCGCGTCTACCAGACCACAAGTTTTTCCGACGGCACCTATCGGTTCGACGCGTTCCCGGGTGGGGTTTACGACATCAAAGCTTCGCCATTTGGATCGACCAAGACGAAACGGGTTCAGGTGACCAACGGCTGCGATATGCCGGGGGTCGACTTCTTCGCCGGGCCGGCCATAACCGATCCGACGCCTCCGAAGATCGCCAAGTTCAATTACGTGGGTGCGACCAGCACCTCTCTGGATTTCGATCAGTGGGCTTACGATACTGAAACGGAAATCGATTCAGCTACCGTCAAGGTAACTTCGGGAACGTCCACGGTCTACGGGCCACAGACGCTCCTGCCAGGAAACACCGCTGTTCATTTGTCTGGATTCACGGTGCCCCGTCGCTACACGGCCACCTTTACGTACACGAACGGCGTCGGGGGCATCAGCCATGCGGTTAGGCTCGTCAATGGCGACCTGCAGGATGCGTACGTACTCGATTCCACCCCTACCGTTGACTATTTGACTGGGCATGTCTTCGTGAAGAGTGGCGCCGCCGGATCCAATGGAGTGACGTACCTTGCCATCGACTTGTCTCAATTGGCTAACAACATCTCGGATGCGAGGTTGACGCTGTTCGGGGGAGTCACTGGAGCACCGTTGAAGGTCGGTTTGTTCGGGACCAACAACCCGACGTGGACCGAGTCGGGGCTCAATTGGACCAACGCTCCGGTTGTAGCGGGAACCAAGACCGATGAGAAGTCGGTAGGTCCCCAGGGTTCGTACACGTGGAACTTGACGTCCTTGATGCAGGCGGCGAAAGCCGCACACAAGTCGACACTCACGATCGCATTGAAGTGTGATACGACCTCCGCGACGGGAGCGACCTTCACGAGTCGCCGCGGAGGTGCGGCTGGACCAACCGTGCTGGTGACATCGAGCGACTAGCGGAGTTTATCTCCGAGTTGTGCGCCCAGCGACTTTGAACGTTGCTGGGCTTCGGCTCATGGAGTGGTCATTTGCGGCTGCTTGTCCAAGTGGACTTGTACGCCTAAACAATCAACTTCCTGAAATTAGTGGCTGAGTCTTCGTAGCCAAGGGCTTGATAGAACGGAGCTGCGCGACGACTGGCAAGCGCGATGAGGTTTGCTCCTCGTTGTTTTGCCTACGCTTCGAATTCAAACATCAATTCTTCGCCGATTCCTTGGCGTCGGAACGATTCGTGAACCATGATCTCCTCGACCCATGCGACACGGCCATTTGCATAGAACGTGAGGTGCTCAAAGCCCAGGATGTAGCCAACAATTTGTCCGTCGTGTTCAGCAATTGCGATGTAAGCGTTTGGGGAATCGATGAGTTGGGAATACGAGGTTCGAAATGATTCTTCATGGACAACAAAGGACGTCGCAAAGCCAGTCGCGAGGTCAAGTACACCATTCACGTCTCTCGTCGTGGCCCTTCGAGTCGTCGTTCCTCAAGTATGGAATCGGAGTGGTAACTTTCCATAAATGACGTGCCCGTGTGTTGATCAAACTTCTCAGCAGTGAGCTATTCGGCGCTGGGGGATTTGACGGCCTTAGTCGTCAGAATGAGCAGCGAGGATCATCGGTAAAGCGGCTCGTCACAAGATTTTTTCCTGGACGAGCCAGCGACGGAGGCTTCGTGAGAAACGCACTTCGATCTACGGACACCATCGAACAGGCGCTTGGGCCGGTCGTTGAGTCACTCATCGAAACCCTCGTTCACGGTGACCGCAGCCGCCTGCGCACCTGCGCGCATCAAGACTGTGAGCTCAGGTTCTACGACGACAGTAAGAACGGAGCCAGGCGCTGGTGCACGATGTCGGGTTGTGGCAATCGAGCAAAGGCGGCGGCTTTCCTCCAGCGAAAAAAGGTCCAGGCTTAAGGCATTGGGGGCTTGGCCCTAGGCATCTGTCTGACCGAGCCCGGCTCTCAATCAATGAATCGTAGTAGCAAATTTTTGGAGCGAATCCTGAGAAAGGGTTGACCCGATTCGCTTTTCCAATTCCCCTTCAAACGTGTGCGTCGCATCAAGAAGTCGTTGGCGCCCTAGATCCGTAAGCTCGATTCTGGAGGAACGCCGGTCTTGGGGGTCCGTTTCACGCTTACACAACCCGGATGCCTCGATTCGATCGATCAACTTGCTTGTCCCCTTATCTACTTCGGTGAGTAACCGGATTCTTGAATAAAGCGCGCCGAGTCTTGGCGCTCGAGAATGTCTCGCACCGCGCGCCGCTTGTCAGGTGCATGTAGGAAATAGGCTTCCGTGATCCGGTAGCCGACAAAATATCCAAGGTCTCCTGGGCGAGGGACCTTCTGGCCCCAGGAGCCAATCCAGTCGGCGATCTTGTTACCGTTATCTACGTCGTGCCGCCATTGAGCCCACAGCGCCGCCTCGTGTGCCCGGCCGAATTGCTGCTGCTCTGTGTTAATCAACCCACCGGAGCACAACTCTCCCAGGAAGTCAGCACTCCCTTCCGCAAGGGTGGCGTCTCTGAGATTCGAGTCACCGAACCGTTGATTAAAGTGAATTAGTTCGTGGGCCACGATCCAGTGAGCCTGAGCGGGATCGTTAATGTCCATTTCCGCTCCGAGCATGAGCCCACTTGTTCCCGAGGTTCCTGCCGAAGTAAAACGGCCAATCACGAAGGTCACTGGGGGAAATTTGGCCTTCGGATAAAAATACTTGAATGCGCAGAAGGCAGCCCGTATGGCACGAGTCGATTCTGCCATTCGAAGCGTTCGCTCTCGACGAGCAACGTATACCTCGCGGTGTTGCTTGATCAGATCGGCTAGCTGTTTAACCGAACCCACCTTGAGCGTCATGAACTCGCGCAAACCAGGCGATCCGACATCCACGTATTCGTGCTGCAGCCGCGATTCCAATTCGTCGTCCTTGGCAGTATCGAAAACCTTCCAGAAGCGCGGGATGTCCTCGGTGACAATCGAGACATTTAGAGGATCGGTAGAGGTTTGAATGGCCAAAGCGACGAGAGCCGGAACGAAGAGCACCTCACTATTCTAGTGAAAAGTGAGGTGCTGGTGGGATCGGGGGGGGGCACTTAGCGTCGATCGCGTTCAAAATCTCTTCTCCTTTTAGCCTCACCTTGTAATCGGGGTTCGAGTGGACAAAGGCGATCTTTCCGTTCTTCCCCACGATGAAGACCGATGGCACAGGAAGGCGTGCTCTACGTTCACATCGACGCGAACTGTCGTTCGAGTCCCTTCGGATCACTGAAATAGAACGCCCCAATCTGAACCGACATGGGGTCGGGGAAAATGTCTTCCACTCCGTCCTCGATTCCCTTAAGGATTGCTTCTGCCGCCACTTCAGGACTGGTTTTAGGCAGATGGAAGTCCTTCGCCATTTCCGTCTCGATCGGGCCGGGATACACACCAAAGACGGAGATGCCCTTTGGTTTAAGCTCGGTTCTCAGAGCCTGGGTAGCGGAGTGGAGAGCGGACTTGGACGCTGAATATCCGGCGGCGCCAGCCATGGCGGCAAGTCCTGCGATGGAACTGAAATTAGCGATTCCGCCACCCCCACGCTTCTCCAAGATCGGGGCAAAGGCTTGGACCATATGGATCGTGCCGAAATAGTTCACGTCCATGTCGTTCTCAATGTTCGAAACAGGGCCCGCCGCGATTCCGGCAAAGGCCAAGGAGCCGGCGTTATTGATCAAGACGTCGACGTCGGAGGCCGCTTCGGCGGCGGCGCGGACTTGGTCGGCGTCCGTGATGTCGAGTTGAACGGCGATAACGCGCTCGTCGCCGAAGTCGGGAAGGCTTTCAACTTTACGCGCTGCAGCGTAAACCTTGTTCACGGGGAGCTTGAGAGCGGCTACCACAAGGGCCTTTCCAATTCCACGATTTGCGCCAGTAATAAACAGATTTTGACCTTCGAGTTTCATGTACTTTTCCTTCGCGACTCGCTTTTCGAATCACAGGGAGAGATTGATCGACAGCGATCTATCAGAGTAAACGTAAAAAAGAAAGGTTAAAATAAGTTAGTCTTATAGAAAGTGGAGCTAAGAAATATCAAGAGCTTTGTGACCATCGCCGAAACGATGAGTTTCACCACGGCGGCGGACCAATTGAACCTGAGTCAATCGGCGCTGACTCAGCAGCTCCAAGCTTTGGAACTTGAGCTGGGAGTTCGCCTCATCGATCGAACTAATCGTCGGCGATTGAGCCTGACTGGACCCGGACAGGTCTTGCTCGACCAAGGAAGGCGATTGCTCGTCGAGGAGTCCGACCTGCGCACCCAAGTTAAGTCTGCATTGGAGGGAGGCGCAACGCTCGCGATCGGCCATATGGGGTCTGCTACGATGTCGTTCATCGGTGGGTGGACGAGGGAGTTTCTGCAGCACCATCCTCTGGCTCGGATCTCGTTTCATGATCTTTCTCCGACTGAACAGGAACGGAGGTTAGAACGACGCCAAATTGATCTTGCTTTTATTCGGGAACCGAACCCGCGCAGAAACATACGCCTGAAAACCATGGCGGTCTACGATGACCGCTTGGTTCTGGCGGCGCCGAGTGGCGATCCCAGCAACGAGACTGGTTCGATCCAAGCCTATGGTGAGGTGCCTCTCGTCCTTTACAATCGAGTTCAGGCGCCCTGGCTGAACCAAGCTATCGAAGGCTATTTGTTCCAAAATGGCATCGCTCCGCGCGTGGTTTTGACCGCGGATGGCATGCTTCCGCTACTCCTTACGGTCGCGTCAGGACAAGGTTACGCACTCATTCCCTCCTGCCTGAAGCACCTTCGCGTCCCCGGGGTCACGTTTATAGAACTGAGCCCTCCTGCTCCGCCTCTGAGCGTTTTACTCGCCTGGGTCGAAGAAAATAAATCGCCATTGCTCAAGGCATTTATCGAGTTCATCGCTCCGAAAGCCCAAGACTTAAGCACGCCGATTTAGTCAAGACGATTGGGAAGAACGGCATTACAATATCGGAGGGTTTAGCCGGAGACGAGTAAGTTCAAAATGAGACGACTTTTCAACGAAAAAGAAGTGAATCGAATCCTGAGAAAGGCTTCCTCGCAAGGCGAGGAGTCTGACGGCATTTCGCTCGAGCAATTGAAGTAGATCGGTTCCGAGCTCGGCTACGATCCGTAGGAGATCGAATTAGCGGCACGGGATCTTGGAAGCGATTCTCCTTTGAAAGGCAGTTTCTTAAATGGTCGTGCCGTCCTAGATCGCACGTTGGATGTTCCGGTCAGCCCTGAGGATTGGTTAGGGATAGTGCCCGCGATGCAGAGGTTCTACAAAAAGGAAGGCGCGGTGACCCAAAGAAGCTCGAATTTCGACTGGGTTGCGACCGACTCCGAAGGCGGAAGCAGTCTGGCTCTCACCGTGATCAATCGAGGTGGTCGGTGGCGAATAAGGGTTGAGTCCAGTCAGTGGATGTCTTTCATCTTCACGCTCGTCTTCGGCGGCATGCTCGCTCTTGTGATCTCGTTGCCGAGTTACAAACATGGCTACCACTGGGCGGCATTCGTGGTGTGCACGGGGATTGCGTTGGGCATGTTGACCGTTTTCCGCTCACTTCGGTCGAGCCATGTCCAATCCGTCTCTCTGCTGATGGATCGACTCACTTCTAAGGTCGACACAGAACTCCATGTGGAATCACGCCCGAATCACTCCACGGCAGTCGATAACTCCCAGTTCGAAGTTCGAGGTCCGGAAGTTTCAGCGTAACAGTGCGCTAAGTTGTTAGGCGGACCCTAAGCGGAGACACGAATCATTCTCCGGATAGGGTCCGCCGTGCCTCCACGGGGTGGTGGCAAATCCGGAGGGCTGTGCTCGCAGGCTTCATTGCACAATTCGATGCGGGGTCTGCGCTACAGCGCTCGCGAATATCCCCTATTGCACATTTAAAACGCGAAAATTTCGGAATTCTGTGTTATCATTTTTGCTTAGTAATAGTTATTACTAAGCCGCAGAGCAATGATTGGGCTCGGCGGTTTGTCCCATGGAGGTACTCAACCAATGAAGTTAAGAGCAGGATTCACCCTTATTGAACTCCTCGTTGTGATTGCGATCATCGCGATCCTTGCCGCAATCTTGTTCCCTGTTTTCGCCCAGGCGAAAGTCGCCGCAAAGAAAACAGTTTCGATAAGCAACCTGAAGCAGTTGGAGCTGTCGAACGCGATGTATCTGAACGATTTCGACGACACGATTGTGCCGATGCAATACGGGCAAGATGACTACCAGGTCATGTGGTCCGGTTTGCTCTATCCCTACGTCAAATCAGGCAAGACACTCTACAACAACGCAGGCCTGACCGCCGTCGACGGAGAGTCGTCGAGCATTTTTAACCCGCCCGCAGCTCCCGACACCCAGCAGTTCGGCTACGGAATTCATGGCGATCTTGCCGTTAACAACTACGGCTATGGCAGCAACAATCCCGGGGTGAGAGCGAGCGTGGTGACAACGCCAGCCGATCAGATCTTCTTTGTGGAAAAGGGAAGAACTGAGGGTAGTTGGGCGTGGTGCCTTTTCGACACGGCGGAGTGGAACTGGACCACCGGCGTCAACTTAGTGAACGGGAATCCGACCACCGACAACAGCAATATTTCGGTGAACTATGACTGTGACGGCTCCGCGTCTGCTTCTGAGGCCTGGCCCGGTTGTGGACTTTATCCGCGTTATCGCTACGCGGGCGCCGCTCCGGTTGTGTTCTTTGATGGACACGCAACCGCGATGAAGAAGGGCGCCATCAAGTGGTACAAGAACATCTATTCAGGCGCCTACCCTTGGGGTGTGTTCTAAGTGGTCAAAGCGTTCTGGCAGGTGCTTGCTTCGGCAGGCATCAGCCTGGCGGTGGGTTGTGGCCCCAGTACCGAGGCGACGGCCCCGTCCGTGACTCGTGAACAGCGTATCGCAGGCATTCAGGCGAATCGGAGCATGCCGGAATCGATCAAGAAAATTGCGATCGCTCAACTGTCAAATGACAAGCCTCAACCAGGGCCGGTAAAACCTTCGCCGACGAGTCAGGGGCAGTCTCGACCGTGAATTTGATCGGTTCTCAGTCCTATCCCTGGTGGCAGGAGTACGACTCGCAGGGGCTGTCGTTGCTTCCGTCGGTGGCTCCTCTATTTGATCGTCTCGTGGAAGCCGGGATCTCGACCTGGGAACCGTGTCTTTCGGGAATTGCCGACATCGCTCCGCTCCGCGACGCTATGGCATATTCGAAGATATCCTGCGTCAGCGCCTATGTCGGTGGAGACTTTATCTCGCCGGATTGGCAACAGACAGTCCAAGACCATATTGGGCTTGCGAAAGAAGTATCCGGGCTGGGGGTGAGGATTCTCGTTTGTAATCCAGACCCCATCTCCTTCCAATCTGTCGTCGAAAAGTCGGATGAGGTTCTGGTTCAGCAGTCGCGGGCGCTTAAGGTCTTGGCAGAGGGCTTAGGTGAAATCGGTATGCAACTCGCCTATCACGTCCATCAGCCTGAGATGGCTTCTGACGGACGTGAACTCCATTGGATGATGGAGTCGACGGTGGACTCTCCCATGGGCCTTTGCTTCGATGCTCATTGGATCTACCGAGGGGCGGGTAACCGATCGGAAGTGGTGTTCGATGTGCTTCGACGTTATGGGCGGCGTGTCATATCCACTCACCTGAGACAGTCGAGAGGAGGCGCATGGACAGATGTCCTGCAAGTAGGGGATCTCGACTACCGGGAGATCTTGAGCGAACTTGATCAAGTTGGCTTCCAGGGACCCCACATTCTCGAACTTGCCACGGAGGCAGAAACAAAGAGGACGCATAGCATTTTGGATGCGCATCGGCGAAGCGCGAGATTTTTGCAATCGCTTTTGGAAGAACTCCGCGTCGAGAGGGGCGTTTTACAAATTTCGCGCTAAGTGTCATGGAAGCACCAGTGAACACAACTCAAGAGGTTTCAAAAATCGATTTCCGGCCAACTTCGCCGCGTGAATATCGGCCGGAAATTGGTCTGATTGCTTGTGGTGAGATTACGAAGATTCATTGCGAGGCCTACCGCCGGGCTGGCTATGCGGTTACCGGCCTTTGTGATATTCGAATTGAAAAGGCAAAGAATCGTCAGAGGGACTTCTTCCCATCAGCAATTATCACCACCGACGTCGATGATCTTCTGAGCAATCCGAATATTGAGGTCGTCGACATTGCCGCGCACCCAGAGGTTCGTGTTGAGCTTATTGAACGAGCGCTGCTCGCAGGAAAACACGTGCTCAGCCAAAAGCCGTTTGTTACAGATCTCGAAGTCGGATGGAAGCTGATTCATCTGGCAGAGAGACTGGGAAGGGTGCTGGCAGTAAACCAGAACGCTCGCTGGGCTCCGCACTTTCGTTTCATGATCAACGCGATCCAGGCCGGGCATCTTGGGGAGGTAAACGATGTGAGCTTTTCAGTCCACTGGGATCACAACTGGATCGTCGATACACCCTTCAATTTGATGCCTCATGCGGTGCTCTACGATTTTGCGATCCATTGGTTTGACCTGCTGGGCGGGCTACTTCCTGGCAAAGTTCCTCAGGCCGTGTTTGCATCCACAAGCCGAGCCTACGCGCAAATGGCTAAACCGCCACTGCTGGCCCAGGCCGTTGTGCAATATGGCGGTTCCCAGGCTTCACTCGTGTTCAACGGAAACGTGAAAGTCGGAAAGAAAGACCGTACGTTCATTCATGGGACACGTGGGACTCTGCTTAGCGAGGGCGAGGGTCTCGAAAAACAGCAGGTCTGCCTGTCGACCCAGGAGGGAGAATTCTTTCCTTTGCTGCAGGGTAGCTGGATCCCCGACGGATTCCATGGAACGATGGGAGAGTTGCTGACCGCGATTTACGAGGGGCGCCAGCCAGAAAATTCGGCCCGAAACAACATGCAATCGCTGGCCCTGTGCTTGGCTTCGACCAAGAGCGCGGATTCCGGCACGGTTCAACCTTGCGCGCTTGGCGACGTCGCGCCCGAGCCTGGAAGCTAACCGTATGGATCTCACCTTGGCTTCAGAAGTACGACCGGATACTTTCGCCAGAATGGTATCCATGCACCGCCGACCCAGTAGCCGTGATGTTGCTCGCCTCGCGAATGTTTCGCAAACGACGGTTTCGTTCGTATTGAATCGTCGCGAGGGGGCAAACATCAGTGAAGAGACTCGCGCCAGGGTCGAGAAGGCGGCGGCCGAGTTGGGTTACCGGCCCAATCGTTTGGCGGACGCGCTTCTGCGAAACAAGAGCTACACCGTTTGCTGCGTAACTCCGTCCCGTCTTTCGACTTATCACGCCGGCGTGGTCGAAGGGATCGACAATTATTTATCGGCGCGCGGCTACCGACTGCTCTCGGTTTACACCCACCACGACCCGGTCAGAGAGGCGGAGCAGGTTCATGCCTTTCTCGATAGCGCCGTCGACGGAATCGTTTATTTCGCCGACGAAGTGACCTTGGAGTTTGTGGACAACTGGCTTTCCCGCGCAATCGAAAGCAATGTCGCTTGCTTAGTAGTCGACACTCGAAGTCGTCCCGGACTGGATGCAGTCGTCAGCGACGATGTCAACGGGTCGCGCCAGGTTACTGATCATCTTATTTCGCTTGGTCACGAGCGCATTGGGCATCTTGGCGCTGGCCACGTTATGTCGACGGCAGTCGACCGCCTCGAGGGGTATCGGATCGCGATGAAGGAAGCTCAACTTCCGATTGATGAGTCCTGGGTCATTGGAAATTCTTACCTTTCTCTCCCATCCGATCAGGAGATCTTCGACTTAGCCTGCCGGGTGACTGCGATCACGGCGGCCGCAGACGACTCTGCCGGAAAAGTTCTTCAGGTGCTCAAAGAACGTGGAGTTCGAGTTCCCGAAGACTGTTCGGTGACCGGGTTCGGAAACCAAGAATGGACACCTTGGGTGGGCTTAACTACCGTCGTGCAACACACCCAAGAGATGGGAATCAGCGCCGGTCAGCTCCTTCTTCAGAGAATGGGGGAGCTTTCAGCACCCCCGCAGCTTCGCACATTTGCAACCGATACCGTTATTCGTCAATCCACTGCTCCACCGCGGCCCCCAGATTCTGCTCACCGAATGCCATGTCTCATCTGAAACCTCTCACGTTCTTAGGAACTCTGTTGATCGTCTCCCTATTTGTCTCGCAGGCTAGGGCCGACACGAACCCATCTAGCAGCGTGATATCCCTCTCTTCGTCCGGTAACGACGCAGCATCGGGCACCTTGGAGGCGCCCATACGGACTCTTCAAGAGGCTCGGAAAAGAACTCATTCGGCATGTCGATGGCTGCTTGGCTCTGGGGTGTTTGAAGTCGGCGATCGTTGGAAGCTGCCCAGCCACGTGACCATTACAGGACAGGGTTCGCAAAAAACCACGTTGAAGGGAACCTTCTTAGTGGAAGATTCCCGAGACATTCACTTCGAAGGCTTGAGCCTGCGGGGAATTTCGACCCCCTCCCCAACCATTTACGCTCGTCGGGCGAGCAATTTGAGCTTTCGCAAAATCGACGTTCGAGAGTTTAATGGAGGTTGTTTCGATCTTCAGGACGTCGCGGACGTTGTGGTCGAGGACCTTGTCAGCAGAGATACCACCTTCAACACCCGCTTGATCAATCCCAAAGCGACCGGCATCGTCGAATATACGTCAGTGTTCGAGGTCGGCAACGTCAAGAATCTTGTCGTCCAGCGAGCCGACGTGGATACGCGGGCAAGGGGCGGAAAATTCCTCGGCACTGCACTGGACTCTTGGGGGAAAGCCGCGTGGAACGATCCGTGCGCCTACCTGAAGAACATCCACATTCAAGATTGCCTCATCAGCGTTGACCGCTCTCACGGATGGGTGACGGAGTCGGGAACTACCGTTCCACAGGCCGCGATCGAAGTTTGGCATTGCCACAACGACGGGATCGAGATTGACCATTGCTCGATGAACGGGGTCTGCTCGATCGATGGAGGCTATCACCATGGTGAGCCGGACTGTGGCACGCTGCATATTCACCACAATCTCTTCGATCATCCGGGCTACACGTTCGAGATGATGCAAGACAACAGCGAATTCGATCACAACTACGTGCGGGGTGGGGACTATCCATTCGCTCAGTTCGGCGACGGCCTAATCTATTCAAACCTGAATGTTCACCACAACATCTTCGAAGACATTGACGGACCGACCCAGATAGGTCACTTCTCCGGAATAATTCGTGGCCTAAAATTCTGGAACAACACACTCGTCTCCAAGAGCAAGTCGCAGGTGTTCTTCTTCAATAAGGGTGAACCGACCGATGCGCTCGTTTTCAACAACATTTTCGTGACCGGAGACGGCGCACCCTTGCACGTCGGCGTGGGAGTGATGAACAACTGGTTCCAAGGCGGAGTGAGGGCAGGAGAAGGAGCCCAAGCTGGGTATGCGGACCTGGGTTATGTGGGAGATTCTGCCTTTTCCCGATACCGTCCCAGATCAAAGTCGGGCCTTTTCCACGGTGGGAAAATCGTCGATGGCCTCAACGAAAACCTGGGATCAAGTACCGGACTGGGAGCCATCGGCCTCGGCGATCAGGACTGGCCGTTAGGACCTAGGCTCGCCCCGCACCTGTAATCCCATCGTCAGCACCCACAACAATTGAATATTTCTTTATGAGCGAACTGCAAGGACACATCAACCACACGCACTCGAGTCAGACCAGCGGACTCCCCGGGTCGATGCCTCGACGTCTTAACGTCACGATGATCGGCGCGGGGAGTGGATTCACTAATTCCATTCTCCGTGATGTCGTCATGATTCCGAATTCGCTAGGGGGTGAACTTCGCTTAGTCGATATCAACGAGGAACGTCTGGCACTTAGTGAAGGACTCATGCGAATGATCCTTGAGGAGTCGGGAGAGGTGCGCAAGTGGACGATTCGAAGTTCGCTCAACCGCAAAGAGCTGCTTCCGGGAACCGACTACATTATCAATTCGATCGAGGTTGCGGGGTTGGCTTGCGTTCGGACCGACAACGACATCCCTCTTGAGTTTGGGGTGAGTCAATGCATCGGAGACACGATAGGACCGGGTGGACTGATGAAGGGTTTGCGAACCCTTCCCGTTTGGGTCGAGATCCTGCGTGATGTTCGAGAACTCTGCCCAAGAGCCATGGTTCTCAACTACACGAATCCGATGAATATGATGTGCCTTGCCGCCCACCGGGCGGTCCCCGAGGTTAAAACGGTAGGCCTTTGCCACTCGGTTCAGGGCACATCCGATCTCTTGGCGAAGACCTTGAATCGACCGCTGGAAACCATCAAATGGCAATGCGCTGGGATCAACCACCTTGCATGGTTTACCGAGTTCTCGGATCTGGATGGTCAGTCCCTCTATCCAGAGTTGCTAGCGCTGGCAAATGATCCAAGCAGTGAGTTTGCCCGGACCGAGCCGATTCGCACCGACATGATGCGCCACTTTGGCGCCTTCATTACCGAATCGAGCGGGCATTTGAGCGAGTACTTGCCCTACTACCGAAAGAGGGCCGACCTGAGGGATCGTTACACGATCGATGGCTATGGAGGACAAGAGAGTTTCTACGCCGATAATTGGCCTCAGTGGGTCAAGGATCAGAACGCCTATCGGCGACGCCTTATGGCAAAAGAAGAACCGGTGGACCTCAAACGCTCATGGGAATATGGTGCCTGGATCATTGAGGCAACCGAGAAGAACCAACCCATCGTGATCTACGGCAATGTTCCCAACACAAGCTTGATCTCGAATTTGCCGCAGGACGCCTGCGTGGAAGTGGCTTGCATGATAGACCGAAACGGGCTTCAGCCTATCCAGTTTGGCAAGTTGCCGAGTCAAATGGCGGCAATCTGCGATTCGAACATACGGATGTTTGATCTCGCGGTTGACTCCGCCTTGGCTAAGTCGAAACAACTTGCTAAGTACGCGCTTGCAATGGATCCATTGACATCTGCCGTGTGCTCGCCAGCGGAGGTGTTCGAAATGGTGGACCGCTTGTTCGAGGCCCAGGCCGAGTTCCTTCCGGGCTACGTTTGACTCGTCTGAGAGTGGGGCCTGCGCTCAGGATGATTTGTGTGAGAGGCGTAAGTGGATTTCGAGCCCATCCGTCGACGTTGGCAGGCTCGCACCATCGAGTCAGGATTCCGCTGGCGGGCAGGGGGTTAAATGGACGTCTTTCAGGTGCTCGGCACTCCAGGCGGCGATCGCGTTCAAGATTGGCTTCAGGGCAAGTCCCGAATCGGTGAGTTCATAGCTGGTGCGGGGCGGCGTGCTTCTGTTGGCCAACCGATTCGTTCCGCTTGCGCTCGTCATTCTTGGACCATTGCTAGTGAACATCCTTTTGTTTCACGGATTGATGGCGCCGGAGGGAATCGCTCCGGGCATCGTTGCGGCCGGTCTTTGGGGCGTGGTGTTCTACTCGGTTCGATCGGCATTTCAGCCGATCTGGTCTAATCAAGTTCAGGCCTAACATGGAACTTGGAATCGATAGCTTTGTGATGGCGGTACCGTCTGCGCTCACCGGTGGGTCAGTACCACCGGTGCAGGCGATGGAGCAGTTGCTCCAGAGGATGGAGCGCGCGGACCAAGTGGGGCTCGACGTTTTCGGCATCGGTGAGCATCACCGGGCGGAGTTCCTTGACAGCGCTCCCCACATGATTCTTGCCGCTGCCGCATCGCGCACGAAGCAGATTCGCCTCTCAAGCGCGGTGACCGTCTTGAGCGCCGCGGACCCGGTTCGAGTCTTCCAAAATTTTGCCACGCTGGATCTGCTGTCGGATGGCCGGGCAGAGATGATCGTGGGGCGGGGGTCGTTTATCGAAGCGTTTCCCCTCTTCGGTTTGAATCTCAAGGACTACGATGCCCTCTTCTCGGAAAGACTCGAGCTGTTGCTGAAGATCCAGGAGAATGAGAAGGTGACTTGGTCCGGTCGATTCAGGCCGCCATTAACTGGTCAGGGAGTCTATCCACGTCCACTTCAGGAGAAGATCCCGATCTGGGTCGGGGTTGGAGGAACGCCGCAGTCGTTCGTCCGAGCCGGCACGCTGGGTCTTCCTCTCATGGTGGCGGTCATTGGCGGGGAAACCCATCGGTTTCGTCCGCTGGTCGACCTTTACCGTGAATCAGGCCTCGCGGCTGGACATGCACCGGAAGACCTGAAGGTCGGACTTCACTCGTTGGGATACGTTGCGGAAACGACGGAGCAGGCGGCCGATGAGTTCTTCCCAGGCTATGCGAAGTCGTTTACCGAGATTGGAAAGGAACGGGGCTGGCCACCGGTGACCCGCGGTCACTTCGACAGTCAGCGAGGACCCTTGGGAGCCCTGCTAGTGGGAAGCCCGGACGAAGTCGCCGAGAAGATCCTTCGGCACTCGGAGGCGCTTGGAGAAGTCGACCGCGTTTCGCTCCAAATGGATCCGGGACACTTAAGCCATGAACAGCTCATGCGGGCGATTGAGTTGTTAGGCGAACGCGTTGGTCCGCAGCTACGGTCCACGTAGTCCGTATAAGATAGCGTCGAATAAATCCTAAGTGAAACCGATAAATATTAAGAAATCCGTCACTCGCGAACTGCTAACTCATCGTGGGACGGTCGCTGAAAGATCGCCCACCACTGCTCGAGATCGGCGGCGCTGATCGGGTAGGTGCCTTGTCCTGGCAACTCATTTCGAGCTGCGACCCGTTCTTTAAGAACGTCGAGAGGCTCATCGAGAAATATCAGTTCCGACCGTGCGCCTAACGCAGTGGCCCTGTTTCGAAACCCCTCCCGTTCCTCACGGGACCAAACTCCAAAATCCAGGACGACGCTTACTCCCAACAAGAGGGCTCGTTCCGCAAGCTGCCACTGGATCTTCTCGATTCGGTCGTGAGCGGTGTTCCATCGATCCAGTGAGTTGGACTCGCAGATGGTGGCGCCGTAGAGAGGAGTCATCCACTCGTCTGGCGTCAACCGGATTGCGGGCGCCTCCTGCTCCAATTCCTTGGCCAGAGTGGTTTTTCCGGAACCCGGAAGCCCGCACATGAGATAGAGCGTCGGCTTTTGGTTCATCTGCAGATTCTATACATTTGCTTCGGGAATCCGTCTTGGAGTGAACTGGTCAGTTAGGTCCGCCAATCGAGAACGACATCGGCGCGATACCGTTAAACGGTGTGGCTCCGAAATTCACGGTCACGCTCCTTCCCGAACTCCAAGTCGTTCGTTGAACGGTGTGATCTGGGGTGAGGTCGACGTGGGACAACATCTCATCGTAGCCAACTTTTCTGGTCCACCTGCACACGTTTTGGTAGGTCTGCAGCATGCGCGCTCTCTCACGTGACCATCGGTCTTTGTCGAACATCAGCAGTGGCGCGGTGCCATACAAGATGTTCAGGAGGTCTCGCTGATCCCACACTTCAGGGGCCTTATTGCTGGCGTCTCCCCAATACCATTGAGCGACGGTGCAGTCGTGGTAGACAAGTTCCCAGAGAGGCAATCGATACGCCGGACCGACTTGATACTTCAAGAATTCCGGAGTCGGCTTACGGTAATCCATCATGAACGTTCCCGAATCCGGCAGTCGGAAGGGTCCGAGGCTCATCATCCCCTCGTAGTAGTGCACGTAAGGAACAGAAGGATCGATACCGGTCTCAGTGCCTACGACCAGCTTCATATCCTTGGAACAGAAATCGAGCAGGGCCATCTTGTTGGCGCGATCTTCGCCTCGACTCAAGGGATGAAGCGGGTTATAGTCCTCCCGAAAGGGGCTTGCGGTGGTCGTGTCGATAAACCTGGCCAGGTAATGAATCTTCGCCAAGTCATCCGGAACCTTCTTCTTGGCTCTTAGTAGGCCGGCCCCTGAACTAATCACGCCACCCTGGTACCAAGTGATGGATCCATCCGCATGCTTGTCCGGATGTGCCCATCCTTTCATCCAGTCCCCGGATGGCTCGAGGACAAGGTCTTGGGGCCAACCTTCGGTGGGTTGCCAACTCAGACTGTGCTTGGGGTCCCAAACGTCTTGGTAGATATCGTATCGCCCCGGGAGATATCCCAACTTCGCAATCTTGGAAATCTCGTCGGCTTTGCCGTCTCCCGACCACAGGACATGTTCGAAACCCATCGCCTTCATCTCTTGGCAAAGAGCGACCTTGTCCATGTCCCAATTCCAGATGTTGACCGCTCCAATGAGCCGGTCTACGTTGGGGTTTTCCGCCCGCTTTGCCGCAAGTGTTTTGAAGAGTCCATGCTGCTTTGCGTAGGCGCGATATCGCTTCGCCATCGCCACGTAGCCGCCCCGATTTAGGAAGATTAATCTGAGCTTTCGCGTGTACCCAAACTTCTGGCGTGTCGCTTCCCATCTGGGCTGACAGGTGAGAGATCCACCTTCATCGCTAAACAGGACATCAGCGTCGTTGGGGGTCTCTAGGATTTGCATCGTTCCCCCGCCCGACTTGGTATCGTAAGCGCCTGTCCAGGGCATGCAAAGACCGTGACCTCCGTACGTGATGAGGGACCAGCCGTTGAGGGTCTTGTCTTCGACCGGGAACCGAATTCCCTCGTTCATGGGAACCACTAAAGCCTCGCCGGAACGAGTTGCCAACGTTCCCGGGATACCGATCGGGCTGAACGCCTGAGGACCGCCGGGAGATTCCTGCAAGCATTGAACCGAAAAAACTGCTTCTGGCAGAACCGGATCAACATCAAATGAATCGCGCAGGATTCGATCATCTTGCATGTCGGTGGCTTCCCATTCGGCGTGTCGCGATCCCTTGGCGACGAGAGATCGGATCACCAAATTGCTGGACCACGGACGATACTCCCAGGTCCGCCCCGAGTTCGTGGTCACATTCATAGTTCCATCTGAACTGAGCAACATCGTTAACTTGCCACCCTTCAGCTGAACCGTCCTCGGCGCGATAACCGGTAAGTCGGCTTGTCGCCTCAGTGCGGGCGCTTCCAGCCAAACATTCCCAACCCCTGCTCCCACCAAGCGGAATTGAATCGATTGGCAGTTGGGAGGGATAACGCAGCGATGTCTTAAGAATTGCCAGCCGGCTTGAGTCGGGCTGATCCGGCCCAACGCCCAGTCTAGTGTCTTGCCATTTGCGTCGCGGGCAACCAACGAGAGTTCGGCTGCCCCGCCGTCTGCTTTTAGCCAACCTGACAGTTCATAGATCTGCTTTGGCCGCACGCGAATCTGGTCGCTCTGGCTCACTGCCCAGTCTTGAGAGTCGCGTTGGGCTACGTGAAGCGCGTGCGCTTCTCCGGTCCTCCCGGCTTCTAAAGTCTCAGTCGCGGTACCGGTCTGCCGAGACCAAACTGGAAGCCATCCGTTGGAGATGCCATCGAACGATGAATTCGCCACCAAGTTCGCGTTTCCGCTCTGACCAAATAAGGAGACCAGCCCGATCACGACCGTGTGAACCATAACGCTAGTGTAGGCCGATTGCCACGATGGCTGTGGCCATTGCAAGTTGGCAGAGGCAAGCGCCGTATACTCAGCCGATGCAGTATCGGAAGTTTGGCAAGCACGGCGTTGACGTTTCGGAGGTCGGGTTCGGGGCGTGGGCTATTGGCGGAAGTTGGGGGCCTCAGTCAGAAGATGACTCCGTCCAAGCCTTGGCAACGTCGCTAGACCTGGGAGTCAACTTCATCGATACCGCCGCCGGGTACGGGAACGGCAAGAGCGAGCGAATCATTGGTCAGGTGTTGAGGCAGCGAGGCGCGAAGGACGTCTTTGTCGCCACCAAAACGCCTCCAACGCTGGGCAATTGGCCACCGTCTCCGTATGACCTTGCCGACGAGCGCTATCCAGAGCCGTATCTGCGGACAAACATCGAGGAGCGGCTTGAGTGTCTTGGCGCCGACAAGATCGATCTCCTGCAACTCCATACTTGGACCCGGGCATGGAACCGACGTCCGACCCCGTTTGACACCTTGCGAAAGCTGCAGCAGGAGGGAAAGATCGACCTGATCGGTGTTTCCACCCCCGAGCACGATCAGAACTCGGTGATCGATTTGATGCGAGGCGGCCATATCGATGCGGTGCAAGTCATCTACAACATCTTCGAGCAGGAGCCGGCGGCCGAGTTGCTCGATGTAGCAGGCGAGACGGGGACGGGCGTCATCGTCCGGGTGGTGTTCGATGAGGGCGCTCTCACTGGCAAGTTCACGGCGGATACGAAGTTCGCGGAGGGCGACTTCCGGAACAACTACTTCGCGGGGGACCGGTTGACCCGAGTGGTCAAGCGAGTCGAAGCGATAGCCGCCGAACTTAAGGGAACTCAATTCACCCTAGCCGACGCAGCCGTGAAGTTTGCCCTGGCTCACCCAGCCGTCAGCACGGTCATTCCCGGCATGCGCAACGCCCGCCAGGCTGAACTTAACTGCGCCATTTCCGACCTTCCTGATCTCTCGCCCGAACTGCTCGCGAAGCTTCGGCAGCACCGCTGGCTGAGGGCCTTTTGGTATGCGGGCAAAGACTGATGACTTCGCGAGATCCTGATCAGGCGATCAAAACACACCGGCTTGCCTGATCGATCCGATATTTGAGCCAGGACCGAGGACCGAGTGCTTTCGTGGTCAACCGCTGAATTCCGGTGCATTTATTCAAAAAGCGTTCGCTAAAACGGAATAAATCGGCTCCTACCCGGAAATGCAGGCGTTCGGCTCCTAAGATCATTTCTGCACCGACAACGGAGAAATGATGATCAAAAGAATAAAAGTCCCCCGAGTCCTTGCTCAGCTAGGCTTCTCAATCGTAGCTCTCGTTGGGGCAAGGGCAGATACCCTTACGCTCAAGCCCTCGGCTATGGGAACGGTAGTGGTGGCACGCCACTACTACGGCATGATCAACCAGTTGTGGGCGGGCAAGCTGACTCCTTCTGTAATCGATTGGGACGGGCAATTGTCCGCATGGGTCTATTCAGGGATCGCAGAGTTTGATCTCACGAGTCTGCCAGCCGGAGCAAATGTGCGTCAAGCAACGATAAGTTTGCGAGGGATTGGCGGGGACTTCCCGTGCCAGTTGAGTCAGTTCATCGGTGATGGAAAGGTATCGTACGCTGATCTTTCTCTGGGATTGGTTTTTGCCACTACTCTGCATGGCGGCGCCGGCACCTGGCAAGCCGACTCAAGTTTGTTCGTCGCAGAGGCGGTAAAGAACCACAAGGCCTTTGTGGGCTACAGAGTCAATTGCCCTCAGTTTCAGGTCGCGAAATTCTCGACCGCTCTCGCTGATGCCCCAACTTTGACCCTTACTTACACAAAGTCATAATTCCCCAACCAACAGGAGCACCCATAACGTGAACCGCAAGGCTTTTACTCTCATCGAGCTACTCGTCGTGATCGCGATCATCGCAATTCTCGCCGCTATTCTGTTTCCCGTGTTCGCTCAAGCCAAAGTAGCGGCAAAGAAGACTGCTTCATTGAGCGGCGTGAAGCAACTCAATCTCGGGGCGATTATGTATGCGGGGGACTTCGACGATCTGTACCCCCTGCAGCAGGGGCGAACCGATGCCGACGGATGGCTTAACCATAAGTATGTTCGAACCCCGGCAAACTGGCAGTCGGGCCAAAGCGCCGCTTTTGTGGCGGCAAACGAGGTGGCATGGGCTAACTCGATGCAGATTTACCTGAAGAGCCGCGAACTCCTTCATGCCCCGGGAGAGAACGTAAAAGCTCGCAGTGGCTATGACTACGCTTCTGCACTCGCGAAGCCAGAGTGGGCGAACCTTCAGTACAACGGCACACTCACCGAATATCCGGCGACCGGCATTGCGTCTCCAAGCAAACTCATCACCTTCTGGCAGGGTTGGGGAGCACGATCCTATCGCGGAGTGGCGGTGCCTAACCCAGTGCTCTGGTGTGACAATCCCGATCAGGCATGTAGATATGTGCCTACCAAGGCGGACTGCGATATCAGCCGGAACGGGGAATGGAGCACATTTAACAGCGACTCGGTGGACGACGTAGGATTTGACATTCCCCAGTCGTCAGTTTGGATGTATGGCATGGGAGCAAATGCCGCCATGGCGGACGGCTCAGCGAAGTTCCGACGAATGGGTGGCAACGTGAACGGTAAGACGGACTACCGGACCGATCCCTATTCGAGCTACAACTCTCAGGGAATTCCCGCAGCGGGTTGGAACGACGACTACTGGTGCCACACCCTTATATTTCGCCCCGACTTTGACTTCGAGAATTTCGGGACTCCTTACGAAGGATGAGGCTTCTCTTGGTATGCGTACTGGCGGGGCTCCTCTTTGGGTGCGGGGAGGCTGGCCCTCAATCCGGCGATGCCGCAGTATCGACAAATTCTCGTCGAATCACCCCCGAGATGCGGGCCCAACGGAGTCTCAAAGGGCAAGCTAGCGGAAAAGGAAATTAACCGTGGGTCAGGGCGAAACGATCGGAGCGCCCTGGTCTCGAAGTTTCTTCAGTCGTTTTTCGAGTCGTTCCCAATGTGCCACAGATGCAGAAAGCATTCGGTCGCGTGGGATGTCGCGCATGATCTGATCCAGATTATATGGAACGACGCCTGCCCCGACGCATGCCTCGCAAAGCACTCGGCTCAGCGAATCGGTCAGGAACGAGTGTGACTTCACGTGCGGGTCCGGGACATGCGGAAGCAATGTTTGTACAGCGGATTCGGAATCCCCTTCGTACATGAACGAGTGCGCAGCCGCGATATCCAGTTCGTAGGGGAAAACTGATAGCGCCACGCAAGGGGCGCGGTGATCTAGCGATTTTAGTTCCGTGGCCCAAGTCATTGACACATTTGGATCCCCAAATCTTGCCTCCAGGAAGTACCGGTTGGGTAGGTCCGGCACATTCTTGCTGTAGTGAGCCATCTTGGTGCGCAGGACTTCTCTTGGGCGTTTGCCGACCACTGATTCGCACGCGAGGTAGGAATAGTAGCCGAGGCTTCCCTCCGTCCAAAGTGAATGAGCTTTGACTTGGGTAACGATTTGCTCGATCAGTACCGCGAGCTCCCTCCGACGTCTCTGCTCCATCAACTGATTCGCTCGGACGCTTGCGCAACTGATCAAGACCCCGAGTAGACTCGGTTTTCTCATGGCTTGAGGCCATAACTCTCGCTCAATCGCCAAATAGGCGACCTCCTGGAGAGGTACGGGCATGACATCAATCGCATCAATGCGCGCGAAATAATCTTCGCGATCCAAATTCTGCGCTGGCTTGACACCAGCTAAGAACTGGCGCTCTGACTCAGAAGCTCCGTAACTTGCACTCACTCGCTCAATCGACTCACGATCTACCGTGGCTTCGCCTAGCTCCCATTTGGCAATTGTGCTCTGAGTGACTCCGATGAGGGCTGCGACTTGCGACTGAGACTTGCCGGAGCGTGTACGCAGGGCCCGAAGAATCTGGCCGATTTCCACGGGGGCGCAATAGTCAGCTTCAACTTCTACGTTACGCGTAAACGCCGGATCGGCCGATGCAAGTATCAGGCTTCTTATCCCGGGGTCTGGCTTAAGGACGTCAAGGACCAATACGAGGACCTTTCCACGAGGCAGCTTGCGTCCGTTCTCCCAGTCACTCAGAGTCGACTTCGCGATGCCAGCACGCTCGGCTACAGCCGATAGGCTCAAGCGACGAGCGACGCGGCACTGGCGTAAGAGCAATGCGAGGTCATCCGCCGACGCAAGCTCCATGCGGCATTATAGAAGGAATTAAAGCCAAAAGGCCTCACTTGTTCTAGTTCCTCAGCATTCGGTCGTCGAAACGGCAGGCGTATCGGGGTTGCACGATTGGGCTCCTCAAGAACCTCACTCGGGGCGGTTTGGACGGGGGACTCATTGGGTTCTCCAGCCCCTCCGGGGATCTTCCAGTTCAGTGCTCCGTACGCGTGCCGCACCAGCAGCACTTCTCGCCGATCATTGAGGATCACGGCTCCCGCAATCACTCCGACCATACAGACTGAAACTCCAAGGTTTAAAAGCCGTTCCCAATCCGGTTCAAACGATCAAACCCGTGGTGGTTCCGGCAAAACCATGGATCAAATTTTGGGATCGCAAAACGATCTCGGGACAAATCGCAAAGGAGTTCCTCGCTTAACCGGAAAGCTTATGGGATACTCCCGAAATGGGAACTGCGCCGATTTCACAAGGCTCCGAGTCGACGCTAGGCGTGGGGGGGCTCACTCATAAATTCGATGTCGCACGCGCTCGGCGAGAGACGCCCGGCTGCGAATTGGTGACTCATTTCAACAACGCGGCGGCCTCGCTGATGCCCCGGTCGGTGCTAGACGCGGTGATCGGCCATCTCACGAATGAGTCCAGAATGGGCGCCTACGAGGCGGCAGCCAAAGCCCCGGTAAGTGTGGTCTACGATTCGCTAGCGACCCTCATTCATTGCGATCCTAAAGAAATCGCGCTCTTCGATAACTCGACACGGGCTTGGAATTCAGCTTTCGATGTCGTGCCTCTGAAAGAAGGAGATCGTGTTTTAGCTTCTCGATCCGAGTTTTCGAACGGCTCGCTGAGGTTAGAGCTTGCGGCCCGAGAACTCGGCGTTGTCGTCGAAATCATCCCGGTTGACGACAGCGGGCAACTCTCGGTCGAAGCTTTGCGAGAATTGATGGACGAGCGGGTCAAGCTCATTGCGGTCACCCACATTCCGACCAACGGCGGACTCGTCAACCCAGTGGCCGAGGCCGGGAGAGTCGCAAAGGAATGGGCCGTCCCATATCTTCTGGATGCCAGTCAATCTCTCGGGCAATTCCCGTTGAATGTGGAAGAAATCGGATGCGATTTCCTGAGCGCTCCGGGCCGGAAGTATCTCCGTGGTCCTCGGGGTACGGGGCTGCTCTACGCGCGTGCCGAAACTCTTGAGCGGCTAAAAGTACCCACCCCGACTCAGGATGCGGGAACCTGGATGGACGATCACC
>CAIVDU010000089.1 GCA_903904815.1 uncultured Armatimonadota bacterium
CGAGCAACAAACTTTAATCGCTCTTCGGACACAGAACACTCCTTCCAAGGCACCCAGCACCACTTCCCAGATCTCAATGATCTGAAAATGGTGTTACCCATGTGTCCGGAACAAACTGTAACCCATGTCTCCGAACGGACAAGGCCGCAGCACGAATCATCTGCGGGCAACAGGTTGTTGACAACCATTCCGGGGTAGGCGGAGGAAGATTCGTGCCTCCGTGGGAGTTTTCCGAGCCACGACAGTCTTGGGGATTATCGGTGCGAATCTAGGCTGGGCGGGCCGCAGCACGAATCATCTGCGGTCTACGGATCGTCAGCAAAACGGCGTTGCAGGCAGCCATGCACCGGCCACCGACCACCGACCACCGACCACCAACTACATCAGAGTGTAAGGATCAACATCCACTGTAACCTGCACGTCCTTCGGCGCAAATCCAAGCAGTGCCTCACCAATACAAGCCGCCGACCCGTAAGCGGGCAGCTTGATCAAAAGATGACGCCGCCACCGCGCCTGGACCCTCTCCACCGCGCAGTCCACTGGCCCCAGAAGGTCGGCCTCTTTCGGAAGTAACGCCGAGATCAGACGTCCAGCTTCTTCACTCGCCTTTACCACCGCCGAACGATCCTCGCTGGTGAGCAGAATATTGACCAGTCTCTTGAAAGGCGGATAGCCGGCCTCCGCGCGCTCCAACTTGAGCGCCTCGTACATGCCGATGAAGTCGTGCTTCTGAGCGGTGATCACCGAAGGATGAAGAGGATTGAAGGTCTGCACGAATACCCGCCCAGGCGCCTGACCACGACCGGCTCGCCCACCCACCTGAGAAAGAAGCTGAAAAGTCCGTTCCGAACTGCGAAAATCCGGAATGTTCAAGGAAACATCGGCGGCAATCACCCCGACCAACGTGACATTAGGGAAGTCCAGCCCCTTGGCGATCATCTGGGTTCCCACCAAGATCTGGATGTCCCCACTTCGGAAAGCAGCCAGCGTCTCTTCGAGTGCTCCTTTCCGGCGAGCCACGTCGCGATCCAAACGAGCCACCTTGGCATCGGGAAACTCGGCCGCCACCGCCTCCTCCACCTTCTCGGTTCCGACTCCAAACGGATTTAACCGAAGGCCATCGCAGTTCGGACAGGTCTCTGGCGGCACCGTCTGGAAGCCGCAGTGATGACACCTTAAACGACCGTCCCGCCTGTGCCAACTGAGTGAAACCGCACAATGGGGGCACATCATTTGGTGACCGCAGTCGCGACAAATGATGAACGGCGCGTACGCCCGTCGGTTGAGGAACAAGATGACTTGCTCGCCCCGACTCAGCGTCTCGATGACCCCATCGTGGAGGTCCGGACAAAGAATCGTCGGAGCGTTCCGACGATAGCCTTCGGCAAGATCT
Organism: uncultured Armatimonadota bacterium; assembly: GCA_903904815.1. GTDB lineage: Bacteria > Armatimonadota > Fimbriimonadia > Fimbriimonadales > Fimbriimonadaceae > Fimbriimonas. The sequence continues at coordinate 1,394 of CAIVDU010000089.1, forward strand.
CGAACAAAGACCTCAGGCAAGCGAGCGGAGGCGGCACGCATGGGCAGTGACAAAAGAGTGACCGATTGAGCCGTTTTGGACTTCGCCCCTTCCGTGATCTCGGCCTCCCAGAACGTTTCAATGCTCGGGGTCGCGCTTCCCAACACGACTGGACATCCGTGCTTTTCCGCGAGAAAGCGAGCGACGTTCTTGACGTGGTAACGCGGGGCCGACTCCTGTTTGTAAGCCGCTTCGTGCTCTTCATCGACCACGATCAGTCCGATGTTGTTCAGGGGAGCGAACAAAGCGCTTCGAGCCCCGACCACCACGCTCGACTGGCCGTCACGGATGTGCATCCAGTTTCGGAGCCTTTCCGCCGCCGCAAGCTCGCTGTGGATGACCGCCACGCTTCGGCCGAAACGATCCCGTAACTGCGCGATGGCCTGAGCGGCCAACGCGATCTCCGGCACGAGATACAGCACCTGGCGACCCGACCTCAGCGCCTCCGCCGCCGCGCGGAGATACACCTCTGTCTTTCCGCTTCCCGTGATTCCGTAAAGGAGGAAGGTCTGAGGCTCGCGATCCATGATCGACTCCACGATCGCGTCAATCGCGACTTTTTGAGCAGGGTTTGGGATATGCGCCCGGCTCGTCGTGGGCTCATCAATGCCAACCTTTTCGAGGAGGCCGGACTCGGTCAGCGCTCGAATCGTGGTGTCGGTGACCCCCGCTAAAGCCCGTAGTTCCGGAGCGCTCAAAAGCGCCCGGTCCGCCCCTTGGAGCCTCATCAATGTCAACGCCTGGGCCGGCTTTCTTTTGCCTTCCTGCTTCAGGAACTGTTCGACCTTCTGGTTGTCGCTGGTTAGGCGGAGCATCGTCTCCTGGTCGCGCCTTTCCTTAACCGTCTGGATCTTTAGCGACTGTCGGACCAGTCCAAGAGTTCGGAGGGCTCGCAGTGCTCGCAGCATCCCCGGGTCGAGCCGCTTGCCCTTCGCCTCGCTCACCGCCCCCCCAGAATCGATCAGCGTTCGGAGGATCTCCCGTTGCGTAGGGGTCAGTTTCTCATCCGCGTTCGGTTCACGCAGCAGCGACCACTCGGTGACGAGTCGATCTCGAACACCGGGAGGAGTGGCCGAGGACAAAGCGGTGGGCAAGGAGCAAAGGCTCTCCGTTGCAAGAAAACGGGCTAAGTCGATCAGTGCCGGAGGCAACGAAAGCCCTTCCACCACGCCCGAGATCTTCTTGAGGCTGGCCAGAGGGAACCCTAACTCCTCTTCCGTCGCGTCGTAGATGTCGGTGACAAACCCGAGCGTCGGTCGGTTGGCCAGTGGCACGAATACCGCGTCGCCTACCGAAACCAGCCCGTCCACGAGGTAAGTGTAGAGCGCCTCCGACCCGCCAGAACGCGGGTCCATCGCCACATCCGCCACCCGCACACTCGCCACCCCTCAAGGGTACTCGGCATTCTGCCTTCCAAGGCTTGTCTCAGTAAGCAATGTCAGGGGCCGGAGTTCCACAATACTGTTCGAGCCAACGCTCTTTCTCATGACCGAGTCGATCGCAAATCCGAAAAACCGTGCTGAGAAACTCGCGTGGCCGACGATCGCGCTCGGAGCCACCCTTTGGGGCACCGATCTTCTCTTACGCCCCAGGCTCCTCAACAGTGGTTTCCATCCCGCCGCGATCGTACTCGGAGAGCATTTCTTGCTCGCCTTGATCTTCGCGCCAACCCTGCTTTCTCGACGCGCAGAGTCGGCGAAGCTGACGCGGACGGAGTGGGTTGGCCTCTTGTTTTTGGCTTGGGGAGGCTCGGCGCTGGCCACCGTCTTACTGACGTCCGCCTATTCGCACGGAAATGCCCTTACGGCGACCTTGCTTCAGAAACTGCAGTCACCGATTGCCATTTTGCTTGCCGGAGTGGTGCTGAAGGAGAAGCGCGGCCCGCTGTTCTGGGTCTTCTTTGCCCTGGCGATCCTGGCTGCCTACTTGATGTCCTTCGGATTTCAGAGTCTATCGGCTGGTCTGGCATCCGGTACGGCGTGGCCAACTCTCTACGCACTGGGAGCTGCCGCGATCTGGGGAGCTTGCACCGTAGTTGGCCGAATTTCCTTACGACACCTCCACCCCTCCGTCGTGACGGGCTGGAGATTCATGTTGGCATTGCCCCTTCTCATCGTTCTGAATGCGAAGCCCCTTTTGACCGGATCGATCGTTCCCGCCGCCACGCCCTGGACTAGCCTTTGGCCCCTCCTTTTGATCGTCCTCCTTCCCGACGCCATCGGGATGACGTTGTATTACATCGGGCTCAATCGAACCCCGGCGTCACTCGCCACGCTCGCCGAGCTCGCCTATCCTATCAGCGCGCTTATCCTGGGACTGTCTTTCGGCGGACAAGCCATGAACCTCGGCCAATGGGTCGGCTTAGCCCTCCTTTTCGTGGCCCTGCAAGGGATCCAGTCAACGCACAGCGTCAAATCTGCCGACCCAAGTTTCTGAGATCTGTTCAGCCTGAGTACGAGATGCCTCGCAATAAGGAGAGTGCTGCACTTTAAACTGCTAATGCCACAAGTCATGAGTGCGCTGACCCGGCAGCGCTGGGACCAGCGAGACCTGGCTCGCGTGGAGCCAAGTCCTAATTGTGTTGACCGTCAAAGCCGTAGAAGCCGAATTTCCCAAAAGTCTCCACGCCCGCCGGGTCGGGCTGGCAATAGTGGTCCCGGGTGACCGCACTCCATAACCGCACCTATTTCGTCCAGCATCAAGACAGCCGCAGCCCACATGGCGAGTAAATAGTCGCCCGAAGTTCTGCGTGCCGTACGTGTGCAACCTGCCGTGTCCAAAAGGGCGGAGATCGGCACGGCACGTGAGAACTCACTCCGACACCGAGTCCAGAAGCCCGAGGTACGTCTCGTACCGTATTGGCGACAACTCCCCGCGATCCACGGCTTCACGAACTGCGCACCCTGGCTCACGCAAGTGAGCGCAGTCCCGGAACTTACACTGCACGGTTTCGAACTCCGGGAAGTACCAGGGCAGCTCCTCGCGACGGATCTTCCAAAGTCCGAAGGCCCGAACCCCCGGCGTGTCGATGAGCCGAGTCCCATCACCCAAGTCGAGCATCGACGATGACGTGGTAGTGTGCCGCCCACGCCCATAACCGTCACTGACCCCTCCGGTTTTGAGCTGAAGCTCTGGCCGAAGCGCGTTGAGCAACGACGACTTGCCGACACCGCTGTGCCCCACGAAAACTCCCGTCTTACCATGGAGCAACATCCGAAGCTGATCCACACCGGAACCCGCTTGGGCGGAGCACCGCACGATCGGAACGCCTATCTTCTCGTAGGGTTTGATCTTAGCGAGTTCCTCCGCAAGCTCGGGCCCTTCCAACAGATCCAGCTTATTCACGGCGAGAACCGGCTTCGCTCCTCCCCGCTCGACCGCGATTAGGAACCGATCCACGATTCTCGGGTGGAGCGGAGGCGTACCCACCGAGACCACAATCACCACCACGTCGACGTTCGCGACGATGGCGCGTTGAACCCCTGAGTCGGGATCGGGACGACTGAGGGCCGTGCGGCGAGGAAGAACCTGCCGAACCGTTGAAGTGGCTTCACCCCGATGGACGATCACGTCGTCTCCGACCGTGACATCGGTCTGCTGCCGCTTCATGATGTCGGGAGCTAAGACGCAGTCCAGAGTCTCCCCATCGACCCACACCTCGGCCCGCCCCTTCGAGACCGCCACAATCACGCCGCGAAGCGTGATTCCGGGCTCGACTGCCGGCTCCGCTTCCTCCTGTTCCAGGATCTTGAGCACGAACTCTTCGAGCGGCGGTGTCCGACGAACCGTAACCACCGAATCGCCCTCGTCGTCGAACCCACCCCGGCGCTCGCGCGGCTTCGTGCTGTGAGCCATGTGCCGCTTCCGCAGCTCGTTGGCTCGCTTATAGAGCTTGTTGCGCTCGTTGGATTCGAGCGTGTTGACGTAAGCCAGCAAAGACTGGCGCTTTTTGAGATCCAAAAGTGATGCACCTCGCGTGCGAAAACACGTAGCGTGGCGAGAAGCCTCTCGCTCGCGAGGAAATGCCGCGCGTCAGCGCGGGTCGCTAGCAGAGGCGTGCGGGATTAGGGAAAGGACTCTCATTGTTTTCTTCACACCTCCAAACGATTGCGCCCAACGGCACGACCATGATGATACAACGCTTTTCGTCGTTGTCAAACTCCGATAGGTCTTATCTACCCCAGAACTGTCGCATAACCTACCCCACCGTCCTGTTCGCCTACGGCGACACCGATCGGTTCCGTGAAAGGCTCCTCCAAAAGGAATTTGTGGAAGAGGAGTTTTGGTTCTCTTGGCCCCACGCCCATCACTACAACCAGGAGAACGACGCCGAACTTGAACGGCTCCTCAATGCAGAAGAATGGAAACACTTCCCGTTACAAGCGGGGGATGAATGGTCCTAGACTCCGAACTTAGACAGACTAATTTTTAGCTATTAATGACTAAAAATTAGCTTATAATGCTTCCATGACGTCAAGCGGATTCGGTCTGTTTGGGACGGGTATGCGCACCAAAGCATTGGTTTGCATTTGCCTGCTTGAGGAGACGCACGCGTCGGAATTGGCCCGCATTCTTGGGGCTGGAATCACCACCATTCGTAACGTCATCGATACCCTTGAGCAAGCAGGAGTGGTAGCAGGAGTGAAAGAAGGTGGATCTCGTCGGATCAGACTGGATACTAGGTTTCGCGCCTATGACGAGTTGAAGGCGCTACTCCAAAAAATGGCTCTGAGCGACCCAGCCCTCCTGTTCGCGCTCGGAAATGAGCGAAGAAGACCGCGAAGGTCCGGGAAGGAGATTTGAAAGATCTCCGAGGACTGACTTACGAAGATGTCGCCTACATCGTATGTTCAGCATTCCATCGCCGAAAGATCCTCCCCGGACCCATCACAGCATAGGTAGTCGCAAAGCGTTTACTCGCCGCCCAGTCGTCCCCTCGCCCTCAGCGAAGCGTGCGAGGGAGAGGGCGGGGAGAGGGTGAATTTGAACCTGCGTCGCAACGCGACACCTCACTTTTCCCGGCCCTTCAAACTCAGGTCGCCCACCGAAGGACGCCCCGGCTCCCCAATCACTGGATAAAACTGGGTCGCTTGACGCCGAAACACGTAAATCCGGCGATGCCCCACGAGTCGAATGCCCAGCGGCGTCGCGTTGTACCGAGCGTAGAGCTCAAGAGCAGCCCGGTCTCGCTCATCATCGTAAGGGCAGGCGTCCATCCACCAGTTCTGAAGCGGCGCGCCCTGCTTGAGATTCCGGGCCAAGTGATCGCTATCCGCGAAATACTCCTCGTACCAATAGCTCTTGCTGCTGACCGGCACGAACCCCACTCCCGCCTGTGCCGTGATCGCCCCGTCCGGGTCCCCCGAAGAAGCCGGTAGAAACGGCGTGCGTCCAAAGACCTCCTTCAACCCGAGGAAGTCCTGAACCAGCTCGACGATAAACAGAGCATCGGCCGAAAGCTTCTCGGCAAGCGCTGAGGTCAAAAACGGCCCCCGGCGACTGAAGGCCAGATCAAATCCTTCCGGCAGCGCGGCTACGGTCGCCGCATCGCAAGTGTCCCCAGCCACCAGTTCGACGTTTGTCAGGCCAGACCGACTGACCCGCTCGCGGGCCGCCTCCAGAAGTTCGATCTGAAGATCAATCCCGGTTACCGAAGCGGCCCTCCGCGCAACTCGGCACAAAGAGAATCCCACCCCGCATCCCAGATCCAGCACCCTTGTCTGGCTGGACAAGTACCGATCCAGCAGTCGGTCGAACTCGCGGGCAGGACTGTCCCCGTGAAAGTCAGTCCTGATGGGATCGTTCGGGGTGATGAAGCTCGCGTATCCGCCGAAACGCAAGGCCAGCGCGCGTTCTAGCTCAGTCTCCGGTTCATGACGTCCGTCTTCGCGGCAATGCGACATTTCCCCATGCTACCAACTGCCGTCAACGGAGGCCAGTATGAGGTGCCGGAGCCGGCTCCAACCCAATCGAGTCGTAAGTAACCGAGCAACCCGCATTGTCACCTCCCACAATCAGCCGAAGGTCGACCGTATAAACCGCTGGGTCCAGAAGCTTCCCAAGGTCCCAAGTGATCAATCCCGAGTGCGTGAAGGTTTCGGACCGAAAATTCTTGACCGCTTTCCCGAATCCGTCCAGGACGGATATCTCGAGATGTGCGTAACTTCCACCCTCCACATCGGAGAGATTGGTCTTCAAGATTGGAAATCGACGGATGTCCAACTCGACCTCCTGACGCGCGCCACTCCACTGATAGGTGTACGGCCAACCGAAAGGCACGTGATTCAGACTCAACCGCATCCCGTGAGGGCGCAAGCACTCGATCTTGGCCGGATTGCCAGTCCCATACACGTTCCAATACGAGACTCGCCGGAAGTCATCGTGCCAAGCCCGCGCCCGCCCCACCCCTTCATCAGCGCTCACCGCGAAGGCCGCTAAGCTCAAAGCAACTGTGCAAATCCAAACCTTACGCATCACACATACAATGACGCATAAATTGGTAGGGTGTGCAGTAAAACTCAGTCCCGGCGGCCGTTGCCAAAGATGCGAAGCAGCGCCAGAAAGATGTTGATGAAATCGAGATACAGCGTCAGCGCGCCGAAGATCCCGAGGTTGCCGCCGTCCATCTGAGCCGACATCGCCTTTATCTTTTGGGTGTCGTAAGCGGTCAGACCACAAAACACCAGGATCGTCAAATACGAAAGCAGATAGCTCATCTGGCTGCTTCCGAAAAGCATGTTTACGAAGGAGGCGATGATGATTCCGAACAAACCCATCATCGCGATGCTGCCGATGCCCGAGAGATCCTTCTTCGTGACAAGACCGTATAGCGCCATCACCCCGAATATCAAGGATGTGGACAAGAACGCCGCCGTGATCGTGGTTCCTGCATACATCCAGAAGATCCAGGACATTGTCACGCCGTTCAAAGTCGAGTAAGCCAAAAACGAAACCACCGCCGTGGTGTGAGACATCCGTTGAATGCCCGCCGCAATGAAAAACACGAGCCCCAACTCGGCCAGCATCAGACCAATGAGCAGGAAAGGGCTCGTCATGAGCAGTTGCCGCAGATTAGGGTCGGATGCGGCGGCCATTGCCGAGATCGCGGTGACGAGGAGACCACCGAACATCCAGGAAAACGACTGCTGGATCACCGTGGTCGCTCGCGAGGTTTGTGCGTATGTGTAGTTAGGTTGCATAGTCGTGAGGAATTTCCTCTCCTCACTCTATATAGACGATAAGCGAGGTGGTTTTTCTTCCCGGGGTCCCGGGACCGTATACTTCGGTGGTGACCGGCCGAACACCCATGATGCAGCAGTACTTCGCTGCCAAGGCGGAGAACCCTGGGGTGCTCCTCGCCATGCGCGTGGGCGATTTCTATGAGTTCTATGGGGAGGACGCGGAAAAAGCCGCCGCCGCCCTGGAAATCACCCTCACCGGACGAGAAGACGCTGCGAACGGCCGCATTCCGATGGCCGGCGTGCCCTTCCATAGCGTCGAGAAGTACCTCGCGAAACTGCTCCACCAAGGAATGAAGGTCGCGATTTGCGACCAGCTCGAAGACCCCAAATCGACCAAGGGGCTTATTAAGAGAGGCGTCACCCGCGTCTTGACCCCCGGCACCCTCGTCGAGGACTCGATGCTCAGCGCCGGGCAGAACAATTTCCTGTGCGCCCTTTGCGTACAAGACGGCCGAATGGGGCTCGCCGTGCTCGACCCCAGTACCGGTGAGTTTGCCGTCACCGAACTCTCTGGCGACGACTCCCAAGAACGGCTGCTCCAGGAGCTGGCCCGCATCCGGCCCTCCGAACTTTTGATCGGCCCGAACGCAGAGTCCTATGGAGAGGTCGCTCAGTCCGGACTCGGAAGCGCAGTCACCGACGTCCCCCAAATGCCGTTCGACCGCGCAGCCCGCAAGCTGACCGAGCAGTTGCGTGTTTCCAATCTGAACGGATTTGGATGTGAAGACAAGCCATCCGCCGTGGTCGCTGCCTCGATGATCCTCGCCTACGCCGAGAAAAACCGGCTTTCGCTCGCCCACGTCGACACCATGTCCACCTACTCGGTGGACGGCTTCATGAGGCTCGACCCGGCCACCCGCCGGAGTTTGGAACTCTCCCAAAACATGGCCGACGGGTCTCGGAAGTTCACGCTCCTCGGCGTGGTCGACGACACCGTCACCTCCATGGGCGCTCGATTGATTCGTCGCTGGATCGAGCAGCCCCTTCTGGACCTCGAGATCATCCGAGCTCGTCAGGAAGCCGTAGGACGCCTCTTCGGGAATGCGATGGTGCGTGGTGACCTTCGCGACGGTATGAAGCGCCTCTCCGACTTAGAGCGGCTCGTCTCCCGCGCATCCACCGGAGTGGCTGGTCCCCGCGATCTCGCCGCTCTGCGCGCTTCGCTCCTGGCTCTCCCGGCTCTCGCCGAGCCGCTTCGACTGGTTGGACTGGGGCGCATTCAGGAACTTCGGGAGATGATGTCCGACCACGGAGATCTCGCCGTGCTGCTCGACAAGGCGCTCGTCTCCGACCCGCCCCACAGTATCCGTGAGGGCGGAATCATGCGGGAAGGGTACGACCCCGAACTGGACAAACTTCGAGACCTTTCCAAGAACGGCAAATCGTACATTGCGAGCCTTGAGCAGCAGGAAAGGACCCGATCGGGAATCTCCACCTTGAAAGTGGGATTCAATTCGGTGTTCGGATACTTCCTCGAAGTCTCCAAGGCACATATCGACAAGGTGCCCGCTGACTACATTCGGAAACAGACCACCGCCAATGCCGAGCGCTACATCACCGCCGAGTTAAAGGACCATGAAGCGCTGGTGCTCGGGGCCGAAGAAAAGTCGGTAGCACTCGAGACCGATCTCTTCAACCGCCTTCGCATCCGGGTAGCCGAACACGCCAAAGCGTTGCTTCAGACCGCGAGAGCCCTCGCCGAAATCGACACCCTCGCCTCGTTTGCCGAGGTCGCCTCCCGCCGAGGCTACGTCAAGCCAGAGATCGTCGAAGACAATCTTCTCGAAATCGAGTCGGGACGTCACCCGGTCGTGGAGGCGTCGACCAGCGGTTTCGTGCCGAACGACACCCATATCGGACTGACCGAATCCGAAGGCTGGAACGGAGCAAGGATCCACATCCTCACTGGTCCTAACATGGCCGGAAAGTCGACGTTCTTACGGCAGAACGCCTTAATCGTGTTGATGTCTCAGATCGGCTCCTACGTTCCCGCGAAAAGCGCTCGCGTCGGAATGTGTGATCGCATCTTCGCCCGCATCGGCGCAAAGGACGAATTGGCGCTCGGCCAAAGCACGTTCATGGTGGAGATGGTCGAGTCGGCCAACATTCTCAATCACGCTACCGAGCGCTCGCTGGTCATTCTCGACGAGGTCGGGCGCGGCACCAGCACCTACGACGGACTCGCCATCGCTTGGGCGATGATCGAGCACCTCGCCGGAGTCAGTGCCAAGACGTTGTTCGCGACTCACTACCATCAACTCAACGCCCTCGCCGAGCAGATGCCCAACGTAGCCAACTACCGAGTCGCCGTCGAAGAGTTTGGCGACGACATCGTCTGGACCCACCGAGTTCTTCCCGGCGGAACCGACCGCAGTTACGGCATCCACGTCGCCCGCATGGCCGGCGTCCCATCCGGCGTCCTCATCCGTGCCACCGAGATCCTGGCCGAGCTAGAAGAAAAATCCGACGCCCCCAAGGCCATCCCCACCGGCACCCAAAAACTCCAGATGACGCTGTTCGAATTCGACGAACCCCCCGTCATGAAGGCCCTCCACAAATTAGACGTCAACCGCCTAACCCCCCTTGAAGCCCTCAAGGTCCTCGACGAGTGGAAACGCAAGTTCGCGTAGCGCAAGGACTGGGCCGCCTCGCCCAAGGTTCTCGTGCTTATCCTCGACCCCCGAAGTGGCTCGACAACCGGAACGTGAACCCTACAGTGCCGACCCCCAAGGCTTGTCATTGCGAACATCTTGGAAATGATGTCGAGGACTCCAAGTTGGCTCCCTCGCCCTTTCAAAAAAGGGAGAGGGGTAGGGGAGAGGGTTCTTTCGAACTCGCCAAAGTCCATTGAAATAGCTGCCCAGGCTCAAAGATGGAGGTCATGCCGACCCCCAAAGGATGGTCGCATAGCATCGGGGAACGCTTCCCAAGGACCAACCTCACCGCGCCTTCCAATGGCCCCACCCCCTCCGAGCCCACCCCTAGTCCAACGTTCCGTCACTCCGGGGCCAATGGCCGCCTTTTTTCAAGAACCCGGCAAACGTGCCTGTGAAGCAGGCGGTAATACTAGCCGGTAAAAATGTGGGAATCCAGGTATTTTTACTAGGTAAACCCGGTGCCAATACCTGGAAAGACATTGGTGTAAGCAAAGCAGCGACGTCTGCCTCGAAGGGGAACGGACTCCCCGGACGGACCAAGCTAGGCTTCACGGAGGAAACGCATGTCTTTCACAATTAACACAAACCTCGCAGCAATGGGTGCGCTGACGAACGTTGACAACACAGCAAACAACCTGAACAATTCGATCACTCGCTTGAGCACCGGTCTGAAAATCAATTCAGCCGCTGACGACCCCTCTGGCCTGATCATCTCAGAAAAATTTAAAGCGCAAATCGGTGGTCTCAACCAGGCCATCATGAACTCCCAGGCCGCAGTGAACTACGCCAAGACCGCCGACGGTGGTCTCAGCCAGGTAAGCGCACTGCTCAACACCGCTCGATCGCTCGCAGTATCCGCTGCGAACAACGCGACTCTGACTTCCTCGGCTCTGCAAGCAGACCAGTCACAGCTTCAGTCGATCGCTTCGTCGATCACTCGAATCTCCACCACGACCCAGTACGGCACCAAGAATCTTCTCGATGGAAGCGCAGGAACCTCCGCTTCGATTACCGACGCACAGGACGTGAGCGGTATCAACATCGGCGGAGCCTTCGGTGGAACCGCTCTCAACGCCGGTGGAACGATCACCCTTTCGACGCTGACGTCGGCGACTCAAGCCAGCGTATCAAGCGCCACGTTCGCTTTCGCTACCAGCACGGTCGCCGCTGCCGGTACGTTCGCTATCAACGGCACTACTTTCACCACCAGTGCAAGCACCACCGCGTCCGACCTCGTCAATATGGTCAATGCGGCTAGCCAGCAGACTGGAGTCAACGCCACCTACACGGCAGGCGGACAGATTCAGTTCTCGACCAACAACTACGGCAGTGGGTCGGCCATCTCGCTCAGCGACGCCAACGGAACGGTACTGTCAGCAGCCGGTACGTCCTCCGCAACGGGAACCGACGCTCTCGCAACGGTAACCATCGGATCTCAGACCGTCAACTTCACTGGCGGAAGCCACGGAACCGACGGTCTGACCCTCACTGACGCAGACGGCAACCAGATCAGCCTTACTCAGCTCGGCAACTCGACGACGCTCCCGTCAGCGATCTCGATCGGCCAGGCAACCGTAGGCTCCTCGACCTTCCAGATCGGCGCTAACGCTGGCCAGACTGCTCAGCTCGCCCTTGGCAACTTCGCGGCCAGCCAGCTCGGTGGAGGAGCCGTCTCCGGCTTCAACATGTCGAACCTCGACTTGACCACGCAGAGTGGAGCATCGAACGCCATCAAGGTCATCGACGCAGCCATCGATCAGGTTTCCTCCGCAAGAGGTCAGATCGGTAACTTCCAGAGCAACGTGCTCCAAGTCAACATCGCCACCCTGGGTACTGCAAGCCAGAACCTCAGCGCCTCGGAGTCAAGCATCACTGACGTGAACGTCGCTCAAGAAATGACGAAGTACACCCAGTCCCAAATCCTGGAGCAGGCCGGTATCTCGGTCTTGGGCCAGGCGAATAGCGCCCCGCAGCAGGTGCTTTCCCTCATCAAGGGAGGGTAGGCACCCCAATAGGGCTGCGCAACTCCGAAAACAGGCTCCCGGTGTCCGCCCGGGGGCCCTTCGTATTTATAACTTCGCTCAGATCGCTATAGGCTCAATCGGTAGGTTCTGGCTGAACCTTAGTCAGACGCCCTCATCGGCGGAATGCCGCTAAAACCCTGCCCCTCCGGTCAAAGGCCGCTTGCCGCCCAGATCGGATTCTAAGACTCAACGAGCGAAATCTGCGGGAACCGATGGAAGTGCTGGTCTCGGGTGATGAGCATCAAATCGTGTTCAAGCGTCAGCGCCGCGATCCAAAGATCGTTGATCGGGACGGGCGTTCCCGCCGCCTTTAACTGAGCGAACAAGCGCGCGTAGTGTTCCGCGGTTTCTCGCGTCGGCAGAATCAGCCGGACCGTTGGCTTCGACAGAAACGCCAGGAGTAGGGCCTCATTTTCTACTTGCCGAGAACCGCAGAGAAGCCCTGCCTTGAATTCGGCAAAAACCGGCAGCGGGACGCACACCTCCTCGCACTTTCCCAGCATGTCTGCTAAACCGGCGTCACCCCGAAAGAGGTCGGTGAGCCGGTTGGTATCGATGGCGACTCTCAACGCCAATCATCCGCATGGATCTCGCGTTGGCGTTCAATCGTCTCGTCAAAAGATGGGTCTGGCGCCCATCGACCCACGAACTCGGAGAAGTCGCCGAATTGAGTCCGTCCAATCGTTGCCTGCGTCAGCTCGTCAATGATCAGTTGGTTGATGCTGATTTTCCGCTGCTTAGCGCGTTCCCGGAGTGCCCGATCCACTTCCAACGGAATCCCCCGAACCGTAAATTGAGGCACATGCGCTTTCATGCATGCATAATATCATAGAATGCATGCATCCCGGGCCCAAATGGCCCAAGCACTTCATCACTTCCAAATTCCACCGTTCCGCGGCCAAAGGCCGTTATTTCCCCGGCGTCGTCATTGGGGGCCCCGCCTGCTTCACCGCGTCATCGTAGGCTTTCTTCTGCTCCGGCGTGAGATTGGCGGGTGGCTTGGCCGCGCTCTGCTCGGGCGGGATCATCGTGGTGGCAGCCGGCGAACCGGAACATCCCCCCATCACGAGAACCATACAAATGGCGAAAACCAACGAAAAGAGCGGCTGAAATTTGGAGTTCATGAATGAATCGAGAAACGGTGTCGAGGCCCCGGCAGACCGATCCATCGGTCTGCCGAGGAGGGCGATGCTAGAGGTTGCAGGTACGGGTTGTCCAGTTGTCGTAGCCGCCCCCAAGGGTGGGGAGGTGAATCTGATCGGGTGTCCCCGCGACCCAACTCTCGCGGACGCCGGTAGCCGGATAGTAGTCTCCGCCCGAAGCCACGTTCGTGTAGTAGTGGTTGCAGAACCAATCGGAGCAGGTGTCGGTCGTCAATCCGAGGTTTCCGTAGGTCAACGCCTGTCTGAGCGCATACTTCGCATGACCGTCTGCATAGGCGCTGTTGCCGCCACCGTTGCTGTGCGTCGATCCGAGATCCGCGTCATCCAGACCGTTGCAAGACGCGGTCGCGCCAGTGATGGACGGATTGCCGGGTCGCGAGACCGCCACTTTCTCGAGAAGGCTCGACTCGCGAAGAACGATCAAACCAGCCGGATCGTGGGACTGAGTCTGCGACTTGAAAGCGACCGCCCCGTTGAAGCGATAGCTGGTATTGGCCGCGCCAGGAGTCGAATTGTAGTTGAGACCCGGTCCCCAACTGTAGGGGAAGTTTGCCGGGATGGAATCCGGACACCGATACATCGGCATCGACTTGACGTAAGGGAAAAGCTCAGCGCCCCAGTTCTGGTCGGCAAAGGATCCATGAAGCCGTTGGGCAACCCATAACCGGCGCCCTGCCAAGCCGCTACGCTGAGGAGCGTGTTTCCACAGTAGTTGTCGTCGTTGTCGTTCGAATAGATAAAGAACCCAAGCGCCATCTGCTTGGTGTTGCTGAGACAGGCCGTCTTCTTGGCCGCTTCCTTTGCCTGCGCAAAGACCGGGAATAGGATGGCCGCCAGAATGGCGATGATGGCAATAACGACGAGGAGTTCGATAAGAGTGAATGCTTTACGTTGCATGGTTACTAGTCCTTCATTGGAGAGCAGATTTTTGTCGAGGGGGGCCAAGGGTCGTCCCCCGACTGAATGAAACAGGAATCGTCAGGCTGCGCGTGAGCGCGTTGCCCAGCAGAAGTTGGTCCAGGACGTGAACGGAAGTCTGCGCCATCTTGTCCATCGGAACCAACACGCTCGCGATCGTATGGGAGGACTTGCACGGCCAGTGAATGCCGTCATAGCCGATCACGGAAAGGTCACCCGGAACGGACAATCCGAGCCCTTCAAGAGCATCGAGAATCCGATAGGCATTTCCGTCGTGCCAGATGAAGAGCGCGGTGGGCAGGGGATCGAGCGCATGAACCTGTTTTGCGATGTCGTCGACTTCCCCGTGGAACGTGAGCACGTTTTCGTCCGGAAGTGCGACGCCCCGAACGGACAACTCCTTGCGCAAACGTCCGATTCGGCCCGTGGGATCGGAACTCGTCTCGCTGGCGTAGGTGATCGCGGCGATACGTCGATGCCCCTCTCCCACCAGGTTCTCCGCGACCAGCCGCATCCCCTCCGCCTCATCGTCCAGTACGTTGATGAATGCCGGGTCGACATGACGCGATGCGATCAACACGGTAGGCAGCGTCGACTCCCTCAAGAGCGGAAGCAGTGGGTCGTCTTCCGCCGATCCGAAGAGGATGAGCCCATCCGAAAACCCTCCCGTCAGCGATTCGTACGTCGCCGCCAGATCGAGCTTGTAATTTGTGTGAACGAGGATGTTGTAGCCAATCTCGCCCCCCGCCTCTTCGATGGAAGCCATCATCCGGTCAAGGTAGAGGTCGTCCCGATCTCGCCGACGGAATGCGTTAAACACCGAGATCACGTTCGTTCGGCCGCGGCGAATCGATCGATGCAGGAGGTTCGGTGTGTACTGCAACCGCTGAGCCGACTCCATCACCCGCTTGCGAGTCTCCTCCGAGATCCGCCGGTTCTGGTAATTCCCCGCCAGCACCGACGAAACCGTCGACGCCGAAACCCCTGCCGACAGCGCGACATCTTCAAGTCGAGACCGAGTCCGAATCTTTGGTTGCCCCATTACAAACCTTGCGCAATGGTTTGTGCAATCTGCACAAACACTTGTTCAGTGTAATCCAGCTTTTTCCTACCCGGTTGGCAAAACTCGAAATTTCATCAAAAACTTACGTGAGTTGGCCGCAACGGCCGCCCTGTCCGCAGGCCCTTGCAACCCCACCCCGCGGATCTCCGTCTTCTCTCCGGACAATGCAATCTGATATCGGGATCGGCGACCAAAACGGTTGCCATAGGTCGCGCGCACAGCAGAAAAGAACCGAGGTTCTGGCAGGTCGCCGCATTCAGAACGGCGTCGCGAGATTGCTTCCCCGCATAGTCCAAATCCCGGAAGAGAAGGCGCCGCAATGGCGCGTCACCCGAGGCATTCCGGCCACGAGCATAGGAGATTACGATGCCCACCTGGGCGGTTTCACTGATTGTCGCTATTGTCGCGCTGGGGATTGCAGCCCCGCTCATCATCCGGTTCCTCATCGGTCCCCGTTTCATCGGAAACACTGAGGTCGGAATTGTCGAAAAGACATGGGGTGGCGGTCACCTCACCAACCACATCATCGCTTTGAACAACGAGGCAGGCTTCCAGCCCGAAGTGCTGCGTGGCGGCCTCCACTTCAAGCCCGGCTACCGCTTCCGAATCCACAAGGTCCCTCTCGTCACGATTCACCGAGGACAGATCGGGTACGTCTTCGCCCGTGATGGACAACCACTTGGTCGATACAACCAAGACGGAAAGGACATCGTGGAGGCCGGTCAAACCCTGGCCCGAGTGGTGAACAACGGCGACATCACCGACGTCCGCTCTTGGCTGAAGGCCGGCGGCCAGCAGGGCCCCCAGCGAGCCATCCTTCGCGAAGGAACCTACGCCATCAATCTTGCCCAGTTCGTCATCATCAGCGGGCCCAAAGAGATCTATTACCATCCGGTCGGTGGCCGCGATGAGAATGCCGCCATCCAGGCGATTGCCGAACAGATCGCCAAACAGGACGGTTTTCATCCGGTCCTCATCGATGGTTCGAGCGACCAGATCGGCATCGTTACCGTTCACGACGGCCCGTCGCTAAGACAGGGCGACATCATCGCCCCGACCGTCGGCGACAGCAAGACCGACGAAAACTACCACAACAACTTCCAAGATCCCCAAGCCTTCCTCAGCGCCGGCGGCTTCCGCGGTCGCCAGTATCAGGTGCTCTCCGAAGGCACGTACTGGATCAACCGGCTCTTCGCAACCGTCGAACTGAAGCCCAAGACCCAAGTCCGGGTCGGCGAAGTCGGCGTGGTGGTCTCCTATTACGGCGAGCGTGGAGAAGACGTCTCCGGCGTCGACTTCCTGCACGGTGAGATGTGCAAGAAGGGCGGTCGCGGTATCTGGGACGAAGCCCTCTTGCCCGGTAAGTACGCCTTCAACCCCTACGCGGGCGAAGTCATTGTCGTCCCAACCATCAACATCATCCTCAAGTGGATCGCCACCGATTCCGGCATCCATAAGCTGGATGCGAGTCTGCGGGAGATCAGTCTGATCACCAAGGACGCCTTCGAGCCGGAACTGCCCCTCTCCGTCGTCATCAACATTGACTACAGAAAAGCGCCGAACGTAATTCAGCGCTTCGGCAGCGTCAAGAACCTCATCGAACAGAGCCTCGATCCGCTCGTGTCCAGCTACTTCAAGAACCAGGGCCAGCAAAAGACCCTCATCGAGTTGATCCAGGCGCGCAGCGAGATTCAGGCCATCGCCACTAAGGACATGAAGACCCGATTCGCCGACTATGACCTCGGCTTGCAGGAAGTCCTCATCGGTACCCCTCACTCCCCGACCGGCGACACCCAAATCGAGACGATCCTGAATCAGCTTCGGGAAAGACAGGTCGCCGTCGAGCAAAGCGAGACCTATAAGAAGCAGGAAGAAGCCCAAGCTGGACTTCGGGCCCTGAACGAGGCGAAGGCAGTGGCCAGCCGACAAACCGACCTGACCGACTCCAAGGTCCAGATCGAGATCGAGGTCAACCAAGCCGACGCACTCGCCCAGCGCGCCGAAAAAGACGCCCGAAGAGACATCACGATTGCCGAAGCCTCTGCCAAGCAAACCGTCCTCAAAGCCGGCGCCGACTCGCAGCAGACGGTTCTTCGAGCAAAAGCCGACGCCGAGCGAATCGTGCTCCTCGCCAACGCGGAAGCCGAAGGCAAAGCCCGAGTCCAGATCGCCGAGGCGTTGGGTATCCGGGAAGTCAGAAAGGCCTACGGCTCCGCCGAGACAATGGTCAAGCAAAAGATGATCGGCCAAATCGCCGAGGCGCTGCGCGATACCAAACACCCGCTCGTCCCCCACAGCGTCGTCTCATTCGGCGGCGGAGGAGAAGGCAAGGGTGGCGGAGGCGACAACGTCCTAACCCAAATGCTGACCCTTCTGATGACCGACAAACTCGGCCTGTCCGACGTCAAAGACGCCAACGACGACGAAATCGGCCCCGAAGCCAAAGCCTTCCTCAAAAAGATCATGTCCGGCATCAAGTCCGAAGAAGACCCCGCCGAGGCAAGTCCCTCCGCCTAGGAAGGTTCGTCCCCTGCCCCAAAGGGGATGGATACGCGAACGAGGGGTAGGTCGACTCCGGCCGACCTACCCTGGTAAGGGACGAAACCCTGGAAATCAACGGAAACCGACGCCATGCCGACCAACCAAACGTACCCGTAGCTTCCTCTGGGTATCGCAAAAGTCGAGTAGCTCGTAAAGGGCCCCCTCGCCCGCAGCGAAGCGTACGCGGGAGAGGGAGGGGAGAGGGCCAAACCGACCCAATAAGAGTCCATCAAAATGAGCGAACCGTGGAAATCAATGCAAGCCAACGCCATGCCGACCAACCAAACGTAGCCGCGGTCTCTGGCCGCGACTCCACCAGGACCAATCAATCGATGCCGTCTCGTCCACCGGAAACCCATCCCAACGAACCCGACCCCCGGAGGGCGGTCGCATAATCCCCCCTCCCGCCCGCATCACCCCAACACTCCGCCGCCCTAGGCGGCTCCGCGGCCAGAGGCCGTCCCGTGAGGGTAGCTTCAACTCATGACCGCGCTGATCTGGCTCTCCCTGGCCCTCGCCCTCGCGAGCCTCGGCATCGCGGGCGCCGCCCTGACCCTCACCCTGCGCCAAAACCGGCCCCCAACCGCAGCCCTGCCGCCGGCCCCGATCGCCCTCCCCGAACACCCGACCAGCCCTGTCGAAGGCCTGACCGTGGTCCTTGCCATCTCCCAAGACCACGCCCATCCCGTCTTCGCCAACATGCTCTCGGAAACCCTCCAAAGACTCGATGCCGAAGTCTCCACGACCTCCCCGGCGGCCCTACCCGAATTCCGAACCGAGTGGCTCACCCACCCCGAGAAAGCCGACCTCCTCATCTCTGGAAGCGTAACCTGCAACGGCTACTCAGAGGTCTACTACCGAGCTGAACTCACCTGCGCCACCCGCTCCGAAACCATCGTCACCACCATTGAAAACCCCGCCACCGGCGACCGCCAAGCGAACCTAGCGAAGGAACTCGTGTCCCAAATCGAAATGGAGATCACCAAACGCGTCTCCCGCACCGAACGCCGCCTCGCGCTGCGCGAACTAAACACCCCCAACCCCCCGGACTAACAAAACCGCCTGCCCGAAAGCGGTTACAGATGTTGGCGAGGCAAAGGGTTGGTCGACTGCGGTCGGCCTACCCTTGTGAAGGTTGTCATTACCCACATCTCCAGGCCGTTTTAAACCTGCGACTGAACGACTGCTTTGTAAACCGAACCCTCTCCATCAGCGAAGTCTGTCGATCCCGCCAAAGAGCAATGTCTCTGGATCCCGAGCGCGAAGCGCGTACGAAGTCGGGAAGCAAAGCGAATCGGGGCGGTTCGATGCGGAGGGTGGGGCAATGCAGTTTAGTTGCGCCGTTGCTTCCCAAATCGGCCCCCTCGCCCGCAGCGAAGCGTACGCGGGAGAGGGTGGGGAGAGGGTGAGTTTGAACCTGCGTCGCACCGCGACACCTCATATATCCCACCACGTCATTTGTCGCGGTTGACCGAGATCGGATACTCGCCGACCCAACGGATGCGATCCCGTCATGTTGAGCGCAGCGAAACACCCCCTCCTGCAGTCAAAACATACGACGGGGCGTTCGCTAGACTCAAGAAGAGATGAGGTTTCGACGAGAACAACGCGAACCTCCCCGAAAACCCGTAACCCGGGAATGATTTGTGCCCCG
>CAIVDU010000090.1 GCA_903904815.1 uncultured Armatimonadota bacterium
AGTCGCCGTCGCCGTGAACGCCTGGACCGGGACCCCCGGGAAGACCTCTTTGATGCGCTTCAGTTGGCGAAACTCAGGTCGAAAATCGTGTCCCCATGCGCTGATACAGTGGGCTTCATCGATGGCAAACCGAGCCACCCCTTGTCCCTTGTCCGCCTTAGCCAACAGCTGGAGAGTCGTACTGAGCAGCAGGCGCTCAGGACTGACATACAGGAGTCGAAGCTCACCCTGGGCAAGCTTGCGATGGACTTCAGCTTCCTCTGAATCGCTCATCGAAGAGTTCAGTGCCGCCGCCGGCACGCCGACCACCGTAAGGCTGTCGACCTGATCCTTCATCAACGCGATCAGAGGAGAAACCACCACCGTCAGCCGTCCGGAAACCACCGCCGGGAGCTGAAAACAAAGGCTCTTCCCACCGCCGGTAGGCATCACGACTACGGCATCCCGGTCGTTCAGGGCTGCTTCGACCACGTCGTTTTGAAGCGGTCGAAGGGAACCAAAACCCCAGTACTGAGAAAGGGCAGCCTGGACTTGGCTCTGGCGGGAGGAATCCGGTTCGATGGCTGACGGCATAGGCAAAATCTCTCCCAGAAGTATAGACAAACGCCTACTGATAAATCCGGGTCATTCTGAACCTCGCCGCCGCGATTTCAAAGAATAGCCCACAAACGAACCGAGTCCAGCAAACTTGAAAGACGAGTCGACGTAGTGTTCGATCACATAAAACATGAAGTAGTACCAGCGGCAGAACGCCCAAACCGTGATCCCCAACAGCAGCATGATCTGCCAACTGAAGCAAAGCGACAGCAAGGATCCCGCCGCGAGCAGACCCAGCAAGAGGAACAGCCACCCCTTGAACAAGATAGCCTTGGGATTCTCAAGATCGTCGGTAAGACGCATACATGGTAAAGACGTCAATTCGCTGGTAACCTCGTTCGCATGCGGCTCGACGGAGAGCGATCGAAACCGATTTTTTTGGCAGCGAGTCTAGGGTGGCTCGCCATCGCCTCGCTTTTGCCTGCCTCCTCGTCCCCTTCTCGAGGCAAGGTCAGTTACTCGCGCGACATCCTGCCGATCCTCTCCGACAAGTGCTTTAAGTGCCACGGACCCGACGTCGGATCTCGAATGGCGGGCATGCGGCTCGACACCGCCCAAGGCGCCTTCGCCGATCGCGGCGGGCGCTGGCCGATCGTCCCCGGCAAACCTCACGACAGCCTCGTCGTGAAGCGGATCACCTCAGCCGACGATCCCATGCCACCCGAATCCAGCGGCAAGGCCCTCAGCGCTTCTGAAAAGGCCCTCATTACACGCTGGATATCCGAAGGCGCTATGTACGACCGGCTCTGGTCGTTCGAGCCGCTTCCAGCGTCCGTGCCCGTCCCTCAGGTCAAAGGCGACTGGCCGCGCAACGATATCGACCGATTTGTCCTCGCCCGAATTCAACGAGCTGGACTAAGTCCAACCGAGCCAGCATCTCCCACCCGCCTGCTTCGACGAGTCACTCTGGATCTCACCGGACTACCGCCAACCGAAGAAGAGATCTCTGCGTTCCTCGCTGACTCTCACCCCGACGCCTACAACCGAGTCGTAGACCGCCTCCTCGCAAGTCGCCATTTCGGCGAACGAGTTGCCGTCGACTGGCTGGACGCCGCCCGGTACTCGGACAGTTACGGCTACCAATCCGACCTCCTCATGCCAACTTGGCCCTACCGAGATTGGGTCATCAATGCCTTCAACCAAAACCTGCCGTACGACAAGTTCTTGACCGACCAGATCGCTGGAGACCTCTTAAAGTCACCCTCGCGAGAGGAGATTCTGGCAACCGCGTTCAGCCGCCTCCACCGTCAGTCAAACGAAGGAGGTTCCATCGCCGAGGAGTTCAAAACCGAGTACGCCGTCGACCGCGTCTCGACCTTTGGCACTGCTGTCCTCGGGCTGACCTTGGGCTGCGCCCGGTGTCACGATCACAAGTTCGACCCCATCACCCAAAAGGAGTTCTACCAACTCTACGGCTATTTCAACTCGATCAACGAGTACGGGCTCCTGCTAAGCACCGAAATTGTCCCAACCCCCTCGCTGCTCTTGCCAACACCTTCCCAGGAAGCCCGTCTGAAAGAGCTTCAAGCCCAAAACGACGACAGCTCCAAGCTCCTGACGCACCTTGAAGACTCCGTCGAACCCGGATTCGAGGCATGGCTAGCCCAGGGTCCTAAGAAGGCCACCGTCCCCGGCATCCTCGCCGACCTTTCGCTGGACACTCAGGCAGGAGGCGTATTCGAGAACAAGATCGGAGGCAGGGTGATCGCTCAAAAGATCGGAAGCCCAACCCTGGTCCCTGGTCACCAAGGAAAGGCGCTTCAGTTCGATGGTGACAATGGCCTCGTGGTTCGCGGGTTGCCGGCCCGCGAACGTTGGGAACCATTCACGTGGTCCTTTTGGGTGAACGATCCCGGAACTGCAAAGGGACCTGTCGTTCTCCTACACCGCACGGGCGGGACCGATGTGGGCTTCTGCGGTTTCGATCTCACGCTCGACGGGGGATACTTGACCGCCCGAGTGATGCGCCATTGGCCCGGAAACGCGGTCGCCATCCGGGCAAACGAGTCGATCACTAAGAACAAATGGTCGCATGTGGCCTGGTCATGGGACGGCAGCGGAAAGGCAAGCGGACTTCATCTCTATCTCAACGGCCGTCCAATTCAGACAACCACGCTCAACGACAAACTCTGGAAGAAGATCAACGCCTACGGGGATCTCGGACCAAGCGGCGGCGAGTGGTCCTTCGCCCAGCGCTTCCGAGAAGCCGGATTCAAGGGCGGAAAGATAGACGACGTGGTCTTTGCCGACCGAGCGCTTAGCCCAATTGAAGTCGCTCAAGTCTCCGACGGTTCGTCGCTCGAGGCTGCCCTGAGAACCCCCGCCATTCACCAGAAGCAACTCCGCGAATACTACGTGTCCGCCATCGACGCAACCGCCCACGAAGCTCAGGCCGCCATGCGCAAAGCCCAGTCGGATCTCGCCAACTTTGAGGAAGGCATCGGCGAGATCTCCGTCATGGAAGAGGCCCGTCAGCGAATCCCGGCCTACCTCCTTGCTCGCGGCCGCTACGATGCCCCGAGAACCGCCGCGACCCGAGTCGATCGAGATGTTCCGAAATCTCTCCCCCCGCTGCCCAAAGATGGCCGAAACGACCGACTCACCCTCGCCAAATGGGTGACATCACCCAATCACCCGCTGACCGCCCGCGTCGCCGTGAACCGCTTCTGGCAAATGATCTTCGGAACCGGCCTGGTCGAGACAAGCGAAAACTTTGGTGTCCAGGGAAGCCGCCCCATTAACCCCGAACTCCTCGACTACCTGGCTCGCCGATTCGTGAGTTCGGGCTGGAACGTGAAGTCGCTCATGCGAGACATGGTGACGACGTCGACGTACCGTCAGGACTCCGTGAGGACGGCCAAGCTGATGAAGGTGGACCCCGAAAACCGACTTTTTGCTCGTGGCCCCAGCCAGCGTCTTTCCGCCGAAATGATCCGAGACACCGCCCTGGCCGCCTCCGGGCTCCTCAACTCGAAGACGGGTGGCACACCGGTCAATCCGTATCAGCCAGCCGGCATTTGGCAGGAGAACAACACCATGAGCCCAGGTTTTGTTCAGAGTAAAGGTGCTGACCTCTATCGCCGTAGCATCTACTCGACGTGGAAGCGGACCACCCCCGTTCCCAGCATGATGCTGTTCGACGCGACCTCCCGGGAAGCCTGCACGATGCGTCGTCCAACCACGAACACGCCCCTGCAGGCACTCGTCTTGTTGAACGACATCCAATTCGTGGAAGCCGCCCGAGCTCTGGCCGAGCAAGTCGTCAAAGCCCAGCCCGACGACAGGGCCCGAGTCCGCGAAGTGTTCATTCGACTCGCCGGAAGAAGCCCGGACGCCCGGGAAAGCGCCGTCGTGTTGGAAACGCTCAACGAGCAGCGGAAGGAGTTCTCTTCTGGAGCCCAGTCCGCCGCCAAGTTGCTTTCCGTTGGCGACTCAAAGCCAATGCCCGGACTCGCGCCCAACGAGGTCGCCGCCATGACCATCGCTGTCCAGACCGTGATGAATTCAGACTCCGTAGTTTGGAAGAGGTAATCGATGAACCCGTACGACTCGGAACACCCCATCAGTCAAGCCCTCGGCCTCACCCGCCGAGAGTTTTTCGGCAAGACCGCCCAAGGTTTCGGCGCGTTGGCGTTGAGCTCACTTCTTCCCACGTGGGCGTTCGGAGAAGGGCCGCAGTCTAGCGGCGGAATGCTCGGCAAACTTGACCACCCGGCCAAGGCGAAGCGGATCATCTACCTGTTTCAAGCCGGTGGCCCTGCCCAGCAGGACCTGTTCGACTACAAGCCTCTCCTGAACAAGCTTCACGGTCAACCCCTCCCCGAGGCTGTCCGCCACGGCCAACGCCTCACTGCCATGAGTGCGAACCAGAGCGTCATCCCGCTCGCCGGATCGCCGTTCAAGTTCTCCCAGCACGGTCAAAGTGGGGCCTGGTTAAGCGAGGTTCTCCCTCATATCGGGGAAGTAGCCGACGAGTGTTGCTTCGTCAAATCGATGTTCACCGAGGCCATCAACCACGACCCGGCCATCACGTTTTTCCAAACTGGAAGCGAACTCGCCGGTCGTCCCTCCTTCGGATCTTGGCTCTCGTATGGCTTGGGGTCACTGAACAAGGACCTACCTACGTTCGTCGTTTTGGCCAGCGCCAACAAGGGCGACCAGCCGCTCTACTCTCGACTGTGGGGAAGTGGTTTCTTGGATTCGCGCTATCAGGGTGTTCGCTTCCGTTCGAGTGGAGACCCCGTCCTCTATCTCTCCAACCCCGACGGGATCTGCGGTTCGGGACGCCGGGCCATGCTGGACCGACTCAGCGAGCTGAACCGTCACGAGTACGAGAAGGAACTCGATCCGGAAATCGAGAGCCGCATCGCGCAGTACGAGATGGCCTTCCGAATGCAGACCAGCGTGCCCGATGTGACCGACCTAAGCAAAGAACCAGACGAGGTCTTCGAACTCTATGGCCAAGACGCGCGTAAGCCCGGGACCTTTGCGTCGAACTGCCTCATGGCTCGCCGCTTAGCCCAAAAGGGTGTCCGTTTCATCCAACTTTATCACCAAGGCTGGGACCAGCACGGCAACCTCAAATCCGGCATCGCCAACCAGTGCAAGGACACCGACCAGGCCACCGCGGCCCTCATCAAAGACCTCAAGCGATTGGGAATGCTAGAAGACACCCTCATCGTTTGGGGAGGTGAGTTTGGCCGCACAAGCTATTCGCAAGGCTCTCTCGATCCCGACGCGTTCGGCCGAGACCACCATCCGCGATGTTTCACCGTCTTCATGGCTGGGGGCGGGGTCAAGGCCGGCACAACCTACGGCCGAACCGACGACTACGGATACAACATCGCCGACGCCGACGGCCAAGCGCTCAACCCGAACAAGCAGAACTTCACCAACGGCGCCGTCCACGTCCACGACCTTCAGGCCACCCTGCTCTGGCTACTAGGCGTCGATCACAAGAAGCTGACCTACGCTTACCAAGGCCGAGACTTCAGACTCACCGACGTCCACGGGCATGTCGTCCGCGATCTGATGGCCTGACCTATTCGGGAGCTGTCAGTTCCTCGACGGCCTCTACCGCTAACCCAAAATAGGTAGTCTTCAGCAATCACATCATGTTAGTAACCGCAATTCTCCTAGGCAGCGTCGTCCAGGAAGCCACCCTGCGACATCCATTTTTGAGCCCCATTTTCAGCGACCACATGGTCTTGCAGCGCGGTCGTCCCAACACTTTCTGGGGATGGACAGAGCCGGGAAAGAAGGTGGAAGTCTCGATTGCCGGAAAATCCAGCGCCGCCGTTGCTGGCCCCGATGGAAAGTGGATGACCCAGCTGATGCCTCCCAAAGTCGGAGGCCCCTATCAGGTGAAAATCGTCGGTCCCGAGGCGGTCACGCTCTCCGACGTCCTCGTGGGAGATGTCTGGATCTGCGGGGGTCAGTCGAACATGCAGTTCGGCATCGTAGGTTCCAACAATGGCCCGGCCGAGATCGCCGCCGCCAATCACCCCCAAATTCGCTTCGCGATTGTTCCGACCATGATGTCGTTCACCCCCCGTGACTTCGCGAACGCCCCCTGGAAAGTCTGCTCGCCCGACACGGTTGGCAAGGACACCTGGAACGGGCTCTCCGCCGTCGGCTACTACTTTGGCCGAGAGCTTCAGAAGGAGCTCAATATCCCGATCGGCCTCGTTCACGACAACCGGGGCGGAAGTTCGGCCGAATCGTGGGTTAGCCGACCCACCCTTGAGAAAGAGGGCCAATTTGGGAAAGGCCTGTCTCAAATTGACGAAGCGATCAGCACCGGACATGAGGCGTACCGAAAGCAGGTCGAAAAATGGGTCCACGACTCTGACCCGGGCTCGAAGGACGATGCCTTCGCTAGCCCTGATCTGGATGACAGTCAATGGTCCAAGGCCACACTGCCCGCCAGCTACTCCGACCTCGGTTTTGGTTGGCAGCTCGGGACTACCTGGTTCCGAACCCAAATCAACCTACCGGCTTCTGTCCCCGCTGGCAACGCAACGCTTTCCCTTGGCGGCATCGAGGACTTGGACTGGACATGGGTCAACGGAACTCCCGTAGGCTCCACCTACGGATTCCGCGAAGCACGGAAGTATTCAGTAGTTAGCTCGGTCCTGAAACCAGGACTCAATCAAATAGCGATACGTGTCGTCAATCCAGGAGGAGCCGACGGATTCGTGTCTCCTCCCGGCGATCTCGTTCTCAAACTCGGCGATGGGACTCAGATTCCTCTCGCCGGCCCAAACTGGCGGATGAAACTGGGACCAAACCTCTGGTCTGGTCATGGCGAATTCCCCTGGGGACTCGAGAACGGAATGGGCACCCCCATCGTGCATTACAACTCGATGATCCACTCGGTCGCCCCCCTCGCCGTTCGCGGAGCGATTTGGTATCAGGGTGAATCGAACGTCGGCCGTTCGAGACAATATATCGACCTCATGCAGCTAGTTGCCAGTGACTGGCGCACCGCGTTCCAAACCCAAGATCTTCCGTTCTTCCAGGTGCAATTGGCAAACTTTCAGCGGCGTCTGCCCGAGCCTGCGGAAAGCGGCTGGGCCGCACTCCGGGAGGCTCAAATGATCTCCTCCAACAAGATTCCCGGTGGCGGCCTCGCCACTGCCGTCGATGTCGGAGACCCCAACGACATCCACCCGCACGACAAACAGACCGTCGGTATGCGTCTTGCCCATCTGGCCCTCAACCAGGTTTACCATCGGAAAGATCTCGCCTACTCAGGCCCGGTTTACCGTGGATTCAAGGCGGAGAACGGCAAGCTTAGGATACAGTTCTCGTTCACTGAAGGAGGCCTGAATGCGAAAGGGGGAGAGCTAAAAGGATTCGCCCTAGCAGGCGCCGATCAAAAGTTTCACTGGGCGAAAGCCGTCATTGTCGGAAATGACGTCGAGTTGAGCTGCCCTGAAGTTCCTACCCCGGTCGCCGCGCGGTATGCCTGGGCCGACAATCCCGACATCACCCTATACAACGGGGCTGGACTTCCCGCGTTTCCTTTTCGAACCGATTCCTGGCC
>CAIVDU010000091.1 GCA_903904815.1 uncultured Armatimonadota bacterium
AAGAAGAAAGAACTGCTGATCGGCGGTTGGTACAACATCTTGATGGCGTCTTTGACGTCCTTTGGTGGTATCGCGACCGGGTTCGGCGCCATGTACATGCAGAAGGTGCCGTTCAAGGGCCTGATCTTTAACCACATGGTTCTCGCCCTCACCTCGGCTACTCTGATGCTGATCATGGTCGGACTCCGGGTTCACCGTCACGAGAAGATGCACGTTCCCACTCGAGTGGTGTACTTCCTTCTGGCCGCGACCTGCTTTGTCCTCATCTCTTACGCCGGCCACCTTGGTGGCGCCTTCGTCTACGGTGAGTAGATTCGTCGACTGACCTCTCTTTGGTTCTCGTCGCACACGCCTAACCCCTGCCTCTTCAGTGCTTCCCGCCAGAAGAGGCAGGGGTTTTTGTACATGGATGTCACCAAGTCTGCAGGACTACACAGTCCCCTCACATAACCCATTCGTGTCGGCATCTGTGCTCGTCATCAACCTGGTTACGATTTGGTTACGATTGCTGCTCATAGTTCCTTCGCACAAGGCACTTCCTCACGATGAAAGGTAGGCTCAACATGCTGGTGGCCGTCTGGAGATGCAGACTTTTGAGCAGAAGATCGGCGGGCATGCATATCGAAATCGAGAAGAGGCTCGTTCGATCGTGATCCAGAATTGGCGATTGACTCTTTTGGGGACTCTTTCCATCTCCGCCCCGGATGGGAAAGTCTTTCGAGTGAATCGGCCAAAAGTAGCCGAACTCCTTTCCTTCCTTGGGATAAGGAAGACTCGAATCGTTGATCGTGATTCAATTGCCGAAGCGCTCTGGCCTGAGGCTGATTTCAACTCAGCGAGAAATCGGCTGAAGCAGACACTTGCCCTGCTGCGACAGGAAATACCCGACCTACCGATATTAGTCCACGGCAAGAATGGACTGGAACTCGATCGATCATTGATCGAAATCGATGTCGAGTCAGTGGAGGGACGCATCAAGTGGCTCCGCGCCATGCCACCACATGAACGTGAAGAAGCTGCTCGGCAGCTTTGGGAGAAGGTGAGGGAGGGGCTTCTTCCTGAATTGAGATTCCCTTGGTTGACGTCGGAGCAGATGAGATTTGCGTCTCTCCGCGATAAAGTGCGATCGGAGTTCGAACACGTGGCTCCCGAGACCCATGCGGCTTTTCGTTTTGGGGATGAGTTCGGTGGGACTAATGTGCCGCTCGTGGGACGGGATGCCGAAATTGCCTGGATCGACAACTGGATGAAAGCCAGCCCAGAGCGATATCTGATTCTGGTCGGAGCACCCGGAGTTGGAAAAACGCGGCTGCTAAAGGAGGTTTTCGCGTCGGAACGCGAAATCTGCGACGCATCGGTATCCCTGAGCACCGTGCAAGTTTCCGAGACGCCTTGGCTAGAGCGCTTAGGCCAGGTGTTGGGCATCCGTGGCCGGGATCAAGTTACCGAGAGTCTCGTTCAGTTGCTTCGAGGATTCAAGAGGCCGCTGCTCGCAATTGACGACCTTGATCAGGCAGATTCCGTGATGAGAGAGTGGATTCACCAGGTCTGTTCCCTAGCCCCCAATGTCAAGGTGATCGGTACTGCCAGGCGACGCCAATCGGATCCGCATCACCTTCATCTCGATGTCCTCCCGCTGACATCCAATGGTGTTGGAGTGGACATTGCGGCGGGGCTATTCACCAGATTCGCTAGCCATTTCGGAATCGCGCCGAGGGTGTTGGAGCAGCATCAGGCCTCTATCGGCGCGATCGCCACACACTTAGAAGGGCATCCTTTGTCGCTGGAGGTTGCGGCGGGATGGCTGCCTTACATGCAGGTGGATCGGTTGCTCGGTCAACTGAAGAACTCACCCGGCTTGGTCATTGGCCGTGCCGCTCAGGGCCGAGACTCACTAACCCAGTGCCTCGCGGCAATCTGCGAGTCGTTACCTGAGGCGGAGCGAGTTGCCCTAAGAAAGCTGTGCGTTTGTAAGGGCGGATGCGGGGAAGATCTGGCTGAAGAACTGCTCGGCGTCGACTGGCCATGGATGCTGAGAGCGCTCTGCGATCGGTCCTTGGTGTTTAAGGTAGAGGGTAGAAGGGGCAATCGGTTTGTGGTTCTCCAGGCAATTCGCGAGTCGGTGGAAGCCGTGGAGCCCGCTGAGGGCGTTCTGTCCGCGAAGGTTCACCATCGCTCCGCTTGCTATCGCATGGCCGAGTTGGCGTCTTGGCAGATCAACGAGGCGGACAGGGGACCCTGGCTCGATTGGTTGAGAGATGAATCCGACAATGTGTTGATCGCATGCTCCCGAGCTCTTGAAGACGATAGTCTGGTCTGTGACGCGCTTGAACACCTTCACCGGTTGCGTAGCGGATTTTGGCTCATTCAGAGAGTCAGCGACTTCTCAAAGATCCTGTTAGATCTTTGTATTCGGGCTTCTATCATCGTGCCTGACTGGGGAGCAAAGGCTCCATCCGCGCTGGTCCGGTATCGATTGAAGGAGATTTCGAACGCAGGTTCTCCTTTGGAGGCGGTTGAGCCAGCTAGGTTTCACACGGAGGCTTTACAAGCTGCCGGGTGCAGCGCATTTGAAATCGCCGATTCGTACGACGTTGAAGGCGAGACGCGAATCCGCGCCCAAGACCTAGCAGGCGCTTACCACTGCTTTCTCGAAGCGAGTCGGCACTTTATCGAAGCGGGCTATCGGCGACACGCGCTTTGGATGGAGCCAAAGCTAGCTCACGTCGAAGACCACCTCGCTGGCAAAACTGTTGGTAATTCGCGTCGCGCGAAAGCCTTGGACAGAGCCATAGAAATCGAAGATTTCAACAGCGTCGGGATGTACTCGAAACAGTTTGCCAAGAACTTGATGGCAGAAAAGAGATGGGACGAAGCATTGCCGCTTGCCGAACAGGCGGTAGCCGCCTTTAAGAGAGTGGGTGAAACCCAGTTTGTCTTTTTGTCCCTTCTCGTGGTCTCGGTCGCAAAACTTGGGCTAGGCGATCGAGAAGGAGCGATATTTGCCGTCGAGCAGGCGGCTGATTTTGAGCCAGTTGCAGGCGACCTTAATTTGCCAGATTACAATCGGCTCCGGGAAGCTCTCGCCGAAGGCGCTAGTTTCGACATTGCAACCATCGATCGGTACTGACAGGATCGCGACCGTTCGCTTATAGTGTTGTTAATGTGGGTCAAAGAAGTCCTGTGAAGGCCGAACGATCGGTGTCCGGTGTCCGGTGGACCATCTGCGCGTTGATTTTCTTCGCCACGACGGTGAACTACCTGGATCGTCAGCTCTTCTCGCTGTTGGTTCCCTTTTTCGAGGACGATTTAAAGTTAGGGCCGACCGACTTGGCGCTCATCAACGTGAGCTTCGTGCTTCCTTACGGCCTTGCAATGATCTTCGTCGGTCGTTTCATCGACCGCGTGGGAATTCGAAAGGGTCTGGGAAGCACCTTCCTTCTCTGGAATCTCGCCTCAATCGGGCACGCTCTGGTCCGAAGCCTAACTGGCTTCATGGGAATACGCTTCCTGCTGGGACTTGGGGAATCGGGCATGTTTCCGGCGGCCGTAAAGACCATGACGGACTGGTTCCCGTCGAAAGAGCGGTCGTTGGCGACCGGGCTCTTTAATGCGGGGGCCAACTTCGGAGCCATTCTGGCTCCCCTGCTCGGAGTCTGGATCGCGACCGTCTTTGGTTGGCGGGCGTGCTTCTTCGTGACTGGAGGCGCCGGACTGCTGTGGATCTTCTTCTGGAATCGTTTCTACCGCGATCCTGAGGTGCATCCGAAAGTTTCCCCTGAGGAGCTGGCCTACATTCGTAGCGATGGGGAAGATGCGCTGCCAAGCATCAGCTACAGCCAGCTGTTTGGTATGCGACCGGTTTACGGCCTCGGGCTGGCCAAGGCCTTGACCGATGCTCCGTGGTGGTTCTATCTGACCTGGATGCCCAAATTCCTAGTCGATCAGTTTCACCAGACGACCACCTTCATGGCCATGGCCATTCCTGTCGTCTATATCGTCGCCGACGTCGGATCTGTCGCCGGCGGTTGGATGTCCTCCACGTTGATTCAGCGAGGGACCTCCGTCGGTTCCGCACGCAAATTGGCAATGCTCGTGTGCGCAGTGGCCGTGCTTCCAGTGATGACGATCGGTTCCCTGGTCGATCACGCTCCATTGCTTGGGATCCAAAGTGTCTATTGGGCCGTTGGTATCGTGGCGTTGGCGGCAGGTGCGCATCAGGGTTGGAGCTGCAATTTGTTCACCTTGATCTCCGACACGGTTCCCAAGAACGCGGTTGCGATGGCGGTTGGCGGGATCAATGGTTTCGCGATGGTGGGTGTCTCGGCAATGCAGTTCTTCGTCGGCCGATCGGTGCAATTGACGAGTTCATACACTCTTCCGTTTGTCGTCGCCGGGAGTCTGTACCTCATTGCCTTGTTGATCCTGCAGATCTTCATCCCTAAGGTCGAGCCCAATCTCGGTCTTCGCAGAGCCAGCATCCCGGCCGTCGTCGCCGGCGCGGTCGTCGTTCTGATCGCCTTGGGCGGTCTTCAATATGCTCTCAATCGCCCGCCTTACGAGTCGGTATCCGACTATCTGGCTCAACGCGGAAACGAACTCCACGCGACGCCCCAGGTAGGACCGTCGGCCACGGTCGGCTGGATGAAAGCCGAATGGATTCTTTGGACTCCCAAAACCGGGAGCGCAAAGTTCGAACTGATTAAGCTGGATTCTCGCCAGCAACCCTTTATTGAGTCCAAGGGGGTGAAGGCCGCTCGCTATCAAGGTCCGACCATGGAGAAGGTCCGGTCAAGCTTCCTCGGTCGGTCGTTGTAAGGGAAATCCGACGGTTACCGCAGAGTTAACGAGCGACTGCGGGACCATGCTTCAGACCCACCAACTGGGAGAATTCTCCGAGCCATGGCTCGTATTTTCGCCATCGTTCGACCGAGGTCTTGTAAAAAGGCTGGCGAACTTGCCAAGCGCTGGGCGTGGCAACCATCCGCTTGTTCTCTTGGGGGTTCAGACACGCGTCATCCCACGGTAACCCGCAGAAGTCCAACATCTCCCCGATGACCTGCCGGGGATCGCTCACCAACTGCTCGTAGTCAATCTCAAGGAACCTATCGGCGGGCAATGTCCGTCTCCAGTGCTCCATCACCCTCAGATACTGCTTGTAAACAAACGCAATGTCGGCCTTGTTGTTTCCCCCTTCGTGGGGCATATGGTTGGGGGTTGCCCAGATAGAGAGGCAGGTGTCGACTGGCAAACGGCGGATGTGGATGATTCGGGCATTTGGCAACGCACGATGAATGAGTCCAGCAAAGAGGTAGTTGCCTGGCATCTTATCCGTGATCCGGAGCGCCTTCGGAGCTTTGCTGGTCATCTCGCTGACATATTCGTGCCCGAGGGCTTCGATTTCCGACGGGATCAGCTCGTTTGCATCGGTTTGGATGGCTCGATTCCAGTTCCGTGACCAGTAGAGTTGTTCGCCCACGCCCTCAACTTGGGGATGACTGCTAAGAATCTGTTCGGAGAGCGACGTGCCGGATCTCATCATGCCAATGATCAGAATGGGGATGTCCGAGTTCGAGGTCACACCCGACTTCCGAACATTGTCCACCGCTCCGAAGCTGGCGAGTATGCGGTCGACATGCTTCTCATACCGGGCTTCGTCGAACGGAGCGGTCCCAAATTTGACCAGTCGCGTGATGCGGTTCGCTTCGTCGTAGTGTCGCATCGACTCTTCGAACTCTTTGAGGTCTTCAAGCGCCTTACCCAAACCGTAGTTGACCGAGATCAGTTCGGTCTGACTCAAACTCTCCGTCTGAGCTAACGCTCGCATGCGATTCACGAGTGCGCGATCCGTTTCGGTAACCTTTTGATTCTGCATCAGCGAATCGAAAGCGGCGATTTGTCGGGGATTCTTTTCAAGCGCGCGCCGAAGGTTCTCGTTGGCCTCCTCGATGTATCCCAGGGGGCGCTGGCGAATCGCGGTTTGTAGGGCCTCGTTACCAGTTGGGTCAAGTTCAATTGCCCTTCGCAAATGTTCCTCAGCCTGAGCGATCTCTCCGATTTCCGTCATGGCTCCACAGGCCAGCAGGTGGGCCGAAGCGGAAGCAGGGAAGAGGGAGACAAGCTGTCGCGCACAACTTGCGGCGGCCTCGTAGTCGCAAAGCGTGATGAACGTCTGTCCCAAGGCAAACAGGTTTTCCAGTGTAGGCGCAAGACGGGCCGCGTGAGAAAATGCCTGCACCGCTTCGCCGTCCTTGCCATCGAGTTGTTTGGCTTTGCCGAGATTGTGGTGGGCCGGTGCGAATGTGGGCTGTAAGGCAATGGCGCCCTCAAAGGACAGGCAGGCTTCGTCAAGCCGGCGCGACGCCATCAGCGCGCGTCCTAAATTGTTGTGGGCCTGGGCATCGTTTGGACGTAAGGTCACTCCTCGCTGGCACAGTTCGATGGCTTCGTCGAATCGACCGTTTTCGCGTAGTAGGGTGGCCAGAGACACGATGGCTTCATAGGCATGCGCGTCGAGTTCAATGACGCGAGACAAGTGTCGTATGGCCAAATCGGCATCGCCGAGTCGCGCATAGGCGACACCAAGAAGAAAGAGAGCGGGAACGCTGTCCGGAGAGACTTCCAGCGCTCGGCCAGCATGATCCCGAGCCGCCTCAAACTGCCCTGCCCGAAGAGCGTTGGCAGCCAGTGTCATCAGGCGATCGGGGCTGTTAGTTTCCGGTTTCAATGGCATGAAAGTTTGCATTAAGCAATGAGCAGTTTGCAGTGAAGAACGGCGCGGATGGCACAACTCTCATTCCTGGGATTGAGCCACTGTTCAGGTCAACCGCTAACCGCGAACTACCAACCGCTAACCCAAAAAAGGGTGACACGACCTTGCACGTGCCACCCAACCTTCACTCGTTTTTAGTTTCCTGGAGCCTTGTTTGGATTTGTCGCTCCGCCACCAGGGGCGTGGGCGTAGTCACCAGCTTGAATTGGCACCCCGCTCTTGGGCGGATCCGAGGAACATCCTTGGACCGCCGAGAGAGCGAGGACCGCGAGGCCCATGAGCCAGATCGACTTAGAAGATATACGCTGTCGGGTTATAACCAGCAGGGCAAACTCCTCCGGGAACGGCTACTTGAGAATGGGTCTTGGCCTGCGGGAAGTACCCGACATAGGCAGTGCCGACTGCTCCGCGTCCAGCGTCTGGACCAACGGAAACCTTGGCGTACTTGGCATGGCCGTCAGCGTAGGCGAAGTTAGCGCCTCCGTTGAATCCTCCGCTCTTTAAATCCGCTCCGGCGGTACCAGCGCCCCAAAGCTCATATCCCCAGCCTGCCTGGCTGACGTCCCAATCGAAGTCAACGGTCACGCCAGATCCATTTGGCTGGCAAGAGCTTCGGCTGAACCAGTTGTTGGATGGGCCAAGCAGAACCGTTCCCGCAACATCCGGGATCGAGGTCATCGATGCGGCACCGGGAGTCAACGGGTTGGAGTCTTGGTGAGCAATGAACTCGTTGTAGGTGTAAGTGACGCGATACTGGTCCGAAATGTTGGTGTCGGTGTAGCTGGTCTGTCCTGGCTTCCAGTATCCCTTGCACCAGTACAGCGTGTCGGAGTTGGATGGGTTTGCAAAGATGCCCTTGTTCTTCACGTATGGCATCAAGCGATCGGTCCACCAAGGTCCCATCTCACCGTGAGTGAAAGCGGTGGCACTGCTGCAACCTGGGCAGCTTGTGGACCAAGTGGCGGCATAGGGGAATGCCATCGCCTCGTCGTCATAGTCACCCGAATACATAAGGCTCGCGAGTCCGAGCTGCTTGTTCTGGGAAAGGTCGTTGGTCTTCTTGGCGGCGAGCTTTGCCTGTGCGAAGACCGGGAATAGGATAGCAGCCAAGATGGCGATGATCGCAATTACGACAAGTAGTTCAATGAGGGTAAAGGCACGTTGATTATTGGAGCGTTTCACAAATGTCCTCCTGTGGGACGGGTAGTGGATCGATGAAGAGATGGTTTCAAAAGCTCGGCTTATGTTTCCTGCCGTGTAACGGACTATGACCTTGAAGGTGACTCTCCGTTAACTTAGGTAATTGCATAAACTTGTCGAAAACATGCGCTATAAGGATGAAATCTCCTTTGAAGGCACATATAGTCCGCTCTTGCTAAAAGACCGATGTATGAAATTGTTTCGATACAACGAAATATCTTTCAGTTCTTGAGCGGCGACGTGGTGTGTCACCGGCATGGGCACATGATACAACGACATATCGGATTTGATATAACGTTTTTTATTTTTTTGGGAAGACAGGGATTTTGTGATACAACGACATATCGAGTACGATCCGCTGCTCGATTTCGCGCCAAAAACATGGGCACATGATACAACGACATATCGCAGTTGATATCATGAATATGGTTTTTTTCTGGAAAGGTCTCCTTCCGGGATATTCCAGAGACGGGATTCGGTTGTCTAGGGAGATCGGCCACATATGCAATCTAGGGATCCGAAAGTGAAGGGCAAGGGTAAATGAGTTCGCAATACGATGTCGTGATCATAGGCGGTGGCCCAGCAGGCTCGACTATGGGTTCGCTTTTAAGGAAATACCATCCCCAAGCAAAGGTCTTGATCCTGGAGCGTGAGCACTTTCCCCGCGAACATGTCGGGGAATCCCAGCTCCCGCCCGTAACCATGGTTCTCGAAGAGATGGACTGCTGGGAGAAAGTCGAAGCCGTCGGATTTCCCGTCAAGACCGGCGCCCTCTACCGCTGGGGAAATAGCGACGATTTATGGCGATTCGATTTTCTCGTCGGTCAGGAATACGACGAGAAGCCTAGGCCCGGGAAGCTCGAGGGGCAGAGATATCAGACCACGTTTCATGTTGAGCGCTCGATCTTTGATGAGATCTTGCTCGACCACGCCGGGCAATTCGGTTGCGAAGTCTGCGAGGGGACCCGAGTCACGAAAATAGAGGCGACCGGAGATAGGATTGATGCCTTGAAAATTGAGGGAGACAACCTTCCTTCAATGGCGGACGAGCACGGATATGTTCGGGCGAAGCACTACGTCGATGCGACCGGGCATGTAGGAATGCTTCGTCGCGCGATTGGAGTCCACGTTAACGAACCCACGTCCCTGAAGAACATCGCCGTATGGCGATACTGGAAATCTCCTGATTGGGAGTCCATCGAAGGTGTCGGGAAAGGCGGAATTCGAGTCCGTGTCATGAGCCTTGGAAATGGCTGGATCTGGTTCATTCCGATCTCCAAAGACCGGGCAAGCGTCGGATTCGTCACCCACGCCGAACATTACAAGCAGTCCGGCCTTACCCCCGCGGAGCTCTATTCGAAAGCGCTTCAAGACGAGCCGCATATCGCTGAGTTGTTGTCAACGGCGACCGAAGACGGAGATATTCGGTCTACAAAAGATTGGTCCTTTCTCGCCAGCCGGATGGTCGGCGAAAACTGGATGCTCGTCGGCGAAAGCGCTGGGTTCGCCGATCCAATCTTGGCGGGAGGTATGTCACTTGCTATGGCCGGAGCTCGAGAGGCCGCCTACATCCACGCGGCAATCCTGAGCCAGGAACACGATGCCGACTGGTTGAAGTCCTGGTACGCAGAGACCCAGACGCGGCGGATTTCCCAGCACATCAAATTCGCCGACTACTGGTACTCCGCCAACGGCCATTTTTCCGACCTCCAGGCATACACTTCCCAAATAGCCGCCGAAGCCGGTCTCGATTTGAACCCGGTCGACGCGTTTCGATGGCTGGGCACAGGAGGCTTCGTAAGCGATGACCTTACCGCTCCGGTGGTAGGCACCTATCGGCTCGGGGCGGTGAAATCAGCCATGCAGATCTTGTCCGGGCTACCAGCAAATTGGGAAATCAATCGAGCAAATCAGTTCACGCTGAACCTAGAAGGCAGTTCCGTCGTGCAAGTGCCGTATTGTCGAGATGGAAAAATTGACAAGGTGAAATGTTATCAGCGCGGCGCCAGCCTCCTCCCAATGATCGGCATCTACCGAATCGTATTCCGCGCGCTCGGGCGAGAGAGCGATGCGGCCGGTTTGGTGAAGCAGCTGAAGATGATGATCGCTTCCACCGAAGGAATCACCGAGCCCTACAACGCCTTTCTGGGCGCACTGGACGCGCTCGAAGGAATGGTGGCCGAAGGGTGGATCACTCCTGGCGTGCGTGAAGGACGTCCCTTCATGAACGTGACCCTCGATGAGGCTAGCGTCTCGATGGCGGGTCGGTAATTCGCATGCCTCCCACCCGCGAAATGGAGATTCAAGAGGCGGTAAGAGCTCATTTGGAGGGGCGTATCCCCGATGCCGAACGCCTCGCTCGCAAACTACTGGATCAAGATCCAACCGATTTGGAAGCGATGGTGGTTCTCGGGATCGTGGCGGTGAAGAAGAACGACCTCGGGCAGGCACTTTCCGTTCTCCAACGGGTGTTAGAACTGGACCCTCAATCTTGCGACGCTCCCTTCTGGATGTCCATGGCACTTCGGCGGCATGGACGTCTCGAGGAAGCGCTCCAAATGGCGCGAATTGCGGTAGCGAACGATGATCGCAAAGAGCATGCCCACAACCAACTGGGCATGTGCCTGCTCGACTTAAAGCAGCCCAAGGAGGCACTTTTCCATTTTGACGCCGCTATTCGACTCAACCCGCGAGTCGGTCCATTCTTCGATAATCTGGGACGCGCACTTCAAGCCCAGGGACGAAACGCGGAGGCCATTCAGGCTTTCCAGCAGGTGCTCAATATCGGTCCCGTTCGGCCAGCCGCGTTGTTCCGGTTAGGCGATGCCCTGATGCAGGAGCCGAACGCAGCGGCGGCGGCCCAGTGCGCCGCAGCCATTTTGCAAATGGAGCCCCATTCCGTGCAAGGCAACCTCCTGCTGGCGAGAGCACTTATCGGCGACGGACAGGTGGCTGAGGGGGCGGAATACGCACGCAAGGCGATCGCCCTCGCCCCGGCAAACGCGGTTCCGGTTGCCTATTTCGGTCGGGCCCTTCAGAGTTTGGGTCGAATCGAGGAGGCTGACGAACAGTTTAGGCGATCGATCGAATTGGAACCGCGACAGGGTTTCGCCTACCACGCCCTCGTCCACAACCACAAAGTCAAAGAAGACGAGAGGCCAATGGTCACTAAGATGGAGGAGCTTTCACGGGATGTGGGCCTTCCTCGGCGTGAGATCATCCAACTCGAATATGGCTTGGGCAAGGCGCACGAAGATCTAGGCGAGTACGAGAAGGCGATGCACCATTTCGACCGAGCGAATCGGATCGATCATGAACTCAAGATCGGAGTCGCTCCGTTCCGCAAGGAGGAACTGTTAGAAACCGCGAACTTCCTCATTTCGACGTTCACTGCCGATTTCCTGGAGCGCCATCGACGCATCGGCTCCAACTGTGACTTGCCGATCTTCGTGGTCGGAATGATGCGGTCCGGAAC
The DNA here is from genome assembly GCA_903904815.1 of uncultured Armatimonadota bacterium. Lineage (GTDB taxonomy): Bacteria > Armatimonadota > Fimbriimonadia > Fimbriimonadales > Fimbriimonadaceae > Fimbriimonas. The sequence goes on from CAIVDU010000091.1 coordinate 11,448, forward strand.
CACTCTGGCTGAACAGATTTTGTCGAGTCATTCCGATGTCGGGGGAGCCGGTGAGCAACTATTTTGGCCAGAGAATTCCGGCTCCAGTGAAAAGTTGTTCATCACGAATCGTGGCGAATCGGTTCTCGACGAGCGACGCCTGAAGTCGCTGACCCAGACCTACCTCGATTTGCTTCGAAAGATCGCTCCTGGAAAGCGGTGTGTCGTGGACAAAATGAACACGAACTACCTGCTGCTTGGACTCCTCAACATCGCCTTTCCAAACGCGAGGATCGTCCATATGCGGCGACATCCGGTGGATACGTGCCTCTCGATTTGGGCGACGCCGGTTGCAAACGGGATCAACCTTTGTGCCGACAAGGGCAATGTCGTTTTTGCTTACCAGCAATATCTACGAATCATGACCCATTGGCGTGAGGTCCTCCCGAAGGATCGGTTCCTCGATGTTCAGTACGAGACGTTGGTGTCCGATCGCGAGCGAGTCACCAAGGAGATGGTCGAATTCTGTGGGCTACCCTGGGACAATGCATGCATGCGTCCCGAGGACAATACGCGATCGGTGAAAACGCCGAGCGTATGGCAAGTCCGCCAGCCGGTCTACAAGACATCCATGGAGCGTTGGCGCAAGTACGAGCCCTGGCTCGGCCCGTTCGCCGAGTTATTCGAGCAAGCAGAAACAGCCGCCACCACCTGATCCAAGTCGTTCAGGCGGATCCGAAGCCCAACTTCTCAAGGACTGCGCCTGTGTCGTAAACGCAGCCACCCCAAATGCCACCACTCACCGTGGTAAGCGCGCCCCACAGACGTGTATCGTCCGGTAATCGGGGATCGGCATGCAAGTCCGAAGCCAGCGGGCGTGACTCGAAGTCTGGGCATTCCACCACATTGACCGACGCCTCGAGCGTGCTTCTGTCGATGACGATCTCGATCATGTCGCCGTCTTGAACTCGGCCAATCGGCCCTCCCGCCAAAGCCTCCGGACCGACGTGGCCGATGCAGGCGCCAGTGCTCACTCCAGAAAATCGGGCGTCGGTTACCAGCGCCACGTGCTTGCCAAATGGGAGATACTTCAGCGCGCTGGTGAGTTGGTAAGTCTCCTCCATTCCGGTTCCGAGGGGGCCGGAGCAGGTCAGAACTATTACGTCACCCGCCGCGATTCCGCCCTCCTTGATCGCCTTGATCGCATCGTGCTCTCGCGTGAAGACTCGCGCGGGTCCGCGCTTTCGGTAGATGCCTTCCGGGCTAACTAGGGAAGGGTCAATCGAGGTCGCCTTAATCACGCTTCCCTCGGGAGCGAGGTTTCCAACTGGAAAACAGAGGGTCCGCGAGAGTCCCTTGGCGAGTGCTCGGTCGGGAGACGAAATCACGTCATCGGGGTCCACGCCATCTTGGTCTCTGAGGACCTGGCGAAGTCGGTGTCGCCTTTCGGAGTCCTCCCATTCGTTTAGGTTTTCTTCAATAGTCTTACCGTTAACCGTCAAGCAAGCGGTGTTGAGTAGTTCCATGTTCCGGAGGTGTCGCATAACCTCGGGTACCCCGCCCGCGAGAAACATGCGAACCGTCGGATGGTCGTTCGGGCCATTCGGAAGCACGTCGACCAGACGTGAAACCGACTGATTGATTCTTTTCCAGTCATCCACGGTGGGACGATAAAGTCCGGCCGCGTGAGCAATTGCCGGGATGTGAATGAGAAGGTTGGTGGAGCCACCACAAGCCGCGTGGACGAGCATCGCATTCTCGATGGAGGCGTTCGTCAGGATCTGCTTTGTCGTGATGCCGGCTGTGTCCATTTCCAGCATGGCGTTGGCCGTTCTTGTCGCAATGTCACGCCAAATAGGTTGACCGCTTGGCGCAAGCGCTGCGTGAGGAACGGTCAGCCCGAGGGCTTCCGCCACCGCTTGAGCGGTAGCGGCCGTGCCGAAGAACTGGCAACCTCCCCCAGGAGTAGCGCACGCTCGGCATCCGGCTTCCGCCGCCTCCTGGAGCGTGAGCAGACCATGAGAAAATCGAGCCCCAATCGACTGAATCTTCCCCGCATCCTCGCCGCGCTGCGGAGGTAAGGTCACTCCACCCGGGACAAGTGCGCAGGGCAAGTCATGCATGCTCGCGAGCGCCATCAGCATCGCCGGCAGACCCTTGTCGCATGTTGCGACTCCGATCACGCCTCGACGGGTTGGTAGCGACCGAATGAGGCGTCGAAGCACTATCGCCGCGTCGTTTCGGTAGGGAAGGGAGTCGAACATCCCCGTCGTGCCTTGGGTCCGACCGTCGCAAGGGTCGGAGACGAACCCTGCAAATGGTGTCGCTCCAAGCTTAGTCAGCTCCTCGGCGCACTCTTTGACCTGTAGGCCAACTTCCCAGTGTCCCGTGTGATAGCCAAGGGCGATCGGCTTTCCATCCTCCCCACGCATGCCGCCAAGGGTCGAGAGGATCAGGAACTCGCGCCCATTCAGCCGACGGGGATCCCAGCCCATCCCGGCATTCTGGGATAGTCCAAACAGATCCCCGGAAGCGCTATTGAGGAGCATCTCTTCGGTGAGCGGAAGCTCACCCGAAGGACCCGGCGCAGTCGTAGCAACCTCATAAAGGCCTTCATCGGCGAAGTTGTTCGGCATCTGCATGTGCTATACCCGGAACTGGGAGCCGGCGTATTTTTCCCGTGACTCACCATCAATTTGAAAGCTATACTCCAGAAAGCCAAGGTAACCAATTTGCCTCATATTCTTAAAGTTATGATTTCAATGGCGATGCATGAAGAGCGAATTCAGTGATTATTCGAAACTTTTACGAAGACAAGCTTTCCCAAGCGAGCTACCTTATTGGATGTGCCGCAACCAGCGTTGCGATCGTCGTGGACCCAAGTCGGGATATCCAGCAATACACCGAGTGCGCCGAGCTTCTCGGGTTGAAGATCGTGGCAGTGACGGAGACCCATATCCACGCTGACTTCCTATCTGGCACGCGAGAGCTTGGTGCGGCAACCGGAGCCTGCATCTATCTAAGTGACGAAGGCGATTCCGACTGGAAATACCAATTCGCCGACCCCGCGGTGACGCTCGTTCGTGACGGCGATCTGATTCGGATCGGAAACCTTAGTTTGAAGGTGATTCACACGCCCGGGCATACTCCCGAGCACATTGCGTTCTTGCTCACCGATCACCCGACAAGTGAGATTCCCCATTCACTTCTCGCGGGTGACTTTCTCTTCGTAGGAGACGTAGGTCGCCCCGATCTATTGGAGCTGGCGGCGAATATGCAGGGAACTATGGAGAAAGGAGCGCGCACCCTCTTCAGATCCCTAGGAAAGCTTAATGATCTTCCTGATTCCTTGCTCATTTGGCCAGGGCATGGCGCCGGTTCCGCGTGCGGCAAGTCGTTGGGAGGAAGTCCCGTAAGTTCCCTCGGATACGAACGCCGCACAAATTGGGCGCTGAACGCAAGGAACGAGGACAGTTTTGTTAACGAGATCCTGTCTGGCCAGCCAGAGCCGCCACTCTATTTCAAGGAGATGAAGCGTCTGAACAAGTTGGGACCGACCGTGTTGCATGGTCTTCCCACCGTGAAAAGGGTGACGACCGCCTCCGGCCAGATCGTCGACATTCGCTCACCTCAATCGATCAAAGCTTCAAGCTATCGAGACGCCGTTGCAATCCCCTATGGGAAGTCCTTTACTGGTTGGGCGGGTTGGGTAATTCGCTATGGAGAGCCCATCACCCTCATCTCGGAAAACCAGGAGCGGGCCGACCGAGCGGCGCGCGATCTCGCAACTATCGGCCTGGATTCTGTCGCCGCATGGATCGTTCCGTCGAGTCTCGATCCCGGGCGGTTTGCCGCCGTCAACTCCGCTTCTTCCGTCAATTTGGACACCAGCGCATTGATTCTGGACGTAAGGGGCCTCGGAGAGCGCAGACTCTCTCATATCCCCGGCTCGATCCACATCCCATTTGGTCACCTGCAGGACCGACTAGAAGAGCTTCCACGAGATAGAAAGATCGTGGTTCACTGTGCCTCTGGAGCGCGGTCACTCGTCGCTTATTCGATCCTGATTCGAGCTGGCTTCAAGGACGTTCATGACCTAGCAGGTGGCATCTCCGCCATCCAACAAGAGAGTCCCGCGCTTGTATGCTCAGGCGCCGTCTAGCTTTGACGCTTACTGCAGGAGATCCTTGACCACGTGACCGTATACGTCGGTCAGCCGGAAGTCGCGACCCTGATAGCGATAGGTGAGCTTCGTGTGATCGATTCCGAGTTGGTTGAGGATCGTCGCCTGTAGGTCGTGCACGTGCACTGCCCCAGGCGTGAACTTGTCCGCGCTCGGATTGATCGCGTTGCCATCCTTATCGACGATGTTGTAGCCGAAGTCGTCGGTCTGTCCGTAAACGATCCCGGGTTTAACTCCGCCACCAGCCATCCACACCGTGAACGCTCTCGGATGGTGGTCTCGGCCATAGTTCTCGTGGGTGAGAGGACCTTGGCAGTAGACGGTCCGGCCGAACTCTCCTCCCCAAATAACCAAGGTCTCATCGAGCAATCCGGTCCGTTTGAGGTCTTTGATGAGGGCGGCGCAAGCTTGGTCCACGTCCTTGGCCTGGGAGGGAAGGTCTCCACCCACGTTCGCATGAAGGTCCCAGCCCCGATGAAAGATCTGTACGAATCGAACCCCACGTTGAACCATTCTTCGGGCAAGCAGGCAGTTCGCCGCAAATGTCCCCGCTTCGTGGGCGTCCTCGCCATATAGTTCGAACGTCTCCTTGGACTCCTTGCTGAGGTCCATGAGGTCGGGGACGCTCGCCTGCAGCCGATAGGCTAACTCGTACTGCTCGATCCGGGCGGCAATCTCCGGATCGCCGAACGCTTCGAGTTCCTTGTGATTCAGAGCGACGATATCGTCCAACATGGCTCGTCGAGTCTTGCGATCCATGCCATCAGGGTCCTTGAGATACAAGACCGGATCACCTGAGGATCGGAGACTGACTCCCTGATACTGGCTAGGAAGGAAGCCCGTTCCCCAAAGCCGCGGATAGACCGGCTGATTTGGCTTACCGCTTGAGACCTTGCTGTGAAGAACCACGTAAGTTGGTAGGTCCTCGTTCATGCTCCCGAGCCCGTAGCTAACCCATGCTCCCATGCTGGGTCTGCCGGGAAGCGGACTTCCGGTCTGAATGAACGTCGTTGCTGGATCGTGGTTGATCGCCTCCGTCCACATCGACTTCACCACGCACAAATCGTTTACGACTCCAGCGGTATGAGGCAGGAGTTCGCTGACCATGATCCCATCCTCTTGGTTGTCGTGCTTCGAAAATTTGAATCGCGAAGGGGCGATGGGGAATCGGGTTTGACCGCTCGTCATCGTCGTGATCCGCTGTCCATTACGAATCCGATCCGGCAGGTCGGTGTTAAAGAGGTCGTTCAGCTTCGGCTTATGGTCCCAAAGGTCCAACTGGCTGGGCCCACCACTCATGAACAGGTAGATAACCCGCTTCGCTTTGGGTGCGAAATTGGGAAATCCCGCGATGCCGTGGTGACCAGGACCCTCCATGGCCGATGCCATCTGCATCACTCCCCCCATGCCACCCAAAGTCAGGAGGCGGCTAAGGGCGGCGGTGCCTACCCCGAGCGTCGCCTTTCCGAACAGCTGTCGGCGTGTCATGAGAAGTTCGGCTTCAGTAATTGGGTCCATGTCAGTGTTGGGTGAGGAACTCATCGGTGTTCATGAGACTCGAGCACACGATCATCCATGCCGCCTGATCGGCGATCGGCGCCGACTTGGTCTGAGGAGAGTCTCCGACGTTCAACAGGCGCTGTGCAGCGACCTCGTCCTTCTGGTAGGTGCCTCGGTAGCGCGTCACCGCACGCAGCAGAAGGGTGGCTTCGGGTGGGTGAGGAGGCCTGCCAAGAGTCAGCTCGAACGCGGTTTGAAGTCGCTTCGCATCGGAACCGGAAGTGGTCAGGACTCTCGCCGCCATCGTGCGGCAACTCTCTAGGAACGACGGTTCGTTGAGAACGGCGAGGGCCTGCAAGGGGGTATTCGTTGTGCTTCGGCGGACGATACAGGTATCGCGGAGCGCTGCGTCGAAGGTCACCATTACCGGTGGCGGGCTCGTGCGCTTCCAGAAAAGATACAGACTCCGACGATAAATGTCGCTGCCCCGATCTCGGACATAGAAGTGAGTGGAGCTTGCTGGATCTGAACTGCCTTCCCATAGGCCGTCCGGCTGGTAACCCTTGAATCCATGGCCGCCAATTCGTTCCACGAGCAGACCGCCACCCTTCAACGCCTTGTCCCGAATGACCTCCGCGTCGAGTCGGAAGCGTGGGCCCCGTGAAATCAATCGGTTCTCAGGATCCTTCGCGAGCTTTTGCGGTGAAATCCGCGAACTTTGTCGGAAGGCCGCCGAGGTCACGATCATCCGATTCAACTTCTTGACGCTCCATCCGTTTTGGATGAATGAAACCGACAGATAGTCCAGCAAGGGTTGGTTAAGAGGCCATTCCCCTTGACTGCCAAAGTCCTCGACCGTCTTGACGATCCCGGTCCCGAAATTCTGCTGCCACACCCGGTTGACGAAGACTCGAGAAACGAGTGGGTTGGAGGGATCAATCAGCCATGTCGCCAAGCCCAATCGATCGTTTGGAAGCGAGGCTGGCAAGCTACCAAGCGCGCTTGGAATGTGGCGGACCACGGCCGGCCCTTTTTGATCGTACAGGCCGCGCTTCAAGATGAACGTGGGCCTTGGCTTGGGCATTTCACGCGCGATCAGGGTCATCGGTGCGGATTGCTCTAACGTGGTCCGATCCATCTCAAGCTTTCGGTAGGCGCCGGCTTGATCCGTTTCCGGTCCGTATTCCAGGAACGCGCGTTGCAATTCGCGTCTAGCGGTCTGGTCCTTGGGCGAACGCCGGAGGGCCGCGAGTGCCTTGTCAACCTCAGCGTCTCCCGGCTGTCCCGCGGCGAGTCGGAATCCATCGGGTTCACCCGCGTTGATGACCTTCGCAATCAACTCGTTGTCTCCTGCTCGAAACTCTACTTTGACCGTGTCAAACCCGTCGGCGAGTCCGCGAGTGATCTTGTGTGAATGAACCAACTTGCCGTTGAGCCACAGCTTGATGGCATCGTCGCTGCCCACCTGAAGCGTCTCGGACCGTTCCTTCGGCAATGTGAACGTCCCCTTCACGTACACGAACGAGTTATCTTTTCCAATGAGGTTCGGGAAATCTTTTCCCAACTGAAAAGCCAAGGGCTTCCAAGCGGGTTTGCCCACTTGTCCGGGTTCGGCTGGTCCTGGATTATCGAAAGCCTCATCGAACGTCGCAAAGCTCGAGACCTCGCTCTTCTGCCAGTCGTGACTTACCAGGGGTGGCTGCCGATTCGCCTCAAACCATTTGGTTGCCTTATCCACGTCGATAGCTTCGAGATCCGAACGCAGGCGCCGATCCATCAGGGTGAGTCGTGCTTCGACTTCGGGTGTCGTCGCCCGGATAAACGGTGGAGGCAAAGCGATGTTTCCGTCGAGCGGTTCGTCTTGGGTGCTGTCGAAGTAGGCGTAGAGACCGTAATAGTCCTTCTGCTTGATTGGGTCGTATTTGTGGTCGTGACACTTCGCGCATCCCACCGTCAGCCCGAGAAAAACGGTGGAAGTCGTATCTACCCGGTCGAACGTGTTTCGAGCAAGGAACTCTTCGGGAATGGCGCCTCCCTCGTTTGAGGTCAGGTTCATTCTCACGTAGCCGGTCGCGATCAGTTGCTCAGTCGAGGGGTTCGGGAGCAAATCGCCGGCAATTTGCCACTGTGCGAACTTGTTGAATGGAAGATCCGAGTTAAAGGATCGGATCACCCAATCGCGGTAGGGATACACCGCCCTTTCGTTATCGAGTTGAAGCCCATGGGTGTCGCCATAGCGGACAGCATCCAGCCAGTACCGGGCCTGATTTTCCCCATAAGAAGGCTTCGACATGAGCCGGTCAACGTAACGCTCATACGCCCCCGGTTGATTGTCGTGACGAAACGCGTTGAGTTCTTCGAGGGTTGGAGGTAGGCCGGTCAACGTCTGGGCGGCTCGAAGGGCAAGCGTGTCTCTATCCGCTTCCGGTTCTGGCTTCAGACCGGCCGCCTCTAACTTGCTCAGTACGAAACGGTCGATAGGGTTTTTCGGCCACTGAGTTTCTCGGACGGTTGGGATCGATGGCATCTTCGGAGCCACGAACGCCCAATGCTTCTCATACTTGGCGCCTTGTGAAATCCAATTTCGAAGTACGTCAATCTGCGCGGGCGACAAAGAGGAAACTCCTGCACCCTGTGGTGGCATCCTCATCAAGGGGTCAGGGTCCGACACACGGTCGATGAGCAGTGAGGCTCGCGGATTGTGCGGAACTATCGCGCTTCCGTCGGCAAGGTGCGCAGTCGCTCCAGAAAAAGAATCGAGTCTGAGCCCAGCCGCCGCCTTTGCCGCGTCGGGGCCGTGGCACTTGAAACAGTGCTCACTCAATATCGGCCGAACGTCTCGCCCAAAGTTGACCTCGGGGCTCTTTGGGCGTGTGCCTTGTCCGGAAAGACTGGCATAGCCGAGCAACAGTAGAGAAGCCGGAAACAAGAGTCGGATGGGCGTCATTGGATCCAGGAAACACGCCGAGCAGCGAGCGCCTAAGTCAGTATACGAGGCCTGGGTCACCTGTCACTCACGAAAATGCCCCGACCTGCTTCCGCATTGGTCGGGGCATATCCGGTTACGAGCTAAATCTTGTCGATGATCTTGCGGACACCATCTTTCGCCTTACCGACGCCCTCTTGAACTTTTCCTTCGCCGACCTTCGCTTGGCCTTCAGCCACGTCGCGGTCGGAGTGAGTCAGTTCCCCCTTTTTCTCTTGGATTTTGCCTTCAACCTGCTTGATCTTGCCCTGAATACGATCTTTGTCCATAGTGAACTTCTCCCTTTGATCGCGAGCTTCCCGACTAGAAAACCGAGGCAGGCGATCTAAGGACCTTGACCGAGTCACGGGCACGCAAGTTCCTATTGGATCTTAAATTTTAAAGGCCGAATCTTGATGTTCTTAAAGGACACGGTTCCGTGGTCGCCCTGGATTCCGATAGTTCCTTTCTGAAGCTTGCCGAACATCGGCATCTCGGCGAACTTACTCTTTGCTTCTCGCTCCCAGAAGTCCTTGCTGCCAGGTTGCCACTCGTAATACTTCACGCCATTGACGTAGGTCTCGCATTTCCTCGGCGCGATCACGATGTGGAAGTGATTCCACTGACCAGGAGGATTCGTGCTGTCCACTTTCGAGTCGTAAAGCTCGTAAAGAAAGCCCGTCTTTTGCGCTCCCGGCTCGCCGTGGTCGTCGTAGATCTGAATTTCTGGGCCGCTATACCACATCTGAGCCCCTTCCGTATCCGCGCAATGGATCATCACGCCACTGTTGCCGCCCTTCGTAAGATTGAAATCGAGGTCGATTTCAAACCAATCGAACTTCTCATCCGTGACAATGTCCCCAGCTGTTGCGGGGTCGACACTGGTCAGCACGCCGTCTTTGACCTGCCATCCAGGTCCCACTCCTTCCTTCTTGAAGTTGTGCCAGCCCTTGGTTGTCTTCCCGTCAAACAGCAGTTGCCACCCGTCCCGAACCTCTTTCGGGGTGAGCGTGTTCATTTTCTGGCCGAGAACGAGTGCAGCGATGCAAACCAACATGGTTTCAATTGTTGCCCAGAAGCCGAGTTGAATGTTTGCAGTTCGCTGTGCGGGGTCTGAAGTCAAGACGGTCTCTACATGCCCCTAACTTCATTCCGGGTTGTGCGGGTTGCCCTCGTGGGTGCTAGCCGACCCAACCATCAACCCCGGCAGTGGGTTGCGGCCCAATTCGAACTCGCCGAAGTCAATTGAAATAGCGGCTCGACCTGCACGGTGTCGGTGATGACCAACCCCGCCTGTGGGTTGCCTCCACTTTCCCTCACCGCGAAATTTCCTCAAATGCGCGTAAACTCGCGACTTCGGGAAGAGGTCAAGTTCTATGGCAGATCGAGTTGGAATTGGAGTCGTCGGAGCAGGCAGTATTGGTATTCGGGGTGCCCTGATGCATCTTTGCTTGGAGGACGTGCAGGACAAGATTTCGTTAGCCGCCGTCTGCGACCCAGCGCCCGGGCGAGCCAAAGCTGCCGCAGAGAAATTCGGGGTGCAGAACGCTTACGAGAGCTGCGAGGAGCTTTTAGCGGATCCAAATGTCCATGCCATTACGCTGGGAACGCCGATTGGTATGCATTTTGATCAAGGCATGGCCGCGATCAAGGCAGGCAAACACATCCACTTCAACAAGACAATGACCACGACGGCGAAGGAAGCGAAGACTTTGATCGCCGCCGCGCGTGACCACGGCATCAAGATCGTCTCCTCTCCCGGGCAGATGACCCGTCCAGACAACCGCGAAATCCGCCGAATCATCCGTTCCGGAGAGCTCGGGAAGTTGGCCTGGGCGTCGGTAGGCGCGGCTTTCGGTGCTTATCACGAGCAGGAAGGTCTGAGAACGGGTGACGACCCTCTGAGCAATATCAACCCGGCGTGGTACTGGCGGAAACCCGGTGGCGGTCCACTCTACGACATGACCGTGTATGGCCTTCACACGCTGACCGGAATTCTGGGGCCAGCCAAACGGGTTACCGGAATGTCTGGTGTCCTCATTCCGGAGCGCGAGTTCAAAGGGGAGAAGTATCCGGTGGACGCCGACGACAACTCGTTTGCCATCCTTGACTTCGGAGGTTCCACTTTTGCGTTCGTCTACGGAGCCGCCGTTGGTTTCGTCGATGCCGGCTTTGGCCGCCCCAGCTTCTTCGGAACGAAGGGAAGCATCGTGGGGGACAAACTGAACGGTGAGCCGGTCAAGTTCCCGGGTGACGACGACGGTCAGAGTCACTATGTGCGCGGAAGACACATCACGGGTGAACACCGAACGATGGGTGAGGCCCACGTGTTCGAAGACATCATGCAATTGGTCGACTACGTCGCCAACGGGACCCTCCCAAATGCCTCGGCCGAGCACGCTGCTCACGTGATCGAAATCGTGGAAGGGATCTACGCGGCAGCCGAGTCGGGACAGACCCAGACGCTCACCACCACATTTGAGGATCGAGAATAATGCTGGAAGGAAAAGTCATTCTCGTCACCGGAGGCGCTCGCGGAGTGGGCGCCAACATCAGTCGCACCCTCGCGCGTGAGGGTGCCAAGGTCGCCATCAACTACGCCGGCAGTACCGAAAAGGCAAATGCGCTCGCGCAGGAGATCGGCGGCAAGGCGTACAGGGCCGACGTTCGCGACGCCGTAGCGGTGAAAGCGATGGTCGATGCCGTCGTCGCGGACTTCGGAAAGATCGACGGAGTTGTAAACAACGCCATCGCCGGAAAACAGAGCGGTTCCTTCGCCGACGCGTCTTGGGAAGACTACGCCAACTCCTTCGATTTCGGATGCAAGCAGGTCGTGAATATCGTTCGCGCGGTGCGACCGCATTTCGTGGCCCAGGGGGGCGGCCGAGTCGTAAACATCGTCACCGAACTCTGGAACATGGCCCCCGCCGACTGGAGTGTCTACATGGCCGGAAAAGGCGCCATGGTCGGACTGTCTCGATCCCTCGCGTGTGAGCTAGGTCCCGAGAACATCACGGTCAACATGGTTGCCCCGGGCTGGATGGCTGACGAGAAGGTGGACACAACGTCGGCCGGATCGCTAGGTTTCGCTCAGACCCTCCCCCTCAAACGCCACGGAAGCGCCGATGAAATCGGCAACGCCTGCGTTTTCTTCGTGAGCCACCTCTCCAGCTACGTCACCGGCGCTTATTTGCCGGTCACTGGCGGGCGTATTACTCAGATGGGAAGCTGATTCGGGTGACTTTACTTGTCGTGTTTCCCTTTGGAATTGTTTGGGGTCAGTGGGCCCGGTGACCCCAATGATGTGCACCCTTCATCCTGAGTGAAACGAAGGACCCCCCTCCTCTCTTAGAGCGTGACGAGCACGCGATCGGAAGTTCCGACCACAGGAGGGGGTGTTTCGTCCCGATTCGCTGCTCTCATTTCCCTTCGGCGGGATCCGGAGACAAGCTCAACATGACGGGAACTTGGGTGTAAGGTCGGCTAGAATACAAGCCCGTCAGGATCAAACAAATGAAGGTTGAAATGGTACTTTGGGTGACGGGAACGTAGCCCTGGGGACGGCTACATTACATTTTCGCTAAGCAGGGAAGCGCCTATCCCCTGGCCTTCGAACGCCGACATCCCACTAGCGCCGCGATGCCGATTCCAAAGGTAGCAAAGGAAGCGGGTTCAGGAACCGCCGCCGGGGCCGTGTACTGGTAGCCGGATTGGCTCGTAAGAGTAGCGCCCGCTGACAAATCGATCCAGTAGTTGAGATTCGCGGATGTACTCGCACTGTTTGTGCGCAGTTCTTGGCGGTCCAAGCCTCCGTCAAGAGGATCGACTCCGGTCAACTGATTAAGGTGGCTGATAACGTAGAATTGCTCGCCGTCAGACACACTGACTGTCCCGGATTGAGAGTGGCTGAACAATGAATTGTCACTATAGTCGTCAGCCAGTCCGATGATCTCGGCGTTATTGGTAAAGCCGTGAGGGCTGAAGGAGACATCCTGTCGCACACGAGCCCCTGCGTTGGCATCGGGCGAAATTGAGGTCTGACCGACGAGCCAAGTGTGAAGGGTCACGTTGATCACCCCCGATCCGTGGATCGTCACGATGTCGAATGCGGATGCGACGACTCCTCCATAACCCGCCGAGGCTTCTGCCCCATAGCCCTTTGACGAGACCGAACTGGCCTCAGAGAGAAGGCCGAATTTGGCAGCCGAGTTTGCCGTGCTCGTGGCATGAAGGTTCGGATCACGGGGATCTACAAACGATCCCGCCGTATCGGTCGTGGTCACCGTTCCGGTGGCCGAGCTAAATAGGTTCGCAGGGTCGACGATATGCTGATATCCGTCGCTCGTGCCTCCAATGAGGGCGCCTACCGAGCCGTCTACTTCAAGAGAACTGGCGTGACCCCTAACGACGCATAAAGTGGTGGTGGCTACAACCACCAGGAGCTTTTCTTTCGATCGAATCAACCGAGACAATAACATGTGAGTCCTGCACAAGGCAGTTCAAAGTCTAGGTCAGATTCTGATCAAGAGTGTAAAGATTTACGAATAGGAACCACGAGTGACGAATACAAACCACTAATCCTGATTGTATTGACAGCGTTACTCGCGAACGGATCAATTTCTAGTTATGGAGCGCGCTTTTCCTGCCCAAAGTGCTTGAGATAGGAAGCGCATGAAGGACTTACACCAACTTCGCAAGCTCCACCTTTGGCCTCGGCGGGAGGTCGGAATCACCTGCACGATCTCACAAAATGCATTCACGCTTCAGGACTCGGTTGAATCACGTGGAGGTCGACTGGGTCAAGATGGCGTCCAGGTCTGTTCGCGGAAGATTTGCCGCTTCGGTCGAGCCAAACGTAGAGCGTCGGGCTCAGAAACCACATCAGTGGTCTGGAGAACGCAATGCCGCCGATCACAACCGCGGCCAGCGGACGCTCCACGGTTGCGCCGATACCGGAAGTCAGCAAGAACGGAATGAGGGCGAGCACTCCCACCAGGGCGCTCAGGATCTCTGGGCGAAGTCGTTCGGTTGCCCCAAACGACGCCGCTTCAGCGGCGGAGTATCCGGACCGACGCCATCGGTTGATCGACGAAACCATGATTGTGCCGTTTTGAACCTCTGTTCCGAAGTTCGCGATGTAGCCGATGATCGCGGGCACTGATATGGGCAGTCCCATAATGAGCAGCAAGACGGTGCCTCCAATGATCGCGAGCGGGATCGCCGTAAGCACCACTATCGAGTCACGGATCGAACCGAAGCAGGCGTACACGAGCACGAAGATCAACAGGAGAGATCCGGGAATGGCCCAGTACAGGGTCTCCAAAGCGTGTTGCAGTTCCTCAACCGCACCACCGTATTCCAGGGAATAGCCCGATGGCATGGGCACGTTCTTGGCGATAAGCGCTTTGGCATCGCTCACGATGCTGCCCACCGATCTCCCGTGAACGTCCGCCTTAACGACCACATGACGCTTCGCGTTCATGCGCTCGATCGAGGAGAGCCCCTGTTTCACTTCGATCTTCGCAAGTTGACTCAGCGGAATCTTCTGGCCCGAAGCGGCGGTTACCAGGAGGTTACCGATCGTCTCCGCGTTGTTTCGATACTGCGTCATCATGCGCACCTGAATATCGAAGTGCTTCTCACCCTCATAGAAGGTGCTCGCCGCCGATCCGCCTACTGCCGACTGGACGACGTCCATCACGTCCGAGACATTGATTCCGTAACGAGCGATCGCGGCTCGGTCTGGCTCAATGTCGAGGTCGTCGATTCCCGCGATGTCCTCGACGGCTACGTCGGTCGCGCCATTTACCTTTCGCAACTGCTCGGCGATCTCGTTTGCCTTACTGATCAAGACCTTGGTGTCGTCACCCTTCACGTAGATCGCGATGGGGGTGTTGATACCGGAGATCAGTTCGTCGTTTCGCATCTCAAGCTCCTGCGAGAACTCAAGTTCGACGCCAGGGAACTGATTGAGTGCGGAGCGAAGCTGCTGCTCGAGTTCCGACTTGGAGTGGGCGCCCACCCAAGTCTTAGGATCCTTAAGAGGAATCGAGATTTCGCAGTTGCTCACCTGTTCTGGATCGCCACCCAGGGAAGCGCGTCCGACGTAGCTAATTGCGTGCTCTACGTTGGGGTTTTTTAAGATCACCGCCTCCATGCGGGCGGCAAGCTTTCCGGCTTCACGGAGAGAGATGCTGGTCGGCAGGGTCGCTCGGACGCGGAAATTATTCTCGTCCAAGCTGGGAAGGAATTCCGATCCGGTCACCGTAAACAGCAGCACGCTGGCTACCGTGAGAACTGCCCAAACGATGATAATGCGGCTCGGCTTGCGAATCGACCGATCGAGATTCTTCTCGTAGTTCTCCCGCATCCACCGAACGAGCCTATTAGCTGGTTCTGGGTGACCGCCCTTAAGCAGTGCGACACACAAGGCTGGGGTGACCACAAAGGCCATGACCACCGATCCAACCATGGAAAAGATGATGGACATCGCCAATGGAACGAACAATCGCCCTTCGATGCCTCGTAGAGCCAGCAGCGGAATGAACGCCGCCACCACGATGAGAATTGCGAACAGAACGGGGCGTCCGATTTCGCAAGCGCCGCGCTGGACGACGCTTTCAATGGTCTCGCCATCCTTCCACTTTTCGCTGACGTTGCGATAGATGTTTTCGGTGAAGACGACGCTCGCGTCGATCATCATGCCGATGCTGATTGCCAAGCCACCGAGTGAGAGGAGATTGGCCGAAATTCCCGCTCGCCACATCAGAATGAACGCCACTAACATGCAAACCGGCACTGCCAGGGCCGCGATGGTTGCCGCCCGGAGATTGCTGAGAAGCAGGAAGAGGATTAGGATGACCAAGACCTCGCCGGCGATCAGGGCGTCTTTGACCGTGTCGATGCTGTGCTTGATCAGAAGAGATTGGTCGTAAAGAGGAACTACCGAAACGTCGGCCGGCAAATCTTTCTGCAGGGTTGAGAGTCGTTCCTTGACCCGCTGGATAACGTCGGAGGTGTTTGATCCAAGCCGCAGAATGACAATGCCGGAGACCACTTCGCCTTTGGCATCCTCGTTGACCGCGCCTTGACGCTCCTCGGGTCCAATCTGGATGGTCGCCAAATCCTTGACGAACGTGGGAGTGCCGTTCTTGGCCGACACGACGATGTTGCCAATGTCGGCGGCAGACTCCAGCATGCCGATTCCTCGCACGATGTATTGCTGTCCACCGTGCTGAACGAAGTTTCCGCCCGCGTTTTGGTTGTTCTTTCCGATAGCGCCGCTGACGTCATCAATCCCGAGGCCGTGAGCCTTCAGTCGATCCGGGTCGATCATCACCTGGTACTGCTTGACTTCACCACCGAACGAAAGACAGTCGGCTACCCCTGGAACAGCCTTCAGCGCTGGTGTAACCGTCCAGTCCTGTAGCGTTCGCAACTCCATGTTCGTGCGATTTGGACTCTTGACCGCGTAAATGAAGATCTGACCGGTTCCCGTATCGTTCGGGCCCATCGAGGGCGTAATCCCGGTCGGCAATGTGACGTTACCCAGGGACTGAAAGATCTGGTCTCTGGCCCAATAGATGTCGGCGTCGTCCTCGAAGTAGACCGTGACGACGGAGATGCCGAACTTCGATTCTGAGGTGATCTTGGTCGCTTTCGGAATCCCTTGGAGGCCCACTTCGAGTGGGTGAGTCACGAGTTTCTCGACTTCTTCAGCGGCAAATCCCGGAGCACTCGTATCGACTTCAACTCGGATGGGTGTGATGTCGGGAAACGCGTCAATGTTGAGATTGCGCATCGCCATCAGGCCCGCCGCAATCACCAGCAGAGCGCAACCCAACGACACGAGGCGCTGTTTGATAACCGCTTCTAAGAATCGATCGATCATTAGGATCCGCTCTTGCCGCTCTCAAGCTGTTCTTGGGCCTTCTCGATGAGAACATTGCCCCCAACCACGACTTGGTCACCCGCCGAGAGTCCACTCAAGACCGGAACCTTGCCACCGACGGGCGGTCCGGTCGTGACCCCACGTTTCACAAACTGACCCGTTGCCACTCGTACGTAAACGACCCGCTTGTCACCCTCTTGCAGAATTGCATCCGCCGGAACTGCCAATGTATGGGTGCCCTTGTTGCTTCCAATGACCAAGCTGGCGAACATCCCGGGGCGGAGCAACCATCCAGGATTGTCCAGTACGGTTCGTACCAGCATCGTCCGAGTGTCTGGACTGACTTCTCTGGCTACGTACTGGACTTTGCCGGTGAACGTCTTGTCAGGCAGGGCGGGCACGTTGAGCTTGACCGAGTCACCTACCGCAACCGCCTGCACGTCCTTCTCATAGACTTGGGCGTCGATGTAGATTCGGTCAAGATTTACCAGGCGAGCGAGCGGAGTGCTGGTGTCTGTGTTTTGCCCCACCACCATGCTCCGGGCCGCAACAATTCCCTCGATCGGCGAGACGATCGGGATGACCACGCCGCCTTTCTGCAGGCCATGAATTGCCTGACTCGGCTCGACTCCGTAAAGCTTCAACGTATTTGCCGCGCTCTGGACGGCGATCTGGGCCTCGTCGTAAGCGTCTTGGGCGGTCTGAAGCGCCTGGGAAACCGGAATTCCCGACTTGTGAACCACACGTGCCCTCTCGTATTGGGTGTGGGCGAGCTCTTGGGCGACGAGGTCGTTTTGAAGCGTGTGTTCGTCTTGCTGAACCTTCGTCTGGGCGCCTTGGAGCGCTGCCGCTCCGTTCAGATTCTGCTTGTAAATCGTTTCCTGTCGAGTGAGCTCTTCTTTGGCCAGCCTTTCCGCGATCTTTGCCTGGGTGTCCGAAGCGATCGCGGAGTTATAAGCCGTCTCGGCATCCTCTAGCTGTTGTCGGGCATACACCCCGCCGCTAAATAAAATGACCGCCCGGTCGTAGTTGGACTTTGTAGAATGGAGCGTAGCGGCTGCCTGACTCGCTGCGGACTGGGCTTGGGCAAAAGCGTTCTGGGCGTCTTCCACCGGCTTGCGAGTGGTCTCACCCATTTCAACTAATTGCTTTGCGCTAACCAAGGCGAGACGGTCGAGTTTGATTTGTGCCTCATCTGTTCCCACTGCTGCGTCGGCCGCTATGGAGGCCTTTCGAGCGTCTTCAAGCGGCTGTTCGCTTAACGATCCGAATCCGGCTAATTTTTTCTGCTGCTCTAGTTGATGCTCGGCAAGGAGGGCATGAGAGAGGGCCGTTTGGTAGGCGCCTTCGGCAGTTGCGAGATCCACGCTGTCAACGTAGGCGATGACTTGGCCACGATGCACTCGATCGCCGACCCCGACCTTCGTTTCGGTGATCTTGCCGGGAAGCCGTGAAGTGACTTGCACTGTTCCCGAGTCAGTGGGTGCGACTTCTCCGGTGGGTTGTGTAGAAGCACTCAACTCGTCCTTACCGACACTCACGATGGTGATCCCGGCAAGTTTGATGCTTTCGGGGTCCATCGAAACGCCATCCTGTCCTCCGACTTTGACGAGTTGGGGGGCAACAGGCTCCTTCTTTGCCTCCGCCGATTCGTTGTTACTCCCGCAGCCAGAAACGGCAAGCAGCAGAGCAAGTGCAAGGATCGATTGGCGCGGAGCAGGAAGTTGTTTCAAACGATTGGGCTGTTCCATGGGTTACGTGCTTCTACTTGGGAGGCTGGATGGGGGCTGGACCGACTGCTGCCCTGGTCTCGTCTTCGGCCTTGTAGACCGCCAATAAACTGTTGATGAAGCCGACGCGGGCATTCCGGATCGTGGACTCCGCATCGATGACCGCCAGGATTCCGGTAGCGCCTTGTTGGTAGCCCAGTTGCGCCATGCCCAGCAAAGTGACCGACGGATCGAGGATCTCCGACTTGTACGCTTCCGCCGCCTTCGTGGCCACGTCCAGATCCGAGTAAGCCTGGGCGACTTGCTGTTCGATCTGTTGCTTGGTCTGAGCCTCAAGCGCTTCGTTCTGCTTCCGCGTCTCCTTGGCCGCGCGAATCGCATGGCGAATACTTCCGAAATCGAAGATCGGGAAACTTGCCGTGACAAGCACCGAGTCGATGTTCGATTCCGTTGACCGCTGATAATTGACGCCAAAATCCGGGAAGCGGGAAGCCTCCGCCTGTCGAACCCCATAGTTAGCTGATCGTGTCTGTGCAACTGCCGACTGTAAGAGGGGTCGATTCTTCAGGGCGTCGGCCACCAACTCCTTGAGTGGACGAAGCTTCGGGGTTGGAAGCGATGTCGAGTCGGACATATCGACGCTCAAATCTGCGGGAGTCGAAGGGTCCCGCGCAAGCAAAACGTTCAAGGCGATGAGGGCAGACTTCTCCGCACCTTGAGCGGTAAGGAGGGTTTGCCGCGCATTCGCGACATCAATGGAGGAACGAATGACATCGCTATGCGGGGAAGAACCCGCTTGCTCTTGTTTGATCGCGAGATCATGCACCCGCTGGGCTTCTTTGAGGCTTACCTCGGCGATCTTCGTCTGGGCTTGAGCGGCGGCCAGACTCCAATAACCATCACGGATCTGTTGCTCTAGGGTGAGCAGCGACTCTTGAAAGGTGTACTTCGTCGCCACATAAAGTTGATTGAGCCCCGCCGCTTGGTAGCGTCTTTGCCCGCTAACGTCGAAAGTTTCACCAAGGTCGAGGAACGTATCGCTACTGTTCCCGTCCAGCGTGGGCGCGGTACTCGTTCCCTGGACGTGCGTTCCCCCCAGAGTGATCGGTGGCAGCGAGCCCACCGCTCGATAATTTGCATACGCTGCGGAAACCCCTGCTTTCCCTGCCGTGACTTGCAAATTGTGGGCCAAACCCATTTGAACCGCGTCGTCGACACTCAGTGACGTTTGCGCTCGACCTGCCATTGCCGAAGTGGCCGACCCAGGGGCCAAGGCAAGGCATAAAATGAATCCCGAAGCCCCACCAAGGGCGTAGCGACGCGAGAAGCTTTTGCTGGTCATAGATCCCAAACCTTAGACGGGATACTATACCCCCGGAGAGTTATCAGGGCAAGTCCAGCTTTTGAGCAATTCAAGCCGGATGGCGCTCCAATCATCGCAAAGCCGCGAGCTAGCTAGAAGACATTCCCCATGGTGGATCTTCCCGCCACCCATCGCCTACTCCTGACTTCTTGCGGCAAGCTTTCCATCAGATCCGTGTACTCTACGTGACACCGACTTCACGAACTCGTCGCAACCCGAGTGCCGCGAAATATCGACTTCACCACCATGACAAACAATCCGTGGCACTTCCTCGCCGCACTTATTCCAATGACTCTCATCGCCATAGGAAGTAGCGAAACCCCGCGGGCGCCGATTGATCGACATGCGCTGGTGACCCGGCATAATATCGTGCTCAACGCTCCCGACGTGAACTCCCCCTTATCCGTGGGCAATGGCGAGTTTGCCTTTACCGCCGACGTAACCGGACTCCAGACCTTCGATCGGGAATACGACGCGAACATCCCGCTCTCGACGATGTCCCAGTGGGGCTTTCATCGGATGCCGAGTCCGCAGGGGTACACGCTCGACAAATTTCCCCTGACCAAGATCGACACGAGTGGCAGAAAGGTCGGATATGTCTACTTCGAGAACGGGAAGAGCCCGCCCGAATGGCGCGATGCCGCCGACTACCTCTACTCCAATCCCAGTCGCCTGAACCTGGGACGGATCGGCTTCGTGCTTAAGTCCTCCACCGGCAAAGAGGCGGTTCTCTCCGACCTCAAATCCATCCGGCAGGAACTCAACCTCTGGACCGGTGAGTTGACCAGCCACTTCGTTTTCGACGGGGAAGCGGTGGATGTCACCACTTCTTGCCATCCGAACAAAGAGGTTCTCGCGGTCCAGATCCACTCGACCCTCATCGCGAAAGGGCAGCTTTCCGTCGTTTTGGCATTCCCCTACGGAAGTTCAAGATTCAATGGAAACGGCGCCGATTGGAGCCGCCCCGAGGCACATCAGACGGTCCTCAAACGGACCGGCGCCCTCAGAGCGGACTTCGAGCGAACGCTCGATCAGGACCGATATTTCGCCACGCTTTGTTGGTCGAAGGGAAGTCATCTCACCGAGGACGGTCCACACCGGTTCGTGCTCTCCGGCGACTCCCAGACTCAGTCCATCGATCTTTGTGCGGCGTTTTCTCAGGTGGCTATCCCCGCCTCCATGCCCAGTCCTCGCCAATCTCAGAAGGCCTCGACCGACATGTGGCATCACTTTTGGTCCACCGGCGGGGCGATCGACCTGTCCAAGAGCAAAGACCCGCGCTGGAGGGAACTCGAACGGAGAATCGTGCTCTCCCAATACCTCACCCGAATCCAGTGCTGTGGCTCACTTCCACCTCAGGAAACGGGTCTCACCTGCAATAGTTGGTTTGGCAAGTTCCATCTCGAAATGCACTGGTGGCACGCGGCCCACTTTCCTTTGTGGGGCCGAAGCGAACTCTTGGAAAGAAGCCTGCCTTTCTATCAACGGATTTTGCCAAAGGCTCAGGCAACCGCCAAGCTCCAGGGCTACGATGGCGCGCGATGGCCCAAGTGCGTCGGCCCGGAGGGAGAAGCCGGTCCGACCTATCTTGAGTGTTTTCTGATTTGGCAGCAACCTCATCCGATATCGTTCGCCGAACTCTGCTACCGGGCGTACCCGAATCGAAGCACCCTCGAAAAGTACAAGGAGTTGGTTTTCGAGACGGCGAAGTTTATGGCCTCCTACGCGGCCTGGGACGCAGTCCGAAACCAGTATCGGATCGGCCCACCCTTCTCCGATGCTGCGGAGGTCTACTTCAGCGACCACGAGCACCAGTGGAACCCAACGTTTGAAACCGCCTACTGGCGAGAAGGACTCGAAACTGCCCAGAACTGGCGTCTGCGCCTCGGTTTGAGCCGCGAACCTGACTGGGACAAAGTCATTGCTGGCCTACCCCCACTCGCCACAAAGGATGGTCTCTATGTCGCTGCTGAAACCGCCACCGATACATTTACGACGCCCGGCAGAAACACCTCACACCCTTGCATGTTGGCCCCATTAGGAATGCTCAACGGCGCGATGGTCGATCGCGAAACGATGCGCCGAACGCTCCACAAGATTCTTGAGGATTGGGATTGGGAGAACACCTGGGGCTGGGACTTTCCGATGATCGCGATGACTGCCGCTCGATTAGGAGAAGGCCACACCGCAATCGATGCCTTACTTCTCGACAAGCGCAAGAACGGATACGCCCTCAACGGCCACAACCCACAACTCGGCCCGACCCTACCGATCTATCTCCCCGGCAACGGCGGTCTCCTCTACGCCACCGCACTTATGGCGGCCGGCTGGGACGGCGCCCCAGCCGGTAACGCCCCTGGTTTTCCTAAGGACGGCAAATGGGTCGTCAAGTGGGAAGGCCTTCAAAAGGCTCCCTGAGGGCGATTGTTCAGAGAATCGTCGGCTCGGCCGAAGCGAAAGAAAACTGGAATCCAGCCCGAGACCGCCAACCGCGAAACAAAAAAGTATGCTTATAACGATGTTTTTGAACAGGGCCTTACTCGGACCTATTCTCCTTTCCCTCTGTTTTGTGGCGTCGGCTCAGGACGTTCGCGTCCCTCGAATCACATCGGTGTTCACTCCGCCTCCCAAGGCAAAGCCCTCTGACGATTCTGCAAACCTAGGCCCTTTTACGACTGGGCCCAAGCCCGCGGAGGTCGATGACGCCACCAAAGCCAAGCTTGAGGGCTTGGCCAAGCAATACGGAGAAGTGGCGAGAGCGAACTTCGGCCTGATCATCAAGACCCTGCAGGTCAAACCGGCCAAGAAGTCGAAACCCGTTCGCATCGTCGTCACTTATGGCTACGGTGGAGTCGCCGCGACGTCGGGCGCCGGGTTCGGAAGCGATCCCAAAACACCAGTGATTGAGGTCTCGGCAAAGTATGCGTTAGCCCACCCTGACGATCTCGGCATGATCGTTCATGAGATGGTTCACGTCGTCCAGAGCTACCCCAAGTACGATCCGGTTTGGCTCGTGGAAGGCATCGCCGACTACGTACGTTGGTTTTATTACGAGCCCGCCGATAAGCGCCCGCATCCCAATCCGGCAAAAGTGACTGCCCGAGACAGCTACCGCACGACGGGCGCTTTCCTGTTCTGGGCAAGCAATAAATACGATGTCAACCTTGTGCCCAAGTTGAATGCGGCGCTTACGACAAACACCTACCAGGAAAGCATGTTCAAGGACTCCACTGGCAAGACTCTCGATGAGCTCAACTTAGAGTGGCTCGATAGCCTAAAGGCGCAAACGCACTGACGAACTGGGCTCCATCTTACGATGGGGCCGCCCTCTCGGAACCTAAAAAGTTCTTCGTTGATCGTAACGGTTAGGTAAACGATCATGAAAAACTTCAAACCAGCCTCCGTCTTGACCCTCTCAGCCTGCCTGGCAACTTTCGCCACCGTGGCGGTCGCGCCTGCGCAGTCCAAACACCACGTTAGGTTGGATCAACGGGCGGCCCAGGCCGACATCAAGAGACTTCAAAAGGACCGTCGCCGTGCGCTCAAGTATCAGAACTGGGGCAAAGTCGCCCAAGACGACCGCCTCATCGCCGCCGACAAACTCTGGATCCTAAAAGACAAACACAAGCTCCACAACTGAGGGCCAAATGCCCTCAGTAAAGGTCTGGATCCCAGCGCCGTAACAGAATGGCGATGCCGAGCGCGATCGCTCCCCAGAAGAAGAACACCCAGGCGTAATGGTATCCGATTCCTGATTTCTCCACGTTGTCAGCCGCCACTGTGTCAGGCGGCTGCTTCTTCAGAAACTCCGGATAGAACTTGGCGAATTTCACCACGTCGTCGTCGACTAAGCGCCATTGGGTGGCGCTGGAGGAGCGCTCCAACCGCGGTCGGTCGATCGAAAACGTCGTTTTGTTGGTGCTGGTCGCGATCTTGACGCCGTTGCTATCCGTGGCGCCACCGGTGAGGTCCACATTGAAAAGGAGTGGCTCAAAATTTGGAAGCGTCGCCTGCTTTGCTTGCGGACCGACGCCATGTAATTCCGTCGCGATCGAGTTGTCGAACACGATAGCCATGGGGGCGCCGGGAACCGGCTCGGGAAGCTTCTGATGAAACGTTTTGCCCGCCGTCATCTCCAGCGTCGGGGTCGGCTTCTGGACGTTGAGCTTCACCGCAAACACGACTCCAAAGATTCCGGCCGCGACCGCCAGGATCATTAAGACGACGCCGCAACCCATCATCGCGCCTGTAACCGCTGTTTTGTACTTCCAAAAACGCTGCTCTATCATTCGATGTCTCTACCGCTGCCCATAAACCTATGCCGGCTCCATCTGGATCTCACGAGATGGAGAAGGTACTCAACTTAAGAGTATCCCTTTATCTCCGTTCAAAATCCGGCGTGTGGTTCAGAAGTGCTGACGCAGTCCCTCAGTTCGTTGGTTCTAGTTTCTTAACCAAGTTGTGAGAAATCCGCAATTGCGTCATCTTCGGCGGTCGGATTGTTGGCGCGAATGGGGTCTACTTAACCTTCTCTAAGTGGCGTCAGGTTCAGGATTTGAGCGGAATGAGCCTGCGTAACAATCACCTAGAAGCCTTTCGATACATTTCATTTCTGGAACTGCCAACTCTATGTCAGTTTTCATGCAGTGGCTGAGGCATTGTCTTGAGGAACCGCATAATCCCGACAGGGACTAAGTGCTGAATCAGAACGCTAGGTAAACGAACGATGAGATCGCTCGGCGGAGCGTCGATGAATGCGGGTAACTCCGCACTGGCGGTGGGAAGCCGTCGACACCGTTATGATTCGAAACGGATAGATCTATTGCTCCGTTAACGGTTGCGGTTTCAGCGACGCGGACTCCGCACGAATCTTCGAGCCTTTTCAGCGAAACCACTCTTCCGGCGAATACAGCGGACACGGTATCGGCCTGGCTACCGTCGAGCGGATTATGCAAAAGCATGGTGGCAGAGCCCGCGCCGAAGGGGCTGTCGGCGTGGGAGCGACGATCTACCTTGCTTTCTCCGAGAGCACGATTCCTGTCTGATGCCGCTTAACATCGTAGCCAGCACGCACGGCATGTCCATGCCGGAGCAATGTCCCGTTCACGCGAACCGAGCTCGCCGAGTGAGAGGGGAACGCCAACGAGATCCCCTCAGCTTTCAACTCAACTGGCAGTCGAACCGTTCTGACCTTTTCCGGGTGGTCCGGTGAATTGAACGAAGAAAGCTCTCCCGACAAAGTCTCGGCGCTTGCCGACGCCACGTGGAACCCGGCCAACGAAACCACGGCTCGAATCGAGTCAGCCCCCAAGTTCACCACCGTGAGCGCAACCGTCTTCCCATCCCGACTTCGGGTCGCGAGAACGTCAATTCCCGTTGGACTTGTCGAAGCAACTCGAAAAGGCAAACGATCGTCTGCCAGCATCTGTTGAGCGTAATACGGAGGCATGCCCCAGACGCGATCGGGAGTGAAGAAGATCTGTCCCTGGTCCCACCCATTATCGTTCTCCTGCCACGGCTGAAGACAGTTGGCGGGACAATCAGCGATCACGAAATCTCCCATCCGGCGAGTGGCATTCAGCGTCGTGGCATGCCCCAACGCACGCTGGAGATCGTGCCGATTCCCGTTCTCCTCGAAGACGACGGCTTTGAGGTTCGTCTTGGCATCCCATGATTTGAACGACTGCCGAACCTGCTCAAGAGTGCGTTCGACGCCCTCGCCCGCGTTTGGCTCGTCACTCCAAACATGAATATCCCAGGCGGCAGCTTTCCCAGACACGGCATCGAACACCAACTTCATGTCCGGAGATTCGGGGACCCACCACGCCGTGCAGACCAACTTAAGATGAGGGTCTCGGCTGTGCATTGCCTGTTCCAG
Organism: uncultured Armatimonadota bacterium; assembly: GCA_903904815.1. Taxonomy (GTDB): domain Bacteria; phylum Armatimonadota; class Fimbriimonadia; order Fimbriimonadales; family Fimbriimonadaceae; genus Fimbriimonas. The sequence continues at coordinate 36,937 of CAIVDU010000091.1, forward strand.
CAGTTTAAATCGTTCTGCGTATTCGAGGTAGTCGGCGTGGGTTGATGAGCCAATTGCCTCTTCATTTCCAATCTCGATGTAGTCGGGATGGTAAGGAGCCGGATGACCGTCGGACAAACGCTTCGCGCCCCACTTGCTCGTCACCGGACCCGTAAGGTACTCGGCCAAATCTGCCGCATCTTCGGATGTCTCATGAATGTTGATCGCGAACGCCGAGGCAAGTTTTGCCGCTTCGCAGAAACGAAGAAAATCAAAGATTCCGAACCCGTTGGTGGAATAGGGATACCAATTCCCGCGGTAGGGAGGTCGCTGGTCGGGCTTGCCGATCATGTTCTTCCACCGATAGCCGGGCACATTCACCATCGTCCCGCCGTACCGCAAGAACGTGATCCGTTCATCCGCGATCGCTCGCGCGATGTCCCCTCGAATCGCAAGCCCTCCAAACCGATCCCCGTCCATCAACACCGCTTGATCCACCCACAGGGCGCCCGGCTTGTCGAATAGTACGGCGAAGCGACAGTTCGGATCCGAGACCGATGGTTTCAGGTGAAAGGGTAGCGTCCTCCAGTTGTCTCCAACCGCCACGCGTTGACTCGCATAGGTTCGGTTGCCATCCGCACTCTGAAGGGCGATCGTAGCACTTCCCACGTCTCCACGAAGGCTCACTCTGCCGGACATCTCCCGGCCAGCCCGCGCCGAAATTCCCCACCGGTTCAGTCCACAGTTCGCGACGCCAACGAGTCCACCGACCGAGCTCTTCGAAATCTTCTGGCACTGATCGCCGTTGAAAGCGTGCGCGTCGAGTTCAAACGTTGCCGCCCCCACCGCATCCCACATGCCACTGATCTGACTACCACTCAAATCCAAAGAAATGGGCTCTCGCCCAAGGCTGACCCGGGTAAACCTACAATCCGCGTGCCATGGCCTCAAGGCAACGGAGCCTGAAAGCAGGGGCCCACCCGTATCCGTGAAATCCAGCCGTGGCGTCGACTCGTCACCCAAATACACCTGGATCCGCGAGCCCTTCAGCACCACTCGGAGGCGGTACGCCTTTCCGGTCGAAATCGGGGCCGGCGCCTCTTGCAACGGTTGGTAATCGTGACGATGCCGACTGAGCACGAGTCGGCCCAACTTGGCCTGGAAAGCGATCTCATACCCGTCGAAATTGTCGACACCTGCCGAAACATGACTTGCGCGGACGATCAAACCAGCGCTGCCGTCCTCGCCTTTCCGAACCTGCACCACCGCAGAGATTTCTCCCTCACCGACGGACTTGCCCTGCAGAAACAGCATGGGACCGTCGCCAGTCGAGCAACTTACCCCGTCACCTTCGGACCGCCAGTCCCCCCCGAACGAACGCCATCCCGACCAACTCTCGATCCGACCGGGTTCTTCGAAGCTCTCTCCGAAGATTCTCTGCGCGTAGAGACCACCGTAAATCTCGTGGTTTACGTCTTCGATGCAAGATCCATACATGGCGGGTTCGACGCGATTCAACACGTTTGATGCGTCGACCGTGATGCGACTTGGCGACACTAACTGACCTAGCAGGAGGAGGGCAAGAATCACCTAGACTTCCACACGCCTGCCTGATTCGAAGGACTGGATTGCCGCATGGGCCAACTGGAGGGCTCGAAGTCCCGCGCTTGCGTGAACAGGGGCTGGCGCTCCCTTGATGAACGCCTGGACCATTGCGTCGATGTAGAGATCGAATGTGCGGTGAAATTCCCGATCGAAGTCGTTGAAATAGCCTGCTTCCCAAACTTCGCCGACTTCGCTCCCCGCTGAATTGAACGTGAATCTCCTTACCGTGTCATCGATTAGCAAACGGCCAGCCGTTCCGCTCACCTCGATCCGCTGGGTATCGGGATAGGCGTAAGAAGTTTCGTAAGACCCGACCAGACTGCCGATCGCGCCGGTGGCGAAAGTTAGAGATAACGCCATAGTTAAACGATTACGAGTGAACTCAGCCGAGATATCCTTGATCGGGCCACAGAGATGCTCCAACATGTCAAAGCCATGACATTGAGTCTCGATCAGGTTCGCGTAAGGATGATCGCTTGCCCCCTCGCCACCAAAACGCCAAGTCGCAAATACGATCTCGCCGAGACGTCCAGACGCAATCGCTTCCGCCGCCAAACGCACCGGCTTCGCATACCGATGGTTGAAGCAGATAGCGAAGAACCGGTCTCCAGCGGCCTCAAGAAGCTGTTCGGCCTGGTCAATCTCAAAGACAAGTGGCTTTTCAACTAGCAGAGGAAACCCTGCCCGGATCACCTGCATCGTCGGCTCGAAGTGCCCTTGATTGGGGAGGCAGAGACTCACCAAATCGGGATTCTCTCGAGCAAGCATCTCGTCAATATCCGTATATCCCGGCACTCCGTACTCGAGCGCCCGCGTATGGGTTCGGTCGGGGTCTCGACCCACAACCGCGCAGAGGTCCACTTGAGGATGCGCGCTGAAGACCCTCGCGTGTTGCCGACCCCAATTCCCGGTGCCCACCAAGGCGATCTTCACTGCTCGATCACCACTTTGCCTGTCGATCCCGCGAGGAACAGTTCGAACGCGCTTTGGATCTCGCTCACCGGCATTCGATGAGTGATGATCTGGCCGAGATAGCTTCGGTGGGATTTCAGCAGGGCGAAGTTCTCCTCCAACTCTTGGAACGCGAAGTATTCACTTCCCACCAGCGTCATCTCCCGGAACACAAAGTCGCGGTAGAGATTCTTGATCGTCAATCCTCCGCCATGGGCCACGCTTACCATGACACCGCGATGGGCCAGGAGCGCCATGCATTCGTCCCGAACGTCTTCTCGCCCAGCCGCATCGATGACGACGTCTGGAGCATCGATCCCATTCTGCTTCAATCCCTCGGCGAGAGACGTCTCCGCCGTAAGAATCGGAATTCCACCGAGCTTCTCGGCAAGAGCAAGCCGATACGGGACGACGTCCGAGATGACCACCGGCAAATCAGGCCCCATGAGAATCTTTGCCATTGCGAGAATCCCGAGCCCGACTGGGCCGGCACCAGGGATCAGGATGGAGCGAATGTCATCGTGACATCGCTTTGCTCGCATCAGCGCGTGTCCACCGGTTCCCATGACGTCGAGGAGCATCGTGGCCTCGGTAGGCGAAACGTCATTGCCAATCGGGAAGAACAGACTCTCGTGAATCAACTCGTAAGTCCCATACCCGCCGTCTCGGTTGAAACCCATGTCGCCCCGCTTGGCCAGGCACTGATTCGTATAGCCGGCCAAACATGATCGGCACTGCCCACAAAAATCCATGAGAAAGATGGCTCCCATCGTTCCCACCTCAGTCTTGGTGTCTGGACCCACCGCGACCACGGAACCCACCGCCTCGTGCCCCGGGGTCACCTCGGAACCGTTCCAAAACTGCGGTCGCTCGCTTCCACAGAGGGCGTTGGCTCGGACCTGGACCAAAAGTTGCCCCGATCCCGGTTCGGGCACCGGCTTCTCAACCGTATCGATCTTTCCGCCTCCGAGAAACCGAGGGACGATCATGGATGCGGGTAACGAGGTGTTCACGTGAGTCATAGAGGGTCTCGATCTTGACTTTAGCGGTTGTCGGCGCAACGGTACAATGAGATTTCAGAGCGCGTAACTGAGTTTTTTTGTCACAGGTTTGATGCCTAGGCAACGACAGAGATAAAAACACTCCAGAGCGAAGGTCAGGATGAACGGCCAAAGTCAAAGCACCGACGTCCGCCCAAACGTGGCCCTGATCATTGAGACGTCCGTCGTTTACGGACGGGAGATCTTGAAAGGCATCGCTCGCTATCTGCAATCGCACGAGCGGTGGTCCATCTTTCTCGATGAGCGCGAACTCGATGCGCCACCACCGGAATGGATTCTTGGCTGGAAAGGAGACGGGGTGATCTGCCGCTCGATGACGCCAGACCTCGCCCAAGAACTTCGAGAGAGGGAACTCCCAGTGGTAGATCTCAACGATCGATACGGCGACCTCGGTTTGCCAAGGATCTCATCCGACATGCGGGCGATTGGGCGGATGGCCGCCAAGCATCTTCGCCATCGAGGGTTCGAAACCGTTGCGTTCTGTGGCTTTACGCATGAAGTTTGGAGTGAAGAACGACTCGATGGAGTGAGAACCGTTGTCGAGCCATGCGGCGTCTTCCGCTCTCCTTGGACGGGTCTTCGAGAGCATGCCTGGCAAGAAGAGCGAGACCTCATCTGCGACTGGTTGAGCGGATTGCCGCGTCCTCTGGGCGTGGTGACATGCAACGATGTGCGCGGCCATCACGTGCTCGATGCCTGTCGCACCCTCGGCCTCGCCGTCCCCGAGGAAGTCGCCGTCATCGGTATCGACAACGCGGACACCTTTTGTGCGCTGTGCGACCCACCCCTGTCCAGCGTAGTACCCGACGCTGAGACGATCGGCTACGAATCGGCGGCGCTCTTGCGCCAACTCATGCGACGTGAGCGTCCCGATCGTCTCGTCTTCCAACTGCCCCCGGTGGGCGTCGTAACCAGACAGTCGACCGATTCCGTGGCCATCGGAGATCCAGTCGTGGCCAGAGCGGTACGGTACATCCGAGAAAACGCCCACCGCCCAATCCAGATTGAAGAGGTTCTAGCCAAGACCAATCTTTCCAGGTCGACTCTTGAGCGTCGGTTCAGAGTTGCCCTCGGGCACTCTCCCCATCACGAAATCACCCAGCGTCGCATCAAGCGAGCAAAATCGCTCCTCCGAGACACGTCTTGGTCCGTAACGAGAGTCGCCGACGAAGTCGGATTCGACCACCCCGAGTATTTCATGGTCCAGTTCAAGCGCGAGACCGGCCAAACTCCGACTCAATGGAGGCAAGCTACTCCGGGAGGTTAGGACCGTGCGTTGAATGCCAAACGTTTGCTTTGCCTTCCATAATCTGAGCATCACCACGACTCCCGCGTCCGAAAATGCCTCCTTTCCCCTCGAAATCCGCTTGCTCGGTGGGTTCGACGTTCGGGTCAATGGAACCTCATTGACCGAACTCCGGCAATGGGAGCAGTCGCTCCTCGCCCGCATTGTCCTGCTCCATGGACGCGAGATTTCACGAAACTGGTTGGCCCGGAGCGTTTGGCCCGATAGAGAAGAAGAACAAGCCATCTTCTACCTTCGAAAGGCGATTACCACCCTGCGCGAAGCCCTCGGGTCGGAAGGGAAGCGGTTGCAATCGACCGGATCACGAACCTTGAAACTCGATCTCACCGGATCGTTCGTGGATGTCTTATCCTTTGACCAAGCGTGCCGGTCGTCAGATCGAGGGGAACTCCAAGCCGCGGCCAACCTTTACCAGGGACCATTCCTCCCCGACTGCCCCGACCAGTGGGCAACCCTCGAACGCGAGAATCGAGAAAGGGCATACCAAGCGGTCCGAGAAAGACTCGGGTCTTAGGGATCCTCGTTCCCGAGCCAACTCTCTCGCATCTCGGTTAGCTTTGACGGTTTACGATCGCGTTGATCCAAGTCGGAGCGAATGGCGATGTGCATCCCTTGGATGTGGGGAAGTCTCGGTACACGCCCAGGGTCTCTCCGATCAGGATCGCCCGTTCTCGATGTTCGGGATACTTGATACCGATTTCGGCCAAACAAAAATTCATGGTCCACTGGGACACTTCTGGGGCCGATCCCATCTCTCGCTCGATTCTGTCGAGGAGACCACTAAGATCGAGTCCCTCTGGATTCTTGCTGACCCGCTCAGTCGTGAGGCTCCATCCTGCTCGGGCACACATCGCCTGTTCGGATTGCATCCATTTCGTTCGCAGAGCCTCTTTGGATGGATGAAGCTTGATCACGTACGATATGAACCAATCTGCGACCTGGGATGTCGGAACCCCCGCCATCATCCTATCGACGTCGTCATGGCAGATTTGCTTGGGACTCATCAGCAGAGTCGACAAGAGCATCGCCTCAAAGATGCCCGTCTCCCACAGACTCAATGCAAGTGGGTGATCGACCTTGATCCTTTTCGCGATGGCGCGTAGTTGGCCCATTTGAACGCCAAATTGATGATCACCTACCCCCTGGCGGTGGCTCATTGCCCGCACTTTCGGATTCCCGAGAGTTCTCAACTCGTCAACGACTTCGTCAACCGTCATGGCATCGATTCTACTTTCATCTTTGGCCGTCTGTGGTCGGGATGAACCGCATGTCTTCGGGGCGCGAGGTTGGGATTCGACGAAGTGCTTGGTAGGAGAGACACTTACTGTGGTCACCCATCTTGGCGTTGGTGATCGTGTGCTTGTATATCTTAAGGTCGTCGTTGACCGTTTTATTCCTGGCTTCCCGGGCGGTCTATTTTCGGAACGAGAACGACCCAGTCAAGGCAAAATGACGAGAGACGACAAAAATGAGCAAGACCAATAGCAATACAAACGAGTCAATGGGGGGCGTCACTCCGTCGCAACTGATTGACGAGACAATACAAGAACTCGGTGATTGGAGAGGTGAGACCCTATCCCGAGTACGAACTCTGATTCTTGAGGCAGATCCCGAAGTAATCGAAGAGGTGAAATGGGCCAAGCCATCGAACCCGCGAGGGGTTCCCGTTTGGTCCCACGCGGGAATCATCTGCACCGGCGAGACCTACAAAGACAAGGTGAAGCTCACCTTTGCCAAAGGCGCTTCCGTACCTGACCCATCGCACCTCTTCAACTCCAGCCTCGACGGCGGTACCCGCCGCGCCATCGATTTCAAACAGGGCGACAACATCGATGAAGAGCGGTTCAAAGCCCTGATCCTCGCCGCCATAACCGTAAACCTCCAGCCGAAGAAAAGGCCCTAACTGTCAAAAATCGAAGTCGAGTAAGCAACTCCTCGACGACATGTTAGCAGTGGCACGATCGTGGTCGGAGCGTCGACAAATCCACCGGAGGCAACCCCAACCGCGGTTGCGTCCCTTAGCCCATGATTGGACCGTTCCGTGCGGTCCTAGCGGGGGTACGAGACAAACAACCAACCATCTACCCGGGACGGTATGTCGCACCTCCGATCCTTAACCTCCCCAACGGAACAGGTCCGCCGACAACCAGGTCAGGAAGATCCAGGCCCGACAAGACGGATCTCAATTTCAGATCCATCCGAACCGGCGCCGACCCCGAATCGGAGACCTCATGAAACCCATCCTGCCGCGCCGCGTGTCCAGAGCACAATTCCTCAAGATCGGCGCCGGCCTCGTTGGGGGCAGTCTTGGCGCCTACGTTCTGTACGAGTTAGCCCCTTGGCTGGACGGAACCACACCGGCGACCAACATCCGCCGACCTCTTCAACCCGGACTGCCCGGGACTCCGCCGATGCGCGAGTTGATTCGGTACGCCACCCTCGCCGCGAGCGGGCACAACGCCCAACCCTGGAAGTTCAGCATAGAGGATCGCCTGATCCGGATCCAACCGGATAACGCACGCCGCCTCCCCGCCGTCGACCCCGAAGACCGTGAACTCTGGATGAGCTTAGGATGCGCGCTCGAAAACCTGACGATCGCCGCCGCAGCTGCGGGTTACGAAGCCGACATCACCTACCCAGAGGAAAACGACCACGTCTCGGTGCGCCTCACGCCAATAGGCGCCCGAGTAGGGCCGCTCTTCGATGCCATTCCGAACCGGCAGAATACGCGCTCCGAGTACGACGGTCGAACGGTGTCCGTGTCAGACATCAACCAACTCTTGTCAATTCCCGGCGAGAATGGAATTCGCCTCCATCTCTTCGAAGGGCACTCCAAGACCGAACAACTACTCGAGTTCGTGAGCTTGGGCGATGCCACCCAGTTTGCCGACAAAGCCTTCATGGAGGAATTGATCCAGTGGGTCCGCTTCGACAAGAGAGAAGCCTTGGCGACCATGGACGGACTCTCATCACTCTGTATGGGCAGTCCCCAAGTGCCGCGATGGATCGGCCAACGATTCCTCGCGAGCATGTCTCCGCAGAAGCAGGCCGACTCGGACGCGAATAAACTCCGAAGTTCCGCCGGCGCGATCGCCATCTCCTCGGAAACCGAGGACAAACCGTCATGGGTACGCACCGGACAGGTCTATCAGCGATTGGGCCTGAAATTAACCTCTATGAACATCAAATCCGCGTTCTTGAACCAACCCAATGAGGTGCCCACGGTTCGAAGCCAGTTCCGGACCGCGTGCGGCTTCGGCGCGGCATTACCCCAGTTGCTACTCCGCTTCGGATACGCAAACCCCATGCCCTCCTCCTACCGTCGGTCCGTCGATCAGGTAATGATATGAAGGCATAGCAAATGCTGCAATCTGCAATAAGACTGATCCACACCACGATCTACGGGGTCATGGTGGCGTCGATCTGCTACATCCTGTTTGCCGGCATCTGGGGACAATTCAACCCCACTGTTCTATACACGGCAATTGGCTTGGTCACCCTGGAGTGCTGCGTCTTCATCGGAAACGGTTGGAAATGCCCACTCACGACCATCGCGGTATCGATGGCTGGCCAAGCAAGCGAAGACTACGCTCCCATCATTCCTGCGAGCCTAGGTCGATACACTCCAACCCTCTTTGGGACAATCTTTGCTTTGGGAATGATCCTGCTTTTGGTCCGTCTTCTGTGGCGCGCATAGGCGCCCTGCTTCGACTCCAGGGACCGGGTGTCCCCAAAGGTAAGATACTTTCGATGTCGTTCGCTGAAGACCTTCATCAGTGGCAAGGTTTCTTCACGCTCCTCGGTGAAGCGACGGCCTCCTTCGCCGGACTCCTGTTCGTGGCTCTCGCTCTTAATGCTGAACGGTTTGCCACCAACGAAAATCGGCACCTCATGCTTCTCGCGCGGCAGACCTTTTTTAACCTGATGGCTCTCACGGCTATCTCGCTCCTTGCCCTGGCCCCATCGTTTGCGGTCTCCAGCACGCTTGGACAAGCCCTCATTGCTGCCTCAGGTGCGGGAATCGGAACCTGCCTAATGGCCATCCGCGAGGAGAAGCGCGTTCGAGTTGACAAGCGACCGTCTCGCGAATATGTGAGAGCGTATTATGGCCCAGCGATTATGTACGGCCTTCAACTGATTCCCGCAATCCGGATGGTCGAGGGGACACCGAACAACCTGAGTTACGTAAGCGCGGCCGCGATCGCGCTACTCTTAACGTCTGCTCGTAACGCATGGTTGCTGCTCTTCCTCCCATCGAAATAAGACGCCAGGGCGAATTTCGCCTCGATTGCTCTATTCTTGGATTAAGGTTGAGAATGCATTGGATGACGCATTCGAACGTAAATGTCGATAGCTGCCGTCCAACCGCTAACGCAAAGACCGATGAAGTTCTTCAGTGCAGTTAACCGGATTCGAACGCCTAGAACGGGAAATCGACGGAGTCTTCCCTCGACACCTTCCCGGTTCGCAATCGCACCCCTTAAGGTGTCAACTTGCACGCCAGCGATGAAGATTAATTCCGCTCAGGGGGTTCTCAATCTCTGTCTGGCTTCGCCCGCCCTCTTTTGTCTTTTCGTGCCGGGCTATCCTCAGCGGCCTGTCATCCCGACTACCCAAGACCCTGCTTTCAAGCAGATCATCCAGCCCTTCTTTCGGGAGTACTGCGTCAAGTGCCACGGCTTGCAGAGTCCCCGCGCGGGCTTGAATCTGGAAGCGTTATCCAGCGACTTCCACGATGCCGGCGTCGCCGCAAAATGGGCAGACGTCGTCAGCGTCATGAACGGGCGTCAAATGCCGCCCGCAAACGCAACCCAGCCATCAGCGGCTGCTGCCGGACGGGTCATCGAATGGATCTCCTCGGAGCTTGCCCGCGAAGAGGTGGCCAAGCGCTCGGCTCACGTGGTTTTACGGCGTCTCAATCGAGCCGAATACGACAACACAATTCGTGATCTGATCGGAGTGGACTTTCACCCCGCCGGTCAGTTTCCCGAAGACCCACCCGCCGGTGGATTCGACAACATCGGGCAAGCCCTCACTGTTTCGCCGATGCAGATCGAGCTCTACTACAAGGCGGCAAATCAGATCCTCGACCGTGCGCTCGCGGAAGGGCCAAAACCGGCGACGATCAAATGGCACTTTGAACCGCGCCAAAACACCCTAGGCATGGATCGACTTCGTGTGCAGCGCGATGGTCAGAGCATCCTTCTGAACAGTGGAGCTAACCCCGTGCAGAACGGATTCACGGTGATCCACCACGACTCTTGGGACAAGGTGATCGACTTCCGCGGGTTCAAGCTTCCGACCGAGGGCGACTACATCATTCGATTTCGTGCCGCCGGCCGAACGCCAAGTCGGGAACAAGTGATCAGTTCCGCCGAGCAGATTCTGAAGCGACGTTACGAAGACTCCGTCAAGGCAAATCCCTCCAGCAAACCCTACGCTCAGAAGCAACTCGAAGCAGACTTGCTCCACTTCAAGACCCATCGAGCCTACGACTACGGTCCCCCGAGGCTCCGCATCATCCAGAACCTCGGCAGCGCCCCCATTCCGCTCGCCGAGATGGACATCGAGGCGCCCGAATCCGCTCCGAAGGTCTACGAGGTACATGCTCACTTCACGACACAGGATGCCGGAATCGAGATTCACTACGCCTACGATGTCCCTGCGTACTTGGAAAACTTTTGGCTTCAAAGGAAAGACGAGTTTGCCCGTCCGACTTTGCTGTTCGACTGGGTGGAGTTGGAAGGTCCCGTCAATCCGGTCTGGCCCCCCGCCAGCCACAAACGCCTGGTCGGTGACCTCAAAGAACCGGTGGGTGACGAAGGCACGGCCGTCCTCAAGATCTTGAAGCGATTCATGCCTCTCGCCTACCGAAGGCCGGTCACATCGGCGGAAGTCGAAGAAAAGTGCGCCTTGTTCTCCAAGTACCGTCCGGACGCCTCCTCCTTCACCGAGGCGCTCAAGGTCCCCCTTGCCGCCGTTCTGACGTCTCCGAACTTCCTCTACATGGTCGAAGCTCAACCTCCGCAGACGGGAACTTCGCTGTTATCCGACTACGAGCTCGCGTCTCGGCTCTCCTACTTTCTGTGGTCTTCAATGCCCGACGATGACCTATTCAGACTTGCCGCAACAGGGAAGCTGCGAGATTCGACGACCCTGCTCGCCCAGATGAACCGGATGCTGGGAAGTCCCAAGAGCAGTGCCTTCGTCCGAAACTTCGTCGACCAGTGGCTGGGCTTGAGAAAGGTAGGCGCAAATCCTCCCGCCGAGGCTCTCTACCCGGATTACGATCGCCATTTGGAGACCTCGATCGTCCGCGAAACCGAGGGCTTTTTCGACGACATCCTGCGCAAGGACCTGGACGCCAGCAATCTGATCAAGAGCAACTTCGTCACCGTGAACGAAAGACTGGCTCGGTTTTATGGCATCCCCGGTGTCCGCGGTGACGCCATCCGGACGGTTGCCGTGCCCCCCAGTCTGCACCGGGGAGGAGTTTTGACCCAAGCCTCGATTCTCACCATCACTTCCAACGGCACCCGAACCTCTCCGGTCAGCCGCGGTGTGTGGGTGTTGCGGACGCTCCTTGGGACCGACCCTGGACTGCCGATCGCCAACGTCGGCGAGATTCCTGCCAAGGTGCCCGGTGTCGACCGCGCCACCGTACGGGTGAGGCTCCAACTCCATCGACAAAACCCGTCTTGCGCGCGGTGCCACGACAAGATCGATCCACTCGGATTTGCTCTTGAAAACTACAACGCGTGCGGAGAGTGGAGGGATCGGGAAGGCCACGGATACCAGGGCCGAATCGAGTCCGATGATCCGCTGATCGATGCCAGTTCGAAGATGCCCGACGGAACCGCCATTCAAGGCATCGAGGGACTCCAGCAGCAGCTTCTGAAAAAGCAGGATGCCTTCTATTCGAATCTGGCTTCTCAGGTTGCCACCTATGCCCTGGGGAGACAGCTCGGGTTTTCGGATCGCGCGATGGTCCGTACCGCCGTGTCCACCATGAAGCAGAACCACAACACCCTTCGGTCCCTGATCGGATCGATCATCACCTCGCCTCAATTTCGATCGCGATGAGACAACGATGGCTACTCTAAACCAACCGAGACTTTCCCGACGCACCGTTTTACGCGGCGTCGGCGCCTGCGTCGCTCTCCCATTTTTGGAGGCGATGCTGCCCGCTCGGGCCTGGGCATCGGAATCGCATTACCGACCTTGGCCGAAGTCGTCGGTCAAGCCAACCCCCCGAGTCATCTTCTGTTACATCCCCAACGGCGTGAACATCCTCGAATGGGTGCCCGAAAAGGCCGGCAAGGGCGCGAACTCGTCGGCCAGCCTCGACGTATTGAAGGCGCACCGAGAGCACTTCTCCGTCTTAAGCGGCCTCGCACATCCCAACTCAACCGGAGGACACTCCGGGGCCGACACTTGGCTGACCGGCGCGGATCTTAGAGCCGTTCCCGGAAAGGACTACGCGAACTCGATCTCTGCCGATCAGTACATCGCGGAAAAGATTGGCTTGCAGACCCGTTTCCCATCCATCGAGATCGGCGACATGTCGGGCACGGGAAGCGCGCTGCACAGTCACACCCTTGCCTTCGACCGGAATGGCACCCCTCTTCCCACCGAGAACAGCCCCCTTCGCTTCTTCGAACGACTCTTTGTTCCGGATGGGGTCGATTCTCGGGCCGCTACGCTGAAGCGATTCGCCCAGAAGCGCAGCATCCTGGACGACATTGCCGGTGACGCCAGCCACCTCATGAAGAAACTTGGGGCTGCTGACCAGGCGAAGATGAACGAATACCTCGCCTCGGTAAGGGAGACCGAGCTCCGGGTGCAACGGCAAGTCGGTTGGATCGATATTCCTAAACCGAAGGTCGATTCCAAGGACCTCCAACTCGAAAGCCAACCCATGAACGCTCACGATCGCCCGGCCTGGTTGGACGTGATGCTGGAACTGAGCTACCTGGCGTTCGTGACCGACGCCACGAGAGTCATGACCTTCGAATGGTCCAGGGAAGCCGGCGGCTTTGGCGGAGGCGGAGAAAACCACCACGAGCTTTCGCACCATGGAGGCGACCCGGGCATGCTCGCCAAACTCGCCGGAGTCGATCGATTCCATCTCAAGGCTTTGGATCGATTCCTCACTTTCCTCGCCTCCACCCAGGAGGGAGAACGCACCATGCTCGACCACACCATGATCATGTTCGGCTCCGGCATGAACAACGGCCTCACCGGCGACCACTCCCCAAAGAACCTGCCCCTGCTCTTAGCTGGCGGCTCCGCTTGGGGGCTCAAGCACAATCAACACCTAGCCCACGACCCCGACAAACACCCGCCCCTCTCCAACGTGCTCCTTACGTTGATCCAAAAAATGGGCCTGGAAACCGACAAATTCCAAGACGCCACCGGCACCCTCACCGGCCTGAGTTAAGCGCAATAAGCTCCCTTCCTCCCGTGTTCTGATGCTTCGCGCGGAATTCAGCAGGAAGGGTCGGGGGATGGAGGCTCCGGAAAGCACTAATGCTTCGCTGGCTCATCCTTCCCGATCAGATCCGACAGGTTCAGGATAAAACTCCCCCCGCCCGAGCCACTAATCACCCGAGGCACCTGAGAACCACCCTTCTCCCACGCCTCAATCCACTGTTGGGCAAGCACCTTGCTACCGCCATTTGCATTGAGCGCGGCCGCCCGAATCCGGTTTGCTTCCGCCGATCCCTTCGCCTCCGTGACCTTGGTCTGAGCGTCGATCTCCGCCTTTTGGAGCACGTACTTCGCCTGCTCGGCAGTCTGCTGAGCGACCTGTTTGGCCTCAATGGCCTGGTTAAATGGCGCGCTGAACTGGAAGTCCTTCAGCGACACGCCGTTTGTCTCGATCAGAAGATTCCAAGGTCGGAGTCGCGTCGAAAGCCCCTCGTCGAGTTCGGCTTTCACCGCCGCTCGATCGGAGATCAGCTGCTCCGCCGTGTACTTGGCCACGATCGCCTTGACCGTCTCCTGAACCGCCGGATCGATAATCCGCGAAGAGAAGCTGGGTCCTACCGACTTGTAAAGCACCGCCGCCGACTTGGGATCGACGTGGAAGTTGATCGCCACTTGGGTGCTCACCGTCTGGAGATCCTTGGAAGCTGCCGCCGCCTGGGCCTCTTCCTTCTGAGTCCGAATCTCCATCAGGTCGACCGTCTGCAAAAACGGAACCACGAAGTGGGGTCCCGCATCCAGATCGCCAGACACCGCCCCCTGCTGAATCAAAATCCCTTCATATCCGGCTGGAACTTGGTAGTACCCCGCCCATAGAGTCGCGACCACGGCCGCCGCAATCCCCGAAAACTTAAGCGCCCCCTTGGCTCTCGCCGCGTCCGACTTTCCTCCCGCCGGAGTGGCCGAATTCGGAATCGTAAAGCCCGCAATCAGAGCAATGATGGCAACGAAAAGCAGTAATGCTGTCATAGTTCGTCAACTAATACGGGACGGAGAAGCCATCGGTTGACATATTCGCGACTCGATCCCGAATATTATTTAGGCCCATACGGTTCCGTGTTCTTGCACCCCAAAACCGTGTAACGCTCCATGTAACGGGGGCCGTTGTATACACCTTAGCGAAAGGGAGCACCTTCGTTGTTTCGTCATGCCGCTGGCCGCGTTTTTGCTGGGTGAGGGTCCTGAACCACGGGACCGTTCAACTCGAATTTCGAGTTTCTTCACCCGGCGAGACGCTGGCCGGTGGCGGATCTAGCCAAAGGCTGAAGCGCCCTTCGGAGGTTCACATACACATGAAAGCAATCACAGATCTCACCGACCGCCGGGAGAACGACACGGTCATATCAGCCCGCAGAAGCTTGAAGGTAACGGGAATAAAAAAGGTCTTAACACGAGCAACACTCTTATTGGCCATCGTTTCAAGTGCTTCGATGGTTTCCGCAAACCTCTTGCTCGATGGCAGCTTCGAACTACCCGAAACGCCACTCCACGCCACCTTCTTTGCAGGAGACACGCTCGGAGACTGGAATGTGGTTGCCCACAGCGACGGACATAGTTGGTATAGCGACCTCGTCAACAACGATTGGACTTCCGGGAGTCCCTTCTGGCCAACCACCCCCGCTGGCTTACAATATGTTTATCTCGCAGATGCGGAGCAGGAGAACGGGATCTCCCAATCGGTGTACTTGACGGCGGGATCGTACGAGCTGAGCTACATCCAAGCCGACTTCAAGAACAATGGTGGCATCGTGGATGGGGAACTCCGGGCCGATGTTGAAATGGCCGGAAGCTCCGTTATTGGCGGGTGGAAGACTTCAACCGTACCGAATAGCTCCGATTGGGTAAGAAAGCAGCTCACGTTCAATTTGAGCAATTCAGGCTCCTATGACGTTCGCTTTGAATCCGTCTTAAATCACGCCGGCTTCATCGACGACGTCCAACTCAACGCGGTTCCAGAGCCGAGCGCCTTCCTCGCTTTGGGCCTGGGCCTTCCGTTTCTTCTCCTTGGCCGACGTAAGAAAGACTAGTTCGCCTCTTGGCCATGGGCGCATGCTCGACTTCGCCCATGGCAGGTCCCGTCCTGCCAATCCAGAACCGACAGGCCACACCGACTAGGCCGAAAGACCCCACTGAGCGCTTGCTGATTTTTACTGTGCGGTATATACTGTGTGTCACACACTATATGGCGCACGGTAAATCGCAATGAATACCGATATCTTCGAAAACCTCCGTCTTGAGCTGCGGCGCGGCTGCCTTATCCTGGGAGTTCTCGCCGCATTGCGGACGGAGCGCTACGGCTACACCCTTCGTAAATCCCTCGCTGACTCTGGAATGGAGATCGATGAAGGAACCCTCTACCCCCTCCTTCGGCGGCTGGAGACCCAGGGTCTGCTCCTAAGTGAGTGGCGAGAGCAGGACAAGCGCCAGAAGCGTTTCTACCGCCTCTCCGATGAAGGAACCCAAATCCTCGACCGGCTGCTCGTGGAATGGCAGAGCATGAATGCGTCGCTTACTGAAATTCTAAAGGAACCCGAAAATGGAACTCGTAACTCGATACTTACAAGCAGTTAAGTGGTGGTTGCCCGGAAAGGGCCAGGAAGACATTCTGCGCGAGCTGTCTGAAGAACTGCACTCTCAGATGGAAGACGCGCGCGTCGAAAAAGGACACGATCTCACCGAGTCCGACATCGCTGGAATTCTTAAAAAGCAGGGTAACCCTTTCTTGGTGGCCAGTCGATTTCGGACGGACCAGGACTGGATCGCCGCTCCCTGGCTCCAGCTCTACCGGTTCGTCATGAAGGTGGTGCTGCTGTGGGTGTTGACACCCATCCTGGTGATCGTTTACGTCCCAGCCATCCTGACCGCTCACAACCCTGCTTCGGCACTACTCCAAGCCGGAGGTCAGATCTGGTTGGCGCTCATCTACGCGGTCGGCATGGTCACCGTGGGATTCGGCGCTATTCGTTGGCTGAAGCCAGACCTGTGGGCCCTCAAAGATTGGGACCCTCTTAAACTTCCCCCAACTCGAAATCCGCTTAAGGTCTCTAGGGTGGGGTCGGCACTCGAAGTCCTGATCAGCCTGATCTTCCTCTCCTGGTGGATGGACTTGCCGCATGTCATGATCGTCAACTATGCGGAACGGGCCAGCGGTCACTGGACCACGCCGACCCTATGGCTCTCGATCCATGGCGCCTTTTACTGGCTCGCTTGCTCGATCATGGCCGCCACGGTCGCCGTCAGCGCCGTAAACTTTGTCCAGCCGACGTGGACCAAGACGCGGATGACGTTGAGAGCCGGGATCGATGCGATCCTCGCGATCTTTATGGCGACCGTGTTGCTTCTCGATTGGGATAATTTGGCCCGACAGTGGTTGGTCATCAAATCTCATCCCACTCCCGCTAATGGAGATCTCGCCACCGCCACTGTGAATCTGGGCATCGCGGTGACCGTCCTGATAATCGGGATCACGTCGGCCGCCACGAGTATCGGCCGGTTGAGGGCGGTCAAGTCTATGTCCGGAAGATCGAACCCGCCCACGGCCCTTACTACGACCACCGATTAGTCAGTGAGGATGACACTCCGGTCCCCATCGCCAGACGTCCCATTATGGAGCGCGCCGTCCTGCGCGGGATAAACGAAAGAGCTAGAATTCAGGCCGTGAGTCTGTCGCACTCGGGGACCTCAAGTCGCAATCAAGCACCCTACGTTCTAATTCGAGCCGAGTATCTCTCATCAAGCCTCGTCGAACCGTTCATCTCTTAGCGAGCGCAGGAAAGGGACGAAACGGAAGGAGCACCGATCCACCCTTTGTTCTTGTGCGACCCGACCGATACATCGGGTTCCGCGGACGGCTAAGCGACGGCGGCAAGCTGGAGGCCTATCTTGATCGGTTCCTTGGAGCCGGCCAGGCGGGAGAGCCGAAACCATAGAGGCGGTTTGGGTGCGGAGCATCGTAAGGTTCGCCTCCGTCAAGGCCTAACTCGAAGTGAAGCATGGTCATCTGCCCGCTCTTGCTAACGATGTGTTGTGCCATGTGGAAGAGATAGCCTCGAACGGATCGAGAATAGCCGTCCGGGCTGAATCTAAGTTCGTCCATCATTGGCGCGTTGATGGCTTGGATGAGCGCCTGCCATGCCTCCTTCTCGCTTTCAAGCAGATCCAACATCTGGACGCGGTGCTGAGGAGGATCTGGAATGGCCCCGTAGTGTGCAGGATCGAGCACCATCATCTCCTGCCGATCGCTCCGCAGCCACATCCACGCGTGCTCGCATATCTCTCGGGCCGTAGGCGTACGCTCGGAGAAGCTCCAATCCCACTTTTCCTCCGGAATCTCCCGCGCTCTGCGCAGTATTCCGCCCGTGAATCCGCAGATCAAGTGCTCGAACGCCCCGATCTCGCTCGACGGAGAATCCTCGTACATGCCCACGAGGTTACCGTGCACCCCTGTCGTAACGATCCACATGAGACACCTGCCTCTTCGTTTATGAATATTAATTGCGACAGTGCTTACTCACTCGGCTACCCTGAGTCCCCGATGCCTACGATTCAGACATCGCATTGCGAGATGAAGCCGGCGTGCGCAGCCTTCCGAGCGACGCGTATGCCGGAGATTGATTCGCATCTCCGCAGTCCGCCGACCAACTAGAGGCACGTTCACGCCGAAACTTCTGGTCTACAAAGTGCCGATTTCACCCTGAGTCATCAGATACCCAGGATGCGGGCATCGCATAGAG
>CAIVDU010000092.1 GCA_903904815.1 uncultured Armatimonadota bacterium
CAGGTAGACCTAAGTAGCTCAGTGTTCTGAGATGGTTTTCCTCTAGCATTCCGTTGACGCAGCAATAGACTTCATCCCGCGTACGCGGGTCGGCGTCGATTACGATTTGCTTCATTTCGAGGTAAGCGCTCCGATTGAAGATCCGCCCCGTTAGGTCATAACGGAGAACCGCCCAAGGAATGTCTCCGAGAATATAACCTTCGTCGTTGAGATCGAGCACGTAGGAGTCCTGTTCGTTGAACTGGGTCAGTCCACGCCTGATTTGGGCGCTGAACCTGCCAGCGTGTTCTTTCCTTAACTGCTTACTGATTGACTTTATGGTCTCCATCCGGTGCGAGGGATAGTTTAGAAGGAGGTTTCGCCCCCTCTCGATCCGGTCGGGAGGCATGTCGACGTACGGGGCAAATTCCGTTGTCCACGCCTCCCGGGCGGCGGTGTCTTGTGGGTTTGGATAGTAGTGCCGCTGAGGGTTGTCGGGTTCGTTCACCCACGAGCACCACCGGTCTACGAATGCGAGCCGTTCCGCGGGGGTCCAAGTCTTCGAATAATGATCGGTGGTTGGCTTTGGACTCTCAACCGCGAACGGAAACCATCGGGGAAACCGCATCCGCAGGAGGTATAGCTTCTTCTGATGCTCCTTGGATAGTTTGAAACGACTTGCCTTGTGTTTGGTTTGACGCTGGATAAACATGAGATTCGTTCTGCCAGTGCGGTTTGTCAGGATTGACGTTGTGTTAACCCGGATTCGTTTTGTCAACGCGATCCTCGAGCGGACGTGGCTTTAAGGGGCGCGTCAACTTCTCCCTCGTGTCCCAACCGGGGTTTTCTTTGCGCCAATTACGTGCCGCGCCTTCGAACTCTTTAAAGGGTACTTCGCGCAAGGCTTTGGAAGGGACTTCCGTTCCAAGATAGGGCCAAGGTTTTCCACGCGCTCCGTCCTGGAGCATCTGCTCGATGATGCGGTCGGCGTGGTCTCCGGTCACCGCTCGTTTGAGAAGATGATTCTTCCATCCTTCGAGAACGGCAGAAATCGGCTTGGACAGTCGTTCGAACGCGTGGTCGCTCGCGCTGCTGGCGAGCCGGGGAAATCGCTCATTGACCATCTTTTGCTCGAACTTGTGGGCGAACCATTCGGAAAAGTTCGTCCACTGGTGTTTTTCAAGTTCCCCCGGAATTTTGGACGCGGCTTCATATTCACTCGCAAACTGTTTGTGCAACAGATCCACATGGGAGTCGTTTAAGAATCTCTCCAGGTGATGGCCCAACTCGTGCGCGAAGATGCGGGCTACTTCGTACGGGTCGGTGCGAGCCATAGCAGGGTCTGAGAGCGCCCGAGACATCTGAATGATTGCGTACTGGTGTGGATACAGGCCGAGAGCTGGATGCGGTTTCCCACCCTTTTCAGTCCAGAGTTCGGGGTGCGCCTCCATCGTGAGGTCGGCCAAATACTGGTCGGGGATGCTTGAAACGAAACTCTTGGTCAACCGATACGATGCCTCCGTGGGGAATAGCCCCGCCTTCGTTGGATGCTCAGACCGGTTGAACTCCTGATCGATAAAGTTGAGGATGTTCCTTTTTCCCCCGGCGGAGGCATGCGAGGGGTGAGGCACGCCGTCTCCCAGATCGATTCGACGGTCCCCCGGCATCGCATCGGCGGACACCAAGTTGCGGAAATGGTCTCCAAGGACGCCCGCGGCTTGATGGGCCTCCTCGTCTCCGACCAGGCCCAGCTTGTGCAGATCGAGGGTTTGGTGAGCCCGAACAATACCGGCGATGTGGGAAATGAGGTCACTCGGAGAGCTTGGCGGCTTTCGAAAGACTTTCGAAATTCCATCGTATGCCTTGCCCACCGTACGCTCAATGAGCGGACCTGCCGCCTGGCCGAGACCTAGCGTGGCGAGATTGCCGACGGTGTCGAGGGGATTCTCGCCGATTCCAGCCATGTTGCCGATCCACGTGCCAACACCTTGATCGATTCTCGCCATGTCGGCACGTGGGATCGAGCGCGAGATACTGCCGGCGGCCCCGAGATCGGCCGCCGAGATGCCCAGTGCGCCGAGAGCAGTTTGAAGACCCCGGTACGTCTTCTCGGTATCTCCAATGACCGAGGTTCTCCGCGAATTCGGGGCAGCCCGCGTGCCAAACACGGTCGCCGAGTCGTTCTCAGCCTGAGGTGAGCCCTCGTAGTTGGGATTGCTGGTCCGAAGTCCCCACTGGCTCAACCTTTCCGCATCGCTCGGAAGTGCCGTTGAATTGTTCGGGGTCGGGAACCCGGGCGACCTCGTACTGCTCGCGTTGGCAGCGGCCCCAAACGGGCGATGAGTCTCGACGAAATGCTTCGCCGATTGGGAAAGCCGAGACGCGAGCGGGTCGGGCGGGAGAACCGATCCGGGATTCTGCCCAGCGGTCACTCCCGGAAACATCAATTGGGACTTGCGAACAAGGCCAGACGTGTCGAGGCCCTGGCTCTTAAACCAATTCACCGCATGCTGAACCGGGTGAGCTTTGGGCGCCGTTGTCGGGACGACGCCCGGCTTAGTCGGGGCCACAAATTGGCTCTTGGGATCGGAGATCCCTCCCGAGCCTTGGGTGAGCGTGCCTGAAGGTGGAGCGCTCGTTCCGGTGGGGCCGCCGCCGATCAACCGAAGATAAAGATTGAGATCGGGAGCGCCGTCTGACGAAGGGGAACCATTTGGCATCGAAACCTCCTGAATGCCTGGAAAGTGGGGGTGGGAAGCACGAAAAAAGAGGCCCCTTTGACGGATGTCAGAGGGGCCTCTTTGCAGGCAACTTGGCGAGTTACGGGGAGGTCAAGACGGGATCAACTGGCTGAATTGTATTCGGTGGCCTCGTCGCTCAGGAGATACGCCACCGCGTCATCCTGCGTCTCGGCCGGCTCCCAAAGGAAGCCCTTTTCGGTTGGGATGTACTCCCCGTATCCGTAGCGAGCATCCTTCTGAGGTAACTCCGGACCCCACACGGCGGGGAAGGCCGTCATCATGGAGCCGTTGTAGACAGCCGCCGTCATCTTGTCAGTCGCGTCCTGCAACCCGGAAAGATGCCTGGAAACCGATATCCCGGACCAATAAGCTTCTTCATTGCCGAGAATGTAGGAAGCGTCGAAATACCACGGTCGTGAATAGGGATATCTCTCAAAACTGAGTAGCAAGGACTGCTTAAAGGCAAATGTGGCCCGATACCACTGCTCTCCTTCGTCGGCATGATCCGGGTCTTCGTACCTTACCAACACATCCCACATCTCCACGAGCTGGTCCATCGGGTCTGGCCCAGAAACCGAAGGGGATGCGCCAGCGTTGCTGATCTCGCCGGACGAGTCGTACTCCTCCGGCGTATCACCCGAGGTGGGAGGACGGTCGTCGAAGTACACCTTCGACTGTTGAAGCGACATGACGTCCTTCCGTCGTCGATAGAACCGATGCCCCACCAGGCGAGACGCCTCGATCCCCGCCAATGTCGCTGGAAACAGGCAGACGTTACGCGGATGGATGACGTCTAGGATCACGCCCGCAAATGGGCGTGTCAAGTTCATTTCCCACGCGACGCGATACCAAACCCGATTCGTGTCGACGCAGATGTGAGAAGCCCGGCGGATCGAAGTCTCGAACCCGGCTGACTTCCAAAACTTGTGTAGCGTCTTCTCTAAGACGTCTTCATCTCCGTCCGATCCCAGTCCCT
Organism: uncultured Armatimonadota bacterium; assembly: GCA_903904815.1. Classification (GTDB taxonomy): domain Bacteria; phylum Armatimonadota; class Fimbriimonadia; order Fimbriimonadales; family Fimbriimonadaceae; genus Fimbriimonas. The sequence continues at coordinate 3,697 of CAIVDU010000092.1, forward strand.
CGGCCAGCATGTATGGCTCTTGTTTCGCGATGACCGTGCAGACCTGAGCCGTCAGCATGTCTACCCGAGGCTGAGTGAACGGTACGTGGATGGGGGTCAAGCCGGTGCCCGGAGACGAATCTTCGTTCCATTCGTTCCTGTGATCGTGTTCGCACTGAGCCCACCAACTCTCGACGTCTCCTTTCTGCTCGAGACCCGCATAGACGAGCATCTGAAGCAGACTTCCGATTTGTTGACGTTTATCGGGAGTGGCTGCACAACTCGGAATGTTCTTCTTGGCCAAGCTCACTCTCCTCCACGAATCACGCAGTTAATTGCTACATCGGGCACGATGGCTAAATCGGGATCCGCGCCAAAAGCGAAGTCGATCTCTCCGCGCGAATCGTAACAAACCCGATCTCCAATTCGGGCCGGGCCATCTTCCGTCACGAGGTCGCACTGGGGACCGATCGAGACGATGGTGGCGAGACCCGTTCGATACTGTGCCGATTCGGGAAGAAGGAAACCCTTTTCGCGTTGAACAATCGGCTCCCGCCGGATGACGAGATTTCGATGCGTCGCTGTCAACTCCAATTCACCTCCTTCTTGAACGATCTGTAGGGGAATTCCCTCGCTCCACGGCACTTCCTGAAGTTCGCCTTGAAACTGAGAGGCTTTCCCGTAAATTCGAACCTGATTCGATGTGCGGTACCCCGCGTCGAACTCGTCGATCCACTGGCCGTCGTATCCACGAACGCAGACGGTATCTCCCGGTTTCAAACTCACATCAGGGCCGCAGGCAAGGACCACACCGACGTCGGGGCGGAACTTTCCCGCCACGATCTCCGGTAAGAGAACCGTTCCCATTCTCTCCGCTTCCGGCAGCATTTCGACTACCACGCGGCCACGGGGAGGCAAAAGACAGGTCGCGTCACCTGCATCGATCCGATGCTCCGTGATCAGCAGTTGAATAGAATCCGGACGATCCAAACGAACCTCCTATTGGACCGAGTGCCTATCCCTTCGAACGAGGCCCTCTGAGCCCCTTGAGCGATTTCGGAATATCCGTGACTTCAGGCTTCAAGACAGCCTCCTTCTTCTTCTTGGGCTTTGCCGGGGTGCGTCCTTCGAAGGCATTTGCCATTCCCCCGCCTACGGAACGAATTGCTTGCCGGGTCATTTTTGACTCGACATCGTCGCTTTTCTTTTTAGCTGCCATGAATTACCTCACTAATTTCTGTTTGCCCTTTGGAGCGGCAAACACTCTCTTTCTCGTGGCCAGACATGCGTATTGCAGAGCGTCATGCACGTGCGAATATGAGTTCTTGAGCGGCATCGCGAGAATTCGCCCCGCCCCTGAACCGTCACCGTCTGGCGAGTCTTCAAATCGATAGGCGCCTCGAAACCCTTCCCGCAGGATCGGGCAATGACACCCGTCGATAAGGAAACGTGGCGTCTTTTCGTCGATCGAATCTGATAAAGCCCATGTCACCGCGGAATAGCGCGCCTGCCACTCGTTACTCACCGGCTGGATGTTGATGCCGTGCTTTCGCGCAATGCCTTGGGAGGTGTCTCCGGTCGAACCGCTGCGCGTGGTTACCGTCGCATCGCCAAAATGTCGGACCTCGTCCCACATCGTTGGTAACCGGCGGCTCAACAACGATAGAACTCTAGGAGCAAACTTCTCCATCGGTTCCGGACCCGGGGGAATCACCTCTAGCAACGCATGAATCTGGAAGGGCAGAGGCGTAATCTGGAGCAACACAAACGCCGGGTGGAGGGTCTGTCCGCAGTCCCAACCCCCAATGTAAGCCGAGCCGGGAATGAGGTCGATCGGACGATCCCCTAATAACCCATGCCACGACTCTCGATACTCCGGGAAAACCGCCTCGCCGTGGTAGACGTTTTCATTCATCTCCATTTCGCGCTCCCACTCTCTTCGTGGCGACCCACGACGTTCTCGCCTGGCCCACTCCTCGTCTTTGGATGGATCGGCCGAGTAATGGATTCGCAGATAACGTGCCCCTAGGACCGTGATCAACTTTTGACAGCCCTTCGGCGGTTCAGCGTCCGTCGCCAAATTAACCTCGCTTCAACGACAACTCTTGAGCTCCTTCCATTCGCTCCCTGGCCACGCGTTGGTCAGGGCGACCACAAAGCCGCCCGGCTTCCCAGGTTTGCCCTCGGTCACCCGACGCGCTTGGGAATACATATAGGAAGGGCTGGAATACTGAGAGAACTCCTCCATCACCACGCCCGAGTACCCGGAACCCTGAAAGGACTGTCCCGACTGGTTCAGATTCTCCGCGAGCGATCCGTTTGGGAGCATCACCTGTTCGATCTCTTGAGCGCCGAAGTTTCCTCCGCGAGTCTCACAATCCTTGAGCGCGAGATCGCGTCTTCGCTTTCGCAACTCTCGGTAGAGCCATGCGATACGCCAAACGTGCTCTGCAGACTTAGTGTAATTAAGCCCACAAATCACGAGTTTTTCTCTTCGCTGCCCCAAGGACCAAAGCTCCAGCGACCGACAAACCCACGACATGATGAGCCGTCGGGACTTCTCGCAGATCAGGGTTCCACCGGCGGTGCGATTCCACAGCCATTCGTTCGTGAACCATCGGATGTACTTGAGGTCAGGAATTAACTCGGTCGAACCGTCTGCCTCGTTGTAAGTCCAGCAGCATTCGGTGACGAAGCGATACGCAGGGACAAAATTCGGGTGAACGCCAGCGTCGGTCGTAATCTCTTGGTCAACCGACCGGTACGTTTTGGGCCACAGAGAATCGGCGCCCTGGAAACAAGCTTCAAACTGGCGATCCATCGCCTGGAACGCAGAATTCAGCGACAATGTTGACCTCCTGTTGACGCGAATAGGCGCTTTTGCATGAGTCCCGGAGTCGAGGAAGCCAACAAAAAAGACCTCGCCGGCACTTGCCAGCGAGGTCTTTCGAACTACGTAAAGTAGCGACTACTGTCCGTCGTGGTCGGGGTCGCCCTGAGCCATATCCGGCTTGCTTCCACCGGAAAGACTGACGACGACTGCCGGTCCAATGTTGTTGGCGACCGACTTCGCCTTGCTGCCGTCATTATCTCCATCGGCGTCTCGTGGCTTAGCTTGAACCTGTGACGCTGCCGAAACCTGTGCTGAGCTTGCGCTTGAAATGGAACTGATCATGTTTTGCCTCCAGAAGCCAATTGATCAGGAGATCTCAACCGGCACATCTTAAGTGTCGGAACCCTGCGAAGTCATTCGATACGGTAGTGCCGCGTACCTTATAACAATCCAAGAACCTACGAATCTCGAAATCGGTCCTCGAGGTCAGCGCGAAATGCCCTGTAGGTCTCGGGTGACATGTGTTTGGCCGCGACCTCACCCACGATTTCAAACACTTCAGGATTGTTCAGCGTGTATTCGATCTTCGGCCCCATGCCGTGCTTCACGATCAGATCGATCAGCTTCAATCGCTCAGATGAGCTGATTCCCGAATCCGTGAGGAGTCCACCCAGCATGTGTGCCGATTCAAATGCTAATTCTTTGAATGTCTCCCGTATCTCGGAAGGCGCTCGCCCCAGTCGGCGCTTGAACTCTGGAGGCAGATAGATGGGGGGCTCGGCGGCTGACTCTTCCTTTCTTCTTCCCGCCATCGACTTTCACCTCATGGCTTTCTAGAGTAGCGGCATCAGGCGGAGGTAAAACTCCGTCGTCAGCACGCCCAAGGCGTAAGCAAGTAAGAACAAGAGGCGCTCATCGACGTGCTTCTGAAACGCGGATGCCCAGAATTCACGCATCGCATCGAAAGATGAATGCCGACGATCCGATTCGTTCTGACTGCAAACTGCGCACTGCGAACTGCCAACTTGACTAGGGTTCAAGCGGAGAGGACTTCCAGGAGCACGCCCCGGTCATTGTAGAGAACATGAGCCGGAATCTGGATCTGCGAAATCAGAGTCGATGGATCGAAGAGTGAGACGGCGGGTACCGTCTTCGCGATCGCGGGCAGGATGGCGCGCACCACTGCGCTGAGGGTGGGGGCTCCGTCGATCTTCTGGTCAAGGGTCCCCAAAGTGACGCCGAATGCTCTGAACTTGATGCTGATGTGAAATTTCATGGTTTTGCTGGTTCCCAGATCGCAGCGGTTGCCGCAATCAAAGAGGTCATGGCGGTGGCCTGTTCTGGCGAAAGAAGCCGGAACGACGCAACGCAAGCAATGAAAGCCACGGCCGCTGCCGCGACCTTCTTGATGAGCCGGGGATTGTTCGGACTACCTGGCACGCTCATTTCTGTCTCTCCATCTCCCGCCGAATCCAAAGAACGTCGTTTTGCGTCACCGTCTGCTGCTGTTGCAGCGATTCGATGCGACGCTCTAGATCGGCATATTTCTGCGCTTGATTCAAATCGGTAAGAGACACCCGATGATCAGTGGTGGACATCCGGCTTTCCATGGAATCGACGCGGTCGGCTGCCCGGGCGCAGGTAACACCTAAACTGAATACCGCCGCAACGAGCGCTATAAGCGATCCCACGAGAAGATTTCCCGTCGAAATCCAGGCATGCCATCCCGGATGCCTAGCCGCCTGACGGTCGCTTATTCTCATGAAGCGCCTCTCACCATCGGCAGTGGTCCGTTCCAGCAGTCGGTGTCAACGTTTCCATTTCCGACGCCGGGCACAGATCCGAACTGTCCGTACTGCCATGCCGACCAAGACTTCCAAAGTCCGGTGGTTCCTGGCGAGTCGGCATAGCGGGCGAGCCAAAGGGGGTGACCGCTAAAATCGGCGTTCCCAAATTCTCCCAGCCACCACCCCATCGAGGTGTAGATCATGGGGTGCACGCCCAGTGCCGATTCAACTGTCGAAAGGCATGCTGCGACTTCACGAACTCGGCTTGTTCCCGACAAGTGTTCCCAGCCGTCGGCAGATTCAAGGTCAAGCGCCGGCGGCAGTTCACCTGGGGCTAGGGCGCCAATCGTTTTGATAAAGTGTTCGGCTTGAGCCTCGCCCGAGGACTTCGGGTCGAAGAAGTGATAGCTTCCTACTCGTAAGCTGACTGACCGTGCGCGCTCCCGGCGATCGCTGAACGTTGTGTCGGCGAAGGCTATACCTTGTGAGGCCTTAAGGTAGACAAACTCAATTCCCGATGCCGACATGGTGTGGAAGTCGGGGTCCACGTTGAAGTGGCTCAAGTCCACTCCGCGAGGATTGGTGTTGATCACGAGTCGACCTCCTCAATCAATTCAGAAGTGCTCGGCAGGCACGCTCTCTTGCCCGGCAAACGCGCACTCTAGCTCGGCTGGCACTCCAACCTCGATCTGACGCAATCTCTGTGGGTGTTTCGCCTTCCGAGACCGCCACTAGCACGAGGACGTCATTGCGATCCAAGGACTGCAATGCCTCTTCGATGGAGGGATCGAGGACGTTCGCGAACCGATCTTGAATTCCGTCTGCGAGCAAGCGGATCAACTCTTCTGGCTCAAGGTCCTCAAAGCTGAGCGATGACACTCGGCGCATGCGGTCCCTAAGGGTGTTGAGCCACACGTTGGCCATGATTCGGCAGGTCCAGTTGTGAAAGGAAGTTCCTTCCTCAAACGTGTCAAAGCTCTGGAGCGCTCGCAATGCCGTATCGCTAAGCAGATCCTCAGAGTCCTCACGACCAACCGCGACACTACGCGCCAGTCGTCTTAACGCGGGATAATGCGCCCGCCATAGCTTCTCAAAGTCCTTCATAAATAAAAACGGCCCGCGCCTTAAAAGGCGCGAGCCGTGCTCCCAAATCTGTTGAAACCTGAAGGCGCAATTTCGCCCCGGTAACAAAATGATTCAACACCGAATAGGAGCCGATCGCTACACACTTGTCCCAAATTGCGACGCAGATCGCAATTTTAAGTGAACATATGTCTACATAAACGAACGTTTACTATTTGGAGTAGAAAGGACATAAAGCGGCGGATTGCCGAGTTTATGTGAGGGTCGAGAGGCACGTCGGGGCGGAGAACGACTCGGGAGAGTTAGCGATTAGTAGTTGTCGGTACCGGAAGAGAAACCTCCTCATTCCGCCAGACCATTAGGCGGAGAATGATTCGTATCTCCGCAGCCCACGATCAACTCTTACGCACAATCTGACTGGCCACGAGCCCCAACGGGCCGACCTAAATTAGCGAGGGGTGAAGCGCAGCTAAACCCCGGAATACGTCAACCATGACTCCGTCGAGACCTAAATCACGGATACGGTGGATCGGCTACCAACTGAAAACAACGGGTCTCGCTGAAGCCTCAACTCGAGTTGTCTCACAAATGTGTCAACAACCAACTCCGCGACCAGACGACGCGGCTTGCCTAGGTACATTCCCCAACCACGTCTCAGCAATGCGGACCCAAGGGTTTGCCCTGGCCCGACCAAAGGAAACTCCTCGGGAGG
>CAIVDU010000093.1 GCA_903904815.1 uncultured Armatimonadota bacterium
GGGGACTTGTGGTGTAGATTCAGTCAGTAGGAATGCGAGGTTTGTACGTTGGATAATTTCGATGAGCAGGGGAAGAGCGGAGAAGGACTGTCTCGGCGCGGACTATTGGGGGCCGCATTAACGGGTGGCGCGGGGGCGGCTTTGGGGCCGATTCTGGGAAATCGCGGACCGGTGCCCGCCTCCGCGAGCACTTCGGTAACGCCACCGACCAGTTCAGCGGCGGGAGTCACCCTCCACGTCAATGGACAAGCTCACTGGCTTGAAATCGAGCCAAGGGTCACTTTGGTGGACGCCCTTCGTGACCATCTCGGGATGTACGGCACTAAGAAGGGCTGCGATCACGGCCAATGTGGCGCTTGCACCGTCCTCGTGAATGGCGTGCGCGTCAACTCCTGCCTTACCCTCGCCGCCATGCATACCAACGAAGAAATCACGACCATCGAAGGTCTTGCCGACGGCGACCGGCTTCACCCCGTACAGGAGGCGTTCATCGATCACGATGGTTTCCAGTGCGGATACTGCACGCCCGGCCAAATCTGTAGCGCAGTCGGCTTGATTCACGAAGGCCACGCGAAGACTGACGATCAGATCCGGGAAGGCATGGCGGGAAACATCTGCCGTTGTGGGGCTTACTCGAACATCGTGGACGCAGTTAAGAAGGCGATGCACGCATCATGAACGACTTTTCTTACACTCGACCGAGCCATCCGACCGAGGCGATCTCCGCCCTCCTTTCTCAGTCGGACGCGCTGTATCTGGGAGGAGGCACGAACCTCATCGATCACCTCAAGCTGGGCGTGGTCAGCCCAAGCCAGCTTGTGGATGTTCGATATCTCGGACTTGACAAGATCTCGTCCGACTCTCGTGCGGTGACCATCGGAGCTGGAGCGACGAACTCGGCGGTCGCCTACCACCACGAGATCCAAAACCACTTTCCCGTGCTTTCCGAAGCGATTTTGGCGGGAGCAAGTCCTCAGCTGAGGAACGTGGCTACCACAGCGGGCAACCTGCTGCAGAAGACTCGGTGCACCTATTTTCGCGACATCCATTCAGCTTGTAATAAGCGGGTCCCTGGATCGGGGTGCTCCGCGATCGCAGGATTCAATCGGAGCCATGCCATTCTTGGAGTCAGTTCTGCATGCATCGCGACTCATCCGTCCGACATGGCGGTGGCGCTGACCGCTTTGGGCGCGGTGATCCACGTTCAGGACAGCTCCGGCGTCCGCAAGATTCCCATCGAATCGTTTTACGTTCCTTACGGTGAGGACCCGGCGAAGGAGAACATCCTCAAGCGTGGTGACCTGATTATCGCGGTCGAAGTCCCGCAGACCCCCTGGTTTGTCCACTCCCGCTACGTGAAGGCACGAGACCGATCGAGCTACGAATTTGCCCTCGCTTCTGCCGCAGTCGCGGTGGATTTGGACGGTGGCAAGATCCGCAATAGCCGCATCGCCTTAGGGGGAGTGGCCACCAAACCCTGGCGCGCTCATGCCGCGGAGGCGGCGCTTGTGGGCCAAACGGCGACCATTGCCGCCTTTCGGGCCGCTGCGGAAGCTGAACTGGCTTCGGCAACCGCCCAGAAAGACAACGGCTACAAGATTGAGCTGAGCAAACGAGTGATTGTCAAGGCGCTGCAGGAAGCGGCCGACGTAAGAGGAGCCTGAAGATGCCAAATCAAGAAAAAGCGACGGGTGCGGTAGGAGTTCCGACTCGGCGAACCGACGGACGGGAAAAGGTCACGGGAGCGGCACGGTACGCAGCGGAAGCTCCGATCCCGAAGGCCGCGTTCGGCTACATCCTTCCCAGCACGATCGCCAAAGGCGTAATCAAATCGATCGACACGTCGGCGGCAGAGAAGGCGATCGGGGTGATCGCCATTCTCACACCGGTGAACATGCCGAAACTCCACGGAGGACACTCCGGCGACACTCGGGCTCCGTTCAGCGACATGAATATTCTGTACGCTGGCCAGCATGTGGCGGTCGTGGTAGCCGACACTCCAGAACGAGCGCGACACGCGTCCTCGCTCATTAAAGTTGAGTACTCGGAACTTAAGCCGGTGGTGGATGTCCACGATTCAGCCGCCGCGTTAAATGAAAGTCCGACCTTCTTCGGCAGTCCCCTCGGATTTTCCAAGGGGGATGCGAAGTCGGCCTTGAGCGCGCAGGGCGCAACAGTGGTGAAGCAGACTTACACCACTCCCATCGAAACCCACAACCCTATGGAGATGAGCGCGACGGTCGCTCTTTGGGAAGGGGATGACAAGCTGGTGGTTTGGGATTCCACCCAGGGTGTGAGTAATACCCACAGTTCGTTGGCGAAGGCGTTTGGTCTGAAGCCGGAAAACGTTCGCGTGTACTGTCCCTATACCGGTGGAGGATTCGGATGTAAAGGAGAGGAGTGGCCTCATAAGTTCCTCACGGTAGCTGCGGCCAAGTTGGCGAAGCGCCCGGTTCGTCTGGCTTTGACCCGAGCTCAAATGTTCACGAGCAGCGGTCACCGACCCTTTTGCGAACAGGAGATATCCCTGTCCGCCGGCGCCGATGGAAAGATTACTGGCCTGCGGCACTTCGTCCTTACTCAAGTTTCTCCAAGCAGTTCATTCATCGAAACCTGCGCATCCGGCACGAGCAGGGTTTTGTATAGCACGGCCAGTATTGAGGTTGTCCAGCACGTCAAGACGATGGACCTGCCCCCCGGTACTTGGATGCGTGCTCCAGGTGAGACACCAGGCATGTTTGCCCTGGAAAGCGCGATGGACGAGTTGGCTCACGAACTCAAAATGGATCCGGTCGCCCTTAGGCTGGCTAACCACGCCGATGTCAGCCCGGAAAGCAACCTGCCCTGGTCGAGTAAGCACTTGAAGGAGTGCTACGCGAGGGGCGCGGAGAAGTTTGGATGGTCTAAGCGCAATCCGATACCTGCCTCCACGAAGACCGTGGACGGCAAGTGGGTGGGCTACGGAATGGCGAGCGCCACGTATCCCGCCATGATCTTTCCTGGCCAAGCGCGGGTTCGCCTGTACAAAGAAGGGAATGGCGTGCGCGCAGTATCTGCCGCCGCGAGTCAGGATTTGGGCACCGGCACTTGGACCATCGGCGCCCAAATGACCGCAACTTTGCTCGATCTGCCGGCCGGGCAGGTCAAGTTCGAGCTCGGCGATAGCAACCTGCCTACATCGGGACAATCGGGTGGATCCGCGACGGCGGGCAGCCTGGCGCTTGCGCTCGGTGACGCCTCCGAGTCGTTGAAAGCGGAGTTGTTGAAGCATGCCGACGGCACGCCGCTTGCCGGAATCGACATCAAAGACGTCCACTTCCAAGAGGGTTATTTGGCATCCAAATCAACGCCTTCTGCGAAAGTGACTCTCAGAGATCTCGTTCAGAAGGCCGGGACGGAGTATGTCGAAGGCACCACTTCCGATCACCACAAATATCAGCCGACGGGTGAGGACTACATGGCGAACGATGGCAAGTTCGCCTTCCAGAGCTTCGGCGCTCACTTCGTCGAAGTGCAGATCGACGACCTTCTTCCGATGGTAAAGGTTACGCGCGTCGTGAGCGTGATGGACATCGGACGAGTACTGAACCCGCGGACGGCGCGAAGCCAAGTGCAGGGCGGAGTCGTGATGGGTCTGGGCCAAGCGCTCACCGAAGACACCCACTACGACCTTCGAACCGGAAGGCCGATCAACGACAACTTTGCTGACTACTTGGCGCCTGTCAATCCCGATATCCACTCGCTGGAAGTCGAGTTCATCGACGTTCCCGATCTCCACTTCAACCCGATCGGGTGTCGGGGAGTAGGAGAGATCGGGATCACAGGAGTGGCGGCCGCCGTCGCCAACGCGGTCTTCAACGCCACCGGCAAGCGAATCCGGGATCTGCCCATCACGCCAGACAAGCTACTTTAGGGATTGAGGCGAATAGATTCTCGGAGGGTAGAGCACTTCGGTGCGCTACCCTCGTAACCGGCGAAAACTATTTCGGGGGTGTGGAAAGCGGAATCCACACCTCGAATTGGCTTCGACCGTCTCCCCCCGCGTCGGCAAAGGGAACGAGCGTGAGTTCCGTCTTTTTCTCGCCTCCGATTTCGCCGGAAATTGTAAACGCGAGCCGATTGGGATCGCTTACGGAGTGAAGATCGACGGCCGAAGTCTTCGCGTGATCGAGTCCCAATCCCAAAAACTTGAGTGGCGCCACGGCCTCATTTTGCGCGCTATCGAGCGCCAACACGAGGGGGCCATGTGTTATGATCGCTTTGCCGTCGTTGCCATGCTCGCCGACGACCAAACGGTCGGCCAAGGTCATCTTTAGGCTGACCACGTCGTTCTTTTTCCAAGCTCGCTGAATGACGACGTAATCCTTGAAAGTCCCTGTTCCTACAAGTTGACCGTTGACGGAGACTCGGACATTTTCTGCCGAAGGCGGAATCCGAAGCCTGAGGGGAAATTGCTGGCCAGACCTTTCCGGCGAGATCGTGAGATTGACGTCGCCGGTGAGCGGATATTGCGTCGCCTGGTTCACGGTCACCCGTCCGCTCTTGAGACGCGTGTTCGCGGTTCCTGCGTTGTAGAAATTGACCACCAAGCCGCCGTCCGCGCTGGACATGTAAGCGATGCCGGGAACGAGCGCTAGTCCTCGTGGCCCGCTGGAGTGGCAGCAGGTGGTGACGGCATCGTAAGGTTTCCGACCTTCGAGCGGGGTGTAGTAGGCCCAGTCGTCACCTCCTGGCTTTTGGGCGGCTAGTAGGTGGTTGTAGATCGATTTCTCTAACTGATCGGCGTATTGAGAATCTCCCGTCAACCGCAGCAGCTGCAGGTTCATCTGCTCCCACGTCACCGTGACGCAGGTTTCACAAATGTTGGCGCTCATCTGATTAGGAAGGTGGAAATCATCCTGGAACACCTCGAATGACGATGCGCTGCCGGTTGCGTAGAGGCGGTTCTGGACGATGTCGTTCCAAGCCACCTTCATGAGCGTGAGCAACTTCTTCTCCCCGGTAACGCGGTACATCTCCAGGAGGCCGTTGAAGTTGGACGTCATCTCATAAGCTTTGGCATTCGCCACCGCCCGAACCGTGCGCTTGCTTTCCAGCGAGGCCAAGATGGCCGGTCCGCCGGGAGCGTTGTAGTTATCGATGATGTAGTGGGAGAAATTCAGATAGCGCTTGTCGTTGGTGGCGCGAAAGAGCAGAACCATCGGCTCCAAAACGCTATCGGCGGCCATGCCCATGTGCTCCCCTGCCTTGTTGATATCCCGTTGGCCGGGCTGGGCGCCAAACGTGGCAATAAGCAGGTCCCCGACTTTTCGGCACGCATTCAGTGCCTCGGTCCCCAGCGGGGTGGGGCGCTGATGATTGGCCAAGTTTGTGAATTGGTAGTAGGTGAGGAGGCCAAGGATGTCGTATTTGTGGCTCCATACGTCCCAACCGGTCCACCGTTTCGCCTGGGTGTAGGTGCCGAGGTAACCGTCCGGCTGTTGGGTTTTTAAGAGGCGAGTCAGCACCCGGTCGATCTTGGCTTTGAGATCTGCGGAGTGGGTGTAGTTCCAGGTCAGAGTGGCGGCATGCAGGTACTTCCCAACGTGCTCGCCTTGCCAGTCTTGGTGAAGAACCTCCCGTCGTTCAAACGCATCTAAGAGATCGTTCTCATCGACTTTGAGCATCCGATTCTGGGCGTTTGCATCGATTCTCTGGCCAAGAAACCCGCCTTGCAAGGAAACCTCCTCAGGGAGAAGGGGCGTAAACACGTCCTGAACCTGAGCGGTCCCTCGGGCAACGAGACCGACTGGATTCTGCTGGGCTGCCCCAACGGCGGCCAACATGCCGATACACGCTGTGGACAGTAGTTGGAGCCGCGCGGAACAGAGTCGACGATTCACTGAGTCAGTAACCTCATTGTTCTAGAACCGTACCTGGAAGGTGCAAGAAGCTGTAAGGGGGGCGCCCACCAGGCAATTTCGAGCTATTGACCAGCTAGCGGATGGGAATCCTGCTCGACGTTCGCGCCTTTGTCTGTTTCACCACTGGAGATCGAGTCTTCACTTGATTGCGACGAGCACACATCCCGCTCGGGGCGTCGAAGGCGCTTCATGAAAGGAGAGATTTCGTGTCTTACCGGTCATCCTGTTCAGCTTCGCCGAAATCTCGGAAAGCCACGGGTAGGAATATCCGGGATAGGACTTGTCGATCTTTCCTCCTCGTTCCACAACAACCAGGGATGCGCTGTATTTAGCGCCGTACGCCTCCGCCATCTTCAGATTCGGGTCGGCAAGGATCCTGAACCTTGCCGCTACGCTCTTAGACCAGACCTCCGAGGCCGCCTGGGGTGCATCGAGAATTCCGATGATAGATGCTCTGTCTCCGTAAGCAGTGACGAGGCGATTCACATAGGTCGCCAACTCTCGGGAGCAGGGACAATCTTGCTCAAGAAAAACCAATACGGTCGGGCGTAGGAAGCGGATCGGATTGGAAGAGACTTTGGGGGCGACGTGTTGAGCGAGACGAGCGGAACGACTGACTTGCTCGGCAGACACGCTGTGTTCCAAGCGAACCTCACCATGGGAGTCTTTCGGGAGCCTGCTAGGATCTTTCACCACGAGAAACTGTCCCATAAGCCCGCCGTCCTCATGGTTCGACATGTGGCAGTGATACATATACGGATACCGATTGTCGGCGAAGTCGGCAAATTTTGTGACGAACTTTACCGACTCATTCCGGGGGATCCAAACCGTATCCTTCCATCCCTTTTCGTTGGCGTCCACGGGTTTCCCGTTCCGCTCAAGCAAGGAGAACTGGACGTCATGAATGTGGAAGGAGTGGCCGAAAATCTGGTCATTCCTGATCTTCCAACTCTCGACCGATCCGAGCTTGACCACCTGATCGACCCGACCCATGTCGAAATATTGGCCGCCGAACTGAAACTCCTTATCCGGTGGCCCGCCTCCGTTGATTGTCAGGTTGCGATGGACCGTTGCGTCCGCGTCCGTCCATAGGTGATTTGAGGCGAGCTGATCGGGAAGGGATCCAACTGCGATTGTTGCGACGGGTGGTGAGACATTGACATGAAGCAGAGGGAAGTTTCGGTCGTTTAGGTAGCTCCCGTTTGGCGAGTAGCTACCGGGCTCGCCCCCAGGAAAACCAAATGGCTGGCCTTGATTGAAGGCGTAAAGGTCGAGCGAAGTTCCAGGCTTGTCTTGAGCGAGATTCACCATGATCTCCGCTCTCTCGCCGACCATGAGCTTGAGTCGCTTGAGCTTCACCGGATGGTCCACGAGACCCCCGTCGGTGGCGATCAGGAAGAAGTCTCGATTGTCCTTAAATCCTAGATCGTAACCCCGCTCCACTTCCGCGTTAAGAATTCGGAGTCGCACCCACTGCTGGGGGAGGCTCACCTGGGCGTCTAGGGTTCCGTTGCAGAACAGAAAGTCGCCGTACTTGTCCGAGTCTCCGCGTGAGCTGAATTCGTTCGCCTTGGTAAACCGGCGGCTGGAGAAGACGAGAGGAATATCGTCGACGCCGTAGGTCCGGGGAAGATTGAGTTTGGCTTCCTCGGGGTCATGCACGATGATCAATCCTCCCGCACCCATCGTGAGTTGCTTCTGCGTGGACTCGTGCGGATGGGGATGATACCAGTAGGTCGAGGCGTTGTTCGCCACTCGAAAGTGAGATGTCCAAACACCTCCCGGCGGCACCAGTTGGTGGGGTCCTCCATCTTCCTTCGCCGGGATATGCAACCCGTGCCAATGGACGGTGGTTGGTTCTGAAAGGTCGTTGGTCACCTGGATGATGACCTGATCACCCTTGTTCAGGATGAGCGTCGGCCCCCAGAACGGTTCCTTGTTATAGGAGTAGGTCGCGGTCGTCGCACCCGGCCAAAACGAATGACGCCCGGGATGGAGATGAAGTTGGAATTGCGTCCCCGAGAGTGCTTCGGGAATGTGCAGGTCTTGATACGGGCGGCTCGGGGCTCCGATGGCAGCCAAGATCAGCCAAGAACTCATCGCAATTCCAATCATGGGGGCATTGTGAAGACGAGTTATGAGTCTCAAGTGAGAGACGTAAGAAAACGTACTGGGGTCGGCAACTCAGAGGTCGTCCGGTTCCAGGAAGCAGTGAAGCGCTCGCGAGTTCCAAGTTGAACCAGCCGTTACGCCATCATCCGCAGAACTTGCTGAAGAGATCTTTCGAAAACCTCGCTGTCAGGCGCCAATCTTCTGACAATGAGTGAACCTTCTATGATCGCGATTATTTGTTCAGCGATCGCGTTGCTTTCCAAACCATCTCTTCCGGTCTCCGCGATGACGTTGGACAAGCCAATTTTCCATGCGTTAAACGTTGCCTGAAGGTGATCTTGGATGATCCCCTCCGCATGTCCAAGTGAGAGCGCCTCCAACGGACAGGATTTCGCTCCGCCTTCGAAAAAGCAGCGAATGGATTCGCACATCGTAGCAACGCGATCATGCGGTTGGCCGCTCGATGTCAGCGCGGAAAAGACATTCTTTACGAACCACTTGTCCACGAATCCGAGCGTCTCGTCTGCCATTTGCGCCTTGCCTCGGGGAAAGCGGTAATAGAGGCTCGCTTTTTGCAGGCCAGTAGCCGCACTAAGTTCCGCCATACTTGCTCCATACCCTTGCCTGCGAAATACTTCGAGCAGTGCCAGGAAGACATCGTCTTCTTCAATTTTAGGGTGCGCTATGACGATTTCTCCTTGGACATTGTAACTTCGGGGGCCATCCTCAAGCCATTACTCCGCTTTAGCGGAGCAGTGTCAACTCTGCTGACCATACTCGAGGGTCTCTGGCATCCCAATCGACAACCACAAGTCAATTCTGAGCTCATGAATTGCGTAGGAGAACATCATACTGGTCTCCCGGATGGGGCGTAGAGAGTATTTACCCTGCCGGCGGGTACACAGACGAGGTGGTCTGCCTCCGCATTCACCTTCCGCCCGTCGTGACGTGTTCCTCGAATCGATTTCTCGGATGAAGGGAGTCAGGAGAGCTCGACCACGAACTTTGGGATCTATTTCTACGCCTCGTTGAGAATTTTGTTGGGAAGGAACGGCGACTCGTCGACAAACATCCAGGATAGGTCCGTGGGTAACTGAGTGAGGAGCATCCTATGGATCGCGAAGTCCCAAAGTCGGCCAGTTCCTTTGGTCGCACTTTCTGGTCCTTTCAAATCCCACCGTATTTCGGCGGATCCCGTCATTTGTAGAGTCCTCCCTGCCTCGAAATCGATGAAGATTAGGGACGCGGCTGGATTAACGTGAAAGTTTCCCAACGTGTTGAACATTCCATTGCCGGGGTATTCAGGAACTCGGAGTGTCCTTGAGTCAAGAACTTGCACGAACCCTTTGGGACCTCCCCGGTGCGACGCATCGGATGATTGGCTATCTGGGTGCCTGGAGCCGACAAACATCGTGTCAACGGAAGCTATGAGGCTTACGAGTTCATCGTTTAGCTCTTGACCGTCGAATTGGACTGAGGAGCGACTCTTCGCATCTGGCTCGCTTTCAATGGTTCTTCGCTGGATGTATTTCGGGCAGAGTGAGACTGCCTGATCAACGCTGACGATTAGCTTTTCCTCGGTTCGCTCCGCCCGGCCATTTATCTTGAGGCGCCGTCTAGTGGCAAACTCGATTACAAGAAGTCCCACCTCAGGACTCATTTCAATGTTCGTCCATAAGGGGTCTTGCGGCGCCTCGACAGTTTTTTTGAGATCGATCTCTACTCTTTGAGTATCCATGGCGGTCATGAAGCCTGGAGCCCCAAAGAGCGCACTGATCCACGGAAGGCCCGATTTATCGTGGCTTGTGATGATAACGAGATATTGCTTTGACAAGAATGAGATAGCGCCGGTTGGGACCGTGGTAGAGCCGGTACGAGGTGCATTCGATAGCGCCAATTGTTCTTCACCGTACTGGGCCTGCACATACAGCTCACCAGGATGGAATGGATTGTTGTTCATGGTGGAGGAAGATGGGATGCGCTCTCGCAGCCCATCGATGGCAGTCAGAACGTGATGACTTGATAACCTTCGTTCAAAAGTCGGCCGAGGGGTGGCAATCCCGTGGTGCCTGGAACCAAGTTTTCGGTTAGGACTTCGAATCCGGCGGTCTTGGCTTCGCCCGCAGAAAATACGTCGGCGCATCCGCAGGAAACACCAAGAACCTTGTCCTTGACTGCTTCGAAGAAGGTGTGAGCCGGATGCGTGGGTTCTTGGAGAATGCTAACCCAGCGAGTACCAGCTCCCTGAAACGTAATGACGACCGTGCTCGATTGCTGCTTGAGGTCGTATGCCAAGGCAAAGGCGTTTAAGATACGTCCGAGGGCTTCATCCGAATTGGATTTGGGGTCGCTGAGAATGACAATGGAGGTTTTTGACATCATAGATTTCCTTGAAGGTATTTACCGATCGTTCGGTAAATATATAACGCATGGTCGCGACATTGAGTTCCAAGATTTACAGAAAAAGCAAAATAAGCAATGGAGAACGAAACGTCGGGAATTTTAGGGAAGCGTCGAGCTCAGGCAGAAGTCATCAAACCGATCTATGACGTGCTTGTCGATCGATTTGGCAAGATAGAAGCGCAGAGCATCCTTGCCGAGGCGATCCGGCTTGCCGCAATCGAGGAAGGGAAGGCTTTCGCGTCGACTGAGCCGGAACCACCGAATATAGGGAGGTTTGCTAAACTGCAGCCCCTGTGGCTCAAATCGGGGGCACTCGAAATAGAAACTTTGCGACAGACTGACTCGGAGTTCTCGTACAACGTAACCCGATGCAAGTACGCCGAAATGTATCGAGAGATGGGACTAGCAGAGATTGGCCATTTACTCTCCTGTAACCGCGATGCCACCTTTTGTGAGGGCTACAATCCTCAAATTAAGCTGACGCGCACCCAAACGATCATGCAGGGCGCGAGCCACTGCGACTTTCGTTACGTGATCGACTCAGAGCCGAGCGTCGACGATGAGAACACGCGCTGAACCGGATGAATTCATGTCTGACTGAAATTGCTCTTGCTGCACTCCTAGAGTGACCTGCTCATCACGAATCGACCTTTGATTCGATCAAAACCTTCGGATCGATACAAACTCTCTGCTCGCTGGTTGCCCTCGATCACGAACAGATCCACCTGGCGAAGTCCCTTGTCCTTGGCGAAACCAATGACTTGCCGGAGGGCGCTTCTGCCGACACCTTTGCCCCTTGCCGACTCGCGCAGGTAGAAGTCGGTGATCACCCCGATTCTCCCGCCGGCTTCAGCGTCAAAGCCGTAAGTCAGTCCCACGTAACCCTGCGCTTCGTCGTCGACGAGGACCAAGAAGTAAGCCCCGAGTTCCGGAGACTCTAGCAACTGGGCTACAGCGCTACTCACTTCTGGCGAGAAGCGCAGATTGTCGTAGTTGAAATAGGCTTCAACGAAAACCAGGAGAACGGGTAGATTGCTTGGCTTGGCTTCAACGAGTCGAACTCCCATATGTACTTCCCATCTGACCGGTCGAGCAGTTATCCGTTGCGGAACGGCACCCATCCAGACTGCCGCCAGTAGCGAAAGTCAGTCTGGCCAATTGAGAAGCGGATTTGGAAGGGGGCGGTTAAGGTCTCTGCACTCTGGTAAAGGCAAAGTTCCGGCCATCTCGTATAGACAAGGAGATCCAAAGCCAAGCCAGGGCCTCAGTTTGGACGGATCGCGCCAGCGGACCGACATCGATAGGAGCGAACCCGATGTCCGTCGCGAGTTGGGAGACAATACTCTTCGCCCCGGCATCGTCGCCCGCAATGGTCAGCATGGCAGGCGTACCATGGAAGTCTGGGTTTTCCATGATGCCGAATCCGATCGTGTTGAAGGCTTTGACAACCTTGGAACCCGGAAGCCAGCGACCGACCTGTTCTCCACCGGAGTCTCTATGGCCCAACTCGAGTCCGCTGAAGTCGGCCGCGATCGGATTGGTACAGTCGACCATGACCTTTCCCTGAAGGATCTCAGCCAACGACTCGCAAATCTGTTCCGTACTTTTCCACGGCACAGCGAGGAATACGACATCCCCAAATCGCGCCGCATCCTCGGCGGTTGCCACTGGCAGGGCTTCGTGCTTTGGGTCCAGCGGGTCCCGAACTCCGACAATCACCTCATGTCCGGCGTCGATCAGACGCCGACTGAGAGCGCCGCCAACATTGCCACTCCCGATCACTGAAATTCGCATTGACTTATCGCCCCCCTACTTCGATGACTAGTTTGGCCATTTCAACTCCCTAGAAGTTCTGTTGGCCGGTGATTAAGTTTCCGTTCCGGTTGACCGAACTGGAACAGGTATTTGCCCCTCCAAAACTCACCGCCCAAGTGCAAAGTGCGTCAAGAACGGGCGACAAGGTTCGCCCGAGGTCGGTCAGCGAATACTCTACGCGGGGCGGGACCTCTTTATATACTTCACGGTGAACTAAGCCATCGGCTTCGAGTTGTCGGAGTTGCAGCGTCAACATCTGCTGCGTTGCTCCGGGAATCAAGCGATGGAGCTCTCCAAAACGCTGCGTACCTTCGCGAAGCCAATACAGTATCACCGGCTTCCACCGGCCTCCGATCACTTTGAGAGTGACCTCCGCCGGACATGCAAACGCCTTCTTGCTGACTGAGTCCTTTCCTTGAGCCGCTTGAGCCTTGTTCATGTCGATAGCCATTACTCTCAAAATCATACTATCTCCTGTTTTTATGTGTACTTGCAAAAACATGAGGAGGGCGACAAGATTCTCGGTATGGAAGCAAGAAACGCCGTATTGGTCCACGGAGCCGTTGCCGATGCGTCGGGTTGGGGCAAGGTCAAGCCTGAACTAGTGATCAAGGCGGCCAAGAGCTGAAATGAGTACAAATCCAATCATCACGATTGTGGGGGCTGGGCCGGGTGTCAGCTTGTCGGTCGCTCGTAGGTTCGGACGCGAGGGATTTCGGGTTGTCCTGATTGCTCGCGACGTGGAGAAGCTTGAAACTCTTCGAGTTGACCTATCGGCCGTGGGAATCGAAACCATGACGCTATCTGCGGACGCCGCCGACGAGCAATCTCTCGTGGATGCGTTCAGCCAGATTCAGGGGGAGTGGGGTACGACCTCCGTGCTGCACTACAATGCGGTCACAGTGCACGCTGGCAATCCGTCGCAGCTGAAATTGGACGATCTCATGCTCGACTTTAAGGTCGGCGTGGGTGGCGCGATGGTTGCTGCTCAACAGGTTATCCCTCCACTCAAGCGCCAAGGTCACGGCACGCTGCTCTTTACTGGCGGCGGTTTCGCCGTTCAGCCGATGGCGGGTCTTGCTTCGCTTGGCGTCGCCAAAGCTGGGCTACGCAATTTCGTTGGGTCGTTGGCACAAGAGATGGAAGGATCCGGCATCAAGGTGGGCACGGTCACCATTTGCGGAACGGTGATGGAATCCGGACCCTTCGCCGCAGACAAGATCGCCGACGAGTTCTGGCAGATACACCACGATCCTCTTGGTTCGCCGGTCGAGCGAATGTTCGTTGGGCGACCAGAGAACGACTAGCCTTGATAACTCATTGATAGGAGCCTAACCATGCAATCGTCACGAATCAACCCAGAAGACGCGATTATCCTCTTTGCCGATCTCCAACAAGGGATTGCCGACCTGCCGTTAACGATCTCGCCCTTACGCTTGGGTAAGGGTGTTCGCGGCTTAGCCAAGCTCGCGAAGCTTTTCGATATCCCAGTGATCGTAACCGCGGTCGCCGGGGACGAGGGCAAAGCGAAGATCCTGCCGGAGATTGCCGAGGAACTGGGGGATCTTCCCACCTACTTTCGGACAACCGCCGACTCCTTCAGAAACGAAGCAATCCTTCAAGCCGTTGCGGCAACTGGCAGAAAGACAATTCTGATTTCCGGTGTCGCGACTGAGCTTGCCGTCCAACTGCCGGCGCTCACGGGCGTCGATCTTGGTTACCGAACGTTTGTGGTTGTCGACGCTTGCGGAGGCACCAGTCAACGAACCGAGCAAGCCGCATTGACTCGAATTACCGGGCACGGTGGATCGACCGTTTCCGTGATCGCGCTCGCCGGCGAATTGGCGGGAGACTTCGGCCAACCCCAGGCTCAGGCGGCGATTGGAGTCATTTTCGAAATGGCGGTTGCCGGGGAGTAAGTTTCCCCATCTGGAACCGTCGCCTCCAAAGATGGTCGACCGCCAAGCATTTGTCTCGTATTGAAAGAAGACCTGGCGCCCGACTTGAGCAATGGCCAGCGCTATGAGTGCGGCCGATACAGCGATTTCGAGGTCGCCTCAAAGCAACTGTATCGGCCGTCCAAGTTCTCGGAATGGGACATGTAGAAGGCACCCTTCCTCTTGATCCTAATCAATAGGGTGAATGGAGCCCTCCCGGAAGATCAGGACACACACTCACGAATAATGGTTCAGGTTGGAGTCGGACTTCAAGTCTGAGCTAGATCTCCTTGCCTGCCCAGTCTTGAGCGTGGAACAGTTTAGCCACGGTACCGTCGTCTATCAACACGGGCACGAGAGCTCCTGGGAGTACGGATTCGACGCTACCAGGGGCGTTTGACCCTCCTAGATCGGTGCGCAACCAGCCTGGATCCATGAGGTTCATGAGCACACCCTTGTCTTTTAGATGCTCTGCGGTGTCTAGGACAAACTTGTCCACTGCCGCCTTGGATACGGCGTAAGCGATCAATTGTGGTTGGTCTTTGACGCCTGAGGTGACGTTGATGACTCTCCCCCACCCTCTCTGGATCATGCCGGGAATCAGCCGATGGCAGATCCGAATGAGTGCGGTGCAGTTGACTTCGAAACTCTTCCGGATCTCTTCGGTCGGTACATTGAGCCAGTCCTCGCGATAGCCGATCTGAATGGCGGCGTTATTGTAGAGGATGTCGACGTTGGGGCCCTCGTTCAGAAGCTGAGTCAACATCGTTTCTACTTGATCGGGTTCGCCGAGTTCGGCAGAAATCTGGCGAACCTCCACTCCCTTTGCGCTGAGTGCGGCCGCGAGTAAACCCGTATGGGCAAGATCGCGGCTGTGAAGGATCACGTTACAACCGTAATCCGCCAACCCCAAACTCACTTGTCTGCCGATTCCTCGACTCGCGCCAGTGACCAGCGCCCACTTTCCTTTGATGTCTGCTTGTTTCATGTGTTACTTATCCGTGGCTTTTAGCCACCCTCGAATCTAGTTGCGTTGATGAGGAAACTGCCGTCCGCCTCGCCCGCTGTTATCGGCGCGGGTACGGCGCAAGAGGCTCTCACCACGGGCTGAGGCCCAACCACGATCGCCTCGGCGTTTGCGACCCGGACTTAATTCGGGCCAGTAGAAGCTGAACAAACTGCGAAGCCAAAGGCTCAATATATGTTCCCACCGTTGTCCCGAGGTGAGAGGTAGGTCGCTAGATCCAGGTCTTCGAAACCGACAACCGTCATTCTTTGACACTGTTGCAGCGCATTCTACCGTGGGTTTTGCAATCGTGTGCATTGATTCAAAAAGTGCGAGAATGATTGGCTGGAGCACAACATAAAGCGGCAAACTAACGAATTTCCTCGGGCGGATTTGAATCCGGTTAGGTGGGTGCTCATTCGTGAAGAACCCACCAAGTTGCCGTTGAAGGGAAGGGACACTACGGGCCAATGGCCCCTCCGTCCCTGGCTGTCATCCGCTTGAGCGTTCAAATCTTGTTAAGGCTCACTCAGAAATGGGCTTCTGAACAATCGCTCGTAAGACTCTGGTTCGTCCCTCCATAAAGTTTTGGCCCATGTTGCGGAGCATCGGCAGGACTTGGGGACCGATGGTTTGCCCCAGTGTCACTCGCTTGGGGGCGTCAGGTTGAGGAGGAGCAGCAGCTTGAATCTTTGAGAGCCATCCGATTGCTTCAGTCGTTGCGTCCTGATACGTCAGGATCGTGAATCCGGACTCTAAGAGTTGATGCCTCGTTTCTTCCAGAGTGCAGAGAAAACTAAACTCAGGCACCGGGGACCAAGGCGCAGGGTAGAGCACGGGTTCGGTCGTGCCCTTTGCGACGTCGTAGATCGCGAATTTTCCACCTGGTTTAAGGACTCGATGCACACCCGCATAGAATCCAGATTTGTCCTCGATATTCATCGAAACATGAAGCGTCCAGGCAAGATCGAAACTGTTTGCGTCAAATGGCAGAGCCGCCGCGTCTCCTTGAACGAACTTCGCCTTGTCGGATAGTCCAGTCCGCTCTGAAAACTCGTTCGCAATTGTTACGTACAGATCCGAGAGTTCAATCCCCGTTACGTGAACCCCACGCGTTGCAGCAATGAATCGAGCTGGCCCGCCGAAACCCGAGCCTAAATCAAGAAGAGTTTCGCCCGCCTTTGCGTCGAGCGCTTCGGCAAGCTCACTTGATGCCATGAGTCCTCGTGTGTGGAACTGATCGAGTTGGGCAAGTTGCTTCCAGTCAATTGGACCTTCTGCGAGTCCCGCTTGTGCTAATCCCGCCGTAAGCCGTTCGCGAAGACCGTCTGCGGCATAGTGGTCGATGAGGGTTTGCTTTGAGTTCATAGTGTTTTGTTCCTTGAGGAAATGGGGCTGGAGTCTTAATGGCAGGATTCACTTGACGTCTTGGCATAACGCGTCAAATCCCTCGGAGGCAGAATTGAGGTAGGTGATGAATGGGGGCAGATCCCTGTTCGGTGAAACTGGGGATGTTAGCGAGTCACTTCCGGCTTAAGAGGTCGGCTGGCGATGAATGTGTTTGGAGGTGGCGCGATTGAGGTGGTCCCCGAAGTGCCCTGATGCGACTCACGCCACTCTTCTGAGTCAATGCTCAGCGATACATGCTTTAGGTCGCTGAAGTCTTCTAAACGGAGATGGGGTCTTGTTTTCGGAGATGGTCGTAGCATCCACCCGTTCATCTGTGCGATGGTCTTGAGAACGTTAAGCCAACTGCGTGTGTTTGCCGGCAACTGGGCCGCGTATCGTCTCGCAGTGGATTCGTAGTCTTCCGCAGGTTTGCCGGTGATCTCAAAAACGGCATCGTTGGGAGCCCCAATCGCGAAAGTTCCGCGCTGATATTCCTTCACATACTCGAGGAATTGAGCAATGACAAAACTGTCGTAGCCGTATCCCTGAAGCACCCTCGCAATCATCCAAGTTGGTGTTTGAACGTATCTCACTTTGCGTTCCAAAACCCTACTAAGAATTGAGGCAATATCGGTGGGAGAGAGAAGCTTTGGCCCCGTAATTCGGTACGTTTTGCCTTCGTGGCCTTCCGGTTTTGCTAATATCGTCGAAATCACGCGGGCCATGTCTTCGTTCGACGGAGCCGCATTGAGACCAGTGCCGTAAGGAATCATGAACGTGCCGAAGATGGCCGTCAGATTCAGCGACTGCAACTCGTTGTCGGCAAAGAATCCCGGATTGACAGTGATGACGTCGGTATCTGGGAGCATCGAAAAGACTTGGTCCGAAAGCCAACAAAGCCTCGTTTGCAGCGCTGGGTGATGGGAACTCGACAGCCACTGGCTCATCACCACGACCGTTTCTAGCCGCTGATCCCGCGCGGCGGTCGCGAAGATCGTGGCTATTTGCAGATACGAATCGGTAATTGGAGCACAGAAATAAGCTCTCTGGCAACCTGCCATCGCGCGTCTCATGTCTTCGATATCGGCGATGGACCCCACGACGATCGTCGCGCCGCTTGACTTGAGTTTCGCACTTCGGCCGTCTTCGCGACGAACAAAGGCTTTTACCGGGAAGCCTTCGTTTAGCAGTTGATGGCATACCTGCATGCCGGTGCTGCCAGCGGCGGCAAGGACGAGAATGGTTGGCTTTCTTGTTTTCATTGGTTTTGACTCTGGTTGTAGTCTTGACGCTCATTGAATGATGATCGTCATACTATAAAGATAAAAATTAGCGAGGCACAAAATTGATCAGTTTTTGAAGCTGATTCTTGGTTGAAAGTAGGATGCTTTCCCTTTGCTCAGGATCGTCCATCGCGCGAGCAATCGCTACTGCGCCAGCCATGGAACAAAAAATAAACTTGGCCAATTCAAGTCGCTCTGCCGCTGTTTCACCGGGGACTTTGGCCGCAAAGAATTCAATGCGGCGATTCAATCTGGCGGTAAAGAGAGAAGCGAGGTCTCCAGGCTGCCGACCGATTTCTGAGGCGAGAGCAGGAACAGGACATCCTAGGCCGGGGTTGGCAATGTGCTCCGGACTCAAATACAGATCTATCACGCCGCTTAGGCCAAGTTTCTCGAAGACTTCCTCGATATGGTCATCGACGTCATCAAATGAGGAGGAAAGGGCCTCCCTGACAAGATCGTCCTTGTTCTCGAAATGCGCATAGAACCCTCCGTGAGTAAGTTCCAGCTTTTTCATGAGAGCGGCGATTCCGATGCCGTCAAAGCCTCTTTCCCGGAACTCTCGCGCTGCTGTTTCTACAATTCGCTTGTGAGTCTCCTCTTTGTGCTCCGGTTTATATCTCATCAGTTGATTCCATTAAATGATAGACGTCATATTATGAGACGTTCCCGAGGTGAATTAGTTCAGGAATATCACCCAACCAGATAAATTTCCAAAGTTTGGACAACGGCTCATCCGTGAAGAATTGGATCGGCATGTCTGAGTCGCTGCAGACTCCCTGCTAGCTCAGAGGGGTGCGGGGCACTTGAGAGTAGGCATATACCTGTTAGGCTATGATTGGCCATTGAGCTTACGGTTGATCAAGATGAACGGAATACACGCACCAAGTGATTTGAGACTCGCGAGGGTGGGGCGCTTCCCCGGGTCCGTGGATTAGCAAAATGCTTATTGCCGCCATCATCGCCCTCGTCGCCCGATCCAACGACCGACCGATCTCTCCGGAAATGCAGGCCCATCTCTTTCCCTTGTCCGCTGTTCGTATCCACGAAGGGCCGTTTAGTCCGGCGGTTCGCGCTAACCGGGAATATCTGCTGGCGCTCGATTGTGATCGTCTGCTCGCTCCTTTTCGCCGAGAGGCTGGACTTCGGCCGAGGAAGCCTTCCTACGAGAACTGGGAAAACATCGGACTGGATGGACACACCGCGGGCCACTACCTTTCTGCCCTGGCCGACATGATCGGAGCGGGCGCCGACACGCCTCACGGAGAGCTTCAGCGTCGGCTTAACTACATGATCGATGAGCTCGAAGTTTGCCAGAGGGCCAATGGCGACGGGTACATCGGAGGGATACCGGGGAGCCGCATTTTCTGGGGCCAAATCGCCTCGGGAGACGTTGGCAAGGTCTGGTCAAAGTGGGCGCCTTGGTACAACCTGCACAAGACGTACGCCGGCTTGCGGGATGCCTACCTGGTCGCCCACAACGGAAAAGCCAAAGACCTCTTAGTGAAGTTCGGCACGTGGGCGGGAAACACTACCGACCACCTTTCCGAGACCCAAATGCAGCAAATGCTCGGGGCCGAACAGGGCGGGATGAACGAAGTCCTGGCCGATATCTATGCGATCACCGGCAATCCAAAGTTCCTCAAGCTCGCCCAACGGTTTTGCCATCAGGAAGTCTTAGCGCCTCTAGAACGGCAAGAGGATCGCCTAACCGGACTTCATGCCAACACTCAAATTCCCAAGGTGATTGGTCTAGCCCGAATTGGGAACCTGACCTCGAATTCAACCGACCTTACCGGGGCGAAGTTCTTCTGGAAGGATGTAACGTCTCTGAGATCGGTTGCCTTCGGCGGCAACAGCGTTTCCGAGCATTTCAACGATCCCAAGGATTTTGAGGGCATGCTGGAACACCGAGAAGGTCCCGAGACTTGCAACACCTACAACATGTTGCGCCTCACGGAACAACTCTTTCAGAGTGAGCCCAAGGCCGCTTACGCGGACTACTACGAACGAGCCCTTTTCAATCACATTCTTGCCTCGATCAACCCCGAGCATCCGGGCTACGTTTACTTCACGCCAATCCGTCCAGGACATTACCGGGTGTATTCGCAACCGGGCTTGGGAATGTGGTGCTGTTCGGGAACCGGCATGGAGAATCCAGGCCGATATGGCCAGTTCATCTATGCCGGCGCCAGAGATGCGATCTACGTAAACCTGTTCATCGCTTCCGAACTTCGGGTCAACGACTTAGGAGTCACTCTCAAACAACGGACTGCTTTTCCCGACGAAGAGGCGACGCATCTTTCGCTGGAGCTAAAGCATCCGCGCAAGTTCAAGCTTTTGATCCGAAACCCGGGCTGGGTCGCCCAAGGCGCATTCACGGTCAGGGTCAACGGTCAAGACGAAAAGCTTGAATCGAGTCCTTCCAGCTACGCAGTGATCGATCGAGAGTGGAAGAATGGGGACCAAATCGATGTCGGCTTGCCTATGAGGATCACTGTCGAAGGGCTACCGGACGGATCATCGTGGTACTCGCTCTTGCACGGGCCGATCGTGCTTGCCGCGCGAGACGGAACGGAGCACCTGGATGGCTTACGGGCCGGGGATGGTCGTGGTGACCATATTGCCAATGGTCCGCTGTTCCCAATCGATCAGCAACCTGCTCTCATCTCAAACCCGAAAGAGCTTTCCGAACATGTCAAGCCGGACCTAGGATCTGGGCCGAACCACTTCCGCTTGGTCGACATTGAGTATCCGGCATCCCAAAGCGGGATGGAACTCGAACCTTTCTACCGCCTGCACGATGCACGCTACCAAATGTATTGGAACGTCACGACCAAACAGGCGATGGATGAAAGCAAGGCGAAGATTGCCGCGATCGAGGCGGCAAAGATCGCTCGTGATGCGGCCACCATCGACCGGGTTGCGATTGGCGAACAGCAACCGGAAACTGACCACCTATTTGTGGGCGAGAAGTCGGAGACGGGCATATTCAATGGCCGTAGGTGGCGGCACGGGGCTTCCGTCCAGTACACGCTCAGCTTAAGAGGAGCGAAGGAAGCGGTTCTCGCGGTGGAGTATTCCGGCCAGGACTCGGGCAGAATCTTTGACATTCTCGTGAACGGTCAACTCATCACCACGGAGCATCTCGTGGGCGCCTACCCCGGGAAATTCTTTGAGAAGCGTTATTCGCTTCCGGCCGGGGCGATTTCCGGGCCAAGCAAAGACTCAATTACCGTCGCGTTCGTCGGCCGAAACAGCCTCGCGGGCGGAATCTACGATCTGCGTCTACTGCGTCCAAATGCTCCGGTCATCCCCCCATCGAGTAAGTAAGTTGGCAGTCCGTCCGGACGTGGGGCTACATCCTCGGCACTGGCGATACGCAGGATGCTGAAGGGGCGTTTCGAAACGCCCCTTCGGAACGTTACTGGAACTGAACCCAGTCCACCTCGATTGGACCGTTGTCCTTCGCCACGACGTACAGGTTTTGCACGCCTTTCTGTTTGGCCAAAACGGGGGCGGAGACACTCCCCCAAGCTTGACCGGACGGAACCGAGAGGCTAGCGATTAAGGGACCGTCCACGCGGTTCGCGCGAAACTCAAGCGTCCCGCCATTCGCCGACCTAGCATTGAGGATCATCCGCTTTGATCGACCTCGTCCAAAATCAACTCGATCGTATTCCAGCCAACTTCCAGCGTCGGAGAATGTCGTCTTCCAACCCTTGAAGGTGTTAGCGGGGTCCAAGAAGCTGATCGAGACTCCCTTTTCACTGACGTTGGAATAGCGGTCGATCTTCACCTGTCGTTCCTACGGCATGATCCCCACGCCTCTCAAGGTCGGTATGACCTTCTGGATGGTCCCGTCGGCATTAAAGGTGAGGTAGTCCGCCCTCACTGACCTCGCCTTGTCGAAGTCCGGCGAATAGTCGTTGTGATGATAGAACAGGTACCACTGATTCCGATACTGGACCACCGATTGGTGATTCGTCCAACATCCGGGAATCTCGTCCATCAGAACGCCCGCCACCTTAAATGGCCCCAAGGGGCTTTTTGACATCGCGTACTCCAACCGCTCGGTTGTGTTTGCCACATGAGGATAGGTCATGTAGTAGGTTCCATTGCGCTCGAAAAGAAACGGTCCCTCCTTCAGTCCCTTTTCGGGAAACTCCTTAAGAAGAACTGGCTTGGAGTCCAGATCAACCATGTTTTCCTTTAGTTTCGCGCCATAGAAGTTTCCGCCCGCCCAGTAGAGGTAAGCCTGACCATCCCGGTCGATGAACACGTTCGGATCGATCCCCCGCGCATCTTTGATCGGCGCCGGCTCTGGAGCATAAGGTCCTTCCGGTTTGGAGGCGACGGCCACCCCAATGTTGAAACCGCGACCCGTCTTAGCCCCGGCCGGGAAATAGAAATAGTATTTGCCCTTGCGAGCGATGCAGTCAGGCGCCCACATGCTGTAGCCAGCCGGGTCTGTCCAAGGGACGCTGGTCTGGCTGACTACGGTTCCGTGGTCGTCCCAATCGATCAGGTTGCTGGAAGAGAATACGTGGTAGTCCTCCATGCAGAACCATCCAACTCGGCCCTTTCCGGGTGTTGCCAGGATGTCGTGGGATGGGAAGAGGTAGATCTTGTTGCCAAACACTCTTGCCGTGGGGTCAGCGGAGAACTGGTTCCGGATGATGGGGTTCTGAGCACTGGCTTGTATGGACAGCGCGGATAGCCCGAGAAGCAGCCCGGAATGCAAGAAATCCCTAATGTTTATGTAACGGTAAATTACAGCACCTCGATGTGTCAGTTTACGAGCTAAAATTGCTCGGTTGACGTGTATGATAACGTTACAAAGCTTCTGAAAGGGGGCTCGTATCAAGAATTCAAGGAAGAACGCCGAAGTTCTATGAATATCTCCACCCTCTGTTGTGTCGCCCTATTTGGACTCATTTCCGTTGCGAGCGTGGCATCAAGGTCCACTATTTCGAGTCGCAAGGGACGGCCCGCGAGTGGCAGTCTTGGCGCACGAGTTTGCACGAGTTCACTCCTCTTCTTTTTCGTGGTTAAAGCACGCTTCGCCACCTAAAGACTTTCCTACCGAGAATCCACACCCCCTCGTAACGAGGCAAAGGTCGCCTGATGATCAAAATCGATCCAACATTGTCGTTGATTCCCTTCTTACTTGCCGCCGCGCCGATACAGAAGCCGGCATCCACGGCAATTGAAGGTCCGCCTCGCACGCTCGCGCCGTTCTTTACGGCCGCTCCGACTTCGGCCAAACGACCGGACTCGGACGGGTTTCTACGGCGCTGGCTTCTCCTTGAGCCCATCAGTAAGCCGAGCCGAACGAACGCAAACCTGACGAGCATATATGTGCGGAAGACGCTTTACACGGAGTATTTTCCGGATCAATTCACGGTGATTCCGCACGATGGAGACAAGGTCACCGTCGCGGATCAGAAGTTGGCCTGGCATGCACTCGACACCACGAACTTCAACGTCAAGCTTTTTCGATTGGCTTACGGCTTGAACAAGCCGACCTACGGAGTCGTTTGTTGGGCGGTTACCGTCGTGAATAGTCCCCGCGAGATTTCCGGAGTTCGACTGTCCGTCGGATCCAACTCGGCATCCATTTGGTGGCTCAATGGGGTCGAAACTGCGGACCTCTTCAACGATCGCCATATGATCGTGGACGACGTTGTCTCGAAGCGGATCACGCTACACAAGGGGAGGAACGTCCTCAGAGGAGGCCTGATTAACGGCCCTGGACTGAGCGACTTTTGCGTTCGTTTCATCGACGAGAACGGTCAGCCGATCCGGGATATCACCACGAGCCTTGAGTAGTCCGAGGATCAGTCCGGTCAACAAGTTTCTGAGAGTGTTTCATTGAGGTAGTTACTGTGAAGGTCATTATTTCCGTTGCAACGTCGATCGCCGTGCTGTCGGTTTGGGCGATGGGTGGCGCGCACAAACAGACGGGTGAGCCGTACATTCACGATCCGTCCACGGTTATTCAGTGCGATGGCAAGTATTACGTTTTTGGCACTGGTGGAGGCGGTCTTATCTCCGATGATGGCTGGACTTGGCATGGAGGCGCGGTCCGTCCCGGCGGTGGGTTGGCTCCGGATGTAATCAAGATTGGGGACCGGTACTTCGTAGCTTATGCCTCCAAGGGGGGCGGCATGTCCGGCGGCCATGCCGGAGCCATCAACACCATGTGGAGTAAGACGCTGGATCCCAAATCTCCCGAGTTTGGATTCCACGATGACACGATCGTCGCCACGACTGACGGGGTCGAAGACGCCGACGCAATCGATCCCTCATTTCTATATGCAAACGGCCGACTCTGGCTCACTTACGGCACCTACTTCGGCTATATCCGCCTCGTTGAACTGGATCCCAAAACGGCCAAACGCATCCCGGGAAGCAAGCCCCTCAATATCGGGATCGATATGGAAGCGACCGATATGATGTACCGCGACGGGTGGTATTACCTGTTGGGGACTCACGGATCCTGCTGCGATGGTTCGAATTCGACGTACAACATTCGCGTCGGTCGGTCACGCAAGGTCACGGGGCCGTTCCTCGATAATATGGGCGTGGACATGCTACGCGGAGGTGGCAAGCTGTTCGTGGGCGCGAATGGCCGTCACATCGGTCCAGGACATTTTGGCCTCCTGGATCTTGGTGACGGAGTGCAAAAGTTCTCGTGCCATTACGAGGCCGATATGGATCGTAGCGGTCGGAGCGTGCTCGCGATCCGTCCGCTGATGTGGAAAGACGGTTGGCCGGTTGCGGGCGATAATTTTGAACAGGGAACCTACGAGATCCAGTCTGAGCGCAGTGGCTACGCCCTGGAATTGGGGGTGGATTTTGTCCGTATGGCTGGTGGAAGAGGCGGCGGGTTCGGGCGTGCCCCTGCTGGCCCAGTGACACCGAGTGCGGGTCAAGATCTTTCACAAGTGTCGGCGGATTGGCCGGCTGGAAATCTCGACATTCGCCTGGGTAACTACATGGTTCGCCCGCACCAGAAGTGGCGAATCACCCCGGTGGATGGCGTAGGCGGCTACCCGGGCTCACCGTTCTTCAAGATCTGTATCGAGGGCACGGAACGTACGCTCGCTGCCACGGCTGACGGAGAGGTGATCGCAGTTCCCGCATTAACGGGCGCCGCCGAACAACTCTGGCGCATCGATCAGCTAATTGACGGAACCTACCGGATCATGCCCAAAGAGAGCCCAAATGCGAAGGAGCCACTCGTGTTGACCGCAGCCGGCATGAGCACGCCGACACTGGCCAAGTTCGACCCAAAGTGCGACAAGTCGCGCTGGACCTTCCACAAACCTTGACTTCGGCATCGCGTGGAGTCGATGCTGTCTACGCTCACCCGTTCAGAACCGCTAGTGCGAGGCGCCTCTAGTGGTTCTCCAATTCCTGACGGGTCGCGATCGGGACGTAGCCGAATTCGAAGCCCTTCGGTGGCTTTACGATCAACGCGGGGTCGAGGTTCGCCAGCTTGCCTCTTTTGGGAGGCGGCAGGTAGTTGTGAGTCTTCGGCCAAGCGCGATGAAGCTTCACGACCTTCTCTTGCATGCGTTCCCGCTCGTCGTTGGTCAGACCTGCATTGAGGAGAGCGGGTTGGTCGGCGAACCGGTACCAGTAATAGGTCACGACCGTGCCGTCGCCTAGATGCGCCTTGAACGGACCGGCTACCGGGCCCGGCCGTTTCCATGAACTCCCTGATTCATCTGGCGTCCCATAAACTTCTTGCTTTGGCTCAACGGGGCGGTCCCACCTCAATTCCCGAAGACCGGTTTCGGCGGGAACATCGGGTACGGGCACCCACTTTGCTTTGGCGTTGCCAAGACCCTTTTCCAAGTGGAAGTATTCGGGAAGGGTGACGAGGCGGGCGCCCGTTGTCTTGGTGGTGGACGGTTTCCACTCGTAACCGTAATCCTGGGGATCGATGCTGATCGGGGTCGCGAAGGAGTTCCAGTCGAGCGGTATCTTTTTCTCAGACCCGTCGGAATTTCGAGAACGGATCTCCCAGGTTGCGTACCCGCCCTTCGTGAATGTTCGAACATGAACGCCTTGAGGATCGATCGCTCCCGAACTCGGAGGACCGCCGGCGAACCAGGCCGATACGGAATTCCAGAGTGCTTGCTTGCTGTAAGCGGTGTCTTGATGCACGAGCACCGAACGACTGCCTTGATTGCGTGGGAACGAGGTAGGCGAGATCCGGGCGTAAGACTCGCCGTTTGATGCCTTCGCGATACGGCACGGAATGTACTGAGTCTCCATCTGCACCTGACGGTTTGGATCAACCGGTCGCGTATCGAGGAGTTGACCGGCTAGGCGAGGATCCTTTACCGCCGTGTGCGACCAGAAGTGAGGAGTGAAAAAGGCGACCGGTCCCTTGAAGTTATTCGCGTTCAGGAACAGCGTCCAACTGTTGCCGCCGGTCGGGATTTGGGCGCCGTCGGTCGTCGACTTGGCATCGCAAAGAGGGAGATTCAAGTAGCCATATCCGAGCAACTCGCCACAAGTCCCCTGTTTTAGATTCAGTCCATCGATCGGAAAGAGCAACCACGGACTGAGCTGGGCGACCCCGTACAGGCCCTTGGGATCGTCCCAAGACCCTGCGCCGTGAGCCGGTCCGTTGGCGATCTCCGAGAAATTCGGTCCGACTCCGCCCATGATGAACTTGGGCGTCTCGGTCGGAAAACGAGTATCCGTCCACCAGCCGAGCCCTCCCTCGACATCGGAATACATGTCTTTGGGAGCAGCCGCATCGTATTGGGCGAACATCCAGGTTCCGGGCAAGCCCGTTTGGAATCGGTGACCCGGGTACGCCTTGAGTAGAGGCCAAGCCGGAACATACATCGAGTACCCCGCGTTGAAGTTGCGGTCAACCTTTCCTCCCGTCGGCACGATGAGGTAGCCAGCCAGGTACTCGTCCTGAGCACCGGCGGATGCAATCGCGAGTGCTGACAGTGCAAGGATGAGAGGGCCACGGAAGAGGCCGCCGAATGAGTGTCGCTGGTTGAGGTCGTTTACATGCATCGGGGGTCCTCCAAACTTGAGCGGTGTCTCACGGAACGCGCTTTCGCTCGGTAGGGCCAGAGCATAGCCTGAGTGACGGGCCCAGTTCACGGCACAAGAACGGCAGCCCCTTCAAACCTTCCGGCGCGTAGGTCTGCCAGAGCTTCGTTGGCCTGGCGAAGGGGGTATTTGGTGGTCTTTGTCACGACGCCCATGGTAGGCACCATTCGGAGGAAATCGATTCCGTCTTGGCGGGTAAGGTTGGCGACCGACACCAACTGTCTCTCCTCCCAAAGCAATTCGTACGGGAAGGTGGGAACGTCGCTCATATGAATTCCCGCGCAGACGACTCGTCCGCCTTTCCTAACTGCTCTCAGAGCAATCGGCACAAGACTGCCTACGGGAGCGAAAATGATGGCCGAGTGCAGAGGTTCCGGGGGCATTTCGTCGGAGCCTCCCGCCCACTTAGCTCCGAGGCTAACCGCGAACTTTTGGGTCACCGTGTCCCCGGGACGTGTGAATGCAAAGACCGCCCGACCTTGCTGAACTGCCACCTGCGCAAGAATGTGAGCGGCCGCGCCGAACCCGTATAGTCCTAAGTTCAATCCGTCACCGGCGATCTTGAGCGAGCGCCATCCAATCAGACCCGCGCACATGAACGGGGCCAGAGACGCTGCCTCTGGGGCTTCCGGGAGAGGAAAGGCAAAGCGCGCATCGGCAATCGTCGAAGTTGCAAAACCGCCGTCACGAGTGAATCCGGTGAAGACGGGAAAATCACAAAGGTTTTCGCGACTACTCAGACAATACGGACACGCGCCGCAGGTATGGCCGAGCCAGGGAATGCCCACGCGCTCACCCACATGAAGGCCAACGACGCCTTGTCCGAGACCATCGATCCTGCCGACAATTTCATGTCCGGGAATGATGGGAAACACAGGGTTCGGAAGTTCGCCATCAAGGACGTGCAGGTCCGTTCGACAGACTCCACAAGCTTCGACCTCCACGCGGATCTCTCCAGCGCCGGGACTTCTGGATGGAAGTTCGACCCATTCGAGAGAAGTGTGGGGAGATTTGAGAATCATCGCCTGCATGTCTTTCTTCCTGTATCCAAAAACCGAATCACCGTCCTTCATGGAACCGCAATGACTCTCGACGTTTCCTGTCCACGCGTTCACTGACAGGAACTTTTATGACTGGTTTCTTGCCTTCTGCGCCGCAATAATTAGTTTATCAAGTCCCAATGGCTACTGGAAAATCCTTTGTGAAGAACGTCCAGCTAGCCCGCTTCAGTGAATTACTATGCACGCTACTTTAGTTAAGAAGACGAAAAGCAACTATCAAAGCATCAATCCATTCGATAACAAGTTGATGGAAAGTTATGCTGAATTAGACGATAAGCAACTTGAGTCTGCGATTGCGATTGCGGATTCCGCATTCGAAGAATGGAGAAAAACCAGCTTCGAGCATCGCGAAAAGATCGTTGCCCGAGCCGCGGCCATCATGCACGAACGAGCGCACGAGTTCGCAGTCCCGGTGACGCTGGAAATGGGCAAACTCATTGGTGAATCTGAGGGCGAAGTGAAGCTAAGCGCCAAAGTCATCGCCTACTATGCCAAGAATGCCAAAGAGTTTCTGGAACCCCACCATCTTAAACCCAGGACCGGCGAGGCAGAAGTAGTCAGCAGTCCGTTGGGGGTTCTCTTTGGCGTTCAGCCTTGGAATTTCCCCTACTATCAGCTCGCTCGATTCGCTGCGCCGAACATCATGGCTGGGAACGTGGTCATGGTCAAGCATGCGGGGTGCGTTCCTCAGTGCGCCATCGCTTTTGAGAAGCTGTGGATTGATGCGGGCGCCCCAGTTGGGATCTATACGAACCTTCTGATTTCGCATGAGCAAGTCAACAAGGTCATCGACGATCCTCGGAACAAGGGAGTCGCCCTAACTGGAAGCGTGGAAGCAGGGAGAAGCGTCGCCGCGAGAGCGGGTCAGAATCTCAAGAAATCCACGATGGAACTGGGAGGAAGCGATGCCTTTATCGTCCTCGAAGACGCCGATCTTGAGAAGACGGTCAAATGGGCGGTCTGGGGAAAGATGAACAACATGGGCCAGTGCTGTGTCGCCGCCAAGAGGTTCATCGTCGTGAGCGCAATTGCCGACGCGTTTTTGGAAAAATTCCAGGATGCTCTCGAAAAACTTCATGCGGGAGACCCTATGGACAAGAGAACGACCCTTGGCCCCCTCTCTACCGAAGGCGCTTTGCTCAAACTGCTCAGTCAGGTGGAGAGCGCGGTCACCAACGGGGCTACCGTTGTGATGGGTGGAAAGAGAATTGATCGGCCAGGCGCGTTCATGAGTCCGACTATTCTCACCGACATCAAGAAGTCCAACCCCGCATTCAAAGAAGAGTTCTTTGGCCCGGTGGCCCTATTCTTTACGGTCAAAGACGAGGCAGAGGCAATCGCCTTAGCGAACGATTCCGAATTTGGACTCGGCGGATCCGTGTTCACGAAGGATGTTGCGAGAGGGAAGGACGTCGCCAGCAAGATCGAGACGGGGATGATGTTCGTCAATCATCCGACCTGGACGACGCCTGAACTACCATTTGGTGGAATCAAGAACTCCGGCTACGGTCGGGAACTGTCCAGCATGGGAATTCAAGAATTTGTGAACAAGAAGCTCATCCGAGTTGCACCGATCGATTCTTCAGCAGCCTGAGGCTGCAAGTCGCTGCGCAGTGAGATTCGACCAAGTGACAGCAACCATCGGATCTCCTGGGTAAAGCGGAAAATCTGTCCGCGTTCTTATGAGCTTTGGGCTCAAGGAAAGGCGACCAGCGTGCCATGTCTCTGCCTGACATGGCAAGCTGAAGTGCTCCATGAAATGCCTTTTCAAGATTGCTGCCCGTCATTGGGGCTCCGTCGCGTTCACGCTGCTGTGTTTACATGGAATCGCCGCATCACCCAGGGCAGCGACTAAGGTATTCGGCATTGCCGGGAAAACCGACATCCAAGGGCAGGCAGTGGCGGATCAGGCGGGTGAGACTTTACTGAGAACCGAGCCCGGGTCCCCCCTCAAAGACTACGGATTGAAGCCATACGCCCACGTTTCCCATGCCTTGCCCCACGTGGAAACCAAGGCATGGAAGCTCATTTGCGCGTTGCCTCACAACAGCCAGTTCCAACCTTGGATCGAGGTGGTCGGCCCGGCCGGAAAGGAGATCCAATTCAACTCGACCAACCCACTGGTGCTGTATTTGACCCCAACAGAAACATGCACGACCTTGGCGGGCGCAGGGGAATATGAGGCGAAGAACTGGATCAGCGGCGAGGGCGCCACATACACAGTCCCGGCTGGCGTGACCGTGAAAGCGGTCAAATACCGCGAAACCGGTTACGACACCACCTTCGCGGGGTCCTTCGAATGCAACGACGAGGACTTCAACATCCTGTGGCGGAGAGCCGCGAGAACGGCCTACCTGTGCATGCGAGATCACTTTTACGACTGTCCAGATCGTGAGCGCGTCGGCTTTTGGGGTGATGGAACGCCGGAACTCGATCAGTGCTTCTACATCTTCGATGCCAAATCGCATCGGCTCTGCAAGGACTTGGTGTTGCGACCACTGGAACCGAGTTTCTATCCCGGGCAGCATCTAGAGTTTCTCGGTGAATACGGTCTCTGGTTCTACTATCTCCACACGGGGGATCTCGCCTCCATCAAGGCGGTTTACGACTCCATCAAGACGTTCCTCTTCGACACCTATCAATTCGGCAACCAAAAGACGTGGTTTGATTGGGGCAACGACAGTAAGGACACCAGTGTCATCGAGAATTGTTTCGAATACATCGATCTCGGTGCCCTTCGCAAGATGGCCGTGGCTGACGGTCGACAGGCGGACCTGCCGGCCATCGATGCGAGGCGCAGAGCCATACAGTCCCACTTTGATGACCGGTTTTGGAAAGGAGCCTTTTACCAGTCCGCCGACGTCTTGACACCGGACGATCGAGCCAATGCAATGGCGGTGAACTCCGGGCTTGCGAGTCCCGATAAATGGGAGTCGATTTACGATCGCGTCCTCGCCAAAACGACCAACTCGAGCTGCTTCTTCGATCGTTGGGTCTTTGAGGCGCTCTGCAAGATGGGTAAGCAGGACAAGGCCCTTCTTCGGATGGCCAGCCGTTACCGAACGATGATCGAGTCCCCGGTCACCACACTCTGGGAGCACTACGACCGATGGTGGGCGTCTTGGCTCAACGCTTTTGATGAGGGTTCTTCGCTGAACCATGGCTGGAATCCTCCGGCTCTGGTCCTCTCACAGGACATCGCCGGAGTCCGGCCCATCGATCCCGGCTGGACCAGCTTCGAGGTTTTGCCCAAAGAAGCTTTCCTGACCTCGATCAAGGTCACGGTTCCCACCATTAAGGGGCCAGTCAAGGAAGCTCTCCGCAAGACTTCTCGAGAGTACAGCCTAGTCGTCGTAGCGCCTAGGGATACGACTGCCGTGGTTGGGATACCGAAGAGTTCCTTCTCAGAGCTGGATTCCATTTCGGTGAACGGTGGACTCGTGTGGGATGGCAAGTTTCGGGAGAGTCAGGGCGTTTCGTGGGCAGGAGAAGCGGACGGATACGTTCGATTCAAGGTCGCTGCTGGATCATGGCGTTTTGTCGGTCGAGGAAGGTTGACGCTCGATTCTCCCAAGCCTCCACGACCGACTCCTGCCCAGGAAGTGGCCCTCGAACGACGAGGTTGGATCGCATCGGCATCTGTTCCCGATGGGAACTTCCTCTTCAGCGGAGCGAAGATTCCGATCGAAGTTCCAGCTGAGAACGTCCTCGATGGCGACTCCTGGACAGGTTGGCGCGACATGACGCGAACTCAATATCCAGGGCAGTGGTTCCAGGTCGACATGAAGCGGAAGCAGAAATTCGACAAGGTCGTCCTCGACAACACTTGGGCTCTATGGGATTCGCCGCAGGCTTATGAGGTAACCACTTCCGACGACGGGGTCCACTGGAGCCGTCCCGTCGCTACCGGCAATGGCCACCTTGGGATCACGAAGATTACGTTTGCTCCGCAGACGGCTCGCTGGCTCAGGATCACCCAAGTCGGCTCGAGCCCGACCTACCAGTGGTCGATTTATGAGCTGAACGTGTTCAGACGCGCAGGATAAAGTCTTCGGTCATGAATCAGGTCAGGTGACAATACGTCCAAACTTCCGTGATGCTGTTCGCGGCTCCTTTTATTTCTGCGCCGCCGACCTATGAGGCGGTCAATCTGCCCATCACTCTTGCGGAGATGTACCGGGTCGCAATGAATGATCGGGGGACCATCGTGGGAACCCGTCTCGTCGGCCCCAACAAGTATGAGGGCTTCGTCTACTCGAACGGTAGGTTGGTTTCGCTGGCTGGGGATGCGCCTTGGGTGGGTGGAGTGAATGGCCGTGACGAGGCCGTGTTTAATGGAGGCGGCAAAATCGTTCTCTGGAAGAACGGATGCCTCACGACCCTGGTTCAGCCAAAACCCGGGTATCTAGCCAGCGCCAGCGGATTCGACAATGAAGGGCACATCTTGTGGAACCGAGTCAACGAAGCCACTTGGCAATGCCGAATTTTTTTCTATCCTGAACGTAAGAACAACCCCTTCCGTGATGAGAACTACGGAGCGGCTTTCTGTAACAACATGGGACAGATCGTGCTCGCTTCGTCGGGGAAGCCACCGGATGGGCGCGTCCACATGTTCTTGTGGACCAAAGGGAAGGCGGTTGAAGTCCAAGTGGCGAACCCTGAGGCGACATCTCGGATTACGGGCCTAAACGACCAGGGCATTGTGGTAGGCGTGTACAGCGTTCGGACCATCAAGAGCATGGATGGAGATCATGCGTTCAAATGGCAGGCCGGAAAATGCACTGAGCTCCCCGTCTTTACGCCGAACCGGTTTGCCTTCAGTTCGGCGAAGGCAATCAATAATCTTGGTCAGATCGTAGGCACATGCAACTGGTTGTTAAATAACGGTGGCGATGCTGGTCCGGGACCTCAAAGCGTTGCCACCCTGTGGATGGAAGATCACATCTACGATCTCAATCAGTTACTCGCTTCGAAGGAACGGGTGAACCTCTATGAGGCGGTGGCCATCAACAATAAGGGGCAAATCTTGGCGATGGGCCAGATTCCCGGCCAGCGTGCGATCCAGACGTTCTTGCTTACGCCAAAACCGTAGCGTTCCACGGGAATCGTTCCTCGTTTGAGTTAGCCGTTGAAGATCGTGTCCAGTTTTTCACCTAAGCACCGACTCATGGTTTCGAACTAACGCCTTTAAAGGTTAGGGCTGGATCAAATGGACAAAGCGTTGGAAGCGCGAATTGCCTAACACCCCTCGAAGCGTTTCAACATTGGCCAGCAAGGGAAGACGACCTTAGGTAAAAGCCGTCCACCTACAATTCTTTCTGCTTGATCTAGGTAAAAACGATCCGCCCCTGACAAAATCAACATGATCTTCGCTGCACTGTTCCCTTTCATCGCTATGGCTACACCCCAAAAGACTTTGGTCGACTACTTCCGCCCGATGAAAGACCACGGCCAGCTTTCCAAGAGTGCCTGGGGAGTCGCAACCGTGGGGCCACGAGATACCAGGAACGGGCTTGAGGATCCAGAGCTCAGACATTGGGACTACTGGGACGGGACCATCCTCAAAGGGAAGGACGGGAAATACCACCTGTTCGCGAGTCGTTGGGATCAGGCAAAAGGACACAACGAGTGGTGGAACTCGAAAGCGATTCATGCCGTTGCCGATCGCCCGGACGGGCCTTATGTAGATAAGGGTCTGTTGTGGCCCGACGATCAAGGGGGCAAGGGTCATAACGTCATTGCTCTGATCCTGCCGGACGGGCGATACGCGGTGATTGTGAGCGAAACGCGACCGGGAGACGTGTTCGTTTCGGAATCACCCGAGGGTCCATGGACCCATCTCGGGCAGATCCAGGTTGACGCTAACGGCTTTGACCCCAAAGGGGGTAGAGCTTCCAACATGGCCATCTTCCTCCGGCCTGACGGCAAGTTTGCGCTGATTGCCCGCGAGGGATCGATTGCGATCAGCGATAAGGGCATTCTCGGCCCGTACCGACTCCAGGGGAACAGCATCTACCCGGCGATCCCTAACATGCCTCATCACGATCTCGAGGATCCTGTGATGTGGTTTAGCGGAGGGCTTTACCATGTCGTCGTGAACTGCTGGAGCGAGCGCAAGGCATACCATCTCACTTCGAAAAATGGAATCGACGAATGGACGAACCGTGGGCTGGCCTATGATCCAACCGTCGACTTCATACGAACCAAGAACGGGACCCCAAACCGGTGGAATAAGATCGAGCGGCCCAGCGTTTTCCTTGAGCACGGACATGTCGCCTACTTCACGTTCGCGGTGATCGACGTGCCGAAAGAGCAGGAAAACGGTAACGACGGTCACGGGAGCAAGCTGATCGTCGTGCCCTTCGACGGCAAGGGAATGGATCGAGATCTGCAAACCGAACACTGAGCCGCCAGAGAAAGCGCGCCAAAGGGACTTCGGAAAGTTTGCAGTTGGTGGTTGGAGCGAATTCTTGGGAAGCCAACTTTCGTCGGTGGTTGTCAGCGGTCCGCTCACGAGTTCTGATATTTAGAATCAGCCGACAGGTCCCATGGTATGGAGCTGGCGGCTGATAATCGGATTAGTCCCCGAGATTCGTTCCCCTTCCTTGGAGCCGCGAACGTGGGGCGCGAGCCGTTAGTCGTCCAACCAAGACCAGTTAACCGAAATCTGGTTGTCGACGGATATCACTCCAGGCGCGGCCCAAGCGGTCCTCGCCGCATCTTCTTTCTCGGCGTAGGTTCTTACCTTTCCGCGCAGAGTGACGCTGCTCCCCAAGGCAGTGACGGTGACTTCGTCTGAATCGAGGGCGGAGCTTCTTTTGAGCGCAGCCTGAATGTCCGACTCGATTCCAACCGCTGAAACCTGGGGTTTGATGCTGATTTCGTTAGAGACTCCTTTGACCCCCAAGAGGTAGTGAATGGCATTCTCCGCTGCATTCTTTTGATACCACCACGGGACTTCTCCTTCTAGGGTGACCCAACCATCACGGACGGTTACTTTGACTGCATCGTCCGGGACCGAAGGCGCCCACTTGATCTGTTGGCCAGCTGCCGCCGCAATGTCACTATCATTTCTGTCCAGGGAGCCGGGCAGCTTAATTTGAATTTCGTCGGCGATGGCGTTTACTCCGACCACTCGCTTGGCGGCGCGAATGGCGTGGGACTTTTCCCAATAGCTTGAAGTGTAGCCATTGAGGGTTACGGTTCCGTCCTTGACGAGGACGCCGATGTCACTGGTCTTCACGCTAGGCTCATATTTGAGTTCGGAAAGAATGTCGTTCTTGAGGTCAACGTCGCTGACGTTCTTGTTCATGGTTGAATTCATGGGAATTTCTCCGTCACTGATGTCTGCGCGGCGTGCCAGCTAGGGGCCTCGATCATGGTGTCTTTTGAGACCGGAGACTGGAGAACCGCCACTCACAGGATGGCGGGCACATGTGGCTCGTGCCAGTCATGAATAACAAGGTCGGCTAAAGGGCTGACAGCCATTCGCTGAGGATGTGCGCTTAACTCTCGACCGCATGCTGAGTCGTGACCTTGCAAACGGCTCGAGCGGTCGGATGGAGTCTCGGATGGAGCCGAGCCGTTCTGCCAGGCGGAACCGTTGTCTTGCTAATCGAGTCCGTGACCTCGGCGATGTGTTCGGATAGAAACATCACCTCCTTGTTTTCGTCTTTGAGCCGCCAAACGCTAGCCTGTACCACCATGGTCGATCAAACCGAAATACGCGCCACTCGCCGGAGCGTGCTCGTCTCTGCCGCGGTCAACCTTGTGGAGGCAGTTGGACTAGCTGTCGCCTCGTGGATCTCTGGGTCCTTTGCACTTCGGGCTCAGACTGCGGACAATTTTGCCGAACTCGCGGTTGGGTTGTTTCTATGCATTGGTGTGCTCTCCAGCGACCGACCCTCGGACGAAACGCATCCTCTCGGGTATGGCCGCGAGCGATTCTTCTGGTCGCTGTTTGCTGCCCTCGGCATCTTCATCGGTGGCGCTGGTCTCGCCCTCGAAGGCGCCATCCGTTCGGCCCTTCACCCGTCATCCATTACATCCTACGGCGTCGCTTACTTGGTCCTAAGCGTGACCATCGTGTTGGATGCGATCGCCTTGATGGTGGCTTTGCCTCCTTTGCGACGCCAAGCGATCACGCACGGCGTCTCATTGCGAGTACACCTGCTGAGGAACTCTGATCCTGCCTTGACGACGGTTGCGGTGAGCGGAGGATGTGCCTTGATCGGTGGTTTTGTTGCCGCAATTGGACTGGCGGCGAGTGAGTTGATTGGCAGCCCAACACCCGACACTTT
The DNA here is from genome assembly GCA_903904815.1 of uncultured Armatimonadota bacterium. GTDB lineage: Bacteria > Armatimonadota > Fimbriimonadia > Fimbriimonadales > Fimbriimonadaceae > Fimbriimonas. The sequence goes on from CAIVDU010000093.1 coordinate 36,300, forward strand.
GGCAAGCGGGCTCATTGGGTTACTCCTTCTGGTGACATCGGTGTTTCTCTTGAGCACGAACCGCGAGCTACTCATCGGTCGGGGCGTCCCGGCGGCAACGCTTACCGAAATGCGTCGAATTGTTGCCGAGCAGGATGGGGTCGTCAAGGTCCCAGACCTATTCGCGGTGTTCGTAGGGCCGTCGAGTGTGATCGTCAACGGAGATGTGACGTTTGCTGCGAGCCTCAGTCTCCATGGGGTCGAGAATGCCATCACCCAAGCTGCGATTGCCCTTCGAAAGCGGTGGCCCGCCATTGAGTATGTCTACTTGACCCCCGTTCCTCGAGCGCGGGTCCGCCGTGTGAGAAGAGCCTCCACTAAACCGAGGTGATGCGCAGATTCAGCCAAAAATTTTGGCAACTTTTCAGGATTCGGCGCATTACGACCAGCGACCACTTTTGACAGTGGTCGGAGGAAGACCATGAACCGAATCACCATGCTAGCCTTGGTAGCCGCAGTGGCGGGCGTCGCCCACGCAGAAGACTTTAAGATCACGATTACAGATGCCGGGCCTCAGCCTTTGAGCCCACTCTTTTTCAGCGCCAGCACCTCTGCATTCGACATTTTTCAACCGGGGGGCAGCGCGTCTCAGGGAATTACGAATATCTCGGAGTTCGGTAACGCGACCGTCGAACTCGGCTATGCGTCGGCCTCGAGCGCGGTCGGAACCTATGGTCTTTTAGGTGGCTCTCCGCTTCTGCCCGGAGGCACCCGCACCACGACTTTCTCCGCTGACAGTGCCCACTCTTATTTCTCTTTCGCGGCCATGCTTGGCATCACGAACGACGGGTTCATCGGCAGTTCGGTGAGTAGCGATGGACTCCAACTGTTTCACAACGGCCATGCTCAGTCGCTCGACATCGTCGTGTGGGGCGCGAACACCTGGGACGCGGGAGCGGCGCTTGACGCACAAACTGCGGCTACCCTCGCCCACTACGGCGGAACGCCGATCGCCATCAATGGAAGTATCCATTCCTACGCGAATGGGCTCACGCCGGGAGTTGGCGACTACGACTCGCTTGGTTTGGCGCAATACAACTGGAATGCTGGCACCGAAATCGCTCATATCAAGGTCCAAGCCGTGCCCGAACCAGCTCCGATTGCCGCAATGGGATTGGGAGTCGTGGCCCTGATCAGACGACGGCGGAAGACAAACTGACCTTTGAAGAGACTGCCCGGCGCGAGCTTCCGACCCTCTATCGGGTTGCGCGCCGGCTAACCTCCGATCCCACGGAGGCGGAAGACCTGATCGGCCAAGCGCTGTTGCGTGCATCGACCGCTTGGCCAAGGTTCGATGGGCAGTATCCCCGTAGCTGGTTGATCCAAATCCTGACCAACTGCTACTTTGGGCTACTGAGACATCGGGCTTCCCGTCCGCGAGCCGTTTCACTGGATCCCGACTTCGTCGCCGAAGAGTCTTGGAGTGCTGTCGACTGGAGTCTGTGCGGCCCCATGCTTCTGGGAGAGATTGATCGACTGCCGTCGGAGTACCGCCTTGCGGTCGTCCTGTGCGATATCGAAGATCTTTCGAATGATGAAGCGGCGGCAGCGATGGGGGTTTCGGTTGGAACCGCCAAGTCTCGCCTATTTAGAGGCCGACGAATTCTACGCGCCCGCCTTTCTAGCCTAATGGATGAAATGAACCGATGAATCACCCACCCTCTAGCCCACCTTGCCGACACATGCGTCGATTCCTTGATCGCGCGGCCGATTCACGCGAGAGCGGATTGCTCGTCTGGTATGCGCGCCACCACGCCGCGCTATGTCCTGGATGCGGTAGGTACCTTGACTCACTACAGCAGATCGTATTGAGGCTGCGCGCGATTCGAGTAGCCGAAGATGATCAAGCGCTGGCGCGGATCTTACAAAGACTAGACCGATAGACAGAGCGACGCCTATCCTTGAAGGACGGGAATGCGCGGACTGGTGATTCACGCCGGAGGTTAGCGAGACTGTAAGTGGTCTTGCTTTCAACCATAACCCCCCCCATTACACAGCGGCACATCCTGACGATTAACGGCGGCTCTTCCAGTATCCGGTTTGCCGTCTACGAAAACGCGGGCTCTCAAAGGCGGATCTTCGGCGGCAAAGTAGACCGAATCGGCCTGACTGGCTCTACGCTGACCATCACGACGCCGGGGCTTCCTTCGATCAGCCAAGCAACTGACGCGAGCGACCATCATGCGGCTCTCACCTGTTTGCTGAGTGCGCTCGAAGCTCAATCCGACTTTTCATCGATCATCGCGGTCGGACATCGAGTGGTGCATGGCATGGCCCATACGGAGCCCGAACGCATCACGGATCAACTGCTGGACGAACTTCGCAGTCTGACCCTTTACGATCCCGACCATCTTCCGAGGGAGATTGAGCTCATTGAGGCGTTCGGAAAGCGGTATCCCAAACTTCCGCAGATCGCTTGTTTTGACACCGCCTTTCATCGAACGATGCCTCGAGTGGCGAAGTTGCTTCCCATCCCACGACGGTATGAGGCCATGGGTGTTCAGCGTTACGGGTTCCACGGTCTGTCGTACTCATTCCTGATGGAGGAGCTCACTCGGCTAGGTGAGCCAGCCGCCTCAAAAGGCCGGGTGATTCTTGCGCATTTCGGGAATGGCGCCAGCGTAGCCGCAGTGCTGGATGGCAAGAGCGTTGACACCAGCATGGGATTCACCCCGGCAGCAGGGTTGGTGATGAGCACGCGCTCAGGCGACCTCGATCCGGGTCTCTTGTCCTTCCTGGCCAACGCAGATCGAATGACGGTCAAGCAGTTTGGACAGATGGTGAACCACGAGTCCGGACTGTTAGGAATTTCGGAAACCAGTTCCGATGTCCGCGACTTGTTATCGAGAGAACGGGACGACGTGCGCGCGGCGGAAGCTTTAGAGCTGTTTTGCTATCAGGCTAAGAAGTGGATCGGGGCCTACACCGCGGCCCTCGGCGGACTGGACATGCTGGTTTTCACTGGCGGGATCGGCGAAAACTCCCCCGACATTCGAGAGCGGATCTGTCATGGACTGGGCTTCTTGGGAATTGAACTGAACGCGACTTCCAATGCAGAGTCGGCGACGATGATTTCCTCCGAGACGAGCCGGGTCCGAGTCCGAGTCATTCGGACAGACGAGGAGCGGATGATTGCCCGCGCGGTCGGCGACCTCCTCGGTCTGAACGCTCCATCGCAAGGAATCAAACAACCATGAATTTCACCTCTTTCGTCACGACTGGGACGCCTCTTGCCTGTCGGCTGCTTCGGACAGCTTTGAACCGATTGATCAAACAAAACTCTCGAACTGCGTTATCACGCAAGGATGAATTCAATGCTATTTAGAGCCAAGACAATCTCAGGCTACAACCTGGACAGTGACGATGGGGAAATTGGGAAGGTCAAGGAGTTCTATTTTGACGATAACCACTGGACCATCCGATACCTGGTGGCAGATACCGGCGACTGGCTATCGAGTAGGCAAGTGCTCATCTCTCCCTATGCTTTGATCTCTGTAAACGAGGAGCTTCACAGCATATCAATCCACTTGTCCAGGAAACAAATCGAGGAGAGTCCGACCTTGTACACCGACAAGCCCGTATCCCGGCAATTTGAGCAGGATTATTACGGCTACTACGGATGGCCCATCTATTGGGGCGGCGCAAACACGTGGGGCTACTCCTCGTTCATTCCGGGCAATTCAGAATTAGTGTTTCCGAATGTACAGCCCACCAAACATTCCAACTCAACTGGAAAGGAGTGGGATCCAAATCTTCGGAGTACTCACGATGTGATCGGTCATGACATCCAAGCTTTAGACGGAGAGATCGGTCACGTCGCGGATTTCTTGATCGATGAGGAGAATTGGTCGATTCGCTACCTGGTCGTGGATACACGAAACTGGTGGCCCGGCAAGAAGGTCCTGATTTCGCCAAACTGGATCGAGCGAATCAGTTGGGATGACTCGAAGGTTTTTGTGCACCTTAATCTTGAGGCGATCAAGCAGGCGCCCGAGTACACGGACGAAACCGAGATTACGCGCGAGTATGAGGCTTCCCTGCACGAATACTATGACCGCCAGGGATATTGGGTCAAAGAGGCGGTCACTAAGGCCCACCTCCTATAAACGAAGGCCGGAACGGCGTCTGCTTGCGTCGAGCGTGTCACATCGTGGCAAGCAGATTTCCTCGGTTTCCCATCCTCGAACACATCTTCCAGCAACCGAAACCTCTTCACGAGACTTGAAGTCCGAACGCCTGTAATGGCCCGTTCATCAAGCGATGTCATGCCAGTCCGAGCCCGTGCCCTAGTTAGGGCGAGTCAGTGAAACCTAAGCCATGCAAACAGTAGCCCCGGCGCCAGAGTTTCTCAAGCCCCCCTTCTCTTCGGAGGAGTTCCGGCGGATAGATGCCTATTGGCGAGCCGCCAACTACCTATCCGTCGGGCAGATTTATCTATACGACAATCCACTGCTGAAGGAGCCTCTCAAGCTTGAACATGTCAAGCCGTTGGTGGTCGGTCACTGGGGCACAACTCCGGGACAGAACTTCATCTACGTTCACTTAAATCGAATCATCAAGAAGCGTGATCTCAACATGTTTTACGTGGCCGGTCCCGGCCATGGCGGGCCTGCGATCGTCGGCAACGTATATCTGGAAGGCACCTGGAGTGAGGTTTATCCGAATGTCACCCAGGATGAGGCAGGTCTAAAAAAACTGTTCAAGCAGTTCTCATTTCCGGGCGGGATTTCGAGTCATGTCGCCCCTAGTACACCGGGATCGATTCACGAGGGAGGGGAGTTGGGCTACTCGCTCAGCCACGCCTTCGGAGCCGTGTTCGATAATCCTGACCTGATCGTGGCATGTGTGGTCGGAGACGGCGAAGCTGAAACGGGCCCTCTTGCAACAGCGTGGCACTCCAACAAGTTTCTGAATCCGGTGACGGACGGGGTTGTCCTCCCTATTCTTCACCTGAACGGCTTCAAGATTAGCAACCCGACTGTGCTTGCTCGGATCGAGCATGAGGAGTTGGAGCAGTTCCTTCGCGGCTGCGGGTGGACTCCCTATTTTGTGGAAGGGGATGAGCCCGCAGTCATGCATGAACTGATGGCTTCCACGATGGACCGGGTCTTCGAAGAAATCCGCGAAATTCACCAGCGGGCACGGTTAGGTCACGACTCGACTCGACCCCGATGGCCGATGATTGTGCTGAAGTCACCGAAGGGTTGGACTGGACCGAAGGTCGTCGATGGGTTAAAAGTTGAAGGCACCTTTCGAGCGCACCAAGTCCCCCTGTTAGTAAACGCGGAGAATCCTGACCATCTCACCCAGTTGGAAAGCTGGATGAAGAGTTACCGTCCCGAAGAACTGTTCGATGAGAACGGTCGACTCATGCCAGAATTGGCCGAACTCGCTCCAACCGGCGACCGGAGAATGGGGGCCAACCCGCATGCGAATGGCGGAACTCTCCTGCGCGACTTGCGAATGCCCGATTTCCGCAACCACGCCATTGCCGTTCCGTCTCCAGGCGCCGTGGACGGACAAGACACCCTCATTCTGGGCGCCTTCCTGCGTGACGTCGCCAAACTAAACCAGGATCAGCGTAACTTCCGGATTTTTGGACCCGACGAAACTCTCTCGAATCTGTTGGGCGCCGTGTTCGAAGTTACCGACCGTCAGTGGGATGCCCGAGAAGTCGCGAACGATGAATTTTTGGCGCCCTCCGGCCAGGTTTTGGATTCGATGCTCAGCGAGCACCAATGCGAGGGATGGCTGGAAGGCTACCTTCTCACCGGTCGCCATGGGCTTTTCAACAGTTACGAGGCGTTCATTCGAATCGTGGACTCCATGTTCAGCCAGCACGCAAAGTGGCTCAAAGTCACGTCGGAGTTGCCTTGGCGTCGAAAGATTGCGTCCCTGAACTACCTGCTGGCCTCCCACGTTTGGCAGCAGGACCACAACGGATTCACCCACCAAGATCCCGGATTTCTGGATCATGTCATCAACAAGAAGGCGGAGATCGTACGCTGTTATCTCCCTCCGGACGCTAACTGTCTGCTTTCGGTGTTCGACCACTGTCTTCGTAGCCGGCACTACGTGAACGTCGTAGTTGCCGGAAAGCACGCCCTTCCTCAATGGCTCACGATGGAGGAAGCGGTGATCCACTGTTCCGAGGGAATCGGCATTTGGGAGTGGGCAAGCAACGACAAGGGATGCGAGCCAGATATCGTGATGGCCTGTTGCGGCGATACGCCGACACTTGAGATTTTGGCCGCCGTTTCGATCCTCCGAGACCACCTTCCCGACCTGAAGATACGAGTCGTCAATGTGGTCGACCTTATGAAACTTCAATCGGCGAGCGAGCACCCGCATGGGCTTAGCGAACTCGATTACGATGCCTTGTTCACGAGGGATAAGCACATCATTTTTGGGTTTCATGGGTATCCCTGGCTGGTCCACCGGCTCACGTATCGTCGAGCGAACCGCAATTTGCATGTGCGCGGTTACAAAGAGGAGGGCACTATCACGACCGCCTTTGACATACGGGTTCAGAACGACCTAGACCGTTTCCACCTGGTTCAAGACGTCGTAGATCGTCTGCCTCAGTTAGGGGCAAGAGGCAATTATCTCAAGCAGATGGTCCAGGACAAGCTGATCCAGCACAAGCAATATATCGATGCGCACGGTGAGGACCTCCCCGAGATCCGAAACTGGAAGTGGGGGCGTTCCGAGTGAGCCTTCAAACGCTAGTCGCTACGGTGCAATCGATCCTTGCTAGCGACAAAGGACTCTTGGCGATGGATGAGAGCACCTCCACCTGCAACAAGCGATTTGCCGAGATTGGGATCCCCCAAACGGTTGAATTCAGACGTGCCTATCGCGAATTGATCATTTCCACCCCTGGCCTTGGGGACTCCATTGGAGGAGTGATCTTGTACGATGAAACCATCCGCCAGAAAACGGAATCTGGAATTCCGTTTCTTAACCTTCTGGCGGACGCGGGCATCGTGCCTGGGATTAAAGTCGACGCCGGGACGACGGAACTTGCTGGACATCCGGCCGAGAAGATTACGGAGGGTCTCGACAGACTTCGCGAAAGATTGTCCGAGTACGCGCAAATGGGAGCCCGATTCGCTAAGTGGCGCTCGGTGATCACGATAGGCAATGATCGTCCTAGTCTCGGTTGCCTCGAAGCGAACGCTCACGATCTGGCCCGCTACGCGGCCCTATGTCAGGAAGCGGGGCTCGTACCCATTGTTGAGCCCGAGGTCCTCATGGACGGTGACCATTCACTGCAGCGTTGCGCGGAGGTAACCGAACAGACGCTCCATACCGTGTTCGATCAGTTGTACCGGCAAGGCGTTGCACTGGAGGGAATGATTCTGAAGCCGAACATGGTGCTCCCTGGCCAACTTTGCCCCGCTCAGAGTTCGGTAAACGACGTAGCCGACGCAACCGTAAACACACTGTTTAGGACCGTCCCGGCCGCGGTCCCTGCAGTTGCATTCCTGTCTGGAGGTCAATCGGCTCAAGATGCTTCCGCCCGACTCAATGCGATGAACATTCGTTTTCGATCGAGGATGCCGTGGGTGCTTGCTTTTTCCTTCGCTCGCGCCATTCAACAGCCCGCACTCGAAATCTGGCGAGGCGAGAAATCCAATACCGAACTCGCTCAGCGGGCTCTGAGTCACCGAGCTTCATGCAATCGTTCCGCGCGCCGAGGTGAATATTCAGCCGCATTGGAAGACCGATGAGCCCTAACGGGAAACCGACTTCAGGGAAAGAAACGGTTCCTTTAAACCAAGGGGTCGTGGTCTCCGTACGAGGCAGCGTCGTGGACGCCCGATTCGACAAGTCCCTACCGTCGATTTACTCCGTATTGCTAGCGGGCGATGAAGGACAGATCGTCATCGAGGTACTAGAACAGCGTGACGCTCAACGGGTCCGAGGGATAGCCCTCACTCCGACCCAGGGCCTTGCGCGCGGCATGGCGGTTCATGATACTGCCGCGCCGCTAAAGGCGCCCGTCGGGAAGGCGATCCTGTCTCGAATGTTCGATGTGTTTGGAAACACCATCGACCGTGGAGCAGGCCTAGCAAATGTCGAGTGGCGCTCGGTACACCGCGCGCCGCCCTCGCTCGCCGAACGCTCCACGAAGTCGGAGGTTTTCCAAACCGGCATCAAGGTGATCGACGTTCTGGTGCCTCTGGAGCGCGGCGGGAAGGCCGGACTGTTTGGCGGCGCGGGGGTCGGCAAGACCGTGCTGCTCACGGAAATGATTCACAACATGGTCGGTCACCAAGAAGGTGTGAGCATCTTTTGCGGCATCGGAGAGCGTTGCCGTGAGGGCCAAGAGCTCTATCGGGAAATGGAGGAGGCTGGCGTCCTCCCCGACATGGTCATGCTCTTTGGCCAGATGGACGAACCACCGGGCGCCCGATTCCGCGTGGGACTTGCCGCACTCACCATGGCGGAATACTTCCGCGACGACGAGCATCGGGACGTCCTGCTGCTCATCGATAACATCTTTCGGTTTATTCAGGCTGGGATGGAAGTATCTGGGCTGATGGGTCAGATGCCTTCCCGCCTCGGCTATCAACCGACCATGGGGACCGAGTTATCGGCGGTTGAGGAACGAATTGCGAATACCAACACGGGCGCAATCACTTCGATTCAGGCGGTCTATGTTCCAGCCGACGACCTCACAGATCCTGCAGCCGTGCACACGTTTTCCCACCTCTCGGCATCCATTGTCCTCTCCCGAAAGCGTGCCAGCGAAGGGCTTTATCCGGCCATCGATCTCCTGCAATCCAACTCCAAGATGGCGACGCCTACGATTATCGGGGAACGGCATTACGTGCTTGCCCAGGAGATTCGAAAAACCCTTGCCCACTACGAGGACCTCAAGGACATCATTTCCATGCTCGGGTTGGAGCAGTTGTCGGCAGAGGATCGCGCGGTCGTAGGACGTGCCCGCCGACTTGAGAGATTCCTAACTCAACCCTTCTTTGCCACGGAGCAATTCAGCGGCATCAAAGGCAAGGACGTAAGCCTTGCAGACTCGATCGACGGTTGCGAACGAATCCTCCGCGATGAATTTAAGGACTATCCCGAGAGCGCGTTTTACATGATCGGAGCGATTGACGAGGTGAAGCGGAACGGAACCGCTGCCGCAGACATCGGCGGACAGCAGCAAGAGAGCGAGTCCAAGGTTCTCAAGGACTCACATTCAGGGATTCGCGCCAAGGCTTCGCCGAAGGTTGACCATGCCCCAGACACTCATCCAGCTTAGGGTTCTCCTGCCGTTTGAAATCTTCGCCGAGAAGGCCGGCGTGTCGCGCATTGTTGCGGATACACATCAGGGGTCACTCGGTCTCCTTCCCAATCGTCTGGACTGTGTAGCCGCACTCACTCCTGGGATATTCGTTTACGAGTGTGAATCGGAAGGCGAAGCCTATTTGGCTATCGATGAGGGGGTTCTGGTCAAATCGGGAACCGATGTTCTGGTTTCTGTTCGCCGAGCGATACGAGGACCCGACCTTGGAGGATTGCGCGAAGTGGTGGAGAAAGAGTTTCTTGCCGTTGGCGAACAGGAACAAAGCGTTCGGTCGGCCATGGACAAGTTGGAATATGGATTCTTGCGACGCCTCGCGATGTTAGACCATGAATAAGAAAACCGCCCACAATCCGACGAAGCGCGAATCTGCTTTGGCCACCGAGATCGGTTCGAAAGCGGCACGGATGCTCAGGTCCAAACGCCAGCCGCCGGATGGTGTCTGGTTCGGTCTTGGGATGATGGGATTGATAGGCTGGTCGGTTGCGACACCGACCCTACTCGGCGCTGCGCTCGGGATCTGGTTGGACAATCATCATCCGGCGAAGGTGTCATGGACGCTCTCGCTTCTCGTTGCAGGTCTCGCGATCGGTTGTTTTAATGCGTGGCACTGGGTAGCCAAAGAGGATGAAGCGATGAGTAGGCGGCAGGACAAATCAGATGAGTGAAGTCCTGAGCATTGCGCTCGTCGGCTTATGGGGGGGGTTATTGGGCGCGGTCTTTTTCGGAGGGCTTTGGTTTACCGTGCAGAAGGGTCTCGCCTCTCCACACCCAGCGGTTTGGTTCTTGGGAAGCCTTCTCTTGCGGATGGGCATTGTTTTGTGTGGCCTATATTTCGTAGCCGCCGGAAACTGGGAGCGGCTGTTGGCATCCCTTGTTGGTTTCCTTACCGCACGGCTGGTCGTGACATGGATGACTCAGTCATCACGGCTTGTCCAGCCCAAGTCGGTGACGGGGGTGAGTCATTCGCCTTAGCCCCGACGGGTTGGTTTTTTGGAGCCACGCGTTTCTTAAACTCAATGGAACCATTGTGTTCACCTGGGCAATCATGCTCGTGCTTGCCGGTGGATCTAAATTAGTAACCCGAAAGCTGTCCACTGGTCTCAAGCGTTCTGGCTGGCAGAACCTGCTCGAAATCGTCGTCACCGCAATCGAAAACCAGATACGAGACGTGGGTCTTAGCCGTCCGGAGAAATACCTCCCCTTTCTGGGAACACTCTTTCTGTTCGTTGCGACCGCGAGTCTCTTCACGATCATTCCAGGTTACGAACCCCCGACTGGATCACTTTCCACGACAGCCGCCCTTGCGCTTTGCGTCTTCGTGGCAGTGCCGCTCTACGGCATCGAGGAACAGGGCGTCGGCGGCTACCTCAAATCGTACGTGCAGCCGACGATCATCATGTTGCCTTTCAACATCATCAGCGAGCTCTCCAGAACCTTGGCGCTCGCCGTGCGCCTCTTCGGCAACATGATGAGCGGCGCAATGATCATCAGTATTTTGCTGACGATCACTCCCTTTATCTTTCCCGTCGTCATGACCGCTCTCGGACTCCTCACCGGCATGGTTCAGGCCTATATCTTCACGATCTTGGCGGCGGTATACATCGCAGCGGCCACGCGGACGACCAAGCGGGGTCCGGAATTGGCAGCTTCCACCTAAAGACTCCCTAGGAAACTTATGGACAGTACAACCCTCATCGCGATCTGCTCAATCTTCACCGCTGGATTCACTATCAGCATCGGGTGTATGTGTCCGGCACTGGGCGAAGGTCGGTCGGTAGCGACCGCTCTGAGTTCATTGGCCCAGCAGCCAGATGCCTCAGCGACGATCACTCGAACTCTATTTGTTGGCTTGGCAATGATCGAGTCGTTGGCGATCTACTGTTTCGTCGTGGCGATGATCCTGATCTTTGCAAATCCGTTCTGGAATCACGTGATTGCCCACGCGACGGGGAAGTGACCTCGTGCTGATTGACTGGTTCACCGTTTGTGCTCAGACTCTCAATTTCCTCATCCTCGTGTGGTTGATGAAGCGCTTCCTCTACAAGCCGGTCCTAAACGCCATTAACGCTCGTGAGGCACTAGTAGCCAAGGAGCTTAAGGACGCCAATGCGAAAAAGACCGAAGCCCGAAAAGAGCGTGATGAGTTTCAGACAAAGAACGACGAGTTTGACAGACATCGCGCCGAACTCTTGAGCAAAGCAACCCAAGATGCCGGTGTTGAACGCACGCGTCTCCTCGCAGAAGCGCGCAAAGCTGCTGACGATCTGAGCGCGAAGCGTCAGCAAAGCCTCTCAAGTGATGCGCGCCAGCTCAACCAGGCCATCAGCCAGCGAGCGCAGAAGGAAGTATTTGCGATCGCGCGAAAGACGCTCTCGGATCTCGGCTCTGCCAGCTTGGAGGAGCAAATTGCCGAGGTCTTTATTCGGCGACTTAAGGAGCTGGACGAAAAATCGAAGAAGACCTTAGTTGAAGCTCACAAGTCTGTATCCGATCCGTTTCTCGTACGGTGCACGTTTGACCTTCCCGCGAAGCACCAGACGGCCATACGGCTGGCAATTCAGCAGTCGCTTTTTCCCAAGGCCCAGATTCAGTTCGAGACCTCAGCGGAGTTGGTTGGAGGAATCGAGATGGTCGTGCAAGGACAGAAAGTTGCATGGAGCATCTCGAACTATCTCGAGTCGCTCGAAAAAGGTGTCGTCGAACTCCTGAACGAGAAGGTTGAAACGGGATCCAGCGAAAAGCCTGCCGTCAAGGCAGTAGTGAGACATAGGTCAGGATCGCATCCCAAGGAAGCGAGCGCGAAACCTCCGGCGCGGAGCCGATGAAGACTCTTGATAGCCTGAGCACGGTCTTCGACCAGACCTTCGCCGGAATCACGCGTGCCTTGGAAACCTTCACGGCTACCTTAGCTCCGAAGGAAGTAGGAGTCATCACGAATGTGACTACCGGGATTGCACGAGTTTCCGGACTCCCTGGGGTTGGCTTTGACGAACTCTTAGAGTTTCACGGAGGGGTGTTTGGTATCGCCTTCAATGTCGACGAAGACGAAATCGGAGTCGTTCTCCTGGGAGACTACACGCTTCTACACTCCGGCGACGAAGTTCGGCGCACTGGCCGAGTGATGGACGTTGCGGTCGGCGATGGTCTCCTGGGGCGGGTCATCGATCCGCTCGGACAGCCGCTCGATGGCAGGGGGCCGGTAGTGACCACAGAGCGTCTTCCCATCGAACGTCCTGCCCCCGCCATCATGGACAGGGCGCCCGTCAACGTGCCTCTCCAGACTGGACTGATCGTCGTCGACGCTCTCATCCCGATTGGTCGTGGACAACGTGAATTAATTGTTGGCGACCGGCAAACCGGCAAGACGACGATCGCAACTGATGCGATCTTGAACCAGAAAGGGCAAAACGTTCTCTGCATCTACTGCGCGATAGGCCGACGTGCGGCGGCGGTGGCTAAGGTTGTCGCTAACTTGAAAGAGCAGGGCGCCATGGATTACACCGTGGTCATCGTTGCCGAGGGAAACGAAGCACCCGGACTATCCTTCATCACTCCGTACGCGGCGACCAGCATTGCGGAATATTTTATGGAAGCGGGTCGCGACGTGCTGATCGTCTACGACGACCTTACCCAGCACGCTCGAGCGTATCGCGAACTCTCCCTCCTCCTGCGCCGACCACCAGGGCGCGAGGCCTTCCCCGGAGACATCTTCTATATTCACTCGCGCTTGTTGGAGAGGTCTACACACCTAAGCAAAGAGCGTGGTGGTGGTTCTCTGACCGCCCTTCCGATCATCGAGACGGAAGCGCAGGATATTTCTGCATACGTTCCGACCAATCTGATTTCCATCACTGACGGACAGATCTACCTTTCTCCCACCCTCTTTGAGTTAGGAGTGCTGCCGGCGGTCGATGTTGGAAAATCGGTGTCGCGCGTCGGGGGTAAGGCGCAACTTCCGGCGTACCGAGGAGCCGCTGGCGACCTCAAACTCGCCTATGCGCAGTTTGAGGAACTAGAGACGTTTTCTCGTTTCGGCGCGCGCCTAGAACAAGACACCCTGAAGCGGATCGAACACGGGCGTCGCATCCGCGCATGCCTCAAGCAACCGGAATCTGCCCCGGTTGGAGTTTCCGATCAAATCGCCATCCTCCTGGCTTTGGCTGAAGGACTGTTCGATGACGTTGCGCTAGAAAGAATGAAAGAAGCAGAAGCGGCTGTACGAGAGGCTGTCGCACGAGTCCCGCAAAAGCTTAGAGTGGCGTTTGATTCGATCGCGACTCTCAAGGACCAGGACCGGAAGACCATGGTCGATCTGGCGCGAGATGCCCTCTCTCGATTCAAATCCCTACCGGATTCAGGTCAAGCTGCCCCCGGGTTGCCTTCCCAACTTAATGCCGAGGCGGACTCTTCCCCGGCTTCAAAGGCAAAAGCGTGAGTGACGGGACGACGAGTCTTCGAAGAAAGATAGCCAGTGCGGGCGATCTTCAGTCCGTGGTTCGCAGCATGAAGGCGCTTGCCGCTTCAAGCATTGGGCAATACGAAAAGTCAGTTCTCGCATCGGCTGACTACTATCGAACGGTGGAGTTGGGATTGGGGGCATGCCTGCGGGCGAGGACGTCAGGCGACATCCTGGCCATGAAAATAGGAGATGCTCGCACTGAATCCGTCAGCGCTATTGTGCTTGGCTCCGACCAAGGACTGGTAGGACAATTCAATCAAGTTGTGGCAGAATTCGCGGTCGCAACTCTGGCTCCGTTGCCGGGACGGCGCCAAGTCTGGTCAATTGGCGACCGCGTTCGTGGATGCCTCACCGACGCAGGTTTACCACTGCTCGGAGTCCTTTCGATGCCCAATTCGGTGAAGGCGATTGCGTCGTTAGTCGGACAGATTCAGATCGACTTGGAAGCGCACCGAGCCCTAGACGTGAATGCGTGTGTTTACGTCATTTATAATCGGCCGAGAGCAGGAGCTTCGCCCGAGCCAGTTGCCAAACGACTGTTGCCATTCGACTCGAAGTGGGAGGAGGAACTCGTCAAGGTGGCTTGGCCCTTCCGCAACTTGCCCCAAGTCTGGGGTGGAGAGAACGCAACCTTACGCGCGCTCATTCGGGAGTATGTTTTCATCTCCCTTTTCCGAGCCTGCGCAGAATCCCTGGCGAGTGAAAATGCAAGTCGCTTGGCCGCAATGGAGCGGGCCGACAAGAACATTAATGGATTGCTCGAAAATCTTGAGAGTTCGTTTCACCGGATTCGGCAGCAAAGCATTGATGAGGAGCTCTTCGATGTGGTTGCCGGCTTCGAAGCACTATCAGGCGCGAAACAATGAGCGGGACATTTTGCATGGATTGAACCGAATGCAGTGACGATTGATGATCAATCAAGGGGAACCCTACCGCCGAATCCCAATCACAACCTAAGGGCGCCATCGGACTCTCCGCAATCTGCCAAAAACTCACACCGCCGACCATGAAGAAACTCGTTGTTTACGATCTGGATGGAACTTTGGCCGAAAGCAAGGCGGCCATCGATGCAGAAATGGCTTCGTTGCTGAACTCCCTTCTTGGGGTGGTCCGCGTCGCGGTTATTTCAGGAGGAGACTGGCCCCAATTTCAAAAGCAAGTGCTCGCTGAACTGCCCGGAGGAGCGAACATAGACCACCTGTCGATTTTGCCGACTTGCGGGACCAAGTTCTATCGTCACGACGGCGAATGGAGAAAGCTTTATTCGCAAGACTTCACCGGTGAAGAGAAGACGAAAATCATCGAGTCTTTGAAGCAGGCGATCGTATCGGCGGGCTTCAAAGTCAGCAAAACCTGGGGAGACACGATCCAAGATCGGGGCAGCCAGATCACCTACTCAGCCCTTGGCCAACAAGCGCCGATCGAGGAAAAAAAGCAGTGGGACGCCGACTTCGGGAAGCGTCAAAAAATCAAGGAGTTCCTCGATAAGCTCATCCCCGAGTTTTCGGTTCGACTAGGAGGCACCACATCGATCGACGTCACCAAACACGGAATCGACAAGGCCTACGGAATTCGAAAGCTGCGCGATGTCCTAGAGATTGGTCTGGACGAATTGATCTTCTTGGGAGACGCTATCTTTCCCGGCGGCAACGACTATCCCGCCAAGCAAGCGGGCGTGGACTCGATCCGAGTGCGTGATCCCGAGGAAACTAAGCGAGTGACTCAGGCAATGATTGCTTGTTTGGCGGGAAGCCAGAGATGAAAGTGAAACCCGCCATCACAAGCCTGTTCTTTGATGTTGGTGGCGTCCTTCTTTCGAATGGATGGGATCGTCATGCCCGCCGTCGGGCGGCCGTTCATTTCAACTTGGACTTGGCCGACATGGAAGAGCGGCATCATATCACCGACGACACGTACGAGGAAGGCAAACTCTCTCTGAACGACTATCTGAGTCGGGTCATTTTCTACGATGAGCGTCCGTTCACACGCGCCCAATTTCGGAGCTTCATGTTCGCCCAGTCCACGCCATTTCCAGAGATGCTTGGACTTGCCGCTCGCCTCAGGGCCAATCATGGGTTGAACATCACCGTCCTGAGCAATGAAGGGCGCGAACTGAATGCCTATAGAATTCGCAAGTTCAAGCTCGATCAGTTTGTCGACTCATTCGTATGCTCCTGCTTTGTGCACATCCGTAAGCCAGATGAAGACATCTTTCGGCTCGCATTAGACATCTCGCAGGCACGTGCCGAGCAAGTTGTTTACATCGAGAACACCGCGATGTTCGTCCAGATAGCGGAGAGCATGGGAATCAATTGCATCCTACATGCCGACTATGCAACCACCGTCGAGAAGCTTGCCGGATTCGGTTTGCGTGACTAGCTAGGATCGTCGAGCCCAAACTTCCCCGACTTGGAACGCTCATCAAACCGGGGTCGGGCAATTCACACTCAGGAATTTCCTTTCTACAAGTCGAAGAGAGCTTCGATGGGCATGGGTTTGCCCAGCATCGACTTCCATCGATTCCTCTGTGACTCGGTAAGAACAGCCTCCAACTGGTGCGGCTTAGGTTGCCCACGGTCCCAGAGATCTTGGCTTGCGGCTGTGCCTGTGGTCTTGGCCTGTTTTTCTTTGGACTCCGGTTTAGCCATCGCGAAGTGATCACCACCGACTCTAATATCGTCGTCGATCGGGCTTTGGGAAGATCGCTAACGAACCTCCAAGCTTCCAGATTGCAGGTCCCGGATACCACCGAGTGGACAGATGCGTCCCTCTCGCTGCCGACTTCCGCGGGCGCCTTCACGAAATGGGGTGATCGTGCGGGGTTGGGTACGCCATTTGAGTTTCGTCCCTAAGAGCTCCGATTTACTGGTCAACCCATGTGCGCACGGTCTAACCTCAATAGGGTAATTAGTAAGCTCTCTGTACAAAAGCAGCAATAAAGCGCAGTTGAACAGGGATTGATAGTATCCTTTTTAGGCGCACAGACGGGAAATTGGGAGCGCTACCCGCATTTAAAAAATGGACAACTTGCCGGTGATATTGGTTGTAGAGGACAACGAAGACGATCAAAGGCTCGTCATGCGCGCCCTGTCCAAAGGGAAGACCGGATGCAAAGTTGAGATAGCCGAGGACGGATTGGCGGCGGTCCAATACCTTTTTGACCCCGAGAGCGTTCGCCCTCGTTTAGTCCTGCTGGACTTAAAGCTCCCAAAGCTGAACGGTTTGGAAGTGCTGACTCGGATCCGGAGTGACGAACGAACCAAACGTCTGCCGGTGGTGATCCACACCTCCTCAAGCGAGGAATCCGATCTGGTGAACTGCTTCGACAATGGCGCCAACAGCTTCGTTCACAAAGTCGTCGACTACGATCAGTACATCTATCGACTTGTGACATTGGCTGAATACTGGATTCAAGTCAACGAACCCTGCGCCTAAAGAGTCCTCAGTTATAGGCACTACTTGTTCCGAGCTTGAAGGAGAAAGTCGCCCCTCCGCCGAACCCCGACTCTGCCTTGACGACTCCTCCGTGCTTTTCTATGATCCTTTTTACGTTGGCGAGACCAATGCCGGTTCCCGGGTACTCGGAGTCTTTATGGAGTCGCTCAAAGGGTTGAAATAACTTTTCGACAAACTCCATCTCAAAGCCAATGCCATTGTCACGGACGAAGAAGTATTCGCCATCACTGCCGATCTCGATGATTGGGTTCTCAACCTCGGAAGAATATTTGCAAGCATTGTCCATCAGGTTTTCCAGGACCAGCCGAATCATGGATGCGTCCCCTTGTGTCTTCAACCCAGGGGCTATACGGATTTTCGTTTTTGCCCCGCACTGCCCCGACTGCCGGAGGTAGGACTCTACTTCTCGGGCCATCGTCGATAAGTCTAGATCGATGCGCTTGGTATCCTGGCGGCCCAATCTGGCGTACGTGAGCAGATCGTCAACGAGGGCTGAAAGCCTCTTCGCATTCCCGACAAGTGCGTCAAGTGTTGTTTTCGACTCTTCGCTGAGGGTGTCTTCAGCCTCTCTCATGAGCATCGTGCCATTGACGCTGATCCCGCGGATCTGTTGCCGTAGGTCGTGAGCGACCGAATAGGTGAACCCCTGCAACTGCTCGTTGGAGCGCATGAGTTCTTCGGTGCGAATTCCGACTTCACGTTCCAATCTCTCACGATGCAACTCTTCGGATCTCCGCGCATCGTCTACGTCGGTGCTTGAACCGATCCAAAGGGTGATTCCCCCTGCATCGTCCTGTTTCGGATACGCTCTCGACAAATGCCATCGATACGTTCCATCGCGGCTCCGAAGACGGTATTCGTAGTAGAACGGCCTTTCTTCTTTAATGGCGCTTGACCAGGCCTTGAGTAGACCGCCGCGATCTTCCGGGTGTACGAGGTCCGCCCATCCAAGTCCTTCGAGCTGCTCTGAGGTTCTGCCACTAAACTCAAGCCATTGTCGGTTGAAATAGTCTCGTGAGCCGTCGGGGGTCGCCGTAAAGATCTTTTGAGGCATGGAATCGGCCATAAAGCGTAACTTGTCTCTTTCCTCGGCCAATGTTCGCTCGGCGGCTTCGCGTTCCGTGTCGCGCAGTTTGCGCTCTGTCACGTCTCGGAAATAGACGGTAAGTCCGTCACCCGATGGGTAACAACTGCACTCCAGCCACTTATTGATGGGCTCGGCATAGTATTCCTCGAAATGAACCGGCCTTCCCGTGGTTACGGCGCGCCGAAACTCTTCATAGAAGATCGTCTCCTCGACATCCGGAAACAGGTCCCAGATGATCTTGCCGAGCATTTCTTCTTGAGGCACTCCGACAATCCGGGCGGCCTGTTCACTGACGAATGTGTGTCGCCACTCGCGGTCCAGCACCACGAGTCCGTCGTCGATGCTGAGAAGAACGGCTTCCAGCCGCTGTTGGGACTTGCGTAAACTTTCCTCGGCGATTTTCCGTTCGCTCACGTCAAGCGTTACGCCGTCGAACGAGATGGGTGTGCCGTCCTCAGCGTAAAATGTGCGCCCGATCGCCCTCACCCAGGTGATAGCTCCAGTGTCCGGGTTTACCGTGCGATAGTCGATGTTGTAAGGTGTCGCCGTCTCGATGCTTCGCTCCATTGCCAATCGGGTTGGTTCGCGATCATCTGGGTGGAGCCGATCGTAGAATGTCTGGATCGTCACTGAAGCGCCGGGAGGCAAGTGGAAGTGGGCCTTCACTAGGTCGTCCCATTGGAGCACATCAAACGGCAGGTCGCAGTACCAGATTCCAATGCCGCTGCTGCGACGGACAAATGCGGAGCGCTCTTCACTACGTCTCAGGGCGGCCTCGACCCTTACCCTTTCGATTGCCGCCCAGGTCCTCTCGGCCGTGTCCTCGATGAGGGCAATCTCGTGGGAGGTCCAATCGCGCTGCTTAGAATCGTGAACGGTCATCCCGGCGAGGAACTGTCCGCCCTTGACCAGTGGAACATCCACATGGCCGCGGACCTGGATAGCCGCAAAGGCCGCCTGTTCTCCGGGAGGGCGGTCCACCTGAGTAGTGGCATCATCTTCAATGACCGTGCGCCCCTCGAGTAAGTCAGCAAGCAGAGACGGACCGAACGATGACACCGGGTATCGACCGACGAGCGATCGAACGTCCTTGTGGTAGTCGCGCTCTACGACGTACATGTCGCCTTGGATCTCGAAGTAAACCACCCGGTTCGCGGCCAACTGTTCGCCCAGCAAGCGGCTGGCCACCTCTTGTACTTCGATCGGATCGGAAAGAGGACGCAAGGCGTCGGCTAAGCGAACCGTAAATCTCTGTCTTGCCTCGCTGAGGCGGATGGACTCCTCAGCCTGCTTCCGCTCGGTGACGTCTCGAGTCGTACCGGCAATCGCCTCGACTTCACCGTCTTCGCCGATAATTGGAACGAAGATGTAGTCGTAGATTCGTCTACCGTGAGTCCCATTGAAAGGCACTTCTCCCCGGATTGATTGTCGCGACATTCGGATCTGGTCGATCTCCCGTTCGTGCATCTGCGCGTGCCACGGCTCGTATCCGATCTCCAGTAAGGTCTTACCGATTGCATTCTCGCGCCCGAGTCCCCACATTTCAAGCAAGGCATTGTTAGCGTACAGAAACTTGTAGTCCAGGCTGAGGACATAGACGAAGTCTGGAGTGTTGGTGAGTACCGTTTCGTAAACTCGTCGCACCCTTTCGGAATCCGCTGCGAGTCGAACGATCTCTCGTTCTGCCTGCTTCTGTTCGGTGATGTCTAGAAAAGTGAGAGCGACTCCTCCGCCCGACTCCTCGTCGGCCAGGTAGGGGAGGATTCGGGCAACATACCATCCGTCGGGTACCCTAATTTCGCGTCGTGCTGGCTGCACCGTGTGCGCCGAGCTTTCGACGTCTGCCACGAATTCTGGGTAGTCGATCCCGAAACTAATTTCTGCGAGAGCCCGATTGAGGTCGGTCGAGTTCAGGCGGAGGAGCCGCTTAGCCGACGGCGTGATTCGCTTGATCCTCAGTTCTCGGTCGAGGAAAACCGTCGCGACGTCAGTCGCCTCCAACAGGTCTTCGAGGTAACGGTTCGAACGCGCAAGGTCGGCGATATGGCACTTCAGTGCCTCATATGCCGCCGTCGACTGCTCCACGTTACGGCTCTGTGTCTCACCCGGCGTGGTAATTGTCCCGTCTCGTGATGACGTTTCGCCACCAGCCTCTGGCCAAGGAAGATCATGATTCTCCTGAGAGTCAGGCTCGGTCATTTATAGTCCTCCACCGGTAAATAGAAATACACGCCAGCACAGAAAGTACGACTTAAAGTCCGGAGCAGAGTTCTCGCCTACGGAATATGTATGCACGTTTTGAATCACAAGCAGAGAGATAAGAGCTCGAAATGGTGGGCTTCATTGTTCTGGCCTCGCCGCCGCTGACGCGTTCGAACAACACGTTAAGATTTGCAGACGCAATCTTAGCTTGCTCCTGCGCGACCTTCAGAGCACTCGATATTCTTCCGAAAATAGCTGCATGGTTGCCGCAAATGAATCGCTTTCTCTGACCATAGAGGACCTCGCTCGAAAGATCTTCCACGAGCAAGGACGCATTGCGGCCCAGCAATTGGAGTCTGTGGCGCCGATGTGCTGCCCGGTTTGTGGCAGACAGGTTTCGGTCCTGACTCAGTATCACGAGTTCATGTGCCACTCCGAGTGCGGTCCAGCTTTCATTCTGATGATGGAGCAGGCAAGGTTCTTCCGCATGGGAGAATCCGAGCAATCGGCCGCGTAGCAAACTCTCAAGGTCCTGTAAGCGCGTTGTTCTCACTGCACCTTCGATTGTCGCCCGAATCTGATCAGGCTGCCTACCCCCGGCACTGAGTTTCAGTCTCTGAAACGGAACCCTAGTCCGGTGCGTGCGTTCGAAGTATTTCGAGGGGAGAACATGCAGACACAGTCACGACAAGCTCTTTCGGAACAACTAATTCATCGAACTATCCGGCGTCGCTCGCCAGTGATAGATTCCATCGCTGAAACGAGGGGCTGCGGCCAGTGAGCAAGATCAATGCCTTGGTCGCAAGAATTCTCAAAGACAACCCCAGCGCCGCGGAAGGAAATGAATCCGCGTGAGTATCTTTCTCCAAGAAACTTTATGGGTCGTCGTGCGAGAGTCGGAGAGTGCCAACGCACCCGTTCCTCGGCCGCTAGCGAGTGGATTCTCCGATGAAAGAGCCTATCGAGTGTTAGGGCTCCACTGTCCGTCCGAAACATCGGAGGCCTATTTCATCCTTTGCAACGACCGAAATGAGGTGTGGTTTATTTCGAATCAGCACTTCAGGGTGCATGAAGGGCAAATGCATTCGAAACCGGTTGAGGCATTTCCCATTCCATCCTCGAAGAGCGTTCAAGCCTCTAAAGGGCGATTACTATAGGGCCTAAATGGACTTTGGCCCGGATTGACCGGGCCAGATTGAGTTAGGCCGAGGCCTTGTGGCGCCTCGTCTCCCAACCCTTCTTGGCGGCGGCGCTTCGAGAAGCTTGGCTTTGTGCCGCGCCACCCTTTTGACCGCCCTTAATCTCAGGCGAATGATTCTCGGCTTTCCCCCGTCCTGAACCGGATTTCTTTCCACCACCGCTGATCTTATTGACGGTCGCCCAGGCTCTGCTTTCGGCTTCCTTCTCGGACACGCCTCGCTTTTCGTAACCTTCTTCGATGTGTTCGGCCTGGCGCTTTTGTTTGTCGGTGTAAGCACCCTTATCTCCTCTCGGCATGATGATCACTCTCCCTTGGAGTTTTCGCGTTGCTCTGAACTCCTAACTTGGTTCGACAGTACAGCTACAGGGGCGGTTCCTCGTTGATATTGATGCGGGGAAAAACGAGAACTCTTGTCGAAGATTCGTCGATTCGCTAGATAATCAAGGGCATGGCTAATCTTCGAAAGCTGGCTTCTAAGTTCGCTTCTGGAGCCCCTAGCGGCCCCAGATACTTCGACCTGAATCCTGATCTCGGCGGCGATGAGACGAGGATGGCCCTGAGCCAAGCAGTCCTAGAGGTTGCAGATAACCAGATCCGGGAGTATGCGCCGGTCACCGCGACCTATGAGCGGCTGATTTCCGAAGGAATCCACCCTGAAGATGCACGCCGGTTCATTGCAAATCTGGTCACGCGTCAGATGTTTTACGCAATGAAAGGCGAGCAACCGTTCGAAGAGTTGGATTCGTTATTTCAGCTTTCGGTCGAGCAACTCGATCAGCTTGACGAAGTGTCGCTCGGCGGCTTCCTCACGGTAGGCAGGTGTGTCTGCCATGGTGTACCCATGTGGCGCGTCTAGATAGACCTCGCTTATATGGGCGACTCCGGCCTCATTCAAAGCTTCATTCAGTCGCTTTTGTTGGTCGGCATTGGCGCTTTCGTCGTGATCGGCGTAAGCCAAATAGACCTCGGCCTTCAGGCTCCCGACGACGAGATGCACGCTGTCTGGCTCATCCGTGCCGAGATTTCCTCCATGGAATCCGGCTACAGCCGCTACCCGTTCTGGAAATGCGGACGCCGCGCGCAAGGCAAATCGCGTTCCCATGCAGTAGCCACTCATTGCGACTGGCCCGGGAGCGACGTCAGGACGGCCCTGAATGAAGTCCAGATATGCCTCTGCATCCTTGAGCACATTCTCGGGAGTCAACAGCTTCATCATCGGCATCAGACTCCCGAAGAGCTTTGGGCGGTTCTCAGCGGTCATTTGGCTCGCCAAATCCGTAAAGAGCGGCGAGCGGGCGCTGCGATAAAGCAGGTTTGGAGCAAGCACTACATATCCACGAGCCGCGATTCGCGTAATCCATTCGTTGATCACCGGCCGAACGCCGAAAGCGTCCATCAAAAACAAGACGGCGGGAAACTTTCCGGTTCCCTCGGGAACGGCCAGACTCGCGTCGCAAACTCCATCGGGAGTCACGATGTCGACAGTGGTGAGAGCGGCTTTAGCATCCATGGGAACTGGGCAATTGCACCTGACAGTATGCCAAAGTGCCGCCCTAGTTCCAATCCCTGGCAAGGGAATTTTAGATGAGTATTTCGCTCGAAAACCATTGGCCGGTGGACGGAACTGTCCATACAGTCCTGTGAGGTCCGCGCTCGTGATGATGCTCAAGAGTCGCGAGTGTCTCCGCGATGAACGATGAGTGCTCGAGGGCAGCCCGGTCCAAAGTCGTACGGTTCGTTGCGCGAGACCGAGCGAAGCCGAAGCTCGGCTATTAAACTCCGGGAAATCACTTTCGACCCGGTATGAAAAGAACACCCCATTGACCGGCATCATGAAATCGAGGCGAAGCTGCTGGCCCTCCCTGATCGAGCCGTCCTTAGGCCGCGTTAAGGACTCATCAATTGTCCGGCGGGGTCTCGCCAAGCAGGTGTCGAACCGAATACATCTGACCGGTGTGGTAGGCGATGTGGAAAGCGACGTAGTTCAGCAACTCTCCCAGGTTTGACTCGGGCGACCAGTGAGAAACCTTGCTCTGCAAGTCCGGATTGCGGGTTTTGAGATACCCCATCACTTCCTCATGGATCCGCAGCAACTCTTTGCAGACTCGTTCGGCGGTCATGGTCAGGTGCTCATCGGAGGGCGATGTTGTGACGGACGATGTGTAGTAACCAAATCGCGGATCCAGCAAAGTGCTCTTAACTTTGCAGTCTGAAAGGTCTCGATTGGCCCCACCCTCTTCACCTTCCCCCGCGAATCGAACCGCTTCCCAGTAGGCGATGTGGCCCGCCAATTCCCCGATCGATAGGAGCCCGGGCGCCGGTCGCAGCCAAACGTGGCCATCAGCAAGACCCCGGAATGCCTCGGACATTTCGAAATAGCAAAGGTCCAACGCCTTGAGGTAGGGGGCAAGCATCGCGATTTGACCTTACCGCACGCATTGATAGCCTGGTAGAAATCCGCGAAATCTCTCCGGGCGTCCTTGGCAAGTCGGCGGTCTATCGTGTTCAGTTTCCAGTCAGGGCGCCTTATCCCGAGCAACTCTCTCGTGCCGAGCGATGCCGGAATGCTCTGCATCTTGTGCCCGGGAGCATTCAGATACTTCTGGAGCAATGGATCCCTTGGAAGAAGGCACGATTCACCGTCAACGCCTCCATTAAGTTGGGGATTAGCGGTGTTTACGGCGCTTTAGAAGAGCGAGGCACATCGGCGTCAGAACCAGAAGCGTTGCCGGCTCTCGAGTCGCGTTAGCACGAATCGTATTTGAGTCAAGCGAAATCGCGGCCGACTGAGCAATCAAACGGCCATCTAGGTTCGTCGCGCCGTTTGCCATCGTGATGCTGGCTGAAGCGAGAACATTGCCTATGAACGCCGTATGAGACCCAATCGTCGCCGAGCTTCCAACCTGCCAGTACACGTTGCCCCCTTCGCCTCCATTCTCCAACCGGACGGAAGAGTTATTGGCCGTGATCAACGTGGAACCGATCTCAAAATCAAATCTTGCGTGCGCGTCGCCTTCAGCGTTAAGGGTAACGGTTCCCGTGAGAAATGCCGATGCAGCGAAGCGATAGACCCCCGGAAGCAGCGTCAAGCCTCCTAGATCCTGGCCGGTCAAGTCGTAGGTAAAGGCTTCATTTGCAATCGTGTTATAAGCGATCGTGGCGTCGGCCATCGCTTGAGCAGCGACCGGGTCCCCGGCATGCACCACTCCGATTATTGAGCCCGGCGCAAGGCCGGTAATGGTCGTTCCGGGCGACGTTCCGACGTCGCCCGTGAGACTCGTGTTACCCGTGTTTGTAATCGCGGACCCGCCAAGCACCGCAAAAGAGTTAGCACTGCCTAAGACTTGGGCGGCCGCTCCTGGGAACAGGAAACTAACCACGGCAATAGCAATTCCGTACTCCAAAAAACGTGTTCTCATGGATCCCCAATACAGTCTCGGGATTTCACTACTGTGTGCAAGCCAAGTGTAAGTCATTCTACTAAGGCATTCTTGAGTAAACCTGTCTCACTTTTCATGGACGGAAATGATAGGGCATGGACGTTCGCAAGTCCTTTCCACAGCATGCGGGTGACGGCCCGACGACGGATACCAACTTTTGAGTCATCGACCTCAGACCGAAATGGGTTTCTACTGCCACCCGCACTTATACGCCCAGCGAATCGATCTTCCGTTGGAGGTGAGACTGCTCCGCCGGATTTCTGGCGATGGCGAAGGCTCTGGCTAGGCTCTCCTTTGCCTCTAGCACCCGATTAAGTTGGGATTGTAACTCTCCGAGTGTTGCCCAATAGAAAGGATATGATTCGAGTCGTTTGGGATCGGATATTCGGCCAATTTCCTCTAGACCACGTCCAGGGCCCTCGGACTGGGCGATTGCGATGGCTCGATTGAGAGCCACCACTGGCGAGTCATTGAGTTGTTGAAGGGCATTGTATAGGTGAACGAGTTTGTGCCAGTCCGTACTTTCAAAATCCTTCGCGCTCGCGTGCACGCCGGCCATTAGGGCTTCAATGTGATACTCGCTAAGCGATTGCCCTGAGCTGGCGCGACGAAGCAGAGCGAAGCCTGACTGAATATGCCTTTGATCCCAAAGTGATCGGTCCTGATCGAGAAGTTGCGTCAACTCGCCGGAAAGGTTTAGCTTCCCCGGCAATCGAGCCACGTGAAGGTGCATGAGTGCCGCAAGCGCAAACGTCTCGGTGGTTTGCCCGAAGGGGTTTTCGAACAGCATCGTGACCAGACGGATGGCCTCCCGGCAAAGAAGCGGCTGAACCGGGGAGTCCTGAGATGCGCCGTGGTAGCCCTGATTGAAGAGGAGATAAAGCGCGCGATGGATCACCGGCAGCCGTTCAAGAAAGTCTCGCTTCTGAGTGACGTCAAAGAGAGATCCCGATGCGGCCAGCGTCTTTTTGCCACGGGTGATGCGTTTGTCCACTGCGGGCAGCGCGCTTAAATAGGCTTGGGCCACCTCCTTGATGCTAAATCCGCACAAGTAATGCAGCATGATCGCCACTTGCGCTTCTTCCGAGAGGTTTGGATGGCCGCAAGAGAACATGAGGCGCAGTTGATCATCTGCGATTGCATTCAGATTGGCAAGCTGATCTTCCTGCGCTAACCCCAAACCCTCAGTGTTTAAACTCACACCGAGGTCCGTCGAGAGGCTCTGCAATCGACGCTCTCGACGCAGGATGTCGAGAGCTCGGTTCTTGGCCGCGGTGATCAACCACCCCGACGGATTCTCTGGCAATCCGCGGACGCTCCAAACTTCTACGGCGCGACTACAGGCGTCCTGGGTAGCGTCCTCAATGAGGTCAATGTTCTGGATGCCGAATACTCTTGAGAGGGTCGCGGTGATACGACCCGTCTCGTGCCTAAAGAAGTGATCCGGCAGTTCCATGCATAACCTAAGAGCAGCCCTGGACGGGTCTCACTTCGACTGACCCGCCGACGTGAGTGACCGGGCATGTCTTGGCAATCTCGATGGCGGCGTGTAGGGAATCCACTTGGACCAGGGTAAACCCGGAAATCACATCCTTGGCCTCCGCGAAGGGTCCGTCGTGAACGGCGCCTTGTCTCCCCGTGACCACGCTTCCGGCCGATCCGAGAGGGACTCCTTTGTCCTTGATCAGCCCTTGGCTTAGCAAGTCGTCAAACCAATCCATGCAGTCCTTGAGATGTGCCTGCAACTCTTCAGGAGACAGCTTTACGTCACCCGAGCGATAAACCAATGCGAATTCACTCATTTGATTTTCCTGTCGATTGCGGTAATCCAGGTTGGCCCTTACCCTCGGTGATCAGCCTGGCCAAACTTGACGATACAAAGTATTCCCAACCATTTCGGCATGCCGTGAAGCATTCGGATGTTGGCTCAATCCCCTTGTGTGTCATTGTAAGCAGGACGGAGTCCTCACGATCCTGAATCACCCAGATTATTTGAGTTCCGGTCCACTCCGTCTTGTTGTCGAGCCATTGGAGGCATGAGTCGGTAACTTCCCAAACGATCCGTTGGCCGAGCGAAATCTCGACGATTTGACATTTCGACATATGTCGGTCGCCGAATCGTACGGTGAAGCAGTCTCCAACGGATTTCGAACTTCCTTCGAACTCAGGGGACCACCACTCCGAAACGCGACAAATTGACTCGAACGCCTCTGCCGCAGACGAGGGAACTGTCACCGAAACATGCAGTTGGCGTCCTCTCGGCATCCCTGCTCCTTCCTCGATGAGAGCGCGAAGACTATCGCCAATGTGATGTTGCCAGCCCTGCGAACATCCTTCGAAGCATTCTAGCGCGGGGACTAACCCGAGGTGCGTCGCCATAACGTGAGCGCGGTTGTCCGTCGTTGCGATCTCAAAACGCATAGTCGTTCCGGTCCATTCGTTTTGATCTTCGAGCCAAGGCAGGTAGCAGTCCGTAACCAGCCAGGAAATGGCGGAATTCTGCGCGAATTCGGTCACTTGGAAGTCGACGGAGGTATCGGCGAAGCGAACGGTGAAGCGAGAACCGACGCCTCGCGTCGAGCCTTCAATGTCCGTTGTCCACCAATCAGAGACCCGGCAGATAGCTTCGAAACTATCGGCGACAGTTGAATTGACCGCGATGCTGGTTTGAAAATCGGCAGTTGTAATCATTGTTTCCTCATTGCATGGCCCTTGGCCGTGAATAGAACGAATGCCGTACGACCAACACGGACAACTTTCCTAGGAAGCCTAAAAACAATTTGATTTCTGCCGCGTAGAACCAGGCTGTCGCCAGGGGCGGTTGCTTCCTATCAGTGGCAGCTCACATTCATTCCCAGTAAGTCGATTGCAGTTCTCGCGTTTTCAGGGAACGATGGGGCAAAGCTCGGAAGTGTTTTCGAGAAGTCGGGACTCGTGGTAGACCTAGTGAGCGCCGCCCTTAACCGAATCGGTCACTGAACAGCGTCTGACCGACGGGGTTGGACCTAACGGCTGTGGCAAAATGGATTACAGGGTGGGGGCAACGTTGGCCGCGAATACCGCCAAGATGGGGAACTGATAGTAGCATCAGTGCCTCGTCGCTCTAGCAATAATATTTAAAATATTGGGCAACCAAAAATGGAAAACGTCTCGACAAATGAATCTCAGTGCCCGTTCTCAAGCAACTCCTTGAGCCACACCATTGCGGGGGCCAAAACGAACGCCAGTTGGTGGCCGAATCAACTCAGCCTTCGGATCCTGAACCAGCACTCACCGCTGTTCAATCCTATGGGCAGTGAGTTCGACTACGCGAGCGAATTCAAGAGCCTCGACTTGGCGAGTGTCGTTCAAGACCTCCATGCGCTGATGACCGATTCTCAGGAATGGTGGCCGGCAGACTACGGACATTACGGACCGTTCTTCATCCGAATGGCTTGGCATAGCGCGGGTACTTACCGTATTGCCGATGGACGAGGCGGCGCAGGGGCTGGAACTCAGCGATTTGCCCCTCTCAATAGCTGGCCGGACAACGGTAACCTCGACAAGGCGCGGCGTCTGCTGTGGCCGATCAAGCAAAAATATGGTCGAAAGCTCTCATGGGCCGACCTTATGATCCTGGCCGGTAACGTGGCGCTTGAGTCGATGGGTTTCACGACATTCGGCTTCGGCGGTGGTCGCGAGGACGTTTGGGAACCCTCTGAAGACATCTACTGGGGCCCGGAAGGCAAATGGTTGGGTGATGAGCGCTATCGAGGCGATCGCCAGCTAGACAATCCTCTCGCGGCAGTTCAGATGGGCCTTATTTACGTCAACCCGGAGGGACCCAACGGCACTCCAGACCCGATCGCCGCGGCCCGAGATATTCGAGAGACGTTCGCCAGGATGGCGATGAACGACGAAGAGACGGTAGCCCTCATTGCCGGTGGCCACACCTTCGGAAAAGGTCATGGCGCTGCCGATCCGAGCAAGTATGTCGGTCCAGAGCCAGAGGCGGCGGGCATCACCGATCAAGGATTTGGATGGATCAATACCTTCGGAACCGGCAAAGGATCGGACACGATCACGAGCGGTCTGGAAGGCGCCTGGACCACGAACCCCACTAAATGGGATAACAACTACTTTGAGAACCTCTATTCCTACGAATGGGAACTCACGAAGAGTCCGGCTGGCGCCTTCCAATGGACACCAAAGCATGCGGCCGCCGCAGGAACCGTTCCAGATGCGCACGACCCATCCAAGCGACACGCGCCAGTCATGTTCACCACGGACCTTGCCCTTCGGCTCGATCCGGAGTACGACAAGATTTCACGGCGCTTCCATGAGAATCCGCAGGAGTTCGCTGACGCATTCGCGCGGGCTTGGTACAAGCTGACCCATCGTGACATGGGTCCTATCGATCGGTACCTAGGCCCTTTGGTGCCCGCCGAATCCCTCATCTGGCAAGATCCGGTTCCGGCGGTAGACCACGAGCTGATCGACGAACAGGATATTGAGAGTCTGAAAGTCAAACTCCTGGAGTCTGGACTGGCTATCTCCCAACTCGTATCGATGGCCTGGGCATCGGCATCCACCTTCCGTGGCTCCGATAAGCGCGGTGGGGCGAACGGAGCCCGGATTCGGTTGGAGCCCCAAAAGAGCTGGGCAGTGAACCAGCCAGCCGAACTATCCGGCGTGCTTTCAACACTGGAGAGCATTCAGAAGGAATTCAATGATTCACAGACCGGAGCGAAGAAGGTGTCGCTTGCGGACCTGATCGTCCTCGGTGGATGTGCAGCCATTGAGGCCGCCGCGAAGAAGGCGGTCCACACGGTCAAGGTTCCGTTCACGCCCGGGCGAATGGATGCTTCGCAGGAACAAACGGACGCGCACTCGTTCGCGCCGCTTGAGCCGGTCGCCGACGGGTTCCGTAACTACATTCGAGCGGGCCATGAGTCACTGGCAGCCGAACTGTTGGTAGATCGAGCCAACCTGCTTACCCTGACCGCACCCGAGATGACCGTATTGATCGGTGGCCTTCGTGCTCTCAATGCGAATTTTGGGAAATCTAGTCACGGTGTGTTCACGTCAAGACCTGAGACCCTCACCAATGACTACTTTGTGAACCTCCTAGATATGGGAACCAAGTGGCAGGCTTCTTCGACCGAGAACGAGGTCATCGAGGGCCGAGACAGGGCGACTGGCAAGCTGAAGTGGACCGGCACCGTCGTTGATCTTGTCTTCGGTTCGAACTCGCAATTGAGGGCGCTGGCCGAAGTGTATGCCTCGAGCGATGCTCAATCGGCCTTCGTGGACGCCTTTGTCGCGGCATGGGTCAAGGTCATGAACCTCGGTCGCTTCGACCTCGCTTAGTCATATCATGCGCGCCCCGGGGCCCCCGGGGCGCAGTAAGTCTGTCGCCCAGACGTCCCTGATCCGGCAATTGCCGTTTAATTGTGGCGGTCCGCATCGGACGGCTCCCAACTCATGGGCAACGGAAAGACACTCTTCGTGAAGAGTTAAGCTGACAAAGCACGTTCGGATTCACTCGTCAGCAAGAGACGACCTCGCGCTAAGATTGGGTTGGCCCGGTCACCCTCTCAACCCGTATGAGTCTCACTTTTTTTGCCGCTATCTTTACCCATGACCGGTATTCGTTCTACAACCTGGAACACCACGAGTTCCTGGACAAGGATGGATGGCGCACGATTTACATCGAGGGGCCCTACACTTCGGAGTTTTCAGTAAATTCCAATCCGACCCCTCGCTACAACTATAAACAGATGCTCTACCGCCATGACCTAGCCGATCCTCTTCTCGAGTTCGCAGAGAAGACATCGACAACTTCTCAACACTAGATTGCCTTGCCTGACAGGCGGCTTTGGCCCTTGTTAAAACATGAGGGCGACTTGGCTAGAGTGAAGTATGCGGAAAATCATTCTTTGTGCTGGATTCATTTCCATTGCCGTCGCGGCCACTGCTTGGGTAAGGCAGAGTTCGAATCTCTACATTGGCGGGTCACTGGCATCTACCGGGGTCTTCATCCATAACGGGTCAGCTTATGTCCCCGTCAAGGACGTCGCAGCGGCTTTGAAATTGACGATTCAAAAGACCGGGCGCGGACTAGAGTTGACCGATGCCGGCGGCGCCAACCAGGCGACTGGCGTTACCGGAAAGGTGGGTGACATCCTTTGGAACGGCTATGTACGTTTCCAAGTCGTGAGTGTGACCCGGACTAAGGATTACACCAATCAGTTCACCGGCGATAACTTGAAAGTGACTCCGAACAAGGCCAACGATGACCTCGTTGTACTGGTCTGTAAGCTCAAAAATGGCCTCAAAAGTGGGGTTACCGTCATGTATCCGGGCGGTGAGACCGCTTTGGCTGACGATCAAGGACAGTCGTTTGCCCCATTTCTTGGGATGAGTGCTGACATTCCAAGTCGCGGAGTTGACCTATTGCCGGGCGCTGAATTCAGCTTTGCGTTGACGTTCGAAGTCCCTTCGACCGCTCAGATTCAGGACCTCGTGTACCAAGTAACTGAGGGCGGGACGGGCACGAATGGCGCCGACAAAAAGAAGTTTCGAGTTTCAGTCAAACAGTAACCACGAGACCAAATGAAGTGGTTGGCAAGCCACATAATGTTGGCTTGCCAACTGTCCGTTTAGTCAAATCCGGCCCGGAGGTTCACAAATCGTTGGCACTTAACCTCCCCTGGAGACGACACCTTCGCATCGCGGCGGTTGCTCCTAAATCTGCGACAAGGCCCTGTCTTGTTACAATTCTTGTTACAAGTTGGAAGGAATCAGATTAAATTTTCGATGCCGGCGAGATTCAAGTTCCTTGTCGAAATGAGTGGGCAACGCAGATTCTTCTGTCAACAGATTTTGAAATGAGCCCTTTGGGACACCGAATGGAAAGTGTTAAGTTTCAAATAACAAGTTTCAAAGATTGACATCTGTAACTTCGATTGAGCATGATGGTGCCGTGCCCAACATACACGGAGTGACAAAATGAGCGATTCCATTCTTGGCGGTCGTTTCACGTTTCCTGGTACGCAACTGACGGTCCAACGGATTGGTTACGGCGCAATGCAGCTTGCCGGACCTGGCGTATGGGGTCCCCCAAGAGATCCCGATGGAGCGGTTGCGGTTCTTCGAGAGGCGGTCGAGGCCGGCGTAAACCACATCGATACGTCAGACTTTTACGGACCCCATATCACCAATCAGATCATTCGCCAGGCTCTCCACCCTTACCCACAAGGGCTCGTGATCGTCACCAAACTGGGCGGCAAACGACCAGCAGATCGATCATGGCAGCCGGTGACCTCCCCGGAAGAGCTGACGGCTGGAGTGCATGACAACCTCCGCAACTTGGGATTGGACGTGCTGGACGTGGTCAACTACCGTTCGATCGGATCTGGCCACGGCACAGAAGAAGGGTCCATCGCAGCTCAAGTGGAGGTTTTGGCCGAACTTCAGAGGAGGGGTCTCATCCGGCACGTTGGCGTGAGCAACGTGACGCCGACTCAATTGGCTGAAGCCCAGTCAATCACCGATATTGTCTGCGTTCAGAACAACTACAACCTGGCCCATCGCCAGGACGATGAGATGATTGAAGGCCTCGATAAACAAGGCATCGCCTATGTGCCGTTTTTTCCACTTGGCGGGTTTACGCCGCTCCAATCCTCAGTTCTCTTAAGTGTTGCCGCCCGGCTGGGAACATCGCCCATGCAAGTCGCATTGGCATGGTTACTCCACCGGTCGCCCAACATCTTGCTGATTCCGGGCACCTCCTCGGTGACCCACCTGAGAGAGAATCTGTCGGTCGATCGGTTGGTCCTCTCAGCGGAGACGATGGCTGAATTGGATGGGATTGGCGCGGAACCAGGGCCATCGCATCCCGGTCACTAAGCTCCGCAATACGTAGAACGCGACGCAGCGTGTACAGTGATGGAAATGGCTCCTGTCAATGCCCCGCTTACCAGAGAACGTATTCTGGCGGCGGCGGAGGACGTCATTCGACGATTCGGGCCGGACAAGGCAACTGTGGTCGACGTCGCGCGCGCGCTGGGCGTGAGCCACGCTGCCGTTTATCGGCACATCGCGACCAAGGCTGAACTTCGCGACCTTGTTGTTGCCCGGTGGGTGAAGGCGACGATGCCTCCCTTGCGTGCCATTGCCGAGGAAACTGGGCCTGCTGCTGCAAGATTGCGAAAGTACTTCGACACTCTCATTGCGACGAAGCGCCAGCGAGCGAGCAATGATCCGGAGGTATTTGCAGCCTACGGGACGTTGGCGGCCGACTCCCAAGCGGTGATTGTGGCTCACGTGGATGACATGATTGCGATCACGGCAAAGATCATCGAGGACGGAGTGAACGAAGGCGCTTTCAAGAAAGTCGATCCTATCGCCTCAAGCCGGGCTTTGCTTTTTGCGACGGCCCGG
Organism: uncultured Armatimonadota bacterium; assembly: GCA_903904815.1. Lineage (GTDB taxonomy): Bacteria > Armatimonadota > Fimbriimonadia > Fimbriimonadales > Fimbriimonadaceae > Fimbriimonas. The sequence goes on from CAIVDU010000093.1 coordinate 69,924, forward strand.
TTCCATCATCCCGCCCACTCCGCAACCTGGAACGACCCTTCGATTGACGCTGTTTTCGAAGATCTCTGGCAAGTCCTTATCGATGGCCTCAGTGCATACCGCACATAGTTTGGGCGTCGATCCCGCAGCGGATTCTGCTAATTTGCCGCCTATCTCCGCCGGCGAAAGATTTCTCAAACTATCGGGTAATCCCCGGCGAACATAACACGTGTAATCAGAATATTTTTTGATACTGATTCAACAAATATTCGGAAATTATTATTCCTTTTAGGTACGGGATTGTGTTGCGTGATATAGTCCAGTTGAGAGATTACTATGGAAACTTTGGACAAAGTCACGCAATCGAGTTCTGCATGGATACCGGTACCTGGAACGCTTTCAAGGATTTCGGTCGGATCTGCCGAAATCGTCTGGGGAGTCAATTCTGGGGGAAATATCTACCGCTACAGCGGCGACGGATCGGGTTCTTGGACCAACATTCCGGGCGGACTTTCCGATATCGCCGTTGGAGCGGACGGTACGGTGTGGGGTGTCAATTCGAAAGGAAACATCTATCGATGGAACGGATCGGATTGGACACTCATTCCTGGCGGCCTTTCGGGAATATCTGTCGGAACGGCGACCCACGTGTGGGGAGTTAACTCGGGTGGTGGGGTTTACAAATACACCGGGAACGACTCGAGCCCTTGGGTCAATGTACCGGGTTCGCTGGCCGTAGTTTCAGTGGGAGCCGATGGAACCGTATGGGGCGTTACGCCAAGCCAACAGGTCGTTCGATGGAACGGCAGTGGCTGGGATTCGGTTTCCGGATCTCTTACGAGAGTCTCTGTCGGTTGGGCCACTCAGGTTTTTGGCGTCGATTCGGGCGGGGTGATCCACCAATACACCGGTGACGACTCAGATCCCTGGGTGACGGTGCCAGGATCGTTCTCCGACGTGTCTGTCGCGGCCGACGGCAACGTCTGGGGAATCAACTCGGCGGGAGCGATCTTCAGGCGACCTGGAAGTGACTTCATCGCTATTCCAGGAGCTCTCAGTCAAATCTCCGTCGGCTCGCAGGAGCAGGTCTGGGGCACAAATCAGGGTGGTCTCGTCTACAAATACACGGGTGATGACTCAAATCCATGGGTGCAACAGCCGGGGGTCTTATCCTGTGTCTCCGCCGCCGCAGATGGCACCATCTGGGGAGTTAATAAGGGATCAGACATCTATCGTTGGAATGGATCCGACTGGACTAATATTCCCGGCGGCCTCTCGGTTATCTCGACCGGCTGGTCGACCCAAGTTTGGGGCGTTAACTCGGGCGGCGGAATCTACCGTTATACCGGCGACGATTCGGCTCCGTGGGAAAAGATGCCAGGCGCGCTGTCCGATATCTCGGTCGGGGCGGACGGCACGGTCTGGGGTGTGAACTCCAATGGGAACATCTATCGTTGGAACGGATCCGACTGGACGCTCGTGCCGGGAGGTCTCACGAAGATTGCTTGTGGCGCGGCGACAGAAGTTTGGGGTGTCAATTCAGATGGAAACATCTATAGGTACACCGGCAACGACTCCACCCCTTGGATTCGGATCTCGGGCGGCCTCACGGACATCGGCGTCGGTGCCGACGGAACCGTTTGGGGCGTGAATAAAAACGGAACGATCTATCGCTTCAACGAGTCGGTCGAGCCTCAAAGCTAGATCAGACGAAAGAATCGGAAGGGTGTTGGGGGCTGCTTGACCACCACATCGGCGGTACTCGGTACCCTTCCGAGACTATTCTGCCAGCGGAGCCGAGTGAGCCGGGAATGGAGCCCTGTCGAGCAGAGCGATCCCCGTTCCTGTGGCGTGCTCATTCGACTCACTCACGAACAGTAAGAATATGATCGTGGCGACGCCCGCGAGTCCAGCCGCGACTTGGAACATGGCCGGCAAGCCGTAACGATCCGCAACCAAACCCATGAGCGCGGGACCCACCGCGCCAGCCGCGGCGGTGACGAGGGAGAGTTGGGCCTGCAGTGCTCCTCTGGTGCGATGGTCGGCTTGGTCGTTCACGAACGCGATGGCAACTGCTCCGACGATGCCGAAGTTCAGCCCGTGAAGAGACTGAGCTCCGAGGACCCACCACGGATTCAGCGCGACCGAATACATGAGAAGGCGAAAGGGAAGCAGCACATAAGAAACTGCCAGTACCGGTCGGCGACCGTAGCGGTCAGAGAAACTCCCAGAGAACTTCATCACAAGGGTCTCGGTGATCACGCCGGGTAGGAAGACACAACTAAGGAACAGGCCGCGACCGCCGACATGCTGCATGAAGATCGAAATGAAGTTGGTCGCTCCGTAAAGCGAGACAATGTAAAGGAAGTCGACCGCTAGAAATCGTCTGAGATTAGGCCTTATCAAGGCATGTCGCGGCTTAGGGTCTGGTTCGGTGTCAACCGGTCTCTGCGGATCGGGCAGCCAGCGGGCGAGAATGGCAATGCCGATGAACAGCAGTGGCCCCGTCTCAAACATCAGATTCAAAGGCGCTCTACCATGCCCGCCCACTGGTTTCAGGATCAGCCCGACGGCGAGAGCGACGAAAACGTAGGCAATCGAGCCCCAAACACGATAAGCGGCGTACGTCGCTCCTCCCCTCCCCTTCGCCGCGAGTCTGCCGACGAGCACTCCGCCGACTCCCTGCATGTAAAGCCCGGCGTTGGCGCCTAACGCAACCGCAAGCAAAAACGCGGGCGCTCCCCTCAAGAAGGGGAACGACAGGTAGGCCATCGCTGCGACGAGGGACATCACCACGATGAAAGGACGTCTGGCATCAAGTCGATCGGAGAGCTTGCCTAGAATCGGCTGGAGCAGAAATGCGAGTAAAGCTCCGGACCCAGCTACCAATCCGATCTGTGACTTCGAGAGACCTGCTTCGAGAAGGTAGATGGGTACGAAGGGTTGAAGGAATCCGTTGACGGAGGTGGTGAGTCCTAGATAGAGCGAAAGGAGGCGGCCATCCCGGGTCACGGTCCATTATGACCGCCGCAGTCTTATACGAGGCTGACATGTGGGTAACCGAGAGAACCCAAAGCGACGCGTCGAAAAGTTTAGGATAGAGGTGCAGTCTTGGCCCATTGCCACGACTCGGATTACTAGCGTTTCACAAGATTCGCATCGAGATTCATGCGAATGGTCACCGGAATGAACCTTTCGCTCGCTTGTAGGTTATACAGGGTGTTCCAACACGCGGAGCCAGAATCACATTGGAAGACCTTGCACTTGCTGCCGCCATCGCTCAGAAAGACGAGATCGCAGCCAGGGTGCTTTTTGAACTCTACTTCGACCCCCTGTATCGGTTTCTGCGACAGCTGACGCGGCATTCGGACGATGCCGAGGACCTTGCCCAGCAGACCCTGATCCGGGTTATCCGGTTCGCCCACAGGTACGACGGTCGCGGTCCTCTGCGAGCATGGATCTTCGGCATCGGCTATCGCGAATATGGGAGGTGGCGTCGTCGCCGGCTCTTCCTTCCGCTGCCTCGGGACCTGTTCGCGAAGCAGGACGTGGCCGAGAGCGCTGCCAACGCGACGCTGCTCCTGGATGCCTTGGACAAGTTGACGCCAGATCACCGCGCAGCGTTTTTGTTGCACCACGTGGAAGGGATGTCGATCGATGAGATTGCAGTCGTGCAAAACGTCCCTTCCGGAACCGTGAAGAGCCGGTTGCACGTCGCTCGCTCGAACCTCAAAGGATTGTTGGAACAGGAGGAGTTCTATGTCACCGAACCGTCGAGAACTTGATAAGGCTCTGCAGGAGTTGCGAGAGGAGCGACCAAGCGCCGAAGTCAGGAGTCGTGCTCTCACCGCAGTTCTCAGCCCGCGTCCCGGGTTGGCTAATCACCCCGGCATGGTCGCGGCAAGTGTTTTGGTCGTCGGCCTTGGCCTTTTCATGATTCCGACCCGGAGCAGTGGACTTGCCTGGTCAGAGGTGCTTCGTCGGACCAACCTAAGCGCCAACGTCCATGTCACGTATCTCAACGGCTGGGGAGAAGTCACCGGAGAGAAATGGAGCAGTGGCCTCAACTGGGCCTATTGGAGTAAGGACAAGCAGGGCCGGATTACCCACGAGATTCGCAGCGATCAGTCCAATTTCTACTTCTATCTTCGACGGTCCTGGTCGAACGCTCCCAACGCTTACGCGTACGGGACGTTGACCAACAAGACGCCTGCGATGCTCAAAGCCGAGGGTAAATACGCATCGAAGATTCCGACCATCGACAGTCTTGTGTCGATCCAGAAGGCGAAGCCCATCAGCCAAGAAACGGCCTATGTTGCCGGAAACTCAGTTCAGCGTTACGTCCTCAAAATACGAGGATCAAAGCTGCAGACGGTCGACGCCGACCCACAGTCTGGGCGCATTCTGTTTATTCGATTTGCCAACGGAGAGACCGACACGTTCGACTACCCGGACAAGATAGATGCGCGTGTGTTCTCCTACAAGTCGCGCCTCACCCGCAATGAACCTGTTTTGGACTTGAGAGGAAAGGAAGATCCCAAGAAGGCGCCCATCGAAATGCCCCCGATCGTCGCCACCAACGGCGGAATCAATTTTCGTGGCGTACAACTGGCTTCAGACGGCACTCTGTATGTTGAGTGGTCCGGCTATCTGCCGCACACTCAGCAACTGAAGCGTTTGAAACTGTACGGCATCACCGCCGGAAAGCGGCTTTGGTTTGGATACAACGTCGATGGCGTGCATCCGGTCCAAGGACCTCCGTCCAAACGGTTGATCATCTATCGAGTCGAGCTGCCCGAAAGAATCGGGGATCGGGTGTCGGTACAGATTCCCACCGCATCCTCGGTCGTGGTCTTCAAGGATGTGCCGATTTCAAAGATGAAACCGCTCAAAGAATAGAAGCTTCGAGGCCTACTTGTGAGACCAGGAGTTGAGGGCATCCCACCATTTGGGATCCTCTGAGCCGGCGACCCACATGTAGACTCCGCGAATTCCGAGCTTTGCGGCTAGGTCCAGCTTGGGAAGTTCCGATACCGAGTCACAGAACCAAGCGGCGCCGCCGTTCGTTTGAAGAAGCAGTTCGTTCGAGGCTGGGTCGCGACCGGCTTTGTCCGCTCCTGGCAGGGCGGAAAATCCTGCCCAATCGATGCCTTGGGCTTTCGGCGGAGACCAGTTGTATCCGTACCCAGGGATCCCAAGCTCAAGCTTTTTCTTCGGAATCAAGGCAAGCGCGTGATCCATCACTTTTTGAACCCACGCGATGTCCGCTACCGGACCGGCTGGGCCGCCCTCCTCGTGCTGATCGTAGGTCATGATTCGGGCTCGGTCAACGGCCGCTCCTATGCGGGCGTAGTCCATGGATTGCGATCCGCTCCAGTCGCCGGGTTCGGTGTCCTTAGCGCAAAGGGCGATGCTCAGCAACTTATGACGGCGATGAAGCTTCTTGGCCAAAGTCTCGACAAACAAGCTGTAGTTGTCGCGGTCCTCCGCCTTCATGCTCTCGTAGTCGAGATCGATCCCCTCTAAGTGGTCGGCGATCGCCATATCGCAGAGGGCTTCCGCATGCTTATCCATTCGAACCGGGTCGTTGAGGAAATACTCCACCCCGGCTGAGCCCAACCCTCCGTCCCCGACGAGCCCAAACACGGCCACACGGTGGTAGTGGGCGAAATCCGTGAACGCCTTGAACGTCGGCTCAGGGATCCCGGCAACGTGGGAAACGAGTCCGTCCTTCGTACACGAATAGAATTGCCCGCTGACCGAATCGAAGCTCGACGCGTGCGCTTGGAAACGCGCAAACGAACTTCCATCGCCGTCTAAAAGCACCCAAGCGCCGAATTTGGGACGAGGAGCCAACACCATCAGGGCAAGGGTTGCAATCATGTTGCCCAGTATACGTGTGGGTCTCAAAACGAGTGGGCAGAAAAACGTCGGCGGCAGACTCCTGCCACCAACGTTTAAGTCTGAAACTACCTCCGATGCCGGCGACGAATCAATGCCAGGCCTCCCAGCCCGAAGACAGTCATGGTCGTTGGTTCTGGCACCGCCTGCGCTTTGATCGACACGTTGTCGACGTACATCTCATCATGCGTATCCGAGGCTTGGATGCTGCCGAAGATCAGAGGCGTGAACGGCGTGTACTCTTTGGGATCGGTCAATGCGATGTCGAAGTGCTGGGTGGTAATGAGCCCGTCAGTCGTCGACCCGACAAATGCCTCGGCTAACGTATTGTCGTAACCAAGCGTGACCGCGAACTCTCCCGATCCGACCCAGCCATGGGCGATCGTGGTGAGGTCGAAGGACAGCACCGCATTCTTGTAATGACTCATGTCCATGACTTGCATCGCGTAGTCGCCTCCGGTTCCTCCAAACCCGAGGCTAAGCGAATACCCGGTCATGCCGGGCACATTCCAGTTTTCGATCATATTGTTGAACGGATAAATCCAGGCGAGTGAGTTCGGCGTTTCAAAGTTGCCGTCGATGACGAGTTCCGTAGCATGGGCCTGCGCCGCGACAAGAGTCAGCGAAACGAAGGCGAGGTAGAAGTGTGCTCCTTTCATCAAATGCTAAGAGCCTTTGCTTCGTCAGACTTGTTCTCGCGTTCAGTGGTGTGAGATCGGACATCGCTGGTCCGGTCCACCGATAGGTCCAAACCAGTTGAGAGATCCAGTGTTTCAGGTTCAAGAAACACTAGGTATACCGATATCATCGGAGTGGCCGCTGTCCGGAAAAAGTGGTCAAAAACTGACATCTGACCGCTTTTTTACGGCTATTTTGCCGTCATGTCTTCGAAGCATTCGAATCGAGTTGCATTGGCAGCACGTTGCGGAAGAGGAGAAGAAATGACGAACCCAATCTGGCAGATCCCCCTGGGCCAGCCTCCGGAAGTGGTGGCCATTGGCCGACACGCCCATGGCTTTGTTCCCAAAGACAGCTACCGCTTGGAAGACCTCTGGAGTCTTCATCTTTACAATTACGAAGCGATTCTGGAACTGGATGGCCAGCAGCTTCCCGTTGTCCCTGGCACCATCAGTCTCACTCCCCCTGGAAAGTTACTCGAAACGCACTACTTCGGAATCTCGGTCCATTTGTTCGTACATTTCAAGCTTTCACCCGGTCCTGCTCATTCGGTTTCGGCTATCACTCACCTCGGTTCAGCCTACGAATCGCTCTACGATGAACTCTTTGATGCGTTGGAACGGTTTGGCGCAGAGCCGAGTTGGGCTGCCGCGAGGGTCTGGAACGCTCTCTGGAAAACAGTATCGCTTTCCGGAGCCACTCCGCCTGAATGCGTGGTGACTCATCGCGCGGTCCGCATCGCATGCGATTTGATCGAAAGGAATCTCAATCGGAACCTTTCCGCCGCGTACCTGGCAAGAAAGGTGGACGTATCGCCGGAGTACCTGACGAGACTCTTTCGAAAAGAGTTTGGAGAGACCATCTTGGAGCACGTAAGACGAAGGCGAATGGAACGTGCTTCGCATCTGCTTCAACGTTCCACCTTGCCGATCAAGATGGTCGCCGGCGCAGTGGGTTTCACCGATTTACAGCGCTTCAATAAGGCGGTGAGAACCCACTTTGGAATGTGTCCGCGAGACTTGCGCTTGCGAGGTCGGGTTGACGAACCAAAAGATCCAGATCTACTCCGGAACTCCGCGTAAATTTGCCGGGTTCGATTGAGAATTTCGGCTGGGATTCAGGTTTCTTGGCCGAAGCTGAAAGCCGCGGCAAAGTCGCATGCGGCATCGAACCAAATGAGTGTTGCTCAGTACCGGTTTTTTGGGGTCCAAGTGTATCAAGAGCCTAGAGGCACTTGTGAGCTATGGTTGGGTCATCGCGCGGGTGGACCCTGAGTCGGAAGGGTGCCCTCGGCTGCAGGCTGACTTGGCACAAACGATCCACCCGAACCGCGATGTAGCGGAACTAACTCATTAGCTGATTTCGGAATCCCCTTAATGATGGAGGTATTGGCGCCTTAATTTCATGTGCCGATCACTCGGAAAGCTGATTAACCGTCTAAATCACATGCGATTCGTGCTAGCAGGACCTTTGCTGTGAAAAAGTTCGAAAATTTTTAACATTCGTGAACTTTCCGTCTTATAATCGCCGTGCAGTGGTGCTCCCACTGCTTTTTTTTTACACGAGGTTTTGTTTATGTCCAACTCTCGCCAAAGCTCCAAGTGCTCTGCCGGTTTCACGCTCATTGAGCTGCTGGTCGTCATTGCTATCATCGCCATCCTGGCGGCCATTCTGTTCCCTGTCTTTGCCCAAGCTAAACAATCTGCCAAGAAGACTGTCGCGATCAGCGACATGAAGCAGGCCGGCCTCGCCTCGGCTATGTACACCAACGACTACGATGACTCTTACATGATGTCCGACACCGGATCGTACGGTGGAGGAGGCTGGGGTTACGGCCCACCTGATACCGTGCCATTCCAACAAATGGCCCCGTATACCAAGAACACTCAGTTCGTGATTGATCCGATGGATCCATGGCAGAGTGAGACGCAAAGAATCAACGATCAGTGTCCCTATATGGGAGGCTGCACAGCCGCTACCGCTACTGCAGAACAGAAGATGTACGCGCTCGGAGTTCGAAGCAACATCGGCTATAACTACGGATTCTTCAGTCCTTGGATTTACAAGTTCAACTCACAAGGTTTCTATGCGGGATCAGCATCGGTGAACGCTGGTCAGGTGACCCAGCCCGCCCATACGCTGATGTTTGCTACGTCAATCTGGAGCAGAACTGCTGGGGGAGCTCCAACCGGCGGTGGAAACTGGGTGGTTGAAACTCCGTGCTGGCTTGATGCGAACGGAAATCTGATGGCACCTTACTCTCAGTACACCGACTATAGTGGTGCGGGGCAGGTTTACAACTATGGCACTGGCTGGGAACCCGATCCGCTGTCCTGGCTGGTCTATGGCGGTCTCTGGCCATTCTACAACCAAATGTCGAGCACGGCGGCGGCTGGCGCGCAAAATGGTCAAGTAGTCGTTGGGTTCGCTGACAGCCACTGCAAGACGATGCCAATCAGTCAAGTGCCGGCCGGTTGTTCTGCTTACGGGGAAGGCGGTCTGAAGGGTAAGGTCACCGACCCAAGTAAGTTCATCTGGGCTCTCAATCAGTGAGATTACTCGCCTATCTCTTTGTCTCGACAGCGGTTTCCATCCCGTTGTTGACGGGATGCAGTAGCAGCAATCCGAGTCAGGCGCAGGACGACGCATTCCAGCAGCAGCTGGCCAAAGCTGCTGCTGAAAACAAGAACGCGTCCACTGCGAAGAAGGGCCCGCGCGGAGCCTTGCCTCCCGAAGCGGCTGCGTTGATGGGTAAGGGTAGCCCACCTACTCCTCCAAGTAAGTAGAAACTATCTGCTGATACTTCTGAAACGAAGCGGCTCGTTGAGCCGCTTCGTTGTTTTACTTGCGATAGGATGCAGAGCATCTCTCGCGGCTCAACGAAACCGAGCTAGTCCAACATCTCGGCAAACGCGCCGAGCCATGGTTCGTAATTCTTCCACCGCGCTTGCGATCGCGAATGAATGGGTTGCCTTACCTGGTGCACGCTGGGAGTAAGAACCGTACGCTGGCTTGTCTCTGGTGAGAAGCAAGCGGACTCGGGCTCCAAGCCGAGGAAATTTAGCATTGCGCCGATGGTTTCATCGGGCTTCGACGTGAGGTCTTCGTACGCGAACGTGGCAAATCGATCGTTGGGGATTACGGTCTGCAAGTGTGTCCACAGTCGCAGGTATTCCCGATAGGCGAACAAGAGGTTTTCTTTGTCGGAAGCATAGCCCACGTTCCCGCTCATGGGTGTCATCCACAGAGAAAGCAGGTTGTCCACCGGGTGCCGTTTGAGGTGGACAAACTTGGCGTTCGGATAGAGGCAGTGCAGCATCGACGCCAAATCGAAGTTGCTCGGATTCTTGTCGACGACGTGACGGATTTGGTCAACCTTTGGGTCGAGGAGCTTGAGATATTCTCCGGCGAATTGAGATGCGAGGTCTTGGTCGTACTCCAACCCGTTCACTCCCTCGAAAAAGAGCTCAATGGAACGCTCCTGCCAAAACGATTGCTCTCCCCCGGGCTTCACCTTGGAATGAGCCCCAAGGATGCTCTCGGTGAGCGTCGTGCCGGATCGCATCATCCCGACCACGAATAAGGGAAGGGTGGAGGCCAAACCGAAGTCGGCTAGTTCCTGAATCCGGTCGTTGGTGAAAAACGCGATCTGAAAGTCGGTTAATCGACGGACAGCCATGCGGTCAAAAATTTTCCGCCTGGGATACGATTCCAGGCAGACCGCGTTGGCCCGATCGTAGTGCCACATCGCTTTCTCAAAGTCGCGCAAGTCGTCAAAAGATTTGCCCAGAGCGTAGTCAAGATTTGCGAGAGAAATACCAGTAAGCGAACCACTCTGAGAAACCGCCTCCATCTGCTGAATGAGCGGAAGTTCGTCCGGCGTCATCTTGCGAGCCGTGGTGAGGATGCAAAATGAGGCATCGATTCCGGCCCGTTTCTCGATAAGATTTCTGAGGAGCCCTTCGGCGATTTCAAATCGGCCCACCGCGATCTCGGCCGTCGCGCGACTTTGAATGACGCCTACCGAGTCGTTGGTATAGGTCTCCGCTAGTCGCCAATGTGCTTCGGCGGCGTCAAAATGTCGAAGCGCTGTGCAGGCTTGGGCAATCAACGCGTGCGGACGCATCTCGATGCGAAGCAGCGGAGCAACTTGGTTGAGAACATCGAGCGCTTCCTGCGGATGACTCTCATTTAAAAGGATTCGCGCCAGGTCGACCGCCGCTGGTGGGGTCGGACGAATGGCCAACGCCTTTCGATATACTTCAACCGCAAGTCCGGGGAGGCTCCCTTGCCTTAGCAACCGCGCTTTCGTTACGAGGCTGTCGGTGTCGTCGGGGCTAAGTTCCAGCGACCTATCGATGGCTTTGAGAGCCTCGTCGATTCGATCGAGGGCTCGTAGCGCGTTGGCCAAGAGATAGTGCGCGCGGGGATTCTGAGAGTCGACTTCGACGAAACGTCGCGCGAACTCTTCTGCTCGTGGAAAATTACGAAGATTCAGGCTCGTAAACGCGGCCCAAGACAGCGCCTCCGGGTTGGTCGGTTCTAACTGGAGCGATAAGAGGATGGCGTTCGCACCATCGACCTGATTGCCCTTTGCGATCTCGATGATCCCTTTGGCAAGCTGCACATCAGCGCGATTGGGGTGTTCCTTGAGGAGCTTGTCGACTCGCGAAGTGGCTAACCCGAGATCGCCTGCCCGGTAGGCCGCATTCGCAAGTTTCAGTTCAGTCTCTATCGAACCTTGGGAATGCAGCGACACGCGACCTCATCTTATCACACCCCGGGGTTTGATCAGGGAAGGGAGTCGACGTCGCAGTCTGGCAGGTGATCGAGTTCGATAATGCCGAAGTGATGCTCGTTGGGCGGACGATTTGACCTGTCGACCAGATGACCGACAGGCCTCGCGCGCCTAGTGGTGGGCGGCTTTGATCTCAGCCGCGCGATCCACGAGCACTTGGTGCACGGCGGCAGCGTCGGCGGCATTGAGCCTAGGGTTGCTCGCCTTGAGCATTGCAATGAAGTGATCGATCTCGTTGGGCTCAGTTGGGAATCCCATGTTTTGGGGCTTAGGGTTTCCAGGGCTGACCACTTTGGAGTCGGCAACGACTTGCCCCTGCGCGCCAAGGGCCACAAAGAACGGCAAACCCGCGTCTTGACCGCCAAATTTGATCATCATGTCCCCGCCACCCGGATTCTCATCGGCCTTGTGAGCCGGATCTTCCATTACCGTGACATGGAGGATCACGAAGTCCTTATCAAGAACCGCCTTCATCGCGGGTACTTCAAATGACTTATCAAGCTGTTTGCACCAACCGCACCAAGAAGCGTGAAAGATCACCAGGACTCCCTTGTGCTCCGCTTTTGCGGTGTGGAGAGCGGTCTCCACTAGCGTTGGCGCCGATGTCGGCGAGCTAGCCCCCGCAACGCCAGCAATTGCCAGTCCAACGAGGAGGGGAAGAATTCGAGAGGCCTTCATGTGTCCATTATGCAACCGCTAACCGCTAACCTCCCAAGGAACTCTTCCAAAGCGCAAAGGCGATCTGGGCGTCGCGGTCTAGCATCTCGTCTCCGATATGGGATTGGAGCGTCTCATCCGAATAGCCTTTGTCGACCTCTTCCACAATCACGACATCGTTTTCGACTCGAAAGAACATTCGCCAGGCGCCACACGCGATGCGGTATCGATTCGTGTCCATCTGAAGCACGCGGCGCGTGCGATGGGGCGACGGGTCACGTTCGAGAATCACAAAGGCTCGTTCAGTGAAGTCAACATTCCAGTTCTCCCGCAGCCATGCAAGCTGCCGATCGGCTATCGGAGAAAGCTCGATTCGAAAGGGCGGAGGCTGTTGGGCGGCTTGTTCAATCTCTTCCAGCCAACCGAGACTGCTGTCGGGATGGGCGTCGACGGTGCGAAGATACGGTTTTATGTCGAAAATCGGCGTTCCATCCATCAGGTCCAGCGGACCGACTTTGAGTGTGCGTCCCTCGACCGAAATGAGCGAAACACACGTTAACCCTAACGGGTTGGGGCGGTGCGGGGAACGAGTGGCAAAGACGCCGCGCCTCACGGCAGGTCCTCGAGGAGGCATCACTCTCGGACGCCATTGGGTGTTTCGATCGAACCACCATAGGATCCAGATTCGATCAAAGCTGGCCAGATCTTGGAGCGCCAACTCAAACTGCTGGTCAGGCAGAAGCTCAAGGAAGTTGACCTCGCTCGCGTCATGTTTGGGCTGGCTGGGCGCATCAAACTTGGCTCGGCTTGCGGTGCGAACGTATCCAATGGGCCGCAAGCTCAAAGAGGGTGGATCAAGGGGATTCATCGAACCTCCCCATTGTGCACACACAGGTACAGCGAGTGTGGCGGTCGTGTGCCCGAAAGCGGCTCGATGGACCAGGCGCGGGAACAAGCCAGCACCGACTTGAATCGGCTGAATGCGATCCAAGTCGGCCACCACAATGTCAAGCACTTAGGCGATGCTTGCCAGCGCCTCGGTTCGACTCACGGGCGGGGTCCAACCGTAGGCGCTGAAAGCGGCCAGGTTCGCGATATCCCGCGACGTTGAGTTGAATGACACCATGTTGATTGGCAACCGGAGCCCTTTCAACACCGGGCCGATGAACTCGGACCGATGGCCGATCGACGCGAGCAGCTTATAAGCGATGTTTGCCGAGTCGAGGTCTGGACAGATCAGCACATTCGCATCTCCCTGGATGCGACTGTGAGGGAAGTTCTGGCGAGCGAACTCGGGAAGGACGGCTACATCGCCATGCATCTCTCCATCGCAGGCGAGAAGTGGATCGAGTTTACGAAGCAGTTCCGCCGCCTTTCGAACCTTCTTGGCTCTAGGGTGATGGCTCTCGCCGAAATTCGAGAACGAGAGGAGGGCCACCTTCGGCGTGAGGCCCAATTCGCGCGCGAATTCCGCTCCTTGAAGCGCAATTTGCGCGAGTAACTCGGACGACGGGTCGATGTTGAGAGTCGTGTCTCCGATGACAAAGACCTGACCCTCGATCATGATCACATGGAATCCAGAGGCGCGTCCAACACCGGGCGCGGTCTCCGTCAACGGCAGTAAGGTCCTCATGGTGTCGCCGTAAGCGTCGTCGGCCCCAACGATCATGGCGTCGGCGTGGCTAAGGCGCAGCATCATCGCACCGAAATAGATGGGTGACTGAATGAGTCGTCGGGCCTTAGGGGCTGCGATACCATCTCTCGCTCCGACCCTGACCAACTCTTTCACGAGATCCTCAACATGCGAGTCTCCCGTCATGTCGATGACCTCAATTTCCTTGGGATCAATTCCAACTCGGAGAGCAGCCTGGTTAACCACCGAGGGGCGTCCCAAAAGAATGGGCCTACCGGTGCCTTCTTGGAGCACGATTCGGCACGCGTCGATGACCTTGGAGTTCTCGCCCTCGGCAAATACGATCCGGGGACACTTGGTGCGTGCACCAGACCGGATCCTTTGCATCATGATCTCGGCCTTGCTTGTCATTGCGTCGAGGCGCGATCCGTAGGCGTGCCAGTCCTCGATGGGTTCGCGGGCGACTCCAGTGGCACACGCGGCACTTGCGACAGCCATCGATACTTGGCGTAATAGCCTTTGGTCGAACGGTTTGGGGATGATGTAGTCGGGACCAAACTGGAAGCGGGTCCCCCCGTACGCCATCGAGACCTCTTCCGGAACGGGCTCCCGCGCCAGAGTCGCCAGCGCATGAGCGGCGGCCAGCTTCATCTCTTCGTTGATCGCGGACGCACGAACATCGAGAGCGCCGCGGAAGATGAACGGGAAGCCGAGGACGTTGTTGACTTGGTTTGGAAAGTCACTCCGTCCGGTGGCCACAATTGCGTCGGGACGAACCGCCTTGGCTACTTCGTAGGTCACCTCCGGATCTGGATTCGCGAGGGCAAAGATGATCGGGTTTGGCGCGAGTGACTGAAGCATCGCGGGAGTCAGGATATTTGCCACCGAACACCCGAGGAACACGTCCGCCCCGACAAGCGCCTCTTCAAGCGTTCGAAGCGTCGTCTCTCGGGCAAAGTAGGCCTTGTATTTGTTCATGCCCTCGGTGCGGCCCTCGTACACAACACCCTTGGTGTCAACGAGCACGATGTGTTCCCGTGTAACTCCCAATGATTCGTAAAACTTGGCGCATGCTAACGCTGAGGCGCCAGCGCCATTGACGACGACTTTTGCATCTACTATTTGTTTACCGGTGAGCTGTAAGGCGTTGAGTAAAGCTGCGCCGGAGATGATGGCGGTGCCGTGTTGATCGTCGTGAAATACCGGGATCGACATGGTGCGCTTGAGTTCTTCCTCAACGATAAAGCACTCGGGGGCCTTAATGTCTTCGAGGTTGATCCCGCCGAACGTGGGCTCCAAGAGTTGGCAAACGCGAATAATCTCTTCCGCATCGTGGGTGTCGACTTCGATGTCAAAGACATCGACTTGGGCAAATCGCTTGAAGAGGACAGCTTTGCCCTCCATAACCGGCTTACCTGCCAAAGCACCGATGTCGCCGAGACCGAGGACGGCAGTTCCATTGGAGAGGACAGCGACGAGATTTCCTCGATTGGTGTATCGGTAGGCGAGGTGTTCGTCTTTCTCAATCGCCAGACAGGGGGCCGCGACGCCAGGAGTGTAGGCGAGCGACAAGTCGCGTGCGGTAAGGCACGGCTTCGTGGGAACGACTTCGATCTTGCCCGGTCGACCGTGATCGTGATACTCGATAGCATCGTTATTGAGCGTGGACATCTATGTCTCCTTGAGCTATTCAGTTGTGGCGTGATGTAGGGAAGAGTGGTGATCCGCAGATCGACAGACGCTCTTTGCTTTATCGAGTCTGAAGGTATTCAGCAGGGAACTCAAGTCGATGATTTGATGGACGCGGATCTCTCTTTGCTGAGGTTATCTTGCATGTAAGTAAACAGTGGTCTTGGCTCCACGGGTCTAAACTAGGGACATGTCGACGATGATGGTTTTGGGCGCGATGGCGATGCTCTCGTTAAAGCAGGACGCGGATCCTAAACATGGAAAGCACCTCGTTTGGAAGGACGATTTCAAAGCGAATGGACTGCCCGATCCTTCGAAATGGGGTTACGAGGTCGGTTTCGTGCGAAATCACGAGGCTCAGTACTACACCAAGGAAAGAGCGTCGAATGCGAGAGTCGTTGATGGCGAACTTATCATCGAGGCACGCAAGGAGGACTACCAAGGTGGCAATTACACGGCGGCCGCCTTAGAGTCCACCAAAGCCTGGGATCACGGCTACTTCGAGTTTAAGGCAAAGATTCCGACCGGAAGAGGAACTTGGCCGGCCATCTGGTTCCTGGGCGACGGCATAAGGAAATCAGGCGCGTCGTTCGTTGGATGGCCTCAGTGCGGCGAAATCGACCTCATGGAGAACGTGGGATTTGACCCAGAGAAGGTCCATTTCAATATTCACACTCAGTCGAATAACACCGCTGATGGCTCAGTGGCCAGCACGCACATCGACGTTCCTCGAGTTTGGGACGACTGGCACGTCTACGGGATGGATTACAAGGCTCATTCGCTGGATCTGTACTTCGATGGCAAGAAGGTTCTTACCTACCTCGACAATGGCAAGGGTTCGGCCGGATGGCCGTTTGATAAGCCGCAGTTCATCTTGCTGAATCTGGCGATTGGCGGCGATTGGGGAGGTCAGCGAGGCATCGACGATTCGATATTCCCCTCGAAGTTTGAGATCCAATACGTCCGGGTTTACCAGTAATAGGACTTTGAACTGCCTGACGGCCCCCACGTTTCGCCGAGCGTGCTTCCGGAAACAGGCGATTTCGCCGTCATCCCTCGGACGGAAACATTCACGCGTTCTGGACCTCGCTATCGGCTCCCTTAATGGGGAACTTTAGTTTTCTTGCTCATATTCGCTTCATAACCTGGTATTTATACTAGCTATATCTATTTGCAAATGACTCGTAAGATAAAGATCGTCTCACGGGTGATTTGTGGGGAGCTGTCTCGGATTTCGGGACTGTATTTTTTTGAGAGAGGGAGGAAGTGGCGACGTTGCCACACAAATGAATAGTTCTAAGAGTTCTTCTGGACCCATTGGTCCGACTCCGCTGGCCATTATTGCCATCATCGCGGTCGCTTTGGTCTCAGGTTTTGTCTGGGCGAGCCGGCGATCTGACGATGTAGCGACCGTGGATCTCCTCCCCGTTTCCAACGAGGAGTTCCAACATCGTCTCGAACTGGTAGCGGGTCCTAAAGTGCTTCAACAGATCGTGAACGAGGACATGGACCTCGGCTTCGCGAAAAAGCTCGGCGTATACCCCTCTGACGTCGACGTCCAGAAGCAACTCGACTCGATGAAGAAGCAGCCTGACTTCGGCGAGCAGCTTAAAAAATCCAGAGAAACGGAAAAGGATCTCCGGCGGGAGATCACGGTGAAGCTTGCCCAGCAAGCGGTGATCACCAAGGGAGTGACGATCAGCGACGCTGAGGTTAAAGCGTATTACGATCTGAACGTTTCACCTGACAACCCGAAAGCTCGTTTCCATACTCCCGAAGCTGTCCAGGTAGCGGTGATCGTCACGCCCGTTGAAGACGACTCAAAGACTGCTTTTCATCAGCTTGCTCGGGGAGCTGCTTTTGCCGATGTCGCAAAGGCCTATTCGCGAGATCCGAGTGCAAACAACGGCGGACTTCTGCCGGCGATAGCCAAAGGCAAACTTGACGCCAGAAAGTTCCCTGGACTCGAACAGATCCTCTTCGATATGAAGGTCGGCGACCAGATTGACCCGCGAAAGATCAACGGACTCTGGTGGATTATTCGTTGTGTCGGCCGCACTCACGAACAGACCGTTCCCTTTGACAAGGTGAGGGACGAGTGTCTGCTTGGAGCAAAGCTCGACAAGGGGCTCAGAACCAACGGTCGGACGATTCAGCAGGAGCTCCAGGACTACAAGTCGACGAACCCAGTCCAGATTTCTCGACCCGAATACAAGAGTCTCGTCGGAACCGGAGGGCCTCCTCAGTGAGTTTGACTACCGTTCAGTACAGTTTATTTACCCGAGCACTCCGCAGTGTCTCGGGTTTTCGCGCGGATGACCAGGCCGCTTTCTTGGTTCAACACATCACGCACCGGAGTGCACTATGAGCGCCAGTATTTATCGCCGAGCTCGACGTCAACGCATACCCCTAACCAAGAGATTCGCTCACCGTCTCCTCATCGCTGCCATGTTGGCTGCGGTGGGAACCGCGAATGCCCAGGATAATCATTTCACCTGGGGTGGTCTCAACAACTTCTGGGATAACCCGGACGGGACCGTCAATTTCGCCAATTGGGACAACAACCCGTTGGGCTTTGGCGCGTTCATTATTGGCTCCAACCCGATTTCGAACTACACGGAAATTCGGGCAGCCCAATTCACGGGTACCTACCTTTCCAGTGTAGGTGGCCTCACGATCAGTGGTGGCGGGCTGACTCTCACCAGCGGCGCGACAACGAGCACCATCGGTGGTGACCTCACTGTGTCTGGAGGTTTCCTCACTGCGGCAGGCGCTGTCAATGTAAGCGGCGGACTGAACCTGAGTTCTGGATCGATCTACTCCGGCGATCTGACGAATGGATTTACAATTAGCGGCGCACTGAATTGGTCTGGCGGTTCGATCGGCGATATATCGACTCCTCAGGCCACGCTCGTGAACGCAATGAGTGGGGGCACTCTGTCTGGCGGAACGCTCAATCTGGCCGGCAATTTGGTGAACCACGGCTCGATGACCTGGACGGGCGGCGATCTCGTGGGCGCAAGCGGCGGCGCCTTCGACGATACCGTCGTCAATCTCAGCACTTTTGAGATTCAGAACGATGGATCGAATTGGAACAATGTCTCGGTTGTCAACATCGGGACGTTCAAGAAAGACACCACCAATGGTTTGTCAGTTCTGAACGGTGCGTCGTTCACCAACAACTCGCCGGCTACGCTTGAAGTGGCGACTGGAGAGCTTGACGTCCTCGAGAAGAGTTTCTCCAACTCTGGCCTGGTGAAGGTTGATTCAGGTTCGACACTTCGAATTACTCCAAGCGGATCGGGATACAACAACGGCACGATCAACGTGCTGAACGGCGGATCGTCGCTCTTGGAGCTTGGCGGAGCCTTCCAAAACCAAGGCACGATTTCCGTTGATGGAGTGAGTAGTTCCATCCTAGTCTCCGGAAATCTCGCCAACCAGAACATGATGAAAGCCACCAACGGTGGCACGTTCGACATCACCGGAAGCCTGACGCTCCAGGGTGGAACGATTCAGGGTGGAAACGTTATCAACTCGACCAAGATCGGGTTTGACAACAACTATTGGAACACGATTGACGGTGTCTCGCTTGACGGCGGGCTTGATCTGTCCCACGGCTATCAGTCGGCTCGCATCCAAGGTGGCACCACTTTCGGGGCCAACCCCACTATTCTCATCGGCAACAGTGACGGTACGCACAACTGGACTCAAGCCACCCTTTACGTGAATCAGGATCAAACCTTCACCGGCGCGACCATCGATTTCGGCAACAACTATTACGGCTACGTCAACACGATGAATGTCCAAAACGGACACAACTTGACGTTCGATGCGGGCACCACGGTTAGTGGTGAATTCAGTATTCAGAGCTACAACGGCGGTGGCACACTTACCAACCAGGGTGTGATTGAGACCAGCTATACCGGCTATTGGGACAATCCCCGGCTGGGCCAGTCGTTCAGCAGCGTCATTAACCAGGGCTCTATTCTCGCTCAGAACCTGGCGCACACTTCGCTCTACCTCTACGGTGGGAA
>CAIVDU010000094.1 GCA_903904815.1 uncultured Armatimonadota bacterium
CAGACAACAAAACCCAAAAGCTAAGCCGTCAAAGCCCTCACGGGGTGGCCGAATTCTCTCGGAATTGGTGGCCGGATAACTTTGGAATGGGTGGCCGAATTAAATTGGAATCGGTGGCCGAATTCGTTGGAATCGCGCAGCTGTTTTAGTGATTTGAGTGAATGTTCATCAGACGTGTCCCACCACGGAAACGAGATTTGGTCCACCGAGGGGGTAAATGAAGGCTGGAACAATCTCTAGGGGGCGAACTTGGTAAGTTACTTCGACTTCCTTCGAGAAATTCTCCGCACAAAGTGGCGAACGCAGAACTCAAGAATTTCAGGCTCAATAGCTTTGGACTGTCCAGATTGACTGGACCCTAAAACAGGGACTCGGAGCAATCGGGCGGACGGATAATTCTAAGAAAGTCCTCGAGGCTTAGCTTCTCGGTGAGAGCCACTTCAATTTCGTCGGGAGTCATGCTCTTGCTATCGATGTAAGTGTCGAAAAGTGCTCGCTTCTCAGAAAGCACTTGCGCGATGCGTTCTTCGATGGTTCCGCGCACGAGGTATCGATAAACGAATACTGTCTTCTTTTGTCCTTGACGCCAGCAGCGATCTTCGGCTTGCAGTTCATTAACGGGATTCCAAGTCCGGTCAAAGTGAAAGACGTAGCTCGCATGTTGCAGATTAAGGCCTCTATCGCATGCCTTAACTGACCCTAAAAGCAGGTCGCTGGAGTGCTGAAATTTGGACAAAACTTCCTGCCTTTGATTCTGGGATAACCCACCGTGATAGAACACGGGAGCGTATTTCGCGAATTTGTCCTGGAGGAACCTCAGGGCTTCTAGGTCGTGTGCGAAGACGATAGCCTTGTTAGTCTGCCCGGAACCGAGAATGGTGTCCAGCTCCTCTTCAAGTAACTCAGCCTTCGCGCTTGAGCCGGAAGGGCCGTGAAGGTTACACAGTCGCATCAAAGCGTTGATGATCGAAAATATGTGGATCTTCGTTATTTCGATGCCCGATTCTTGCAGGGCCTCCCACTTCGCTTGCTCAGCTTCTTGATAGGTCTTGAGCTGGACTCCTTGAAGTTCGGTAATGATAGGCCCAACGTAAAGCTTCTCTGGTAAGTCAACCAGATGATCGACTTTCCTTCTTCGGAGAAAATACGGCGCGATTCTTGAGTCGATTGTGGCCTTAGATGGTGCCCGGTGCCTCTCGCGGGCGCTGAACAGTCCGGGGCAAACGAATTCAAAAGTATTCAGTAGATCTTCAGGCTTATTTTCGAGCGGTGTTCCGGTCAGGCACCAACTGCGGTGACGCCTCAAGTCTCGGACCGAGGAGGTTATTTGCCCAGGGTTCTTTAGCATAGACACATCATCACAAACGACGAGGTCAAAGATCTCTTGTTTGAGCAACTCCGAGTCGTTGTTGACAATTTGGGGTGTGGTGAGCAGCAGGCCGCTCTGATATTTCCAAATAAGCTTCCGCTCCGTTTTCGGACCATCCACGATTTTTGCTCTCAGCCCACCAAACTTTTCGGCCTCCGCCTGCCATTGAAGAATGATCGACCGTGGGCAGATTAGGAGAGCTCGGCTGATCCGTTCTTGCTTGAGAAGGATCGCGACCGAGGACTGAGCTGTCTTGCCCAGTCCCATGTCATCTGCCAACAGAGCCTCCCGTCGTTCCACGAGAAACTGGACTCCCACCCGCTGGTAGGGGAAGAGAAT
This sequence comes from uncultured Armatimonadota bacterium, assembly GCA_903904815.1. Classification (GTDB taxonomy): domain Bacteria; phylum Armatimonadota; class Fimbriimonadia; order Fimbriimonadales; family Fimbriimonadaceae; genus Fimbriimonas. The sequence goes on from CAIVDU010000094.1 coordinate 1,709, forward strand.
CTCAAATCCGGGGACGACATCCGACTCATCTCCCGTAGCAGGGTACAAGCATTCGTACAGAAAGTCGATCGAAACCGGTCTGTCTCGTGGCAACGGCAGTTCGGTTTCGAGCTCTTCGAACAGACGCTGCTGAACGCGGGGGCTGATCTCTTCGTCAACCGATCCTGCCTTCTTCCTGGCCCTGAAGAGGGTGCCGCGGATAGTTGGAGTTGGCAACTCGACCAGATCGAAGGAAATGGCAGGCGTCACCAGAAGGTTCAAGGTCGTAACCCCAGGCTCGCGCAGCCGATCGCATGGAATCGATCGAAGAGCTGGCTCTCTTAGCCACAATCGGGAGCTTCGAACCAACAGTCGCTGCTTCAGATTTCGCCGCCCAACAGGAATCGTCGGACTTCTCATCCTCTGGGGCGCACCTCGTCCATTTCCGCAATTTGACGGAGAACTGTGCGAATGCGATCGAAAGGCGAATACAGGTTCATCTGCCTTTGTGCAGTCTCCAAAATGCGACGGCCGTTCCCGCCAACGTCATCCACCAGATAGGCGAATACAAAGCTGTTCGGGACCCGCAAATGATCAAGTCTCACAAAATCCACTAAGTCCCCTAGCGGCGATACGGATTCTGCGAAAAGTCCCTCGTCCGAAGGAGCCGCTATGAGCAAGGCCGCGGGAGAAATCTGTCCAACGAACTCACCGAAGAACCGTTTCCCCATGCGGTCTACTTGCAAGACACCGGGCTTCTCCGTCAAGGAGTTGTAAAGGGCTGGCGCCATCGCATCGCTACCAAGGCAAGAATGGAGCTGATCGCCATATAGCGTCACTTGAAGTTTCGATGGCCGCGTGGCGTCCGTATGCCTAAATTCGCGCGGCAAACCCCTCTCGTTGGTGACCAAGAGTCCGCCATAGAAGGAGCCGCCAGGGGACACGTATTCACCAAGATATCCGAGCAGGTGCTTATCTTCGGCCATTGCAACTCATATATTCATCGGAAAGCGGTACAGCCCGCTGAGCTTAAAGAATAGCGTGAGCGTCGAACGCCCGACGATCGAACCATACGTAAACCAGAAAACAGGAATTGCCAGAACAGCGAGGCCGCTTACAGTTACTTAGTGCCAAATTGGCCCTCTGCCACATAACGTATGTGAATATACTGCGGTCGACGCGTACACGCGGCTTCTGAACCTCACTATAATCCTATTCGTGACTCCCGCCGCCACCGAGCCCCTCACGCTCACGAGCATCATCGACAACCTCGGTGACAATACACTGTTTGCGGCAATCAGGGACATCTCAGGGAACGGAAGAGAGCTCTGGATCGCCAGTGCATTCTTCTCTTTGGACGCCCTGAATCTCATTGGGGAGCACCTTCACGACTTCGAACGTGTGCGGTTGTTATTTGGGAGTGACGCCAGCACCTCCCAACGAAGGCAGTTGCTCGCGGCGATGCGAGACCTCTCGGACAAGGACCTGCTCAAGCAGCGTGAAACAGACCCCCTTCTTGAAGGGCTAAGTCACGCCAAATCCCTCATCGACAAGAATCTTCTGGAAGCCCGTTGCTACACAAGGGACAAATTCCACGCAAAGGCCTACCTAGCCATCCGGCAGGGCTTCCCGCCATACGCGGGAATTATTGGCAGCGGCAACTTCACCCGGCCGGGCCTTACGCAGAACATCGAGCTCAACGTACATCTGACTTACGATCAGGCGGATCAACTTCGGACGTGGTACGAGGCTCGCTGGTTAGAAGCTCAGCAAGACGTGGTGACAGATGAGGTTCTAAAGGAGATCGAGCGCCAGGTCCGCCTGTACGATCCATACATTCTCTACCAGAAAGCCCTCCTCGCATGGGGAGCTTACTACCAGGGACAGAGTCTAGCTGGCGACTCCCTTAAGATCAAGCCGCTGCTCGATCCACACCAGGCCCTAGGATATTCCCGTGCTCTAGAGATCATTAACCGTGAACATGGGGTCATGATTTGCGATGGTGTCGGTCTCGGCAAGAGCTTCATCGCGCTTGCGCTCATGGAACACTTCTGCAGGCTGAAGAAGAACGTGTTACTTATAGCGCCTAAGAGCATCATGCAGGCCAGTTGGAACGAGTATCTCGAGAAATTCCTCGACGATTACCGCCAGCCGTACGGCACGATCTTCGAGAAATCGATGACCGATCTGGGTTTCGAAGTCGATGAAGACACCACCTCAGAAGCGCTCGCCAAGAAACAGGCTGAGCTGGAAAAGCTCATTGATCGGGTCGATGTGATCGTTGTCGACGAGTCGCACAACTTCCGGACAACCAACGTTCAGCGGTACATCAATCTGAGGAAGTTGGTCCAGTCAAGTTCAGTTGATCCCGAGAAACGAAAGAAGATCATCCTCCTCACCGCGACTCCGATCAACACGAAATTCGCTGACCTAAGTGCGCAGCTCGCGCTTATCTCTCAGGACATCGGCACGCTCGCGGGCTACGAAACAGTGCAGATCACCGCGGCAGCCAAACACGCCGACAAGGAAGCAAAGAAGGGCACGGAAGACCAGATGAAGCTGGACTTCGACAGCTTGGCATACGCCACAAACGACGTTCTGGGCAAGGTTCTCGAATCCATCGTGATTCAGCGGAAGCGCGCCACATGTATCGAACTTGCGGAGGCCGTCGGTAAGACGCTCGTTTTTCCGCACCGAGAGCCGCCTCGGGCCGTCGAGTACGACCTGAGCGAGTCATGGAAGAACGTGGTTCGCCTCACGCACAAGAGGTTCAAACCCACTGCCGCCTTTCTCAAGGCGATGAAGGAAGAATACAGACGTTTAGAGGGCCACAGTGCAAGCCTCAAGCCAGTTAAGACTCCTTCTCGCCAGGATGGGATCAAGTTCGCTGCGTTCCTTCCGGAGCAGTATCGCACGACTGGCGAAATCGGCAAGCGCAGTTACCAACAGGAGGTTTTCCTTGCTGGGCTCGTGTTCACCAACACGATGAAACAGCTAGAGAGTAGTCCGGCGGCCTTTCAAGGAATTCTCCAGAGCCTGGGAACTAGCTTGATGGCCCGGTTAAGCTATGTACTGAAGGAAGAGGCAAATGCAGACATCGAGCCGCACACAGGGTGGGTAAATACGCCCATAAACGCGCTCGTCTTTTCGGATGGCTTTGAGGACATGGAATCCGGTGAGGACGCGGATCTCAACGGTGAGGAGCTCGACGAATGGCTTGAGAAGGTGATCGGCTCCAGGCATCTGCACAAGAAACTGGCCGGATTCACGGAGGAGAATTTCAATGTCGTGAAGTGGAGAAAGGATATTCTCCACGACCTCGAATTCCTGCGCGAGATCCACCGTGAGACCATTGAAGCGCGTAGCATGCATGACTTCAAGCTCATTGCGGTTCAAGAAGAGATTCAAAAGTTGGTGGAAGCCCAAAAGAGGGTCGTGGTGTTCACTCAGAGTCAACGAACTTCGTTTTATCTTGAGAAAGCCCTAATGGAGGCCTTTCCCAAATACTCCGTGGCACGCATAGACTCTACGGTTCATCCAGACACCCGGGCTGACGTTCTGCACGCTTTTTGTCCAAAGTACAACCCCAAGCCCCGAAAGGGTCACCGAACACGAGTGGACATCCTGATATGCACAGATGTTCTCAGTGAAGGTGTGAACATGCAGGAGGCCGAATGCATCCTGAACTACGACATCCATTGGAATCCCGTTAGGCTCATTCAGCGCATTGGTCGCGTCGATCGTCGCCTTGACCCAAGGAAGAATCCGATTCCTCACAGCTTCAGCATCCTCAACTGCCTTCCGCCTGATGAGATCAACGACATCATCGAGCTCGTTGATACGGTGGAAAACCGGACGACGCAAATCAGCAAGACCCTGGGAATCGACCAAGCCTTCTTCAAGTCGAGTGACCCTGCAGGAACGCTGAAGGAGTTTAACAAGCTCGTCGACGGCGAGCCGTCTGTCATCGACCGAGTCAACGAAAAGTACATCGAAACCTTGGCTTCACCGGATCCCGAAACCCTGAAAGCCGTGCAGAATCTACCGCCAGGGGCATTTGGAGTTTGGGAGGATGCACCCGTAAACGGACTTTTCGCTTTATTCGAAATGGTTGCCGATACCCGGGCAACGACCTCCGACAGGAATCACTTTCGTTCGGTCATCGGTATGCCCGTTTTGGCAACAGAGACCAATGGCAAGATCGACCTCGATGCCCCAGGAATCCTAACGATGCTCTCGGCTACCGTGAAGGGCGAGCGTTCAGGCAAGCCGGGGCCGAACGTCCATACCCAGGAGGCCATGCGTAGGATCAAAACAAAGGTCCAGCAGAGCTTCAGGCGGATCAATCTTCCTGCAACGATCCAGCCGCGTCTAGTCTGCGCGATGGAGCTTCGTACAAAAAAATGATCTCTCGCGCTCTGCTGGAACAAATCGTCGACTCAGTCTCGCTCGCTGAGTTTCTCGCCACCCCGGAGTCACAGAAAGGTTTGGGGTGGCCGATTGATGCCGAATTCGCATTTTACGAAGAGCCAGAAATCGCGCAGGGCATAAAAGGCGGGATGCGCGTGAAGGTATCTAGCCTCGTACCCACCGGAGAAGACGGAGAGTGCCTTGTTGTTCTCGCCGAATTTGAGCAACACTACGTCCGCCGCGATCTACGCAATCTTCTTAGTTCACTACAGAGTCAGATTCGCACCAGTGGAAGGTGGCGGGGTCGAACTGGTGTTGGGGACACGCTTTTCGTGGTTGCGAGTCCTGGCTATGATGACGTTCGTTTCGTGCTCTTCGAGGAACAGTCGCAACGACAGCCCCGAATCCGCTCTTTTGGATGGAGCCGCACCAATATAGGGCGCACGATCCTCACTCACAACCTGGAGCGACTCCGCTGGTCTGACCGCAGTAGTTGGGAACGAGCATGGGACGTCGATGGACTCACCGAAGATTTCTACCAGCGGTTCGTCGAAGTCTTCGATACCATAAAGACGGCAACCAGCCACCCTGGCGGCGAGGCGGCGAAACATTCTTATGTCCAGCAACTCCTCAATCGCCTACTGTTCCTATCCTTCATCGAGCGGATGGGTTGGCTGCGGCCGCCAAATGGTCAGGCTGATTCTCATGATTACCTAAAGTGGCTGTGGGATCGTCACCAAGAATCGGTGGAACCCGCGGCGTTCTATCAAACGCTTGTGGCGGCACATCACGCGCCCCGTTCATTCAATGGCTTGCTCGGCAAGTTATTCTTCGACGGTTTAGACGATCAGCGCCATTCCGGCATTACCGCCGGTGACGAACTTTATCCCTTGCTTGGTGAGGTCCCTTACTTGAACGGGGGACTGTTCTCGGAAGAGGCCACGCTAGACGTGCCTGGCGTTTCAATCGCGGACGACGCGTTTGGGGCCCTCTTCAACGAGAACTCCGGCCTCTTCAGGTGCTTCAATTTCACCGTCACGGAATCGACGCCTCTGGACCAAGAAGTGGCAGTAGATCCCGAGATGCTGGGCAAGATCTTCGAACGGCTCATCATCAAAGGTGAGCGACATCAATCCGGCACCTATTACACTCCGCGGCCAATCGTCGAGTTCATGGTTAACGAGGCACTGAAGGGCTACCTTACCGAACGTGGGCTTTTGCCGCAGAAAGCTGCACTCCTAGTCGATCAGGATCGCACAAAGGATCCGGGCACCGGGCTCGCGTTCGATCAAGACGATCTGCAGGATACGGCGGATTGGCTGAGCCAGGTCAGGGCAGTCGATCCAGCTTGTGGATCTGGCGCCTATCTCCTGATGCTCCTCCAAAGGCTGTTTGACCTGACCGACCGCGTACAGGTCGTTCAAGGGAAAGGCAATCGAGATGAACATGCGCAGCAGCGTCTGTACAAATTAAAGCTTCAGCTTCTGCAAAACTGTGTCTACGGAGTCGATCTCAGTGAGACCGCGATTCGAATCGCACGTCTGCGTCTCTGGCTTTCACTCGTTGTAGAGAATAAGGGAGAGAAGCCCGAACCCCTACCAAACTTTGACTTCCTTGTGATGCGCGGGGACTCACTCGCCGCACCGTTGAAACCGACGCAAGGGCTGCTCGGCTTCCCCCACGATCAGGTTCAGCAATATACTGTCCTCAAGAGATCGTACTTTCACCCGGAACCGTGGCAGCCACGCCCCTCTCGATCTGTGATGTCGGAAAAACGCTTCGATATCGCCAGCTTCTTCGAAGATGAACTCGCTTCAAGCACTCTCCGAAGCCTTGCCGAAGCCCCATTTGATTGGGAAGTAGACTTCGCCGAGGTCTTCGATCCAGTTATCTCGGCCAAGCTTCGCCGGGCTCCGGGGTTTGATCTAGTGCTTGCGAACCCCCCTTATGTCAATTCCGGCGAGTTGCTACGGTCTGCGGGTAAGGCATACAAGGACGCCTTAGTGAAGGCGTTCCCTCGCACTGCGACTGGGACTGCTGACCTCCTAATATATTTCATGGATCGAGCTGTTGACCTGCTGCGCCCAGGAGGTCAGTTTGCGTTCATAACGAGCAATAAGTGGCTCAAGGCGACGTACGGCCAGAAGCTCCGGGGATCCATGGCGGCACGAACGTGTGTGCAATATCTGATGGACTTTCGCGACCTGCCCGTTTTTCAGGGAACTATCGCTTACCCACTCATCACGATCGCGACAAAGCGGCTGGAGGGTGACAAGAACGATGGAAAAACATACTTCATTCCCGTGACCTCACTCAAGCCTCCGTATCCGGACCTTCAGGCGATTATCTCGGAGTGGGGCAGCGAGTTGGAATCCGGTTCACTAGGAAAAGATGGCACCTGGCGGTTAGAAGTCGGACAGGGCGGCGACCGGCTCGGAAAGATGCGTGAGCGCGGGGTGCCTTTGTACAAGTACCTTGCCGGCCTAAGAATTTATCACGGGATTCAGACCAGCCTAAACGACGTGCGGATCGATCCGGACGGAAGACAGTACGCCAAGGGGGAGGTGGCGCCCCGTGACAGTCGCACGGAGGGTGTCTTTATCATCGACGGGAGAAAGCGGGCCGAACTAATTGAGTCCGACCGGCGGAGCGCAGAACTAATTCACCCGTTGGCCGTAGGACGGGACATTCACAAGTGGGTCGTGGACAACAAGGATCGATGGATGATTGTTACTCCCGTGGGCATACCAATCGATGAGTATCCAGCGATTAGAGACCATCTCGCTAGGTTCAAGGATAAGGCGGAAGCGAGACGAGAAAAGGGGGACCACTACTGGGAATTGCGACGTTGCGCCTACTATGCCGAATTTGAGAAGCAAAAACTCGTCTATCAGGAAATAGCCGACAAGCCTGGAGTAGCTCTCCTACCTCCGGGATGGTACATCAACAACAAAGCCTACATGATCCCCCAGGAAGATCTTTACCTTATGGCAGTGCTGAATTCAGGCCCCGCTGAGCAGTGGTTCCGGAATTCTGGGACGGCGATGGTTGGTGGTGCCGTCAATATGCACACTGACATGGTGAAGCACTTGCCGGTACCGCCCGCCACTTCGGCCCAAAGACAAGAGATCGAGGCACTTGTCAGATTGATTATTGAGGCCAAAGCGGAATCTCCCGATTCAGACGTGCGCCACTTGGAGGTCGAAATTGATCAACGATTGGAGTTCTTGTATTTTGGCGAGGGCGATTCGCTTGAGGAGGCTTTAGCCAAGGAAGTGGCTGACATTCGTGGCTTGCTTCGCCGGCCGGCAGAGGACACAACCCTGGAGTTCAAGGAGACGCTTTGGTACGACGTACGTCTAGGAACCGTACACGGTGATCGCCTTCTTGACCTGGCGAAGGCGATCTGCGCAATGCTCAATCGGGAGGGTGGAACCATTCTGATCGGCATTGACGATGACAACCGAGTAGTCGGAATTGAGCGCGACCTGGAGAAGCTCCAAACTCCGGACAAGTTTCAGCGCAAGCTTCACGAGACGTTTGGAGTTAAGCTGAGGCCCGACCCTAGTGACCTTGTTCGTATTCGCTTCGTCGCGATCGACGGAAAAAGAATCGCACGGGTTGACGTGAAATCAGACAGCGCGACGATGTTCACGCTGAACGATAAAGTTTACATCCGCCGTGACGGAGCTTCCGTGGAACTCGGCCCGGTGGACGCCGCTCATTGGTGGAGTCGGCGCCAGAAGGACGAAGCCTAGCAGGCGATGCACGCCATTACTCGCTCGGCTTTGCGGACTATTCGGAGGCCGCGAAAGTGGATCGTCAAGCGACTTCGTCCTGTTCAAAAGTGGTGGAACGACGGGGTACTACCAAAGTGGCACACGCACACAATGAAAGCGATCCTCTATGTGGACGAAACCGGATCGTTTCAAGGCACAGCCGGGCAGTTTTACATTGGTGCCACGGGAGTGTTTGTGCCTCGCAAGTCCGCAAAAGAGTTTGAAAGATGTTGCGCTAGTTTCCGTGCTGCCCTCTCTGTATTCGGCGCTAGCCCTAGCACCGAAATCCACGCGGTCGAGTGGGTACAGAATCCTACTGGTTTTCCAGAAAACACACATGTACATGTCCGGGTTCATTGGCTGCGCAGATTTATGACTACGTGCGCTGAGTGTTCCGGCATCGTAGTAATAAATGTCATAGCAGACTCGAAAAGACCCCGTTCAAATTTGGGTGGAAACACTCCTACCCCAGCTCAACTAGCGACGCAAATGAGGCGCGACGTTTTTGAAAAGCTGTTTAGAGAATTTGAACTGACTCTACAAGAGCAAAACATCAAGGGACATGCATGGGTTGACGAAAACCAGATCGGCTCCGTCCGAGCACTCCACCGTTCCATGCGCCACCAACTTCCGTTGCAACCACTTGCGCCGATCGGCGTCGAATCGCATGAACACTTGGCGGTGCAGCTTGCCGACGTATGTGCATATTTCATGTTACAGCAGGCTACGCCGAACAATTCCTTGCGCCCCCGGGACGCGAGCCATGGATTGAACGACGTTGCTAAACTCTGCCCGGATCCGGTGAACGCCGGTTACGCCCTCGTTCACTTCGTGTAAAAGGAAAGGGCCCCGTCAAACGACGGAGACCCTTGGAGGCCCATCACATTTCACTGGTCTAGGACCTATTCCCATTATACGCAAGATTAAAGCTGCGCATCAGGGTTGTACTGAGCACTCATTGCTTCAGGGCTTGCCGGGCAAGCAAGAAAGAGCCTACTGCCTCCGTCCGAGCATACTAGTACGGATTTGAAGTATATGCGACAATGATGCCGCCCGGCGAATGAGCACATCCAATGCAGTCGAAGAGGGTTGCCGGGGCTAACCAATGAAAGTCACCACGATTCTCGATCAGATCGATCTCGGCTCTATCGCGCTTCCAGAGTTCCAGCGCGGATACGTGTGGAATCGAGACCAGGTGAGGGCGTTGATGCACTCGCTCTACCGGGACTACCCGGTCGGCGGGCTCCTCGTGTGGCGGACGAAGACTGAGGCAACCGCGACGAAGGGCCAGCTCCCACCGAGCACAGGGCATGTGGATCTTCTCCTTGACGGACAGCAGCGGATGACCACGCTGTACGGCGTAATACGCGGGAAGCGACCGCAGTTCTTTGACGGGAACGTCCAAACCTTCACGGGTCTCTATTTCAACCTCGAGACCGAGACCTTTGAGTTCTACACGAAGCAGAAGATGGCGACCGATTCAACCTGGGTCGATGTGACGGGTTTGATGACGAAGGGCATCGTTCCGTACTTGATGCCATTCATGAATGACCCCGATCGCCAGGCCGTATTCATGGAGCGCCTTAACCGCCTCTCAAATATCAAGTCGATCGAATTTCACGTCGCCACGGTCACTGGCGATGACAAGAACGTCGACGTAGTAGTCGACATCTTTAACCGACTCAATAGCGGCGGCACAAAACTCAGCAAAGGCGATCTCGCTCTGGCCCGTATATGCGCGGCTTGGCCAGAGGCCCGGCGTGAGATGAAGGTGCGCCTGGCCAAGTGGGAGAAGGCCGGGTACTTCTTTAAGCTCGACTGGTTTCTCCGTTGCATCACGGCAATCCTTACAGGAAAGGCTGCCTTCGAATCTCTGGAGAAGACGACCGTCTCGGAATTTGCGGACGGAATAAAGAGAGCCGAGAAAGCGATCGATTACCTGCTGAACTTACTCGCCGGCCGCCTTGGGATTGATCATGATAGGGTCCTCGGTGCCCCATACACGATCCCCCTACTAGCCCGCTATGTCGATAAGAGAGGCGGCCTGATCGTAGACCCGCGCGAACGTGACCGGTTGCTCTATTGGTACGTGCACGCATTCTTGTGGGGCCGATATTCGGGCTCCACAGAGTCCGTTCTGACCCAGGACCTTACCAGCATCGATTCGATGGACGGCGCCTTGGATCGCCTCATCGCGAATCTTCGAGCTCAGCGTGGCGACCTCACACTTCAGCCGGCGGATTTCGCGGGATGGAGTACAAGCAATCGCTTCTATCCTTTGCTACACATGATGTCCCGAGTCGGAGAGTCTATCGACTGGCGGACTGGCCTCTTGTTGAAGAACACACTCCTTGGCGGCAGCAACAAGCTCCACGTGCACCACGTCTTTCCGAAGGCGCGGCTTCAGGAAGCCGGCGTGTCCCGTCCTCTGCGAAACACGCTCGCGAACTACACCTTCTTGACTGCGGGCACGAACATGAACGTAGGCGCGCAGGATCCCTTTACCTATCTCAAGGAAGTGGAGGCGAACTACCCGGGAGCGCTCGAATCGCACTGGATCCCGATGGATCAAAGCCTGTGGAAGCTGGAAGTCTTTGAGCAGTTCGTCGCCGCCAGGCGCGTGCTGCTTGCAGCAGCAGCGAACAAGTTTCTTGACAGCTTGATCTCCGGCCACCCTCAAGCCCTGAAGCAAGTCTCGCTTACCGAGTGGGCGGAAGCTACCCTAGTTCCCGAGTGTGACGAACCGGAACTGGACGAACTCAACGCGTGGCTTCTGAAACTTGGGCTACCTAGGGGTGAGACGGACTTCGAGATTGTTAAGGCCGAGGCTACCGATGCCGCTGTTCTCGATTTGGCGTGGCCAGCCGGTTTACAGCAAGGCCTTAGCGGCCCTGTCGCACTCGTGTTGGAGAGAGACGACGACACTGTCTCGATAGCGTCAGCTGAAGGCTATCGAATTTTTACCTCGGTATACTTGTTCAAGAAATACGTCGAGTCGGAGGTACTCGCCGGGGTGCCCAGGGAGGGATTTCGACGGCCGGGATTCTTGCCCGGGCAGTAAGGAGCCTCTGAGTGGAGTCGCGAGAGATCAACCCGATACCTAGGCTTCTCGACATTCTCCGTGCGCACCTCGGGTGGCCGCTCTTGAGCGCGGAAGTCGAATCCGAGGCGTTCTTTCATTCCGCAAGGGACGTCAACCTCGCCCAACACGAAAGGCTAGCGGTAGAAGCGCTCTGGTCTTTAAGGTTGCCGTCGAAGTTCCCTTGGAGTGTTTGGATTCTCGATCTCGGAGACCACGCGTTCTTGCGATGGCAGGTGAGAAGGGTGTTGATGTACGCGCAGAATCCCAATCGGCGCATGGGCCATCTCGAGCGGTCGAGAGCGCTGGATCGGGTGCTGATCTTTTGTCGGTCGCAAGATGAGCTCTACGCCTGCCACTTCCAAGGCGATTCGACGCTCAAGGCGGCCCTGGCAGCCACCAGCGTTGAACTTAGCCCTTCGAGGCTTGGATATTTCTCATGGGGAGACCAGGCCAGTTGGGCCGACTTCTTTGCGGGAAAGTATGAACATTTCGGCAGGCCTCAGGACCGATCTCGCCATACTCCGTCGCAGATTCGACGCTATAGTGTCGCCCTTGGAGACTTAGTTGAGTCGCTAGGTGATCTTTCTCGTCCAACCCGAGACGAGGAAATGGCTTGGCTCACGATGGCGAGACATGGAAACATCTTGGCAAGGGACCGCCTGGTGTACACGCATATCTACGTTCCTGTTGAAACAGCGATTCGCCGCTTCCGGCAATACCCGGAGGCCTGCGTTCCCATAGATGACCTATTCTCGTGGGCGTTTCAGGGACTGATGCGTGCCATCGAATTGTTCGATCCCGACAAGGGCTCGCGTCTTGTGGTTTACGCGCGCCGATGGTGTCACCAGACGGTGACTCGAGGGATCAGAGAACTTTGGTGGCCTATCTCTGTGCCGACCCACGTTTGGGATCGTAACCTCGAAGCCCTCACTGAGGTATTTCAGGAACTGGCCTTCGGTGATGATGCCAGAAGAGGCGGCTTGGGCCGTGAAAGTGATGTGGTGGAAGATATCGACCCACAGGTCCGGCATTGGGCAACCCTTCTGTTTCATCCAACCGAGGACATCAGCATGTTCGCCGAAGGCCTCGCCCAGGAGCCAGACTGGGTTGACCAGACACTTGAGCAAGAAGCCGTGAGGCAATTCCTATCCCACGGTAATAAACGGGAAGTCGAGGTGCTGCTTCTTCGAAGCGGGCTCGATCCGCGCTCTGCCGGCGTCCCCGCCACGTTGGAGGAGACAGGACGCCTGCTGGGGGTAACGCGCGAGCGTGTGCGGCAAATCGAACTTAATGCGTGGAAGTGGGTCAATCAGGCAGCAGCGAAGCGCGCCGTGCAGTGACAAGCGCCGCCCCCGCCGTGTGTTGGCCGCCGACAACAAGCCACGAGTTCACTTGGATTGAACTCGCTATTTTTCACCGGTGTGGACTGCCACTCAATTTCCCTCGACCGATGCTCTTTTACTCTTAGCAAGGCGTTTTATCGGTTATATTCAGTTGCGGTTGCCCGGGACTCTCAAGGACCACCGTATTTTGGATTAGCAAGCATGAGCGAAAACTCAGCGTCATCTCTAACGTACGAGGTCCGGAACGTGCTACTGGGCCTGCGAGCGCAGATTCAGCGTAACGGAAAGCTTGCCTTCGATAGGGTCGACCCGCCATCCGCCCGCCGCGAAGCCGTACGCCTTGAGCTGATAGAGCGCGCGGAATCGATCGTATCAGAGCTTAGTGAGATCTTGAACGATCTCGGTATCGAATCCCTTCCAGAGCAAGAATCGAAAAGAGCTCAGTCAAGCGTCGTTCCTGCCCACCGTACCAAGCCTTCGAGGAGTTCAAAGCGACTGCTCGACGGCCCTGCGTTGCATCCACCACAGCTTAGCGAGCCGGTTATAGACGCCCTCAGAGCCCTTGGTGGAACCGGCCATCTGAACGCGATTCGCGAAAGAGTAGGAGCTCAGTTGGGCGACTCATTCACCAAGGCCGACCTGGAAATGATGAAGAGTTCCAATGTCGCTCGCTGGCAATACAATGTATCTTGGACGCTAACGAATCTGAAGAACGATGGGCGCGTCGAGCATGCTGGCAAACACGGGTGCTGGAGACTGACGCCCAAGGCTTGACCCTCCGGTGAACCATGCAACAACTACCGTTGGACCAGATCAGGCTCGAGCGAGGGATCTTCGTCCGCTCGGTCGTCAACGATACCTATGAGCCAGCTTCCGTGGCCTGTATCGAAAGTGCGACGCGAAAGCTGCTGATCTCGGACGGCTACCCCGTGATGCTCTTGGGAAAGGTCCAGAGTGGGAAGACCAAAACTTTCCTCGGAATAATTTCATACGCGTTTGACAACGGGTTCGATATCGCCGTGATCCTTACAAAGGGCACGAGGGCACTTGCGCAACAAACCCTACGCAGGTTGCAAAAGACTTTTGGCGACCTGTGGGAAGAAGACGAAATTCGAATTTACGACATCATGTCCGTGCCCGCCAATCTGCCAGCCAGGGATCGAAGGCGAAAGCTCCTTTTGGTGGTTAAGAAGGAGGACGACAATCTCAATCGGCTTTCAAATTTTCTGTTTGAATCCTATCCCGAACTGGGTCGAAAACGGCTCCTGGTGATTGACGATGAAGCGGACCTAGCAAGTGTCGGATTTCGCGGATCGCGGGCTCGAGGCGTAAGCATGGCTACGATCTCTTCGATGATCGATGGGCTTAGGAGCAGGTTGGACAGGTCCGCTTTGCTGCAGGTAACTGCTACTCCATATGCGTTGTATCTTCAGCCGGAAGCGGAATTGGACAACCGGGGCGGCTTTATCGTTCAACCCCTACGGCCGGCTCACACTGAGATCGTGCCGATCCATTCCGGCTACATCGGGGGAGACGCCTACTTCGTCAACTCGGAAGTTGCGGGTTCCGTGGAGAGCTTCATGCATGTCGAGGTAGAAGAGCGCGAATTCGATGCACTGAGGGGCTCCGACGGCCGAAGACTTAAGCTGAGCGACGTGCTTCGCTCGGCGAACTGCGCTAGTTTGAGACAGGCGATTCTAGATTTTGTCGTTGGCGCTTCCATCCGCCGCTTACAACAACGCTTCCAGCAAACTCGCCGCACTCGCTTCAGCATGGTTGTTCACACGGAGCAGGCCAAAGAGTCTCATCGTTGGCAAACTGAAGTCGCTAACGCCATTGTTGCTGCCTTTATTCGACTAGCAGAAGCCAATGATCCGCAATGGGATGAGCTTGTCGAAGACAGTTATGAGAGGCTGCGTGCGGCCATTGAGTCAGCGAATACCGCGCTACCTACTTTGGACTTCGTTCGCGAGGAGTCGAGGGATTTGGTGGAGGGAGTGCGAATTCAGCGAGTTAACAGCGATGAGGATGTTTTCGCGATGCTTGGGGAGGACGGACAGCTTCGACTGGAAAGCGTACTCACTGTGTTCATTGGCGGTCAAATTCTCGACCGCGGAGTCACGATCGAGGGTCTGATCGGATTCTACTACGGCAGAAATCCGCGGTCCTTCCAGCAAGACACGGTGCTTCAACATTCTCGGATGTACGGCGCGCGCCCTTTAGATGACCTTCCAGTAACAAGGTTCTACACTTCTCATCGGCTGCACGGCGTGATGAAGCGGATCCACGAGTTCGATCACGCTTTGCGCGTCGCACTTGAGGCCGGTGGCGATCAGGGCGTGGCCTTCATAATGGAGGAACGGGGCACCATCAGGCCCTGTGCGCCCAACAAGGTGCTGCTTTCCCAGCTCACAAGCCTCACTCCTACCAAGCGGCTCTTGCCCGTAGGCTTCACTTCCAAGGCGCCATCGCACGTCCGGACACGAATCGCTAGAATCGATGAGAAGATTGCAAGTCTTGGGGGTGGAGGCGAGCGACCGAGGCTTGTGGACCTCGATATCGCGGTCGAGACTGTACTGGAGGTCTTGTCGCTCCTGGATCTCGCCAATCCGGACTGCATCTTCGATGAACGAGCCTTTCTCGCGGCGATCCGTTACCTCAGCAACGAAAGCGTGGATCCTTCACTTCGCGGCCAGGTGCTCGTTTTGAGTCGCTCTGGTCGCCACGCCAGAAGAGCGTTCGAAGAGCGATTCAATAACGTCCCTTTTTCAGCCACCGACGTCCAAATTGCATCAGGATTCGCGATTAGCGTCCCCTGCATCATGTTGCTGAGACAGGAAGGCGCTGCGGCAGAGGGTTGGAGAGATGCGCCTTTCTGGTGGCCGGTGCTTCAAGCTCCAACAAACATGCGCCCAGTTGTCTTTAGCGCCGAAGTACTTTCCGATGAGGGTCAGGCGCGATGAGTCTTAACCCAGACTGGCGGGAGGCCGAGCATGCCGATTCCTGATCAACTCCGGCTAATCGCCGAAGACACACTAGCTGGACGAACTCGACGCGCAAAGGTCCGGACGTTGCTCGGATACTACAACCTCAAACGGAGACGCGAGGGAGGCCTATGGTCAATTCGTCAGGATATGAACGAACTCGGCATCTCAACTGTGCCCGACTTCGAGGCCGCGGGTTTCGATGAACAGGTTAGATTCATTCCTCGGGGTGCTGAATCGACCGACCCTGTCGAGGATGGCGATTCTATGGCTCGGTCGTTCGCTCTTGAGACGGTTGGAGCGTCCGGCAACCGGGTTAGGTATAGGGCGCTTCTACAGACGTTCGACGCTTACGACCGGTTCTTGCATCGCCTGGTTATGGAACGGATGGCGAGCGTCTTCCAGAACGGTCAGAATCCTCGTCGCCAAGACAGAGATACATTTCCTTTCTTCGTAACGATTGAGGTCGAGGACGTTAGCTCGGAGACTGTAGAAACCTGGCTCGAGGCCGCTTGCCTCTTAGGCACCCCTGAACCTGAAGCGGACGCCTATGAACAGGTAACCCTGTTACCCTTAGGTGCAACCTCTGAACCGTCCGAAACCGGACTCCGGCGGCAAATGCAAGATCTTCACGAAGCCATGAAAGCCGAGCTTTCCCGGCACGTTTCTGATCTGCGGGTCGCAATGGAAGCGAAGGTTGACGAAATCCGCCTGGAGGCGCTTCGCCAGCTGGCAAAGGAACTCAACGACGAAGAGGCAATGAAGGTCATTCAGGAATTTGACCAAGAGATGCGCCAAAAACTCGCCGAGAGGGAGGGCGAACTGATGCAAGCTTACAACCAAATCTCCTTGCTCACGGCCCAAATTGAGGACTTCGAAGAGCAGATCGCAGAGGAAGATCGATTTGATCCCTCGGACGCTTATCCGACCATGACCGCCACGGTTCAGCTCTTTGCGAACATCTGCGCTAACGAACCAGTCGTCGTCGCCGATGCAGCTGTAAAGAGTGCATTGCGCTCTGCCTCGACCAAAAGACGGGAAGTTTTGAGATTTTTATTGACGCTGCGTGAATACGCTCAACTTCTATATGGCGGCAGTCCGGCCCAGTTACGTCCTGATGACTGGTTCGCGGGTAGAGGATACGAGTACGCCCAGGGAGACTCTGAGTCGACCCGCAACAAATTCGGAGCGGAACGCGTGATCGAGTTCGAAGGAACCTCCATTCAACTCGAGGAGCACGTGACATTAATGGCAAACACGGCAAACTGTGTTTCGGTCTATTGGTGGCGCGATGCCGAGAACAGGAGGCTGGTGATTGGTTACGTTGGTCCTCACCTTCGCACGACATCCTGGTAACCGGAATCCAGCGCATTCCCAATCATCTGGTTCTGACGACCTAACTCTAATAATTGGCCCAACTTCCGCTATTCCCAAACAGTTGAACGGTTAACGGAAATCGTTTCGTATAATCGGTCATGCCACCGGTCGTCGGGAAGCGCCGTCAACCTACGAACCCCGTCACCATCGGGGCTCGGCAGTTTGCCGCCTCACGGTTGGTCTCCGCTGGCGCCATTGCGCTCTTCGCTTACGGAGCTCTCGCGGTGACGCCTCAAGGAGAAGCCCGAAGAGTTGACGCGGCCAAAGCCGAACTCTTTGAATCGAAGGTTCGCCCAGTGCTGGAAGCCAAATGCACTTCCTGCCACGGACCCAAGCAGCAGATCGCCGGACTGAGACTCGATCGGCCGATCAAGGCGGATATCGCCCTAAAGCTTGTCGAGGCCGTCTCCTACAAGGGCAGCCTTCAAATGCCCCCCTCCGGCAAGCTGCCCCCTGACGAATGCGCCGCTCTCACCGCCTGGGGAATGGCGGGCGCCCCGTGGCCGGTTGTCGCAAAATCGGAAAAATCCAAGAGCGCGTTCTGGGCGTTCGCCAGTCCCAAGCGTCCCAGCCTTCCCCGAGTCGCCAATAAAAGCTGGTCGAACGATCCCATCGATCGGTTCATTCTCGCCGGACTCGAAGCAAAGGGCTTAAAGCCCGCTCCACCGGCCGACCGGCGAACCCTCATCCGGCGAGCAACCTTCGACCTCACCGGTCTTCCGCCCACTCCCGACGAGATCGCGGCGTTCGTCTACGACCGTAAACGGGGCGCCTACGAACGCGTTCTCGATCGGCTCCTCGCCTCGCCTGCCTATGGCGAGCGGTGGGGGCGTCACTGGCTGGACGTTGCCCGCTATGCGGACTCCAATGGCCTCGACGAGAACCTCGTCTATCCCAATGCTTGGCGCTATCGCGACTACGTGATCAACGCCTTCAACGCGGATAAGCCCATCGACCGCTTCTTCCAAGAACAGATCGCCGGCGACCTCCTTCCCGGCGCGGGCGACGACGGCATCATTGCCACCGGCTATCTGTCACTCGGGGCAAAGATGTTGGCGGAGGACGACCCCATGAAGCAGGAGTCGGACATCATCGACGAACAGGTCGACACCACCAGCAAGACATTTCTCGCCCTCACCGTCGGTTGCGCGCGCTGCCATGACCACAAGTTCGACCCGATTCCCAGCCGCGACTACTACTCCCTTGCCGGGATCTTCAAATCCACTCGGACCATGCTCAACTTTAAGAACATGGCCGAATGGAATGAGCGCCCGCTCGGGTCACCGGTCGACCAGGCCAAGCTCGCTTCCATCGAAGCCCAGATCAAGGTCATCACCGACGAGCAGACTAAAGAGCGAGATGCCGCCAGTGAATCGCTTCTCAAAAAACTGAAACCGCAGCTACCCATCTACGAGAAGGCTGGCCGTACCCTCGTTGCACTAGAAGAGCACACGCCATTGCTCCAACCCGCGATTGCCGCCCCCGACGGATCTCCTCCCTCCGAGGCCGTCGTTCACGAGGCCGAAGACTTCACGGTTGGGAACGTCTCGATCGATCGAGACGGTTTTGGCAAAGGAATTGGCGTTCTCGTCAATAAAGGCGAACTCCCTAACCGAACCGAATACGACGTCACCGTCCCTTCCGCTGGCCCTTACCAACTGGATCTCCGTTATGCCACCGGCGACGCTCGGCCGATCCGGGTCTTTGCGAACGGCGATCTGGTGCTTTCGAACGCGGCGGGCAATGTCACCGGCGGCTTCTATCCGAAAGATCAGAAGTGGTTCTCCGAAGGCGTTTTCAACCTGCAAGCCGGTCTCAACCGGATCAAATTCGAGCGCGATAGCTACTTCCCGCACATCGACAAGTTTCTGCTCATCTCCCGTCCCGGTCTCTCTCCTACCGAGAACCTGACAACCGTCGCCAAGGCCGACGGACTCTTCCCTGAGATCCTTCGCGACGTCGCCGACCGCATCAAGAACGGGATCGATATCCACATCGAACTCCCCGACAATCCCGACGGACTCTTCCCCGCCGAAATTGGACAGCACCTGAAGCAGCTGACGGATCAAAAGATGGAGTTGGAGAAATCCAAACCCAAGTTGCCACGGACGATGGCCGTCGAAGAAGGCAAACCGACCAACCTTCACGTCTACCTTCGCGGCAATTATCTGACGCTGGGTGAACTGGCCCCGCGTCGTTTCCCAAGCGCTGTCTCCGATAGCAGTCTGCCGCCGATTCCCGAAAATCACAGCGGTCGCTTAGAGCTTGCCCACTGGCTCACCGACCCCCAGAATCCGCTCACTGCACGTGTCTTTGTCAACCGCGTGTGGCGTTGGCGGTTTGGGCGTGGCATCGTAGGCTCCGTCGATAACTTCGGAACCCTCGGAGATCGGCCCACCCACCCAGAACTTCTCGACTATCTCGCCACCACCTTCGTGAACGACGATCACTGGAGTCTCAAGAAGTTTCAAAAACGGCTGATGCTCACCCGCACCTATCAGATGGGCGACGAGTTCAGTGAAAAGGCCGCGACAGTGGATCCCGATAACCGCTTGCTATGGCGTTTCCCGCGCCAGCGGCTAGAGGCGGAGGCCATCCGAGACAGCATCCTTTTCGTTTCGGGAACCCTCGACCGAAAAATGGGCGGCACCACCTTGAGCCTCGCCCCTCGCTCATACGTTACCGGCACCGCAAACGACGACCGCGTGAAGTACGACGTGCTCCGCCGCGCCGTGTATCTTCCCGTTATCCGGTCCGCCGTTTACGACGTCTATACCGCGTTCGACTTTGGTGATCCCACCGTCATGAACGGTGACCGAAGCAGCACCACCGTGGCGCCACAGGCGCTGTTCATGCTGAATAGCTCGCTGGTACTCAATGCCACCAAAGCCCTGGCGGCCGATCTTCTGGCGAAACCCAACGTCACCGATACCGAGCGAATTCAGTCGCTCTACCTCGCCTCCTATGGGCGGCACGCGACCGCTTCCGAAGTGACGCGGATCTTAGGTTTCTTAGACCGCTTCAAGCTGTTGTACGCTAACGCCAAGGATCCGAAATTGAGTTCCTGGCAGAGCGTGTGCAAAGCCGTGATTGCCGCAAACGAGTTCATCTATGTCGAATAAGCCCCTGATTTCTCGCCGAGAGTTGCTCAAAGACAGTGCTTTGGGCTTTGGCAACCTCGCGTTCCTCAGCCTCCTCGCTGAGCAGGCGGCAGCAGATCCTCGTAACCCGCTCTCACCCAAGCGCCCGATGTTCCCCGCGAGAGCAAAGCGGGTCATCTTCGTGTTTCTCCACGGCGGACCAAGTCAAGTCGACACGTTCGACCCTAAGCCATTGCTGACTCGAGACCACGGGAAGCCCTTCAACGGCGTGATGCCGCGCATTGTCAGCAGCGCGACCGGCAACCTGCTCAAGAGCCCGTGGGAGTTTAAGCATTACGGCCAGAGCGGCATCGAGGTCAGCGATCTCTTTCCTCATCTCGGGGCCTGCGTAGACGACCTCTGCTTTATTCACTCGATGAATGGATCGAATTCGCGCCATGGAGGCGCTCTGCTCGAGTTGCATACTGGCAGCGACACGTTCGTCCGGCCCTCCATGGGCTCGTGGGTCACTTACGGCCTCGGCACCGAGAACCAGAACCTCCCTGGCTTTCTCACGATCTGCCCCACACTCACCCACGGCGGCGTGAACAACTGGAGTTCCGCTTTCCTCCCCGCCTACACCCAGGGCACCCCCATCGGCAACGCCAGCGTCGACGCAGAGCGAGCCAAGATCCCGTTCATTCAGAACGCGGAAACGCCTCCCGATGCCCAGAAGCTTGAGATCGAGCTACTCCGGACCTTGAGCCAAGATCAACTCCATCATCTGGGGCCGGATCCCGCGCTGGAAGGCCGCATCAGCTCCTATGAACTCGCCTTCCGCATGCAACTTGCCGCCCCCGAGTTGCAGGAAATCACCGGGGAAACCGATCTGACGAAGAAGCTCTACGGCCTCGACAACCCGAAGACGCGCAACTTTGGCCACCAGTGCTTGCTTGCGCGCCGGTTTTCCGAGAAGGGCGTGCGCTTCGTCCAGATCACCCACAGCTACAAGTGGGACCAGCACAGCGATCTTCGCCGTGACCACGCGAGCAACGCGGCCGAGGTCGACCTGCCGATTGCTGGGCTCCTAAAGGACCTGAAGTCGCGCGGATTACTGAAGGACACCTTAGTCGTCATCAGCGGCGAGTTCGGGCGCACCCCGGTGGCCCAAGGCGACGACGGCCGAGACCACAACCCCCACGGCTTCACCACCATTCTCGCCGGAGGCGGCGTCAAGGCCGGATTCCGCTACGGCGCGACCGACGATTATGGGTTCTACGCCGTTGAAGACAAGTGCCACGTCCACGACCTCCACGCCACCATGCTCTACCTCATGGGCATCGACCACACGAAGCTCACCTATTTCCACGGTGGCCGCAACTACCGTCTGACCGATGTCCATGGTCAAGTGGCAAAGGCCATTCTTGCATAACGCCTCGAGCCCCAACACTTCCACTTTCTAGCGCAAATTGAAATCTAGGTGAGCGGATTTGGTCCTGTAAACACTCTTTTTCGCGAATTGGCACTGATTCCCGAAACGGGTCGCCCTCGACCTATGCGCGCGGGCTTTGGCGCTTCTCCGCTCATCTTTGGTACCAACTTCACGCCCAGCGCACGAGCGTACGCGAGGATGCGAGCGAACGCAACGCCGTCTGGATCGTTCTCAAGTTTTGCCACCGCAGAACGGGCGACTCCCATCCGATTGGCTACCTCGGCTTGCGAAAGGCCCAACCGAATTCGCTCGTCGATCAGAGTGCTCAAAAGCGCAAGGGGTGCCCAAATATCCGCGAATCCTGGGTCATTTTCGAGACTGTCCTGGATGAGCAAACCAAGCCCGTCCTCACTTTTTTGGGCTGAGGTTGAAGGGAAATCTGTCTTCGATAGTTCATTGCGTTCGTTCATTACGAGTTTTTCCTTTGCGTTTTTCGAGATAGTGCCCTCTTCTCTCTCGAGCGGTGCGAATGAGGTTCGGTGGCGCTTCGTCAGATTCCTTCTTGTAGGCTAAGAGCAGCACCAGACTTGTTCGATCCCGTTCATCGTAAGTAAAGAATAGGCTCCGACCCGACCTACCCTTCTTCTTAAGCATGAATAGGTCGTCTCCATAGTCCTTCACTGTGAAACCCGCATCATCTCCCTGAGCAAATCGTTGCATTGCGAAGAAGAGCAACCCTCGATCTGGCTGGGGGATCGTTCTCATTTCAGCGACCAGAATGTCGTCGTCAAAATTGACCCACTGTCCCCGTGGCCGCTGCATCACGTTTTATTGTCCCCTATTTAGATCGAAAATACAAGCGGAATGTCAACCTAAGAGGACTTGGCCGATTCCCCAACCTAAACTAGTCCTTCCGACATACGACCGAAGCAAAAGCAAGTAATTCTCCCCCACCCACCTAGAACCAAGAACTCTATCGAGTCGTTCTCCGTTCTACTGAACATGCGAATCCTTCCCCCACAACTCGATTCAAGGTCGCGACGACGGCTTCTCGCAGTGGTTATCTTCGGGGTCTTGGCAGCAGGCGTTTTGGCGGCTACCCTGCCAGGGGTGATCTAGGGGGCGGTCGGCGGCAACCTCGGTGGCTACTAAGGCCGAGGACTTCTCCTAAGAACAACCGGATCCATGGACGCACAAAACCTGCTGAGACTATCGCTAAGCGTCGGCCTCAGCGGGCTGGTCTTCGTGGTGATCAGCGCACTGATCTTCTGGCCCTTCGAAGAGCTACTCGAAGGGCCAAAAGGTGAGAGACCGAAGCTCAAAGACCTCGCCTATTTGTGGTTTTACCAGTCGTTCGGACTCTGGATCGGCGCCGGAATCATCTTCGAAATCGCCTTCCAATTGCGGGGTCTCTTACCACACGCGTGGCGCCTCTTCGTCCTTCATCAGCCGTTTTGGCTTCAAGCAACGGCGGCACTCCTGTTCGCCGAAGTGTGGGTGTACTCCGTCCACCGCCTGTCGCACCAATGGAAGTTCCTTTGGCAATTCCATCGCGTGCATCACACCCTGGTCGACATGACTTGGAGCGCAAGCTCAAGGCAACACCCGGTCGATTTCTTCCTCGCCGTCGTCGGCGCGAACCTACCCGCCATGATTCTCGGGATCGATCTCAAATCGATCGCCCTATTCGTGCTTCTCGAACGGCTCTACACCGTGATGCTCCATTCCAACCTGAACCTCGACTGGGGTTGGTTCTCAAAGATCGTGGCCAGCCCAAACCTGCACCGATTGCACCACCAGCCCACAACCAGAGGCAAAAACTACGCCGGCATCCTAAGTCTCCTCGACGTGCTCGCCAACACCTATGAGCCACCTGCCCCAAAACCTGGGTCCGACGTGGCCGGCGATCGCGAGCACAAACTCACCGGATAGTTCCGCTCTGTGCGCGGTTGCCCAAGGTTGGTTCCTTGCCGAGTATGAAGTTCCAGGCCGTGATCTCAGGGCAGTCACGTTCAAGAATTCCTCGTTTGTAACGGTGGTTTGATCCAGCTTGTAACGGTCGTTGTACCGTTTCGGATTGAAACTGGGGGTTGATGCTATTGAACCGAAGAATTCTGGTTAGTTCTCTCGCCTTCGCCACCCTTGGTCGTCTCTGGGCTGCTCCAGACGTCACATTCAATCGAACAGTCTATCGCCTGCAAGGCGAAGTCCAAATCGGGAATCTCGCGGATGACTACGACACTGGATGGGTGACCAGCACGAACCCTGGGCTCACGGGCGACCATAGAAACCTCGATTACACGGTGGGTAACTCCTATCAGAGCGTCATCTCACGCTCCTACGTGACGTGGGCCTTCACGAACGACGCCTCAGGGGAACACCTCCATGCCGCGACAGGGATGCAGTCCTTGGCCGAAGGTCCGCAAACGCGCGCACAGTTGTTCGACTCTGCCTATGTCTACTTCGACGTGAACAATGCCGTGAACTACACGGCGTATTCAGACAATAACAATCCGGGCGACGACTATTGGGTGAACTCCACACTGTATAGGGTTGTTGGGGAGACTTACGACCTCCAACTGGTTGCTGACATCACGCCAAACTACGCGTTCGGGGCGCTGGACGCGGGGAGTTACGTCTGGATCTCTCGCCCATTCAGTACGGCCGGATCCAATGCCTACGACGACCAGCACGGGTCCGACGCTTATCTTGACTTCACTCCAAGCTACAACGGCGGAAGCGGTTCCGCACCCACCCCGGAGCCCATGAGCCTATGCGCTCTAGGAACTGGTCTCGTCATGCTGAAGCGACGAACCATTAAGAACCATCTGCTTCGCAATGGAAACCTGTAGCGGTTGATAAGAAGTGCCCGGCAGAAACACGCTGTCCTGTCGGGTCATGAAGAATAACTAGGCGAACTTTCGCTGGCGTCGGCGGCGAAGTAGCAGCCCTGCGCATCCGGCGCAGAGTGGGAGTACCGAGCCAGGTTCGGGAACCGGAGCGTTCACGTTGAATTGGAACTGAGTGAGCGCCCGATCATCGTCGTTGCCGACGATCGTGGACACAACCGACTGCTGCACTCCGCTATGCCACACATAGTCTCCAGCCTCAAACGTGGTATGCCAACTCTTCCCATCTCCAATAAAACTGCGGATCCAATCAATTCCGCCGCTATTGTTTCGCCTGCCAAGCTGACTTGGTCCGCCGCTTGTTAGAAAATCGGTTTGGAATGCAGTAATGGCTGTAAAGTCGAATTCTGTGGCCAGAGTTGTCGACGCGGACAGTGACGGAGAGCTAGCTCCATCAAGGGTGTAGTCGGCATGTGTGTAGGCCTCACCAAACACGGTCGTCGTGTTCCCAACGACGTTGGTCCCCCAACGAGCCGTCCCAAGTCCCTCTGCTTTGTTCAGACCGCTGTAGATCGAGATTCCGCCTCCTCCTTCATCGGATTGAGCGTTACTCAAACCCGACAGATCGAGAGACGTGGTGTAGGAGTCGTATCGGGCACGTGCAACTCCGGTCCATGATGCCGACGTGATCGCGACTTCCTGCGCCTGCGCCACGCCGCAAATCAGTAGTCCGCCTAATAATGATGTGGGAAAGATGCTTTTCATTTTGGGTGTGTCCGAATCGAGACAGTTGCCGGTAGTGGTGTGCGTCAACCGAAGGAACTCCAACAGTCATCTCACGAAACAACCTGACGTCCCGCCGGCAATCGACACCAGTTTCGGCTCGAAGCGGATCAAACACCGTTACAATCTCTTTTCGGAGGCGTTACAATTCCTTCTTGCGCCTTCCATATCTGGACGCCAATTCAGCCTCATGATCAAATTGAAATTCTTGATGGCTTTTGGCGCCGAACCGGGGCCTTCGAAGACGCTTTCGAGACCGGCGCAGCGCGTGCTTGCCATCGCCGCCCTAAAAGGCTCGTGTCCCCGCGATGTGATTGCCGAGCTAGTCTGGCCCGAGGCTGATAGAGCCCAGGGACTTTTCTATCTAAGGCGTACTCTCTCGGAACTAAGAAGAGCCTGGGGAGAGAATAACCCCTGTCCGCTGCAAATCACGGATGCCGAATTGTCGTTGGATAGGTCTGCGGCTAGTGCGGACATAGACCAACTGAAGGAGTTATACGAGACTGGCGACATCGAAAGAGCCGTGACCGTTTTCGGGTCGGGTCTCTTGCCGACATGGACCGACGAATGGCTTGAGACCGCGAGGCTCTCTCTGGAACTGGACTTCCAGGATCAACTGATGAAGGCGCTCAAACGGGCGGAGGGGCGAGGCGAGATCGACAAAGCCGACTTTGTTCGGCGCGAACTGCTGAATCGGTGCCCGGACGACGAGAAGGTTTGGCAGTCGCTCATCCAGGACACGCTTCTTCGCCGGGGCCAGACGGCCGCGGCTGAGTTGCTGGAAGAATGTGACCGAATCCTTCGATCCCGCACCGGCGTCGGAGCATCCAGGGAAACGCGACAAATTCTGGAGCTAAAATCTGCGCGCCGGCAGCATCAGTTCGCGCCTCTGCCGTCGTTGTCCAACATGTTTGTCGGGCGAGACGAGGAGGTGGGAGAGTGCTTAGACCTCATCGCAACGAATCGGCTCGTAACCGTTCTCGGCGCCGGGGGAGTTGGAAAGACATGTTTGGTCTCGCATGTTGTGCAAGAACTGGTGTCTCTTGGGACGACGGATATCGGTTGGGTTGAGTTAGCGCCGGTACTTGATGCGAAAGGCGTCGCGCATGCGTTCTCAACCGCATGCGGCATTCCACCCAGCGCCGCTGTTTCGGAGTGGGAGTCGTTCGTGGAGGCTATCGCTCAAAGCAGATTGATTCTGGTAGTGGACAGCGCAGAACACCTGATCGGGGAAGTTGCTTACTGCATCAATGAACTTCTTACGCGGGCGCCTGGGGTCACGTTGTTGATCACAAGCCGTGTCCCACTCCGGCTTTCGGGTGAAGTGAGATACCGCTTGTCATCACTTTCAGAACGCGCTTCCTTGGAGTTGTTAATGCGGAGACTCAAAGCCGCTCACGCTCCTTTGGATTCACTCCCGGACCTCAGGTCCCTTTGTCTGCTTCTGGACGGGATTCCGTTGGCGATTGAACTCTGCTCGGCCCAACTCGCGCTTCTCCCCGCGAACGATTTGACCGACCGGATTCAGTCGCTGCTTGCCCTAGACTCGGAGGGAATCAATCGCTCATCGAGGTACGAAACCATGAGGGCGGCGATCGAGGTAAGCGTGAATCCGTTGCCGGAGTCCCTCGCTAGAGGCCTCGTCAAACTCTCAGTGTTCGTAGGCAGTTTCGACGTCGAAGCGGCCGAAGCGGTCGCCGGTCTCACCGCCCTTCACCTGGCAAAATTGGCCGAGCACTCACTCCTAGAGTTCGATGGGCGGCGGTATAAGTTGCTCGAACCAATGAGGTTGTATTGCGCCGAGCAACTCGCAGCAATGGGTGAGATTGCGACGATACGCACCGCTTATGCGGAGCACTTTGGTCGCCTTGCTTCGCGCCTCTACACCGAGCCGAGCATTCGTGACACTGCACCTTTCGAGTTTCAGCGACTCCGTACCAGACTGGGCGCCGATCGCCACAACCTTGAGGCGGCCCATGCCATTCTAGTGGAGGCAGGGGGATACATGTCCGAGTTGGCCGCCTGCATTCGCAATGTCCTCATTGTCTACATGCTCATCGACGCTGGGAGCGATGCTGCGGTTGAATGGGCACGTCGACTAGATTCAGAACCCATTCCCGACACGCTTATAGCCGGCCACTGGGTGCTTACTGTGGCGACTTACTGCAATTGGATCAGTCACACGGAAATCCAACGAAGGCTCTTGGAACGTGCCGCCACCATGAAATCGGTCCAGGAGCACTCAAAGCTTAAGGTGCGGTATCACTTGTGTCGCGTCGAGTTGGACAGGAGTGTCCCGCTAGGCCTAGACATTGAATCTGAGTTTCAACTTGCCCTGGCAGCGGCAAATGAGACAGATTCGCAGTCGGACCAATGTTGGGTATCCGCACAACTCGCCGAATGGTATGTTCGATCAGGCATCGAGGCCAAGGCAATCCAGATACTGGAGCCCCTGATACCGACTTGCTTAACCCGGCGTGATGCCCGCGCTGGCGCGATCGCGTTGCGTGCCAAGTCGCGCCTAACATCGGTCTCAACCTGGGAAGAGCAGCGCGAGATCATGGAGACGGCTTGCACGCTTCAGAAGGGCGAAGGGCACTGGGCCTATCTCCACTCTCTAAGCGCCTTGGGGGACCTCGCCCGAGAACACGGTCAGTTACAGGAGGCGCGAGAGTATGTGAAAATGCGATGCGCCTTTTCTGAAGAGACACACGATTTGGAGGCAGGTTCTCATGCCCACCAAACGCTTGCCGAACTCGAACTTCAGTTGGGCAGGCCCGAACTTGCGGTCCAATCTGTGGTGGAAGGGCTTAAGATTGCGCGACTCTTCGGACGTCAACCTTATCTTCACGTCGCCCTGCTCCGGGTCGGAATGATTTTCCTTGAAACCCATCGGATCGAAACGGCATCTATCATCGGTGGCTATGTAAACCGGGCGATTGAACTGCGCAGATTCCCTGCCAACTCCTTAATCCTCGGGCTGCTCGGAAAATTCAATGCCCTTATCAATTCCGGCACGGAGAATCCCGCATACCGACTCGGGGGAAGGTCTAGCTTGGGAGAGGTCTTCGAAAAAATCTACGAGTCTGCCGACAACGAAACTGGGCATCGAGAGTGCCCGATACCCTAATCTGTACCCCCCCGCGGGGGCTCTATCCGCAGCCTTGTATCCGTTGAAATTTGGCGATAAGGAAAGGGGCCGGCCGGGAGTTCTGGCCGGCGAGAACCATCACCCCCTATGCTGTTGCGGCAGGTTTGGCAACCTTTCGTCGACGAAGTAGTAGGCCACCTCCGCAAGCGAGGGCGAGTACGCTCGACGGCTCCGGAGTTGGCGTTACCGTGTAGTTGATCGCTCCGCTAAAAGAACGCGTGTCTAGGCTGTCGGTGAACTCGCCATACGATCCTTTGCCACCCGTAAACCATAGATTGGCGTTGCCGAATGATGTGGAGTAGTCGACGTAATCTTGGTACGTCGTGGTGTTGGAGACATAAATGCCGTCCGTCTGGCCGGCGCTCAGATGGAGTCCGCCGATATTGAGCGTCTGGAGCGCCAGAAATTGGGTTCCGGATGGGTCGATGAAGCTAGTCCCCGAGTCTCCGGAAGTCCAAGCACTTCCCAAAAGTGTCCAGGAGCTGGAGTCAAGTTCCGATCCCGCATACGAACCGGTCTTGTAGTAGATGTCGTACAAGCCAGACGTGGTCACATTGAACGAATCGATCGTTAGCGAATTAATCGCTGTGACGTCGAAATACATGGCCGTTCTGAGATAGAGGTTGGTGGCCAGATTCGCATATAGGGTATCGGCGTGAGCCGCCGAGGCTAAAACGACGAAAAACGCGGCTGCGATGTGCTTTACAAGTTTCAATTCGGTTCACCTTCGAAATGGATCGTGCATATGCTGGGACCGCGAAGTCCCAACACGGGGGTGATTATCCGAACCGTCCGTTACTTGGTCCGTTACATATTCTTGAAATTTGCCAGAATTCTTCCGGAGTTCCAAAAGGCGGACCTTCGAGTGCATGCAGTCAGTCTAAAACCCGGGTTCCTGGTGTAGAAGAAGGAAGCCGTGAAACCGAGGTGGGCCGCTTTGGCCTCGAACCACACCGTACCGCTCGGAACTGTTTCCACCGTGGCAACAGTCTTCCCGTTGTTGACATTCACGATCCTACCGGCATCGCTACCTTGCTTGACTGCGACTAAGATACGATCGAGAGCAAACAGCAATCCACCGGATGACTTCGTGCGCTATTGGACCGATTCAGTCAAGCAGTCTCTGCTTCAAGGCCTTGATGTCCGCTTCGCTCACCCCAACCGAGGCCGCGTACTTTTCCACGGATCCGTAGCGTGTCTCGATATGATCCAAGGTCGCCGAGATGGCGTTTGGGTAAGCCAGAAGAAGGGACTTGAAGCTCGCCGGATAGCCCGATTTTTCAAACGACTTGGCGAGACTGTCATAGGTCAGGTTCGTAAGTGAATAGTCGGCGACGATCGTTTCTTTGGGCACGCCAAGAAGAGAAAGCAGGATGGCGTACGCCACACCCGTTCGGTCTTTTCCAGCCGTGCAGTGAAGAACCGAAGGTGTCGATTCGTCCGGCTTCTCCGCAAGTGCCTTCAGCCAAGGCCCGAAGACGTCGGTTCCGTGGGTGTCGACCGTTTGGATATAACCCGCTTGCAAGAATGCCTCCCCGTAGGGCTGCCCTTCTTTGGGACTGACCTTGACCGCCATCATCCCCTCTGCCCCAATTGGCAATCGAGTGTACGTAAGGCGTGGCAGATTGTCGGGGGCCTGTTTCACTTCACTGTCTCCCCGAAGGTCGAAGACCTCTTTCACCTTGAGCTGATCCGACAGCACCGCCTTCTCAGAATCCGTCACATCGTGCAGCGAGTTGGACCGATAAATAACCCCCCATTTGGTGTGGTGGCCGTCCGCAGTCGAATAGCCGCCAAGGTCACGAAAATTGTCAGCTTTGCTGAAGTGCTGGAACCTGTCCGCCGTAATGAATGACTTCCCGTCGCTCAAGACGATCTTGAAGTAAGGTCTCGACGCATCCTTGAGGCCGTCGACTACTGTCTCGTTCGCCGAACGGACCACTGCGAGGGGCCGTCTTGGAAACCGATCGGGACGATCTGAGCGATACACGCGGACACTGTCCGACGAAGC
The DNA here is from genome assembly GCA_903904815.1 of uncultured Armatimonadota bacterium. Lineage (GTDB taxonomy): Bacteria > Armatimonadota > Fimbriimonadia > Fimbriimonadales > Fimbriimonadaceae > Fimbriimonas. The sequence continues at coordinate 31,969 of CAIVDU010000094.1, forward strand.
TGCCCACGTCAGCCGGTACTTCCCGTCCTCCTGCAACCTGGCCGTCGCGTCCGTTGAAGGTTGAATCAGATAGTTCTGCGGCGATTGGAGAGCAAGGACCAGAGCGAGCGCGGAGAAGATGGGCATGGGGTGTCACAGAATCGCGGTGAGGTACGGAACGGATCTTAAGAGGGGCCAAGCCTCCAAAGAACCAAATCTGTATCCCATGCGACCGTTAAGAGATTGTTTTGGAAATGCCGCCTCGATACTTCGAAGCGCGAGTTGGAACCGCTGGAGGCATCCCATACTTTTCCTAGGAATGCCCATCCAGCCCGCATCAATGCCTAGTCGTTGGTTTCCGCATCTGGGTGGAACTTATCGACGCGCGAACTGCTTCCCGTCGTCCGAGTCCACGCTGGCTTGCCCCCGATGTAAGTTGCCTCAACCGGAATCTTTCGAATGGTAAGTGCTGGCGCCTTGGTGGGATCTGCGCCAAGGATCACGAAGTCGGCTTCTTTACCGGCCACGAGCGAGCCTCGCACATTTTCTTCGAAGGTGGCGTACGCCGCGTCAAGAGTCCAGATCCGGATCGCCTCCTCCGCGCTGATGCACTGTCCCGATCCGATCACGTCCCCGGTGGACGTGCGGCGCGTGACTAGGTCTTGAATGCGCAAAAGGGGGTCCGCCGCGCTCACCGAGTAATCAGAGTGGCTCGTCGTGTGAATCCCCATCTTGAGCGCTCGGGCGATCGGGGCTAGCCACTCATACCGATCAGTTCCAAATTCCCTGAGCTTGTCCCCGTTCTCCCACATATAGGAGTGGAACACCAGCACCGCGCCAATCTTCTTGGCTCGGTCAAGGATCTCCGGCGTGCAAACGCTGCAATGCTCAATTCTGAACCGTGGATCTTTGCGCGGGAAGCGCTTTTGGGCGTTCTCGAAAGCGGTCAGCACCATCGAAATCTCACGATCTCCGTTCGAGTGAACCGCGACCTGGAACCCGGACTTGTGGATATCCAGGATCAGCTCATTGAGGTCTTCTTGACTTCGGGCTGGCGGGATTCCAAAGTAGTTGGGGCGACCAGCGTAGGGAAGGGAACACCAGCATGTTCGCCCAGAAAACGAGTTGCCATGGAAAACCTTGATGGTTCCTACCCGGAGGTGCTCGCTCCCAAACGGCCCGTTCAGGCCCAGCGCCTTGAGCTGCGGGAGGTAGTTGTACATCAGCATGACGTTCACCCGGACTGGACAGCCTTCGGCTTGAAGATCTTGGTAGTTACGCAGATGCTGAGGCGAGGCCGCCGCGTCCGCGACCGACGTCAGTCCTTTGGCCATGAAGTTCTCGAAGCAGACCTTCAGTCCCTGAATGGAGGCTTCGTGAGTTGGCTCGTACCGAGGAGCGATGCTACTTGGAACTCCCGCGCTTTCTCGGCAGACACCGTTTGGAGTGCCGTCCGGCAGACGGTCGTAGGCGCCTCCGGCAGGATCGGGAGTGTCCCTAGTGATTCCAGCCTTCTCGAGAGCGTATGAGTTGACGACTGCGATGTGTCCGCTGACCTGAGAGATCCTTATCGGGTGATCGGTAGATGCCTGGTCAAGGTCAGCGCGAGTGGGATGGCGACCGAGCTTTATGTCGTCATAGCGCTCACCGTACACCCAGCATCCTTTGGGTACGAGGAGCGACTGTTTGTGGAGAGCGCGAATCAACTCGGCCATATTGTGGATGTGGTCCGGCTCAAGCGGGACAGTTCGGTAGGGAGAACCTTCGGGAAATATAGGCTCCGGGTGCATGTGGCAGTCGATGAACCCAGGCGTCACCGTCTTACCATGCAGGTCCACTATCCGGGTGTTCAGCCCGATGAGCAGTTTAATCTGATCGTCGGATCCGACCTTCAGGATACGTCCATGGGCCACCGCCATCGCCTGGGCCCGGGGGTGGTGAGTATCCACCGTGATGAGGTTTCCGTGCAGGAGCACGAGGTCGGCCGAAATCTGCTCGTGACCCGCAACTGCGAGTGCCGACGCCAACCCTGCGACCAGAACCAGTAGGCCTTTCTGAATCCGATTCATGGTCACCCGTAAGCCCCGCTCTATTGTTTGCTTCGTTATCATGTCTGTTCCCAGAACCTCAAGTTTGGCGGCATTATAACGATCAATTGTTAGGAGACGTGTTCTCGTTGATTAGGTATTTGCCGTGTACCGGTCCTAAAGCAATTGCTGATTGTTTTAGGTGAAACCAGTTGAAATCGGCCTCCCCCGCGCCCTCCGTGTTGTAATCGAACAGAGAAAACCGATTGGCCGTCCAAGCCAGACCGACGTCCATCTTGAGCAGATTTCCGATGGGCGCCTAAGCCAAGCCATCCAAGCTTTAGAAGAAGGAAGCCGTGAAACCGAGGTGAGTCGCTATGGCCCTGAACTAAGCGATTGCTCCAGGTAATTTTTCCACCGTGGCAACGGCTTTGCCGTCGTTGACCATCACGATTCTGTGGGAGTGCAGTTCTTCCTGACCGCGAAAACGGCATAAGGCGACCGGAAAGGCCCCAATCCCACAACGTCGCTGTCCTTCAGGTGACTCACTTCGAGTTCGACCGAGCCGTCCGAGGCTGGACCCTTCACACGCTGGGTTAGCGAGAAGGTCGTCCACCCTTGGTGAGCGCTGGCGCCTTGGGAGTTCGAAAACGGGGACGGACAGGCGAACGCTTCGAATACCGCAAAACCAAAGGGCAAAGGGAACGGGCTCATCGTCGAAGACTTACGTTCAATTTAATCTCTTCCGGCCACCTTTTCATGGCCGCTCTAGTGTCGGCCGAATTTGGGCGAACTTCCCGGCGTAGGTAACTAGAAATTAAGCGGTCCAGTTGTCAAAATCGGTAAGAAGCTACTTTGATTAAACGGTTTACTGAAAACGAATTTTAGTATTCGGCTATCGATCTTCTTAAGAACACTTCTTATAACAATACGGTCTCACATGAAGTCGTATAGACTCAATGGAACAACCGATGCTGCGCGCCTTTTTCGACGCTATAGAGTATTCGCCACTATGCTTGGTTGTGGTTTACAACATGTCGGGTACGGTTATTTCCTTTAACCATGCCTGTGAACAACTAACCGGGTTCACTTCCGACAAGGTCGTGGGTGTTACGCTTTGGAAGACACCGCTTTGCAAGCGCGTAATCAAGGGCTGTAAAGCGTCCTACGGGAACCTTGGCCGTGTTGCGTTCCCTCGAAAAATCGAATCTCGATGGCTCACGTCGCAAGGCGCCGAGGTCGTGGTCGAATGGGTAGAACACTGCGTTCGCGACGACGATGCAAATGAGCATTACGTGGTCGCCATCGGTTTTGACGTCACCGAGGCTCGGGCCAAAGAATCGGAGGCGCTCGCCCGGGAAAAGCGATTGTTGGATTTTCTTGACGCAATTCCCGGAATTGCTTTCATCAAGGATCGGGCAAGACGTATTACGTTCCTAAGCGCGGGATTTGACCGGAATTTTGGCTACTCGCGATCAATGGCGATTGGTCGGCGCGATGAGGATTATCTCCCGAGGCCGGTCGCCCGTCGCACCAAGCAGATAGAAAAGCGCGTACTGGAATCTGGGGAGCCTTTCGTCTCTATCGAGGGCGATGAAGCCGTTTCGGACGGCAATCGATGGATGATCCATCGATTCGCGATTGGCGACGGCTCGGACCGGATTATTGGTGGGCTCTCCTTAGATATCACAAGCCTAAAGGACGCCGACGAGCGGTTCAGAGCGTCGGCGGATGCCAGTCTCGACTCGGTTGCAATTCTGAGACCAGTTCGAGATCATCGGGGCAAGGTCACCGGATTCTTGTGGGACTATGTCAACGCCAACACGGAGATACTTTTCGGACGTCCCAGTGCGACTCTCTCGAACACGCGTTTTGAGTCGAGTCTTCCTGCTGAGCAAGCGACAAATATCCTTTCAGTTTTGATCCGTGTTGTCGAAACCGGAGTCGGAGCCCAAACCACGATCGTGCTGGATCGGCCAGGAGAGGAGAGCATTCACCTGCAGGTACACACGACTCGGGCCGGTGACTATGTCTCGGTAAAGATGCGAGACATAAGCCTCCAAGTTCGCCAAGCGCTGCGCATTGATCAATATGTGAAGGAGTTGGAAGAGCTCACGAGAATCTTGGAGTCGCGCCACGAGAAACTCCAAGAGTCGAACAGGGAACTCGAAGTGCTAGCGTCTACGGACGCCCTTACCGGCCTGATTAACCGAGGGAAATTCGAGGATCTGCTGGATCAACATATCGCGGTGGCACAGACTTCTGGCCGCCAGGTTTCGTTGGTTCTTTTGGATTTTGACGACTTCAAGCTCTTTAACGACAGCTTCGGCCACCCGGCCGGAGACGCGGCTCTTGTCGCGTTTTCGGAGAAACTTACTTCCGCGACGCGTTCAGATGAGATCGTGGCTCGCTATGGCGGCGAGGAGTTCGCGGTTTTGATGCTCGGAACTTCTGCGGCCGGAGCGATTACCGCTTCGGAACGATTGCGACAAGCAGTGGCCGGCACGCAGGTTGCTTCCACATCCATTTCGGCGAGCTTCGGCGTTTCGACCCTTTCCAACGAGATAGTCACCAAAGAAGACCTGATCTCCACCGCGGATGAAGCGCTCTACCGAGCCAAGCGGCAAGGAAAGAATCGTGTCGTCCATTACGCTTACGACGTTGACCAAAATGGTTGACCCAGCGCCCCAGAAGTTATGGCTGCACCACCCCAACGGTACTTGGCCCCATAGGAACCAACGGATTTGAATCCAAAAGGAGAACTGCTTGAGTGCTTGAATAATCCACTTTAGCCCAATGCAAAATAGAATTCATGGAAGACCCAGCCGAAGACGCCCCTCGATCTCGCATTCGAATTGATCGGGAGACGTTGGTGATGGCGCTTCAAACGAATGTTCCTGACGCTGTTCATTTTTTGGATAAAGAGACCGGCGAAATTAACTTCTATTACGACGGGATGCTGACCGGACATGATGATGTGGATGAAGACTTCGACATCGATGAGTACCTAGAGGATGATCGGTTCGTTGTCATCCAGGGCATCCATTCATCCGAGAGCTACTCCGTGATGCGGGACTTCATCTACAGCCTGCCCGATGGCGCTGCTCAGGAACGCCTCGCGGACGCTATCCGGATGTCGAAGCCCTTTCGTCGATTTAAAGACACGCTCTTCCATCTCGGGGACCTATTGGATCAGTGGTATCAATTCCAGGAAGAAGCTCATAACCGAAAAGCCCAAGAATGGTTAGACGAAAACGAAATCGATGCCGAACTGGTGCACAGACAGCCTGTCCCTAAAACAAAGTCAGTACAACCGGGGCTGAATTCCGGAACAAATTCCCCCGGCTTCTCGGACAACATTAAGGCGCTGGTACGCGAGTGACGGGCTCCGCAGCCGTGACCACCAGGAACGCCGTCTCTGGCCCAAGGACTCCGTACTTCAAGCTAAAATCGACCCCCTTTTCAGGCCCTTTCGCTGTCACGGTAGCGATCGACTGTTGAGCCCAAAGGCGAGCCGCATCGGAGCCTCTTGGAATCACCGTCGCGCAGGTTCGAAACCGACGCCCCCCAATCACCGCTGAAACCGAACCTGTATGCACCGACCACCCGAAGAACGTCACCATCTGCGGATTTTCAACCACCACCCGAAGGTCGTGGAGTCCGGAGATCTGGGGCGGCAAGCTTCCCCCGCCACGCCCCAGGAGGTTCATCGTCTCGTTCTCAGGCACGCTGATCGTGCATTCCTTTCCATCGATCTTTGCCACGACCCTCAATCGCTTTGCGACGTTAACCAGAGGATCGCCAAACACTGCGTCACTAGCCCAAATCAGAAACTGCCGACCACGCACCATGGCGTCGACGATCTTGGTGACGTCTTTGCCAGCGCCTCGCCCATCGAGCGGTTCGTAGTAGGCGTGTTCGACCTCCAATCGCGGGATTTGGGCGTGCGGTAGATGCAGGTAGCCGGCAACGTAATACCGACCATCCAGGAACTTCTGTGAGACTGCGGCCATCGGCTCCGCTCGACTCGATACGTATCCCGATGCCTCAGGTGTGATTCGAAGTCCCGAAAGGTTACGGAGCGTCCACGATGGAGAGTTTGGTTGGACCGGAACCTCTATCGATGGCTTGGGAAGAGACAACTGATGTCCGTCGTGTTGAACCATGCCGTCGGTCCAAACGCGAATGCGAAGCTCTTTGTCTTGAGTTGCTGGTCGGAGCTCACACCGATAGACCGATGGCCAAGTCTTTTCCAAGATTGCCGTGCGACGCAGTCCTGATCCGGATTCGGACTCGATGGCCGAAAGGGGTTCGCGTAGTTGGAGTCTTCCTGCGATGAACTTGTCGTTAACGAAATACCCAAATCCACCTAGGGTCGACGAGGCCGGAAGTTCAAAGTTAAAGCTAACTCCCGACACACTCGCCGGAGATCTCTCATAGATGAAATCGGTACTCGTTCTCACGATTGAGCCAATTACCGTGGACTGCACTTCCGCCGACTTCAACTTTAGGAACGCGTTTTGCGAAGGGACAAATGCGTACACCCCAAACTGGGCCGCGGCCAAATTTGGAATAAGGCTGGCGAAAAGAATCCAGCGCTTATGCATCGCTTTTAATCGCTTTGACGTTACGCTTTGCGAGTCTCCTAGTTCTTCGTAAATACAATGATGTGTTGCCTCGGGAGAATCTCAATCGACTGCTGAAACGCCAAGGGAAATACCGACATTTCCTTCCTAACCTGAGCCACCGACATCTTGTGAACGAGCTTGATCGGTACGTCGGGATCCTCTTTGCGATACTCGACGAACACCAGGCGACCGCCAGGCTTAAGGGCGGAGACCATGTTCTTGGTCATCTCATAGGGATGATCAAACTCGTGATACACATCGACCATGATCTCAAGATCAATCGAGCCGGGCGGAAGTTTGGGATCGACCGTGGAACCCAACCAGGGGATCACGTTTTTCTCTCCCTTGGCCGCCGCCTTCTTCTTGACGATCTCCAACATCTCCGGCTGGATATCCTCGGCATAGACAACCCCGGTCGAGCCCACTGGCTTCGACATCAGAAACGATAGATACCCGCTTCCCGCTCCGATGTCAGCCACATGAGATCCCGGTTTCAGATGGAGTGACTTGACCAGAAGAGAGGGTGCCTCTTCTTCTTCTCGCTCGGGCCGGTCCAGCCAATCGGCCGCCTCATGCCCCATCACCTGAGCGATCTCTCGCCCCATGTAGAACACCCCGATCCCATCAGGATCGTGGTCGGACTTCGTAATGTAGGGAGGATGGCCTAAGTTCTGCGCATACGCGACCAGAACCGAACCGGCAAGTGCCAACGCAAGACTGGAACGCTTCATGGTTATTCGCTTCGAATCGCTGTCTGACTATAGGCTACTCGGTGGTTGCCTTCCCAGTTCCATGACGTGAGTTGAATTTACGAAGGCCCACTCTCTCCGTCATGTGGAAAGATTCTCCCTAGTCCCGATGCGATATATACCGGTCAGGTCGGATTCCTTGGACGGTCAACTTCCAACTGCTAGCTGCTAGCTGCAAACTTTACATGTCGATGTAATTCGGCCAAGGTGGTGAATCGCAACCACCACCTTGCTCACTGACGGTTGTTCCTAGCCACCCGTTGTCGTGGTCGTAGTTTTCGTTGTCGAAGTGGTCGAGTCCGGTGGCGGAGGCGTGTTCGGGGTTGTCGTCGTATTCGTCGTAGTGTCCGTATGGGTGGCCGCTGGAGCCGACGGAGGCGTCACGACAACTGTGCTCGGAGAGCTATTCGGAGCCTTGTCATGGATAATCGTAGTGCTAGACGGCGGGGCGTCGACGACGGCCGGCTGACAGCCGACGACGGTGACAATCGCCGCGATGGCGAAGGCAAGACTCATCAATGGGTAGGTTTTCATGGTTGTTCTCCCTCAAAAAGAGCATTCTCGCCGATCCCACCAGAGATAGGTTCTCAGCGGCGAAGCCTGCTCGTTTCAGAGCCTTAGACCATGAAGAACGAACAAGGTTTCAAACGTCCCGCTTGATCACAAAGTAACTTCGCGATCGCGTGAAGGATGAAACCTGCCAGGCAAAAGCCCGATCCAATCACGCAAGTGCGGCGCTCATGCCGCTCGAAACCGCTTTCAACCAAGGAAACTCAAATGGGCCTACTCCTCTTTATCATCATCATCTTCCTGCTCTTCGGAGGAGTTGGATTCGGCATGCACAGCCTGCTAGGAACGATCCTCATCATCTTCGCAGTGGTGTGGTTGTTAGGAGGCGTTGGCTACCACGGTTCCCGATCCGGCTGGTACGGTCGTGGAGGAGTCTAGAAAGCTGGGAGGTCTCTCTCCTGCTTTGCAACAGACGGTCAGTCGCGCGGACGATCCATGTGGAGTGCGGCGGCTTGACGCCGCTGTGACCAGCACGGCTTGACGCGCGTGAGTCTCGACCTGGCTCTTGGCTACGTCTTGGGAACGATGGTTTTCGCTCCCAAGAAACGTCCGCCTTAAGGATGAACCGTAAGGGACGCTGATTTCACCACCGTGTTTAGCGTCGCGGAGACGCTCTCCGGCGTTGAAGCCAGCGAACCGAAGTTATTACCGGCCAGTAAGGCAGCAGGAAGTTGACCAGAGCTGGCAGGATTCCTAGCCAACCGAAGGGCTATTCAGGACGAACAGGAATCGGAGGAGCCTTCCGGACCGTTCGCGCCCCGGCCGTTCTCAATACATCCGAGATCGCTTGAAGGTAGGAGTGGTCCTGCAGACTCAGCATTCTCGGATCAGCGACGATGGCCCTCAACTGTTCCCTGGACAGGCCCCTTCTCCGAGTCGGACTTGGAGCAGTTGTTCCCGCAGGGGCTGGGCCAAGCATCATGGGTGCGAACGCCTTATCGAGCGCCCATCTCATGGTGTACACCCATTTCGGCTGGGTTTGATAAACCGAAACCCCGGGAAGATCGGTCGTCTCCGCGATGGCCATCACCTTTCCGCCGCTCAGCGCATTCATGTCGTCGTAAAACGACTGCTGGAAAGCGCCGTAGCAATCGAGTCCCAGCACGTCCACAAACTCCAGGCCCGGAAAGTAGTCGACGAATTGCCGGTCTGGACGAGACGGCTGGTCACAGTTCCACACCCAAAGCAGGTTGTTTAGGTGATGGAAATTGACCATCCGCTCGTACATCAATCGGTAAAGCTGCTTCGTGCCGTGAGTCGCATCTCCCCGGTGTCCGTTCCACCAGAACCAATCTCCGTTGATCTCATGAAATGGTCGCCACAAAACAGGAACGTGAGCATCCTTTAACTCCTTCAAATACTCTGCGATGCCGTCCACTTGGGCCAACCAGTGTTTCTGGATCGCCGTCCCCGGGGTGAGAAGCTCGTCAAATTGTTGGTCCGTGATGTGGCTTTGAATCTGGCCACGGAAAGTGACCGGTTCATCCATCGTCGGCGGAACTTCGTGCCAGCACAACGCGATCACATGACCGGCGTGAAACTGCCGGATCAGTTCTTGAACCATCTCGTGCCGAGCATAGGCCGAGTCTTTGTCGCCCCTGGCCGAAAAGCCGATGTCGGTGCCGTACAGGGCTGGAGTCTTCCCCGTGTAGATCGACAACAAGTTGGTGCAAAACTGCTGCTCGTCGGCGAAGTTATGCTGCCCCGTTAACGTGCTTTTGCCCGACAACCGATAGAGCATTTTGAGCAATGCGCGTGCCTCCGGTGTGGCGTTCGGGTTCACCGGCGGCTGCTCGACGATCCAATTTGCCGGTTGCAAGGGTGGCTTCGGAAGATAAGGAATCTCGGGATGCGGTTCTGTCCACGCTTGTCGGATCGCCGGTGTTCCGGTTTGGAAAGCCGAATGCACGCCATCACGAGCTTCGATGGAAGTGAAGGAGAACGAGGCGGACAAGAGAATGAAAAGAGTCGAGAGTCTCAAGGTAGCTCCTTTGCTGGCCCATTGTACGCCATCTCTAACGCCAAGTCAGCAACCCGTGTACCGATGCTTGCATCCACCAAGAAACCAAGATTTTCCGTTCCCAAAAAAACATTTGAATTTCCTGGAACCCTGGAACGCAATCGCGCATTACGAACACAGGATGGGTAGCGTTCAATCGGTTAGCGGATCTTCGTCGGTCACGAGTTCGGACTCTTCGTCGGTCCAGACCGACTTTCAGGTCAAACAACTCGAAAGTCAAATCCAAGACTGGAGCACCTGCGCGACCACCCCGCCCGAGACCAAAAGGGCGATCGTATCTCGACTGCAACTTCAACTGGACACCCTCAAAAAGGGGATCGAGCGTCAGGAAGCCGTCAAGCGAGCCAACCAGGACTCCGCCGCGAGCGGAAGCAACCTAGCGGTTGACACCAAGCCTGCTGTCGCAGCCCGCTACGTGCCTCCGTTCAAAGTCGACACCTATGCCTAGGTGAAGTCTCCTGCGAACTCTTGCCCCATCGCAACGTGGAACTCATCAGCCACAATCTACAGGAATCGATCCGGGGTGGCCGCGAGTCGATGAGTTAGCCAACCCGTTAGCGTCGACACGGCGAAAAGTGGCTGCACGTCTACTCGAACCAATCACTCCGAGCCGTCGTTCCACCAAGTGATGCCCATCTGGCGTTCCACCGCTCTGAATCCTACGCTCTCATAGATGCCCGTGGCGTGGTAGTGCGCGTCGGCCACGATCACGAGTTTCTCGGCTCCCATCCTCTGGAATGCATATTCCGAACATTGGTGAACTAACGCGCCGCAGATCCCCCGTCGACGAAAGTCGGGATGCGTCCCAACTTGCTGAAACCGCCCGATGCCGTCAGAAACGAACAAACCGAGATCTGCGGCAAGACGTCCGCCGAGGAATCCGCCAAACCAACACCCGAGGCCCGCATCCGACATCGCTCGATAGCGCGCCAATTGTCGCGCAGAATAGGAACGATATGAGGCTTCGGAATGGATTTCGTCTCGACAGGAAACGTGGTTTTCCAAGACCGCGTCCCACTCCCAGTCCTCGGTCAAGGGCCGGATCTGCACGTCCTCGTTGTACTTCTCTGGTCGAGACACCGTCTTCGTCGCCAAGACGATCGAATCCTCTAAATTGAAGCCCGCATTGAAGAATGCGACTAACTCGCCAACTTCGCCTTTCATGCCATCCCACCCAAAGGCTTGGTGCTTGACTTGGGGAGGCGAACCGATCTCATCGACAAAAAGCGTCCTCCATCTCTCGAAGTCGCTCTCGGTCGGTGGATGAGCAAACAGCAGGAAATTCCCCCAATAGTAGGTGGGATTGGACGGCGTACGCACGACCATGTAGTCGCCGCGGTCGGTGACTTCTGCGTCGAAGCGTGGGAAGAACAGATCGGTCTGGTAACCGAGCGAGCGAATGGTCATCGTTGGCCCGGCGGCACTGCCCCCGGCTCCCTCTAGATCCAGTTTGGCACACCTACCCCCCAAAGATAAAAAGACGGAGCCAGCGCGAACTGGCTCCGTCTTTTCTAAAGGATTCTCAGAGAGGGCGATCGAACTCGATGTCGAGATCGATGTGCACGTCCTTCCCAATCGCAAGTCCGCCCGCTTCAAGCACCTGGTTGTAAGTGAGCCCGAAGTCCTCACGAGCAATCTTGCCCGAAAGGCTCGCTCCAACCTTGTACGTGTTAAATGGGCTCTTGACCTCTTCCGAAACCTCGGCGTCGAAGGTCACTTCCTTCGTCACTCCGTGGAGGGTGAGGTCGCCGGTAACTTTAAATTCGCCGTCTTCGACCTTGGTCACCGATTTGGACTTGAAAGTAAACGTCGGATAGGTTGCGACATCGAAAAAGTCTGGGCTCTTAAGGTGACCGTCTCGGTCAGCGACGCCGGTGTTGACTGTCGATACGTCGATGGACGCTTCGACCACCGTTGCCTCAGGGTTTGCCGGGTCATATGACACGGTGCCGCTCACGCCAGAGAACGTGCCGTGAACTCTCGAGATTCCAAAGTGACGTACCCAGAACTTGACGTTGGAGTGGGCCGCGTCGATCGTGTAGTTATTTGCGCTCATGTGATGAATCTTCCTCTTTAAAAGTAGTTCCAGTCGGAACTATCTCTACGTGATTATAGG
>CAIVDU010000095.1 GCA_903904815.1 uncultured Armatimonadota bacterium
GACATGAAGTCGATGCCGAAACCGCCGTGGACATGGATATCGACGAACCCGGGCACGAGGGTGCCGGAGGGAGGACGGGAAACGCGCTCGGTTTGACCGGTGACGAAGTCGATGTCGTATGCGCCGAATCCGTCCGGCCCCAAATAGTCGAAAATTCCCTTCACGGTCTTAAGGCATACCCGCCTGCGTCGCGAATAACACGGCCTTCTAGTTCCAACAGCGTAAGTTCGGAAAGAATTTCTGCGGTTGGGAGGCCCGTGCGCTCAACGATGAACTCGGCGGCGAGAGGCGAAACGGTCAGAACCGAGAGTATCTGTTCCCCGACTGAAGAAGCGGCGGCGACCTCCGGGACATGGGGGGTCGGCTCGATTCCGAGCGATTCCAGGATTTGGTAAGGATTGTCGACGAGGGTCGCTCCGTCTCGAAGGAGGTTGAACGAGCCTCGAAAGTTGAGGTTGTCGATATTTGCGGGGACCACGAACACTTCCCTTCCCAGATCGGCGGCCTCATGTGCGGTTCTGAGCGCTCCGCTACGGGCGGGAGCCTCGATGACGAGGACAGCGAGGCTGAGGGCGGCTATGAGACCATTACGCTCCAAGAAACGGTATTCAATGGGCTTCGTGCCGACCGCGTACTGGCTGACGAGGCACCCTGAGTCCTTAATCTGTCGGAACAGTCCTCCATGAACGGCAGGATAGACGTGATCGACTCCTCCAGCGAGCACGGCTACCGTCGAACCTCCGGCATTCAGGGCGCCACGATGGGCTGCCGCATCGATACCGAGTGCGCCGCCACTCACGATGGTGACACCCGCCTTGGCCAGCGATTCGGCGAACTTTTCCGCGACGGCACGCCCGTAGGTAGACGCGGAGCGCGTTCCTACGATGGCGACGGTGGGCTGGTCTAGGCAGTCGAGTGCGCCGTCCACGAACAGCGCAGGGGCGGTGGGACTTTCAGGGTAGACGCCGGGAACGGAGTCGGCCTCTACCACGAAGACGCCTCGGCTGAGCGCTGCTTCGAAAGCGGTTCGGGAGGCGAGCGACATGCGCTTTCGCTCGGCAGGGGTTAGCGCTTCGAATTGCTCGAGTTCAGTGACGGGATCGACGCAAGAAGGGTCGAGTCTCTCTAAGAGAACTCGACCCTTCGAACCCGACATCTCCGCAGCAAGGAACTGCTGCCAGAAGTAGGGGGGAAGGTTCAGACTACCTTCCGTCTCCAGCGCCGCCACCGGCTCCGCCGCCGCCGCCCTTACCGCCACCAGCGCCACCCGGTCCTCCGGGGCCTCGGCTGTTGGGGTCCTTGCTGCCGGGGAGTTTCACGGGCGCCAACGTATTGTCGATCGTAATACCGAACGGAATCTTGGCGATGTTTCCGAGCCAGTCGCTCACGGTGACCAGGATCGTCTTTCGGCCATCAACCAATGGCTTGTTCTTGCCCACGGTGGAGAACGTGATGTTCAGCTCGCCGTCGGGCTTGTAGGTGAAGTCGTACGGCTTGCCGTCAATCGTTACCGAGACGGTTGACGGATTGACTCCGGAAGCTTCGTCCTCGATCTTGAAGTCGAGTTCGAGCGGGGGGCGTCCAGAAACCTGATCTCCAGGGTTCGGGAACTGCATGACGACCTTTGGAGGCGTGAGGTCGACGCCGAGGTCCTTGTCGAATCCGAAGATGCTTCCGTCCTTTCCAGGCACGATCAGGGTCGTTCCGGCAAGAACGGCAGGACCAGATGCGGGCACCGAAGTGATGGGTTCAGCCGTGGTCTGGCTTCCGCCTTGTCCGCCGCCCAATCCGCCGCCGCCAAACCCGCCTGCGCCACCACCGAATCCGCCAGCGCCAGGTCCGCCACCACCGAATCCACCGGCGCCGGGTCCGCCGCCGCCAGGGCCGCCGCGACCGCCCCGGCCGGGAGTCGAGCTAGCACTCGCAGCGACAGTCGCGGGAAGCGGTCGAAGAATGTAGCTCCAGAGGATCTTGCCCTGGGTGACATCGACGAGGTTCACCGCGCCATTCGTAGTGGGGAAAGCAAACTTGGTTCCAACCGCGCTCGGTCGAGCCTGAGGATAGGATCCCAGATCAATCGGGGTCTTGAAGAGGGCCGCTTTCTCGAGCGAGTAGCCGAGCACTCGGCCGTCGGTGGTTTCAACCACCAAGCCAGAGGCGCTCACGGCTGGACCGAAGACGAGCTGTTCTTTCGTCATGACCTGCCATCGCGCAGCGCCAGTTGCCGCATCGGCGGCGACGACGTAGGGGCCGGTAATGAAGTAGACGCGGTCTCCGAAGACGACGGGAATGGCGTCGGGCTGAGTCTGGGTGAGCTTGATCGTCCAGTCGAACTTGCGATTCGTGACGTTGAGGCTCACGAGTTCATTGCGAAGGTTGAAGAAGAGGACGCTGTCTTTGTAAGCGCCGAGGGTTCCGGTGATTCCGCTGTAGACGGGGTAAGGACCGGCCGCGCTCCATACGGGCTCGCCGGTGGCGAGATCGATCGCATTGATCGTGTTATCGCTCTGGGCATAGACAAAGTAGTGGTCGGTGACTACAGGCTGACCGATGACCGAACCCACTGAGGAGTAGATCCACTTCTGGTTTCCGGTGTTTACGTCAATGGCGTAGATCTGCTTATTGTCGCCAGCGGCGATGAGCAAATTTCCGGCCAGGACGGGGGCAGCGTGGAACGATCCATCGATTGGATCGACAGCGGGAAATTGCCACAGCTTATTTCCACTTTGGCGGTCGAGAGCATATACGCGGTTTCCGACCGCGGTATAGATCGTGTCACCATTGACGACCGGCGCTCCAGCCGGGGGTACGGACGTCGACTGATACCAGCGCCAGGCTAACGGGGCCGGGCCATCAAACTGGGCCGAGGCCGCGGCAGCAAGGCCGAGCACCGCAAGGCCGACGAGGACGGATCGCATTCTTCGCATCTTCTGCTAGGTTCTCCAGAGGCCGCAGGCACACCGAGGCCGCCCACATTGTAGTTAGTTAGGCGATGGTTTGTCCATCGTCTCACCCTAAGCCATACTAGGGACGCTTTTGGAGGCCCAGTCGTCACTACGCTTTTTTGATATGAGCGCAATCATTCTGTGTTATCACAAAGTTGGCCCTAAAATTGAGGAAGGGAGGCGTCTGAACGTGTCTCCCGGCCGATTGCGGTCACACGCCTCCTATTTTAAGCGGAAGGGTTACCGATTCGTGAGAGCGGGTGATTTGGCCCAATCTTGGTCGGAGAAAACGGTCTGTTTTTCTTTTGACGACGCGTACTGGTCGACAGTGGAGTGGGGTCTTCCCGAGCTGGACCGGTTGGGAGTGCCGGGAACTCTGTATGCGGTGACGTCTCTGGTCGGCAAGACATCGAACTGGGATCCTAGCTGCCCTCGGCCGCTGGCGGGATGGGACGCGCTTGTTTCGGCTCAGGCGCGAGGGCACGAGATTGGAAATCACACTCATAGCCATCGTCGCATGTCGGAATTGACGGCAGAGGAACAGCTCTCGGAGATTCGCATCGCCGATGAGATGTTGCGGGAGCACGGAATCACGCCGGGCAGCTTCTGCTATCCGTACGGCGCGTATGACGACACTACGGTCGAGGTTCTGGGCGAGTGTGGGTACGGGGTTGGGCTGGCGCTGAACAAGCGGGTGGCCGCAGCGACGGATCAGCGCTTGGTGCTGCCCCGGATTGTGGTGGGGTATAGCGATGCGCTGCCGATGTTGCTGTACAAGATTTACCTTCGCCCGCGATTGCGGCGTGGGTGAGGTTTTTGCCTCGGGGTCGGGATTCGGTCATCAACTGTGGATTTGTCCTGCGCTTGAAAGCCGCGTCATTTGGACTAATAAGGCTTTCCTTCGCATGGGGCCATATTGGAGATTGAGTTGACTTTTGCAAGTATGCAAACCCTCTCCCATGCCCCCTCCCTTTTAACGAAAAGGGAGGGGGAGCCAGATTACATGCGGGCAAAAATGGCGAAGGTCAATCCATGTCAGCCGACCGAGAGGGCTGGGAGAGGTGGCTTACGGTCGAAACTACGTCGCGCCATCGAATCCGAATAAATGACTCTCACACCTGCTGGCCCAGAACCCAACGTGCAAGTCGGTCCCTCTCCGCAGGCGGAGAGGGTTGGGAGAGGTGGACTCCGGTCGAACCTGCGTCGCGGAAGCGACTCCATAGGAAGTAGTCCTAAATCCCAACTGAAGGGATATCCGCCGCGTTTCGAATCAACTTCCAAGTGCCGGTAGAGTCTCTGACCAAAAGGGTCGGTGTGCTGTTCACGCCGAGGTCGATCGAGAACTTTTTGCTCGCGGTCACTCTTTTTTCGTAAGGCTTGCTTGCCGGTGTTCCGACGATGCCGGGAAGAGAGCGGGCTCTCAGATAGCGATTCAGCGAAGGCACTTCGAGGTCAACTTTTCCGCTTAGGAGGTCGGCCACTACGGAATCGTATTTGCCTGAGGCCCGGGCGATTTCAGCAGCGACGGAGGCATTGAAGGCCAATTTGTGCTGGGGCAGGGGAAATTGGACCGACGTGAACTGCAGTCCGGGCGTGCGGTGCACCTGCTTTTGAATTTCGGGAAACTTCTGTCGGCAGGCCGGGCATTCGAGGTCTAGGAATGCAACCACAGCCGGACCGGGCTTCAGTTTTGGCAACTCCAACTCCAACTCCAGCTTAGTGACCGTGATGGCACTTAGGGGAGTTTCTTCGGGAAGTTGGGGGCTTGGGCCTTGGCGGTCTGAAGGGCAATGGTCGCGAGCAAGAGGAATGAAACGACAATGGCTTTTGGTTTTGAAACGATCAACAATGCATCCTCCTCGAAGCATGTGGACTTTGCGATCACCCCGATACGCGGTGGTTCAAGCTTCGATCATCTCGAATACAGGCAATTTCAACACACTGAGTTTGCAAATTAGTTCCTGGATGCTCCAGTAGTTTTACTGGGAGGGATTATTCTTGTTTCCGGCTGGTGATGGCTTTGGAATTGCGTTGGTGGTCAATGCATCATCGTCGAAGGGCTTGGACTTTTCACCACCCGATCGTCAGCGATTCTTTTTTCGATCATCACAAGCGCGGGCATTTTCACAATCCTTGGTATGCGTCCACGGCTGTAGATGCACCCAGTATTTTTACGAGGGTCATCATCCGTGTTTCCGCTGTTGGTAGGAATCTTTCCCGAATCTAGCAGACAGAACCAAAATCAGCCGGGTATAATCTCGTCCTGGTTCCGGGCTCATAGCTCAGTTGGTTAGAGCGCACCCCTGATAAGGGTGAGGTCGCTAGTTCGAATCTAGCTGGGCCCACCAAACCTTTTGATCGTAGGAATTGGATAGGGCGTCCCGCTAAGGCGGGAAGGTCGCTAAGTCGAATCTAGCTGGGCCCACCAAACCTTTTGATCGTAGGAATTGGATAGAGCGTCCCGCTAGGGCGGGAAGGTCGCTAGTTCGAATCTTGCTGGGCCCACCAAACCGAATCCTCCGAATTCTTACTGAATCGGAGGATTTTTTGTGCTTGGTTCTTGTAGCCTCGAGGTCTTTTCGGGGTTCCTTTCCTCGTCAAAAATGAAGATGATTACGGCCTCCACGTTCAGTCATGCGGGGGCAGCGGACGGGAGCCCGCTGCTATCCTTGAGGCTGTCGTCGCTTGTGGTTGGAACTTCTTACTTCTGGTGGCGGTGGTTAAGGGTGCGCGGCTTTCCACGTCCGAGTGAAGTCTCGGAGATACGTCCATTGGACGTCGTGGGCTTTTGACTCCGGCGATTCCGATTGGCGGGACCAGAGGACGATGTCTTTTGCGGCTTGGTCGGGGTTTTGGGGGAATTGGTGGGCCCATAGGTAGACGTGGATCCAGACGGTTCCCTTCTTGGCGGTGGGAAGGCAGGCGACGGAAAGGGTGGGATTGCGCAGGTCGCCGGGGCGGGGTTCTGGGGTTTTCAGTTTGGGGTCGGCCAGTCGGACGCCTTCGTGTTTGAGGAATTTCGCGATTTTTGGGGCGTCTTTTTTCGAGGCGGCGAGGCGGATTTCGTTTAGGCTTCGGAGTTCGGCGGGGCCGGTGGTTTGGATGCCGAGCGCGAGCGCGGTAAGCAGGGGGAGGGGGCTCATAGTGGAATTGGGCGAGTCGATTGGTTTGTCGTCACTACTGACAGTACATCGTTTCCGGGTTTAAGGAGTAGGCCAAAGACCTGCTCTTGCAGCCCCTTTAGGACGTGTCGTTTTTCAACGGACTATTTCGGTTTTAAAGGCGATCTAGACCCGCTATCGGGTCGATGATTGGACCGCGCGGAGTGGTCCCGTCTTGGGTTAGGTTACGCAACGGCTAATAGGCTGGGTTTTGGGCGTAGCCTGGGTTCCTGCCCGTGGCTCTGGCTGGCCAACTCTGCGATGTCCGGAAACTGCAGGCAGGAACCTGCGGCTACTTTGGGTTTGTATTCCTGTGCATTCAGCATTTTTATCCCTATTCCGAGTAGGCAGGGGCGTTTCTGAATGTGTGTGGTCCGGGGGTCAGGGGGTTGGGCATCTTGGGGAAGGAGCCCTTTCGGTCGCTGATGGTTAGGGTGCCGCGTCGGTTGTCGAGGCGGAGTTCCGTGGTTGCATACTGACCTCGTTCATATCCGTAACCATCGCCAGCGTCTTCGTACAGGGTGAACTTGCCGTCGGCGCCGGGATAGAACCAGAGTTCCAGGGGCACGGTTGATGGTTGGGATGCGTACTGCACGACGGGGCCGATCGGGAGTATCGAGCCGGCCCGCACAAAGATGGGAATCGAGCTGAGCGGAGCCTTGACGTTGATCGTTTGGCCGCCAGTAACCGGCTTGCCGGTCCAGAAGTCGTACCACTTGCCTTTCGGTAAGTAGACCTGTCGCGAGGTTGCCCCCTTCTGGGTAACCGGGGCGATCAGGAGTGACGGGCCGAACATGAACTCGTCATCGATGTCGTACACCTTTGGGTCATTCCCGAAATCCATCGGGAGGCCGCGCATCACGGTGTAACCCTCGTGGGTTACCTTCCAGGCGAGCGAATAGATGTACGGCATCAGCTTGTAGCGGAGCTTATCGAACTTGACGAGGGTCTTTTCGTCGGTGGGCGCCCAGCGCCAAGGCTCTTTGTCCGTGCCAGTGCCGTGAACCCGGAAGATCGGGCAGAACGTGCCCCACTCGTACCAACGGACGAAGAGTTCGTCGTAGGACTTGTCCGCGTGAGGGGGCGAGAAGAATCCCCCGATGTCGGTGCACCAGTAGGGCAACCCGGACATGCAGAAGTTGAGGCCGTTGGAAACCTGCTGGCCGAACGTTGACCAGTTCCCCTGGACGTCGCCAGACCAGACGGCAGCGGCGTTCCGCTGCTGGCCTGGAAATGCGGAGCGGGTGAGAATAAACACTCGGCTGTCCGGCTTTGCCTTCCTCTGCCCTTCGTACACGCCCTTGGTGTGCATCAGCGGCCAGGCGTTGAGCACCTCGTTGGCGGGGCCAAGGTGAGTGGAGGTCGTCCTGAACTTGTTCATCGGCACCTCTGGCTCACTGGCATCCAGCCACCAGGCGTCGATTCCCTTGCTGAGAAGTTTTTCGGTGATTTGACGCCAGTACATCGCCCTCGCATCGGGATTGAACGCGTCGTAGTATCGCTCTTCGCCAGTGAGGGCAGGGTACAGATAGCCCGATTTGCTTAGCTCGTCGTAATTGGCGCTGCCGGGAAGGAACTTGCCCCAAACCGAGATCATCAGGTGGACGTTTTCGGCGTGTAGAGTGTCGATCGCAGTCGAGATGCTGGGGTACCGTTTCGCGTCGAAATCGTGGGATCCCCAAACGTGGGGATCCCAATAGAACCAGTCCTGCACGATGTTGTCGAGTGGGATCCGGCGATCTCGGTACCCCTTGGCAATATCCAGAAGCTCCTGCTGGGTCTGGTACCGCTCCTTGCACTGCCAAAGGCCGTACGCCCATCGTCCAAAGAGGGGAGCGGGGCCAGTCGCCTTACGGTATTCGGCAATGATGTCATCGAACTTGGGCCCGGAGATGAAGGTGTAATCCTCTTGGGTCAGAAATTCAGAGCTCCAGACCACCTGCTGGCTGGCGCTCGGCATCTGCCACTTCAAGGACACCTCGGACTCGCCTCCGGCTTGGAAGTATTCGACGCGGATTGGATACTTGTGCCCGGCTTCGAAGGCAACATGTCCAGTGGCCTCTGAGGCGGCCTTCACGCTCCAGTCATCCACGATCAGCTTGTTGTTCACATAGAGCCGCACGCCATCATCGGCCCGGGTCGTGAAGCGGTAATCGCCAGAGCGCGGCGCGACAATGGCGCCCGTCCATCGAACGGAAAAGTTAAGATGCCCAATCCCATCGACTGGACCACCCAGCCAACTGAAGTCGACCTTCG
Source organism: uncultured Armatimonadota bacterium (assembly GCA_903904815.1). GTDB lineage: Bacteria > Armatimonadota > Fimbriimonadia > Fimbriimonadales > Fimbriimonadaceae > Fimbriimonas. Next base: position 8,363 of record CAIVDU010000095.1, read on the forward strand.
AGTCACGGCGGTCGGCGACATGCTTCTCAAAGTTTTTGCCTTCGTAGTAATGTCCGGTGAGGCCGCCGGCGAGACCTTGGTCGTCGCTCAGGTTCTCACTGGGTATGGGCCCGCTGTCACCACCGAGATTCACAACTTGCGCGGTGGCGGAATTGGACAGGACTCCGTACCCTCGGCTGGAGAGGAGGAAAGGCACCGCCGTCTCCGTGTTTCGCTGCACTAAGTTGACGGTCGATCCTCGGTAGTTGAGGCCAGACCGCTGATGCCCGCCTAGACCAAAGTAGGCTTCGCCAGCCTGCATGTTGAACCGTTGGACGGCCGAAAAAGCATGGGTATCGCCGATCGCGGTCGGGGCGAAGGTTCGCGCGTTCGATGGCTCCTGAAGCAGCAGCTTGCCATTGTGGTCGCGGTATGTGAGGGCGCCGGTCTTCTTGTCTACGGTGATCGCAAGCTCGCTCGTGGTTAGCCGAAAACTGCTCGCAGTGGCTTTGAACTTAAACGGCGCTTTGGCTTCTGGATGGATCTCGGCCAGATTCGGCTGGGCTGGTCCGGCGCCGGTGGGCTTGAACATCACCCGGACACGCCTTGGCGACTCGACGCGAAGGGTCAGTGAGCCCCCTCGCTCAGGAATCACGACGCCACCCGAGATGAGGGCGTAACCGACGGTGGTCACAGCAAGAATCACAGGCGGATTTTACACCTGCAGTAGTTTTGGCTTCCGGCTAGACGTACTCAAATTCGACTTTTGCCATTTTTCTTCAGCCTTTCCATTGGATGGGACCGGTGATGGCGGCGTTGGCGTGGATGATGAGATAGGTCTGGTCGGGGCTGTTGCTGGCCCAGTCACCCGAGTTGACGTAGAGGCGGTCGTCAGGGAATTCGTAGCGGTCCGGGATGTGGGTGTGGCCGAAGGTGACTACTTTAACTTGGTCGCCGTAGTCGTTTCGGATTCGACGAAACGTTCGCCGGGCGGCTTGTCGGAAGCGGTAGCGGGCAATCCAAGTTCCAACCCCTTCTTGTGGGGTCGGTTGGATTTCGGCCTGATTCTCCCAAGGCAATGGGGCGGCCAGATTCGCTTGCAGATGGGTGAGCGGCACGACCTTCTTCATTCCCACTTTGCCAGATCTTTGGGCGATGCGAACGGCGGTCGGGCCACGGAACAGTTGCATGATGGCATAGCGCAGGTACAGCCACAGAAACGGGTCGTAGCGGTGGCCATGCTCGACGTAGACCCATCGGTCGGGGGAAACCTTGAGGAGTACGGAGGGGTTCCAAGCGACTTTGACCGAACTCCAGGTGAGGTCGGGGCGGATGTAACGGAGTCCCTCGATGCCGATGTCGTGATTTCCGGTGAGGTAAGTGACCTCCAGTGGCGGCAGTTCAGGGGATCGGTTTGACAGAGCGTTGATTAATTCCAGGGGGCGGTCGTAGGCCTTTTGCAGGACACCAAGGGGAGTTCCCGGCTGGACGTCCGGGTAACGCTTGATGGGGCGCCCGTACTCCACCGTCAGGGTGGGAACGTCTTTTTGATTCAACGGGTGGGGAGGCATGTCGAAGATGTCTCCGTTGATATAGACGTCGGTCACGGTCGGCTCCTTAGCGATCCACTTGATGAACTCGAGAAAGGCTCTCGGGCGATCGGAGTTGGGATCCCACGTGTCCATATGGACATCCGAAAACAGGACCGACACGCTGCCTTCTTCCGGCGCAATGGGTTGGACGGGGGGTCCTTTTCGCAAACGATGCCAGCGGTCGAGGGTTACTTCGCAGATCCACTCCTGAAGCGGGCCAGCGGTACCGATCCACACAAAGGCGAAGGTGAAGGCGAAGATCAGTCCGCAGACGAGGCCCACTGCGTAGTAGAGGGACTGAACCATCAGGCTTTCCCGCTAGACAGACGATCCAGGTAACCCACGAGGCCATTGATAAGCAGCAGCGCGACAATCACGCCAACGCCCGCCCCGAAGCCGTTGCCGATACCGGTGAGGAGGGGTTTGCTCTCGATGTGGAAAACAAACCATCCGAGCAAGATGATCAAAGCGCCGGACAGCAGGCCAAATAGGAATGCCACTATTGACTTCATGTTTCTGATGAACAATATTGCACATCCTGGCAATAGATAGCATACTAGAGTCATGTCGACTAAACTCACAGGACGTGTGATCTATGCTAACGATCCCGGATGGAATGATTCGAGGCACGGATTTGCGGCACGTTTTGACTACAACGATCAGCAACCTCAAGCGATCGTTTTTGCCCAGCACGCCGAAGACGCCGTCAACGCCGTGCGTTGGGCGAGGGAAAATAAAGTACCGATCCGGGTTCGGTCGGGCCGACACAGCTATGAGGGTTACTCCTCACTCGTAAAGGGCGGTGTCATTTTGGACGTCTCGGAACTGGCTGGAGTGAGCTTCGACGCGGAAACCGGCCATGCGGTCGTAGGAGCCGGAATCGACATGCTGTTGCTCACCGAAAAGCTCTTCGATGTGGGCGTCACGATCCCGCTTGCCACGGGGCCGACGGTCGGTCTGGGAGGACTTTGCCAAGGCGGTGGCGTGGGTATCACGACCCGCCTGCTCGGGCTGACCTGTGATAGCGTTGTCGACATTGAGGTGGTGACCGCCGAGGGCCACCTGGTTCATGCGAACGAGCGGGAACATCCCGACCTTTATTGGGCCATTCGAGGTGGCGGCGGCGGAAATTTCGGGGTAGTCACCGCTTTCAAGTTCAAGACTCATCCGATTAGCACGGTCGGGATTTTCAACATCACGTACCAGTGGGACGACTTCGTGGCCATCGTGGATGCCTGGCAGAAGTGGGCGCCGTTTGCGGACTGGGGTTTGACTTCGCTCATCAGCCTGCACACGGACCGCACGATCACGATCCAGGGACAGTACACGGCCTCGCCGCAGGACATGCCCAAACTGGGCGAGCTCTTGGCGCCGGTGCTGGCCATTCCTCCGTTATCGGTCCAGACGATGGTGGTACCGGCGCTGATCGGCGCAAGAATCACTTTCGGCGTCGACCCCGCCAACCCGACGTGGGCAATCCTTCAGCACGACGACATGCAGTTGTTCAAGAGCACGTCGGCGGTGGCGACCGAACTGTTCCCCATGGAGGCGATCCAACGCATCAAGGACGGACTTGAGAACGTGCCGCCGCTCTCGGCCCCACCCAGCCAGCCTTCGATGGTCCAATTGCTGGGGGGCGGTGGTATGGCTTCAGTTCCGAAATGGAGCGATACCGCAGTGTTCTATCGCAACGCCCTTTTCATCGTGCAATACGACGGTTATTGGACTGCCCCCCAAGACCAACAGCCGACGATCGATTGGGTGGTCAACCTCCGCCATTCGATGCTGCCTTTCGCTTCCGGAGCCTACGTCAACTACGTCGACTCCCAACTGGGTCCGGACTGGCTGGAGCAGTATTACGGGGCGAACTTGCCTCGGCTGAAGGAGATCAAGAAGAAGTACGACCCGGAGAATTTCTTCAGCTTTCCGCAAAGTATTCCTTTGGGTTAGCGGTTCGTGGTTCGCGGTTGGCTGTTCCGGATTGGTGGAGTATTGGAGTGAGGGAGCGATGGGTCCGGAGTGGGTTTGGATGGTGTGGGTTACAGGATGAAGCCGCGGGATGACGTAACGGCCATTTGGTCGCAGATCGCGGCGCATTGGCGGCAGTTGTCGGCGCATTTGGCGCAGTATTCGAGGTCGTATTGCTCGCAGATGTTGGCGCACTCTTGGCATAAGGCAGCGCAGTCGGCGCACAACTCGGTGGAGTTCTCTAGCATCCGTTCGAGGCAGTCCCGGCAGGCTTGGGCGGCGCGGTGACAGGCGTCGTCGCAGTCCTCCATGTTGCCGGCGTGGTGGCTGATCTCCGCACACTCGACGCAGGTATCGCGACAGATTTCACAAATATCGATACAGATTTCAATGTCCATGGGTCCCCTAGGCGCAGTCGCGCCTCTAAAGACTAGGACCTCGGCAATCCTATGGTGTTCCGTGCAGATCCTCAGTCTTGGATCTGTTGAGCCATCGAGAACGCCTGATTGATCTGGATCAGGAGGTACTCCATCTCATGCTTTGCGGAGGGCTGCTGTTCGATCACGTATTCGGTCATCTGGCGGGCCTCTTCAAGGGCGGGATACTTCAGGTCGGTGACGTGAGAACGCTTGGTTTCATCGAGAAGCAGATAGAGGCTCGTTCGAAATTCGTTCACGACGAACCTTCTGAGTAGGGCAGCCGCCTTGGGGTCTTCGGGGGCGAAACGCTCGAAGTTTCGGTTCCCCAGGAATGAGGAGTACTCCATGACATAGTGTTGCTTGCTTGCGGAATTCCAGGCTTCAGGCACGAAAGATGAGGTCATCTGCTTCCGAAGCATCATGAACGCGGCGTGCATGGGATAGGGGCCTTCGTCGAAGAGATTGAACACGAAGTAGACTGCGCGTCTCGCTTTGGGGTCGATGCCGGTGTGCTGGAGGCCAGGGTCGGAGATCCATCCGGTCCAGTACCACGGAAGCTTCATCTGGCCAAATTGGGTGATGAGGGACGGACCGGGCTCTTTTTTGACTCGGATATCGTCGGGCAAACCGAGTTGGACTAAGGGAACGCCTTGGGCTTTCCGGGCGATCTCGGCAACGTCCCAGAAGGGGCCATCAATCTTGCGACGCGGGTGGATCACATCGGCTTCGGGGTGCACCAGTTGGTCTTGCATCCGCAGCAGTGAGTTGTATTTGCCGATCGCGAGGTTTTGGGCAATTGAGATGAAATGGGTTTGGACCGGAGGAATCGTCTCGATGAGGCGGGTTAGGTTGGCCTCCGATGGGTCGGCTTGGTAGGCGTCCCGCGCCTGGATCGACTCGGGCGACAAGTCAACCGGGACGTCGGGGATCCAGTCGGCGATTACCGCGTGATCAGCGCCGTGGAATCCGTCTTCGCTCAGGCGATTGAAGGTGATGCCTATGGGGAGTTTCCGAAGGTCGACGGCGAGCACTTCCCTTTCGGCCTCTCTGGCCTTGGCGAGGGAGTCGATTTTGCCTCTCGTGAGCAGTGGCAGGCGCTTGTCGATTTCGAGACCGAAGGCGCGATCTCGGTCGGCGGCGGTAGCGCCTGGGAGCACCGCGCCGCCGGGTTGCAGGGGGCGATCGTTCATCGGGTCGAGGGGTTGGTCGATCTTGTACTGTCGACGCCGGGCGTGGACCATGGCGACGATCAGTTGGGCTTCCGACGAGTTCACGTGAGCCTCGGCCCGGCGGATGATGTTCTCGTCGCTAAAGTTGAATTCGGCGATTTCGAGGCCAGTTGGGCTGTGGCAGGAGACACAGGCGCGCCCCCGGGCGTCCGGTTTGTTGAAGGCCACCAGGCCCTTTTGGATGAGCTCGGCATCGGCGGGGGTTGCGGGTGGGACGGCATCCGGGCGCAATGCCTTCCAAGCTGGAGAACCGGTCGCCCTCTCCCGCAGCGACGAAGGAGCGCTCGCGGAGGAGGGAGGGGTGGGGGAAGCAACCGCTGAAGTCCCTTCCATTTTTCCAAAAGGGCCATCGCTCAGAAGAGACGTTGGAGCAGAAAGGCAAGTGAGCGTGGCCAACGAGGCAATCGCAACCGGCGTGAAACGCCAAAACATGATCGTAGTTTACGCGCGTCCGGTCAGCGAGTGAACAAACAACGCTTTTGCTGCGGAGGAATTGATAGGTGATTGGCTCAGACCTTCGCCATGACCTTGCTCCCGGGGAAAACGCGGTCTAGGTTCTCATCGATGAATTTCGCGATGAGGTGAACGGCTTCTTTTCTTTGGGTGGCGGTGAGCATGACTTTGTGGCCACCGGGGATGTGGATGCCGTCGTGTCTCATGAGGGCGATCACGTCGATCGCGCCGGGGATTCCGGTTGAAAACACGGCCAGCCACTTGCGGATCGGCGACTGTTTGCCGAGGGTGCGGGCCGTCACCGAGATGAATCCGCGATTGACGTCCTCGTCGATCGCGAGGGTGTAGAGTTCGTTTTCCAGTGAAACGGACTTGGTCGCGTGGGTGGTTTTGACGGGAACAATTCGAAGTTCCAGCCGAGCGGCAAGCGGTCCGAAGGCCTCTTCGACGAGATTCAGTAGGTTGCTCACCCCTTCATCTTATTCGATGTGGAACGCTCGTGCAGCTGAGGTCCGGTTCGGAGTAGGCCACCTAGAACAGCGCACCTGCTTCAATCCATCCAGACTCCAGTTTGTCGACCACCGAAGCTAGGTTGCCGACTCGACGCAAAGGATATTGGAGTTCATCTGGCGTTAGTCCGGGCACCTTCCACTCCTTGTCCCCGTCCCAAAGCCACCACTGCCGGACGGTCTTAGAGGCCGGATCATACACTCCGGCTCGAAACATGGGAAACGCACTCAAGGATTTGGGGACTTCAACGTGTCCGACGACCGAGACCTTCTTGCGCCGAACAACCGAAATTAGCGGAAAGAACGTTGAAAACCGTACTGGCAGGTTGGCAACAGCCTCCCATTCTATCGGGCGGGTCTCGAAGAATCCATCCAGTACACGAATCAGACACCCGAATTCTGGGTGCTTGTGCGTGTACAGCGCGTAAGCAAGTCCCTTGTTCGTCTGGAATTCAATGAGGTCACCGGATTTCGCATTTGCCATTTTTACTGTCAGAATCCCGGATATCGTACCGCACGCAAGATCTCTGCGCCGCGCCTAAGCGACTGAGAGTATTTGCCATTTGTTACAGCTATACTATTGATGGCGTTCATCAGCTGATCTCCTTTTGCCCCTCCGAAGTGCTCAATTAGCACCTGCTCGACAGCCCTAGCATCATACCTACTCAATCTACTCAACCCAGGAATCCTTTCAATATCTATCCCCCGACCTAGCCAATGCTCTGCTGCCCTACGTTCAAAATTGTTGGTCCTTCCTACATACTGCACTATTCCTTTTGAAACAGATTGGTAGACTGAGTGAGACCCCGTTTCGATCTTCTCCGCATCAATCACGACTTCAGCAATGCGTCCAGCACGAACCGCCGCCACTAACTTGCCAAGTCCGGCAGTAGCTAGCCATTCGATCGATTGCTGGGCTGGAATGGCGATTATCGTCGACTCGTGATAACCGACCTGCCCCATATAGGCGGAGTTTTGCCAGTGGCCATAGGACAACGTATCCATGAGGGCGATATCGCCTGTCATCAGGGCGTCGCCTAGTCCATCACTATGAAATTCAAATCCGCAGGCGCTTAGCACCCAGTCTAATCCGCTAGGATCGGCCATCGTCAGAGGGTTGCCATCGCAGTAAAGGTAAAGATTTTCGCCACCTTCTAGGCCAGCGGGGTCGCGGGAGATCCAGCGGCCGGATTGGGGGTCGTACCAGCGGTGTTGGCAGTTGATGAGGTTGAAGCCTGCGCCAGAACCGTCGACGGCGTCGCTAATGTAGCCGGCTTGGCCCTTGTACTGGAATGGGCAGAAGGTGTTCCACCTTCCACCTACGATGCCTTGGACGGCATTGATGGGTTCGCCGTAAGCGTCTTAGAGCAATGGCCCGTCTATCGTATACGCGCCGCCGTTCTGGCCGACTTGCATGACGAGGCTCCCGTTCGGGTCGTAGGTGTACGCCGAAACGAGTGCGTGAGGGCCATCAATTTCGAGCACTGGCCGAGTTGGTCCCCGTCGATTCCGAATGAGCCTACGGTTAAAGAGGGTTTGTGTTCATGGTCGGCGGGTTCGCGATTGTGCGGGGAACGGTTTGACCCTATACCGTTGCGGCGGAATGAGTTGGTATACTCTCTTGGTCTATCTGCGCAGGGGTGTAGCTCAGCTGGTAGAGCAGCGGTCTCCAAAACCGCAGGCCGCGGGTTCGAATCCTGTCGCCCCTGCCAATTTTCGGCCTACGGCCGAAACTAGACTCTGGCTCTACGCCTTTCGATGGCTCTCAGCAAGCAGGTTCCTAGCTTCGCAAGGGCCTAGCGTGATTCTGGGACAGGTCGTATGCTGGAATCAGCTTGACCAAGGAAATGTTTTTTCGAAGTCCGGGGTCGTTGGCTTTTGGGGCGGCACTCGCGGATGGTTTGGCGTTCGCGGTCGGACCGTACAACTTGGTGGTGCTGTGGACCTGTGGATTTTTGGCTGTCGTCCTTAGCCTGGCCGGGCTCGCTCGGGCGGTGGTTGGACGAAATTGGGGATGGCTGGCGTTTGCCCTGGTGTCGGGGCTTGCGGCTGCTCCGATCGTGTTTCTGGCCGGGGCTGAGTACTCTTGCGCTGTGTCCCGGGCGTGCCTTTGATTCGGATATTCCTTGGTTCCGACACTCCGTAGCGGTCTAGTCAAAGTCGATGATCTCGTAGGTTAACGATCGGAATTGCTGGGGATCGCAAAGCCAAGGGTAGCCAAAGGTTCCTGCTTTGGGTTTCCGGAAGTGTCGAGCTCATTGAACTCAGGGCACGTATCGTTGATACCGTGCATTCCAACGTCGGGGACGTTGTGCCAGCAAGCCCCCGGACAGGGGGCTGTGTCGCTTTAAGACGACCCAGATTTGACGCAACCACCTACCGGGGAAGGACGATCTTGGAACGGCTAACGGACCTAACCCCTGGCGGCGTAATCGGTGCGCAACCGTGGTTCGTTTTTTGAAGTGCTGCAAGGGCGAAGTCGAGTTGCCTGGCTACAGGTCAGTCACAGGCTGCGGAAACACGAGTCATTTTCCGCCTACGAGATTGGCGTGGTTGGACGCGGTGGGCTGACGGATTTTCCGGGTTTGGCAACGTCAGGTTCCGCGAGCAGGAACTCGCGGCTAACTTGGGATTCAGGATGTGGTCGAGGGTTCTTTGCCTGGCTACCAGTCAGTTACAGGCTGCGGAAACACGAGTCATTTTCCGCCTACGGATTTCGGAGGGCGATTCGGCTTAGGATTTCGGAGAGTTGGTCGTACGATCGATCTCCGACGAGGATAATGCTCTGGGCGCCGATGTTTTTCGCGACCGAGTTCATGCCGTTGATCTTTCCGCTGACGAAAGAGCCGGAGGAGACGCTGTCTCCCATGCCTTCACTTACGTTGCCGGGGATCATCAGGAGGGCGAGGTCGCCGTTGAGGTCCCGGAGGGCTACCTTGACGACGCGGCGGCCTTCGAGGTCGCCGACGGCCCATCCTCGCACTTCCAAGTGAGTGGGATCCGAGGAGACTTTGGCGTGTTGGAGAAGTCCATCGAGCCAATGGTCGTACGCAGTTGGAGCCGCCGCGCGGCTGGCCGGAGTTGGGACCATGGCGAAGGTGCTGGCGATTTCTGAGCTCTGCACCTGATTGGCGTTGACGTTACGGCTGAAGACGCCGCCGACGGCGATCATGACCAAGAACGCGCCGGAGATGCCCCAAGCGTAACGCGTCACAAAATTGTCGACCCTCTGCTTTCGATCAAGCTCGGCGACTCGCTTCATGGATGCGGCAAGCGTTACTTCACACGTAAAGACCTGCGACTTCGTGCGCACGCAGTCCTTAAGGTTGTAGATCGCGCTCAGTTCCCGATTCGATTCTTCACTCGAAAGAATCTGTTCTCGGACGAGTTGTGATTCTTCGGCGGACAGTTCCCCGTCCGCTAGTGCATGAAGCTTTGCAAGATCAATCATTCGACGCCTTCTCTCAAGTAGCCTTCTCGTATCGCGTACTCTTCCAAGCTCTTTCGGAGCATGGATCGGCCGCGGGCAATTCGTGAGCGAACGGTACCGATCGGAACGTTCATCGCGTCCGCGATCTCCTGATAGCTCAGGTCCTCGATATCGCTCAAAATAACTGCCATTCGAAAATCTTCGGGCACCTTTGCGAGTGCCTCCTCGATCTCTGCCCCCACCGTGTTGTCAAATAAGACTCGATCCGGAATTTCCGATTCGATTGACATCGGCTCGATCATTCCCTCGTCGTCCAAGGAACCTAACTGAGGACCCCGCTGCCGTTGGCGGTAGCGGTTGATGTAAAGATTTGTGACGATCCGTAACATCCAAGCCTTGAAGTTCGTTCCATCGAAGCGATCGTACGCATCGTAGGCCCGAACAATGGCCTCCTGAGCTAGATCCTCGGCATCTTCGCGAGAGCGCGTCAAGCGCAGTGCGGTGCCAAAGACCGAGGGGAACACCTTTTCGGCTTGCCTCTCGAAAGCGTCCTTCTTATCGCGCCTTCCAAAGAGCATGGCCCGCGGAGTGTACCCTCGTATTAGCAAACAGCTTGCGACTCACCGGGGTTCCCGTTATCGCACGCTAATTCTCGTATTTGTCCCTTGGTAGTCCGAGTGGACTACTCCCTCAACGAATCGGCTTCACGGCCGGACGAATCTTGTTTGAACTCGATGAATTGGCAGCCACGGCAGAGCTGATCACGTGCACGGCCTTCGCCCGAATCGCGAAGATACGCGACTTGCTGACCGCAAAAATCGTGCCATCTTTGGCGATGATCGTGGGCGTGTACGGCTCACCAATGCCATCGGTGACGGCAATGTGGCTGGTGAGCGTTCCGGTGGTGAGATCGAGTTTGTAGACCGTTCCATCTTCACTGTTGACGACCACAGACTTGCCGGGAACGTCAACTGCCGCGCTATTAATACACCACTCCCGCACCGCGTTGGGATAGGTCCCGATAAACCGCGGATCCGGGGTCACGCCAAGAGCAGTGATTACTGGTTTCATGACGGTGAGACCGGTCTCGGTGTCCACGCCGGTATCGTTGGGGTCCACGACTGCGACCATGTTGTTGCCGTGCTCGATGTAAAAGTCGGCGTAGTGGTTGTATTTGCAGAAGAGTAAGTAGCTGGACGTGCCGGTGTACGAAGGAACGGCGGAAGTTGGAACGATCGACGGTGTGTCGTCCCATCCGAATGCTCCCGGCACTGGTTTCAGGTTCAGGTTTTGGTCGAAATGGAGCAGCCAACCTCGATCGTTGTTCTCGTACCAGGGATTGCTATACGCCCCGAAGTACACGTCACCGTCCGGCCCCACCAGGGGTGACCCGGTTCCATCGGAAATCGCAAGGTCGAAGTTTCCACTCTCGGGGTCCAAGAGAGTTGCATCGGCAAACTTCGTCATGGTAGTCGCATTGAGGGCGACGATGTGACTTTCCCACGATCCGTTCGAGGAGCCTTCCACGGCGTAGATCGTCTGACCATCATTGCTGAGCGTGGGGGCCGCATTCAATGCAGGCCATCGATTGGCTTCACATGGATACAGGGTTGCGGAACCGGATGGCGATAGTTTAACGAAGCTACTTGTCAGGCCATTGGGAAGACTGGCATAAGTTCTGATCCCGTAAAAGAGATTGCCTGCGGAATCCGACGTGATGGGGGTCACGATGAAGACCTTGTTAAAGTAGGTCGGAATCGATCCGGTGAGGGCATATGGATAAAGCGTCTTGATGGGCTGTGACGTTTGGTCGGCATGCGCACGCACGAAAACCCCACCGCCGATGAGCGGGCCCACATACGAGCCATCGTGGGTGAGCGTGCCGTTCAACGGAGGTACCCAACCCCAACCGCTTGGTGGCAGTTTGTAGGTAGTCAGGTATGTCCAAATCAGTCGTCCATTGCTGATGCTTCTGGCCTGAAATTCGAATCCACCGGAGTACCGGTAGGGATAGACAATGGTGTTTGCGGTGAGGGATGCTCCGCCGTAGTGAATCGCAAGGTCGGCCCCATTGACGGGAGGGCTCTGATCCAAAAGCGCCGACCAAGCGATCGTGCCGTACCCGGACGGCGAGTATTGGGACATCGCGGTGTGCTGAGCATTTCCACCGTAGCCGGACCAAACGACTTCTTCTGACGGAGGGGCAAGCTTCTGCGCCAGGTGATGGCTGGAGGAACTCGACGCGTGAGAAAAGGCTAATAAACAAGCGGAGAGGATCAACATAGCAATGGGCGACCAGCGAATTTGCCGCATCGAATCTATCTTACGACGGATCTCGAAAGGAGGCAATTGCCAGACGCCCAGAGTTTGTTTTTCTGCGATTTGAGGGGTCGAGATTTAGCGACTTCGTAGCCGCCAAATGCCCGCGACTCGGAACCTAGCGGCGATTGGGAGCGACAGCTGAGTGACTTGCGCCGGATACTGACCGATCAGCGACAGCGGTAGTTACTACGTGTACGGCCTTCGCTCGGATGGCAAAGATCCTTGCCTTGCTGACTGCGAAGATCGTCCCATCTTTTGCAATCATGGTCGGAGTGTATGGCTCACCAATACCGTCGGTCACGGCGATCCGGCTCGTCAGGGCGCCAGTCGTGAGGTCAAGCTTATACACAGTCCCATCCTCACAATTAACCACGACCGACTTTCCGGGGATGTCGACGGCGGCGCTGTTGATGCACCATTCGCGGACTGCATTCGGATAGGTTGCAATGAATCGAGGGTCTGGTGTGACACCGAGAGTCGTGAAGACAGGCTTCATGATTGTTGCCCCGGTAACTGGGTCGGTGTATTGTGAATTCGGGTCAATCACGGCGACTGTGTTGTTTCCGGCCTCCTGTCCAAAGTCAGCGTAGTGGTTGTACTTGCAGAATAACAGGTACGAAGACGTCCCCGTATAGCTCGGCACGAGGGAACTTGGGACGATGGACGGAGTGTCGTCCCATCCGAAAGCACCGCGCGCGCCCTTTAAATTGAGGTTGCTGTCGAAGTGATCCAACCAGCCATGGCTATTGAATCCATACATGACGCCGTAATAGACATCTCCGTCGGGGCCGACCATCGGCGAGGCGGTTGAGTCGCCATGCGCGTTTGCCTGGCCGCCGTAGGGGTCCACGAGGAGGGCATCGGCCTTTTGAGTCATCGTGGAGGTGTCAAGGGCGATTAAGTGGCTCTCCCAACCGTTAGCAGCGCTGATCTCCGAAACGTACACCGTCTTACCGTCGTTACTCAACGTCGGCGCGGCGTTCATTGAAGGCCAGAGGCTGTTTGTGGACGAGTAGATCGTGGCGACACCCGATTCAGACATCTTCACGAAACCACTCTTCAAACCATTGGGCAAATTTGTGTAGGTCCGAATCCCGTAATAGATGTTTCCAGCGGAGTCGGCGGTGATCCCAGTGCTGATGAACACGTTGTTAAAATAGGTTGATACCGATTTGGCCAACGAATACGGATAGTAGGTCTTGATCGGTTGAGCCGTTTGGTCAGAGTGCGACCGTACAAAAATGCCGCCGCCTACCAATGGCCCGGCATAGGAGCCATCGGGCAACAACGTGCCACTTACCGGCGGTATCCAGTCCCAACCACTGGGCGGAAACTTGTAGTTCGACAGATAGGACCAGACCAGTTGGCCATTTGAGATCCTTCGGGCAAGGAACTCAAATCCGCCCGTGTATCGGTACGGATAGACCAACGTGTTCGCGGTAAGCGAACCGGCGCCGTAGTGGATTGCAAGGTCGGATCCATTGATCGGCGGATTCTGATCCAGCAGGGCGGACCATGCGATCGTGCCATACCCGGACGGCGAATACTTGGATAAGGAGGTGTGCTGCGCGTTGCCCGCGTAACCGGTCCACACGATCTCCTCGCTCGGGGTCGTACTCTGCTTTCGGTGATGAAGGGAGGCGCTCGACGCGTGAGAAAAGGCTAACAAACAGGCGGACAAGATCAACATAAGAGTCTGGGATCGGCGTTGTCGCTCGACCACCTCCATGTTACGACGGATCACCGCAACCTAGCTAGTGCAGATCGTGCGGTTTTGCTTAAAGAATTATGGGGCTTAACGGAGGCGGTAGCAGGTGGCGATGGCATCGAGTCGCGACGTGAGGGAGGCACGCTCATCCACCCGCTTCAGAGGTTTGGGGCTGAGGGGTAGATCTGCCCCAAACTCTACGATCTCACGCAAGAATCTTCTCGCCTGATCTCTGCCCCGTTCGGCGAGCACCAGTTCCAAGGCGTCGGCCGAGTTGAGCAGGGGCACTTGGGTCTGCAGGACCTCATCTCGGAGCGCGTCCAGGCTTTCGAAGTGGTCGTACCAAGTCGAGGCCAAGGAAGAGACCCAATGCGCGAGTTCTTCGAGCGCACGACCTCCACCGGCCACGTCCCAGATGACCCAGCCAGGAGGGTCTTCGACGAGACCCAACTGTCCTGAGGCGATCACGACCGGCGCACGACTCCCGACGAGCCAATACCGCTCCCGAATGGCCCTTAGACCTTCGTGGCTGATGTGGACCTTCACGGTCAAGGGAACGTAAACACCGCGAATACTTTTCGGGCCCGGCTGAATCACGATTTCTTCGATCAACGAGTCGACTCGGCGCTCAAGGAGAGGAAGACCTCCGTTCCGGAAGAGCCGGAACCCATGGGATAGCATGGCGCCCCCAAGGAAGTGAGCGGCCTCGTAGAAAGCGCCGGGATCGGGCGACCGGCCAAACACGGCGAGAGGGCCACGAGCTTGGCCCTCGTTCCACGCTTTGCGAAAGGCGGATTCGGAGGTGTAGACGGTCTTTGCCATAGTTCCTCGCCCAATAGACGACCTAGTCTACGACTGTTCCGGGATGGATGGTCGCATCGGGATTTGGGCTGCGCCTACGGTAGGGACAGCGGGGCGGGGGTCCCAGATCACGGCGTTCACGTCTGACGCGTTCACTTTGATGGATCCAATCGCAGCGGCCCCACCGGGCACCATCGAGGCGGCGAGGTCACTGACGGCGATTCCACCGGGAGGACAAACCTTTTGGAGGTGGGCGGCGATGTCAATGACGTGAGCGAAGTTGACCGACTTGATGTCTCCAGCCTGGGGCGTGACGACGGTCCCAGTATGGACGCCGGCCCGAAGCACGATCGGGATTCCGATCTTGTTACGAAACGTGTTTAGTTCGATAATGCCGGTCTGGATGTTCCTCGCCGCAGAAAAGCCCTGCTGGGGATTTTCAAAGGCGCACGTGATACCATCCCCGGCGGTCGAGTGGATCGAACCACCCCACTTTCGGACGATTCGCTCCACGAACTGGTGGTATTCGGTAAACGTGAATTCGACACTGAGCGGGTCAGTGTGCGCCTTCATCTTCGTCGAGCCGACGATATCGAGGCTTAGGAACGTCATGTGCTGCTCGTTTGAGCGGAGACGGTCCTGAAGAGAAACAAGTTGGCGAAGCAGTTCCTGACGCTCTTTGACCGGGTCTTTCAGTCCGAGGCGATCTCGATACTTGTTGACGGTCTTGTGGAGGGTGACACCCGCAACGGCACCTAAGGCCGTGATGGGGATGAGCATCCACGCATCGACTTTGGTGTCGGGGATCCGGAGCATGAAGTCGAAAACAGAAGAGAGTGCAAAATAGCCGCCGCCGAATACAGCCCCACAAATAGCGGCGACCCGGCCATCTTTGGCGACCGAGGCGTTGTAGGCGCCTACAGCCAGCGCCAATAGGCCGACCATCTTGAAGACGCCGTAGGTGTCCCCTGCGTCAAGTTTGCCGCCAAGGGCGAAGAACAGGGCAAACAGGATGGCGGCGACGCCGGACGCAACATATCTCCGAACTTCTGGTTCCAGGGTGAGGTATTGGGACCGAGCGTTTCGAAGAAACGAGTCTTTCGCCCTTTCGGATCGGAGTTTTACCGCGAGCCGGACGTACTCGCTGGGCGCACCGGTTGCCTCGGCGACGGCTTGAATTGCCGAATCGTCGAGCACCCCGCCGTTTTCGGCGCGAAGACGCTCTGCCAATACGAGCATCTGCTCGACGCCGTCTTCTGTTATGGGAGTTTCGCGGTGCAGATAAGTGGGTTCCAAGCCGCCCGACCTCAAGACAACATTTTACTACTGGATCGGGGGCGGCCCAGGACGTGACTGGGAAGAAAATTCTTCCCAGTCACTAATTGGATGACTAACCCGAGCAACCGTTGCTCGCTGGGCGAGCGCTGGTTCGAGAGTTCACGTAGATCAGGCCAGTGTCAGCGGTGTTCGCCGGAGTGACAGGAGTGAGCAACGTACATGGCTGGGTGGCGGCGAAGAGGAAGTTCTCTCCGATCACCAGAGAGCTACCGATTTGGGTGGCGTCTCGATGGAACAACGTTTGGAACGTCGCATCGCAGGTGTCCACTCCGTCGTCGTAGCTGAGAAGCTGGCTTGCCGTGGGATCGGTCGCATAGGCGGGATTCAGGCCATAGCTGAACGACTGCCAGTAGCCGGTTCCAAGCGTCGTCGGGTCAACTGAGAACTTGACGGCGTTGGCTCGAACCGAGGCTCGGAAGGTTCCGTCGTACGACGAGAGCGTGTAGCCAGCAACGGTGTTGTCGGATGCGTAGAACGTCACGCCCACGCCACGGACTCCCGCTTTGGTGTCGCTGGCAATCACCTGACCAATCACCCGAGACTGATAGGGATTTACGTTGTAGTAGGCCGCGACCGTCGCGCCGTTGTAGCGAGCATTCACGATCTGGCGGCTAGGGGTAGCCGCGCTTCCGACGGCGAACAAACCAGATGCCGGGTCAAGAGTGCCGTAAGAATTGGCCGAGTCAGACCACGTCCAATTCGTCGCCCCGAGGACGTGCCGAACTCCGGCGCTATCGTAAGCCACCACTTGGAATTCAACAAGTTCACCGGTTTGGATATTGAGAGTATCTTCAACGACCGGAGCAGAGCCAGTAGCTGTGCTGGAGGTGAAAACTTGCGCCTCAATTTGGGGAGTGGTGAGCCCGGAAGCTCCCACCGTTGAGGTGGACGATCCTGTGGAGGAGCCGCCGCACCCGAGGGCGGTGAGCGCCAAGACTAGAGCGGCGTACGGAAGAGCACGGTTCATCGCGGTTATTATGCCTATGTGACTGGAAGTTGTGAAGTAGGTTGACGAGGTGAGAGGCCGATCAGAGTCGGAATCTCGAAAAAAAGCTTTAGCCATAGCATCCTGGCGGAGCTGGAGGCGGATATGTGTATCCCCCGGACAGATGCGCATTTAGATAGATGACGTTGCTAAGAGGATACCGGTGATTGCCGGTGCTTAGTGCGGGGAGCACTGGCAAGCAAGAGGGAGTGACCGTATCGTAGTTGTTTTTGCCATAGCTGAACAACGTGTAATAGGTGTCGACCGATTGATCAACCCCACTGAGGCTTACTCCGAATTTGACGGCAGTGCTGGCGACCGAGATGCTGAAGGTGCCATCGGATGCGGTGGAACCACTGCCGACGGCGATCCCGTTGGTATCGTAGGCGGTGATGGTTGCGCCGGCGACTCCAGCGTACGACGCATCCGACTCAACGATGCCGACGATGATCGGCTGAGTAAGCAGAGGCGAACCGATGAAGGTCCAGTTAACGGGTCCAGCGCTACTGTTTGCTCGAATCGAATAGATTGAACCGGGAAGGATGCCCGACCCAACGGTCAGAAGACCGCTCGACGTGACGGTCCCAACGGTTGTGCCCCCGGTAACCGAGAAGTTGTAGGGCGTAACTGCCGTGGTCACTCCAGAGTTGGTGACTCGCGCGGCCAGGGTGACTTGATCTCCTGGAGAAAGAGTTGGCGCGGTTGTAGTGGATGCCCCCGAAACTTTGTACACCGCGGTCACGGTTCCGGTTGAAGTTCCGGAAGTCGAGGATGTGGATCCGGTTCCTCCACCACCGCCCCCTCCGCCACCACCGCAGCCGATGATAACGCCAAGGACGAGAACTGGGAGAAGCGCGGCAGTCAACCAACGTCGACTTGCTTTGGACACCATGAGCCTATCTTGCACCAAAGCAATGACTGATAGACAGGGTCATTCGGTTCGGCGAACTTCGGAAGAATGAAACCCGTGGGGAATTAATTGAGAAAGTTGGAAGTAATGGGGCTCGAGTGCCTCATTTACCGCGACAATCTCAACTTCCGACGGGTGATCACAAAATTCCAGCATCGTCTGAAGGCAGATTCCGCAGGGGGCGCCACCATCCTTCGTGGCGACCGCGATGCGGCGGATTCGCTGGCTTCCCTCGGCGACCATCTTTACGATCGCCGAACGCTCGGCGCAAATCGTAGCCCCATAGCTCATGTTCTCCACATTGACGCCGGTGAATACCCTTCCATCAGCGCCCTCCACAGCAGCTCCCACTCGATACCCGCTGTAGGGGGCGTAGGCGCGGGCACGGATTTCGAATGCCAGTCGGATAAGTTCTTCCATGGTCTTTAGCGAAGCGTTGCGATCGTCACTCCCTGGCCTCCCTCGGTAGGCTCGCCGTCGCGGAAGGCGCCAATGTGGGGATGAACTTTGAGGGCGTCTTGGGTGACCTTGCGAAGGATGCCTTCCCCCTTGCCATGAACGATTCTTACGCTGGGTAGACCCGCCAGAACGGCATCGTCGACAAAGCGGTCGAGTTGTTCCTTGGCCTCCTCAGCCCGAAGGTGCCGCAAATCGACCTCGATGCTGGCCGAAATCGCCTTCTGGAGTTGAATGTTCGCTCTCGGCGCATAGCCGGACTTTGGCTTCGCGATTGGCGTGAGCAGATGAAGGGCGAGCGACATCTTCATGGGGCCGAGTTGGACCAGTACGGCTTTGCCGCGCGGGTCCTCGAGGACGGTTCCCTGCTGACTGTAACCGTCAACGGTGACCGACATTCCCTTTGAAATGACGGGCTGAGGACCCGTCTGAGGCTTAGCTTTAGGAGCGAATTCATTCGCGAAGTCGCGACCGACCACGTCTAATTCCTTAAGACCTCCGCGAACCTTGTCAAGGGTCTTGGGATCGACTGAATGTTTTTTGAGTTCATCAAAGAGAGTCGCCGCCTCGATTCGGATCTCGCGAAGAGCGCCTTCGATGGCTTGTTGCGCGCGAGCGTTCGCGTTTTTGCGAATCTCATCCGCCTCTTTCAACTTGCGCTTGGCGTCGGCCTCTAGCTTTTTGAGCTCAGCGGTTCGTCGATCGGCTTCGCTCTGGGCGGTTCGCGCTTGGCGTTGAGCCAGGTCAAGTTGCTCCATCATCGACGCGAGATCCAGTTGTTGCTGCCCCAGGCCCTCTCTGGCTTGATCCACGACGTCTTTGGGGATTCCGTAGCGCTCAGCGATACGGAGAGCCTGAGACGCGCCGGGAGCCCCCATCAAGAGCCGATAGGTTGGCTTGAGGGTCTTCGGGTCGAACTCCATTGCCGCGTTAGTAAAGCCCACCGTGTTATAAGCGAAAGCTTTGAGTTCGCCATAGTGGGTGCTGGCAAGGACGGTTGCGCCTTTCGAGGACATGTCCTTCAATATCGCAATCGCCAGAGCCGCGCCTTCGGCGGGATCGGTTCCGGCGCCCACCTCGTCCAGGAGGACGATTGCGCCAGGTTTCATCCGCTTCATCGCTTCGGCCACGTTCTTGAGGTGGCCGCTGAATGTGGAAAGCGATTGCTCCAGGCTCTGCTCGTCTCCGATATCGGCCCAGATTTGGGAGAACGGGGAAAGTCGCACTTCGATTGCGGGGAGGAACAGTCCGGATTGGGCCATCAGCACAAACAGTCCCACGCATTTTATGGCGACGGTCTTTCCTCCGGTGTTTGGTCCGGTGATCAGAACGCTGGAATTTTGGCCAATCTTCAGGTCCAGGGGCACGACCTTGTCGCTCTCAATGAGCGGATGACGCCCCCCGTGGACAAGTAGTGCGGCCGTACCGGTCAGCGGTTGAGGCTTGTTGGCATGCATGGCGAATGCCAGCCTCGCCTTGGAGAAGGTGAAGTCCAAGCGGCCGGCAACCTCGATGCCGCCCGAGATCTCGTCGGCGGAAGCTCCCACCTTGGAAGATAAGACGGTGAGGATCCGGAGTTCCTCAACTCGCTCGGCGGCTTCGGCCTCTCTGAGCGAGTTTCCAAGCTGCAGCACGTTTTCCGGTTCGAGATAGATGGTTTGGCCACTCGAACTGGTGTCGTGGACGATTCCGCGGATTTTGCCTCGATTCTCGGCCTTAAGCGGGATGACGTAACGGCCGTCGCGCTGGGTGTAGATCGGATCGCTTAATAGGTCGCGGTGCTTGCCGGTCGTGTACGCCTGAATTGCCTCAAGGACACGCGAGGTCAGTGACCGCTTTTTAGCGCGAAGGGATCCTAGGGTCGAACTGGCCGAATCTTTGACCATCCCGTCACCCTCGACACTATCAAACAGGTTATCTTCGAGCTTTCGAAGGTCAGGAAGCGAATCAGCAAAGGGTCCGAGATGGACGGTGGAATCTTTCAGAGGTACAAGGAAGTTTTTGAACGCCCTCATGGCGGCGAGGGTTTCTGCGGTGAGATAAAGTTCCTGGCCACCGAGAACGCCACCTTTCTTAGCACGGCGAAGAGGTTGGATCAGATCGCGAACTCCGCCCAGTGAGGGGACGGCGTGGTTTGCGAGCGCGTCGTAGGCTTCGGAGGTTGCGTCCAAGGACGCCCAAACCTCAAGAGAATCGAAGCTCGGCCTGAGTTCCTTGGCGTGTTCCTTTCCAAGCGACGTCTCGGCATGTTCCTGGAGACGCTCACGAATCGCTTGAAACTCGAGAACTCGGTATGCGTGCATTGAGTCTTGATTGTGTAATACGCGACGGGTATCCGTGGGACTACCGCACTGCCGGTATGATGCAATCGTGCTGTCCGTCCTTGCCGCCTTGATGCTCGCGCCAACAACTTTGACCCTGACGCCGTCGGATGACGTGTGGGTCTACGAACATGCTTCTGACCCCGCGAAGGACGCCTACTTACGCGTTTGGGGTAACAGCGGGAAGGCGGTCTCCGATGATCCAGCAGATACCGGACAGTTCGCTTACGGTTATCTCCGCTGGGATCTTTCAGCGATTCCGACTAGCGCCAAGATCACGAGCGCAAAGCTTATCGTGAATCAGGTGGCGGATCCTGATTACACGGTGGATGAATCGAAAGCCAATCCACTTGAGGCGCGTGCGCTCAGCGGCGAATTCGACGAGAAATCTTGGACATTTTCGGTGGCGGCCAAAGTTTTTCCAAAGGCCGGGCCCGAGGGTCTATTTGGATCGGGTTACCCGAAGCAGCTGAGCAAGGACGGCCACTCGGTTCCGATCACGATCGACCTGCTGAGTGGGAAGGGTAGCTTCGGCACGGCTGTGTCAGGAGCCAAGTCGATCTCTCTCGCGCTCACTTCGACCTTGGACCCAGCGGTCGGCGGCCGAACCTCGGTTTACAAAGTGTTCTCTAAGGACGCTGAAAAAGCAGAAAACCGCCCCGTTCTTGTTCTCACTTACGAGAACTAGAACTGGGCGGCTCTGTTTGGGTTCGTAACTTAGCTCTTGGTCGACGTCGGAGTGAGCGCAGGCTCTGATTCGGTCGAATCGTCCAGCGCGCCTCCGTGAGCCGGCGCCTTTCCGAGCATCTTACTAAACGCGTTCGACAGGTCGTCGAAGATCGTGTAGGAGCAAGGAATGACGAGGAGCGTGAGCATGGTCGAAAGGGTGATTCCCCCGATGACGATCGTTCCGATCGTCTGGCGGAACTCCGATCCGCGTCCCAGCGCCATAGCAACCGGCAGCATGCCCAGGATGAGGGCGAGGGTCGTCATCATGATTGGTCGCAGTCGGGTTGGGCCCGCCTCGACGAGAGCGTCGTGGCGATTTCGTCCGCGGTCTCGAAGGGTGTTCGTGTAGTCCACGACCAAAATCGCGTTCTTCGCAACCAGACCAATCAGGGCGATGATTCCGATGAATCCGACCAGGTTCAGCGACTGGTTCATGATCATGAGCGCCAAAAGCGCACCGACCATGGCCTGAGGCTGAGCCAACTGGATGATGAAGGGGTAGAGCAGGTTGTCGTACAGCGATGCGAGAAGCATGTAGACGAGCACCACACCCATGAACAGGGCGCCCATGAGGAAGCCTATTTCACGAGATTGAGCGTCTGCCGCGCCGAGCGGCTTGAACTCCACTCCTTCAGGCACCAGGTGCTTGTCGGTCAACCACTTCACAACATCGGCATTGACGGAACCGTTCGCGTAGCCAGGCAGGATGTCGGCGGTGACTTGAACCTCTTCAGATCGGTCTCGTCGAGTGATCAAGCTCACACCGGGGGCGACGGTCACGTTGGCGACGCTTCCGAGCAAGATCGGCTGGCCTTGAACGTACTTGAGAGGCACGGTCGCCAGGTTAGCCGGGTTATCTCGATCGGCGTAATCCATCATCACGCGGACGTCGTACTCGAGACCGTTGACTCGGAGCTTGTTGTCGTTATTGCCTTGATACAGGTTTCGAACGGCGTTTCCGAGAGTCGGAACGTCGATTCCACTGTCGGCGAGAGCCATCCGGTTAGGCGTGACTCGAAGTTCTGGGCGACCTGGCTTGGACGAGATGTCAGGATTGATGATTCCCTTAATCACGCCGCTGGCGAGGCCATCCTTGACCTTCTCCGCGGTCTGCATGAGCAGATCGCGGTTGTCGGATCGGAAGGAGAGCTGCACGGCCGCGCCAAATCCGAATCCACTCTGGGCGGCGATCTTGACGCTTGCGCCGGGAACTCGGCCAACCTTCTCGGTAAGCGAGGCGGAAACCGAATCGGCTGAACGAGCTCGGAGACGCTCTTCGTGGTGATTCCACGGCAGCTTGTCGGTCATCGCCTGCTTGTCGTACAGAGTTGCCTGAACCTGAGCATAGTTGGGGCCGTTGTTGGAAGAGCTTCCGTTTCCGACGCCCTGAGTTCCGACGTTCGAGACGACGTACTGAACGTCTGGATCGTCTTTGAACACCTTCTCGACGCGTTCTACAACCGCCTCGGTCATGGGGAGGCTGCTTCCGGTGGGGAGCTCGATGTTGGCGGTCACCTGACCACCATCGGAGTCGGGCAAGAACGAGAACTTGAAGACCGACTCACCCTTCCATTGCGCGTACTCGTAACCGATCAAGGATGAGATCGGGAAGGCGAGGCCGAAAGCGAGGCCAGCGAGGACGAACTTGGCTTTAAGTCGCTTGTACTTCAGGAAGTGGCCGATCATGGTGACGATTCCGAAGAAGATCGCCCCTTTGAAGAACACCATTCCCACCGCGCCCTTGAGGGCGCCTATCACTCCGACATCGGGAATTGGAGCTCCGGGAGGAAGACCCTGAGGCACTTGGCTTGGCGAGAAGCTTCCTCCGATGAAGGCAATGACGGCAAACAGCGCGGCGTTTCCGAAGCAGAAGACAAACCAGCGGTGATGGAGAGCCCATTCGAGAGCATGGCGATACTTCAGCTCAAGGGCGGCAAACCGACCTTCGAACCAGATCGCGAAGCCACCGGTGGCATGCTCCATGTCTTCACCAGCTTTGTACCAACGGGCAGCCAAGAGTGGCGTTAACGTGAAGGATACGAACAGCGAGAAGAGCGTGGCGAAGACGAAACCCAACGCCAAGGGCTTGAAGAACTGTCCCACGATTCCACCCATGAAGGCGATTGGGAGGAAGACGACCACGTCGGCAAGCGTGATTGCCAACGCGGCGAGGCCAATTTCCATTCGACCATTGAGGGCGGCTTCTCTGGGATCCTCACCCATTTTGAGGTGACGATAGATGTTCTCCAGGACAACGATCGCGTCGTCAACCAACACGCCAATGGCTAGCGAGAGCGCTAACATCGACATGTTGTTGATGGTGAAGCCCGCGAGTTTCATGGCAATGAAGCTCGCGAAGATCGAGGTCGGGATCGCGAGTGCCACGATCAATGTTCCGCGCATGTTGTGCAGGAACACGAACACGATGACGGCTACGAGGAAGATGCCAAAAACGAGCGCAAACCGCAGGTCGCTGACGCTGTCGATGATCTGCTTCGACTGATCGAACGTGGCGACGATGTGGACGCCTTGAGCCTTGTACTCTTTTTCAATGTCGGTGATCAGTTTCTTGGCCGCAGTGGCGATCTGAACCGAGTTCCCTTCACGAAGCTTTTGGATTGCGAGAACAATGCTGTCGTTGCCGTTCAGACGGGAGTAGGCGGTTCGCTCGACGACCGTGTCTTTCACGGCGGCGATGTCGGTCAGCCGAACCTGACGTGGCTTGCCGAGCAAGTTGGTCGGGTCCGACACGTTGATCACGGAGTCCTTTACGTCGTCCAGAGTGGTGAAGTCACCTTTCACGCGGACGGTGTAGTCTTGCTGTCCGTTGACCAGGTGTCCGCTGGGAGCGTTCAATGACGCTCCGGTCACGCCCGAAAGGACGTCGGCGATTCCAATGCCGTAGGCCCGAAGCTTGTCTCGAGAGACTTGAACTTGAATCTCGCGGGTGTCTCCTCCTTGGACGGTGGCAGAGGCGACGCCGGCAATCTGGGCAAAGCGATCGCTCAAGGTGTTGTCGATCAGGTCTCTTAGTTCGCGACTGGCGAGCGTGGTAGAGCTGAACGACAAGTTCAAAACGGGAGCGGACGAGTTATCAAATTTGATAACTTGGGGCTTAAGAGCATCCTTTGGCAGACTGTTGGTGACCGCGTCGACCTTCGAACGAACGTCGTTGAGGGCGCTGTCCGTGTTCGCGTCCAGTTCCAGCGTGACGGCGACGGTCGACAGGCCCTCTTGGGAACTGCTGGTGACTTCTCGGACGCCGGTTACACCGGATACGGCCTGCTCGATCTTGCGAGACACGAGGTCATTGATGTCCTCGGGCGCCGCGCCTGGATATGAGGTGCTGATCGTGATCGTGCCGAAGCTGACGTCCGGGTTAAGCTCGACACGCATTCCCAGGTAGGAAATGATGCCGAGGCCGAACGCGGCCACCATCAGCATGAAGATGAAGATTGGCCTTGAAATGGCTGTTTTAGTGAGATTCAACGCTAACCTCCAACCGTGCCGGCAGCGTTCGAAGCTGCGACTCCGCTTGATTCCACTTTCACTTGGGTTCCATCGACGAGATCGGTCTGTCCTTTAACGACGATTTGAGCCTTTTCAGGGAGACCCGAGACCTGAACTCGATCCCCTTGGGTCAGACCGAGCGTAACCGGAATTTGATGTGCCTTTCCATTCTCCACCGAGAACACAACTTTCTTTCCGTCTTTAGTGACTACGGCAGTTAGCGGCAAAACGGTGGCATTGGGATAGCTCTTTAGCACGACCACCCCCCTCGCGAACATGCCCGGCTTCAAGTCACCGATATTTCCCGAGAATACGGTTCGCAAAGAGAACTGTCTTCCAAAGCTACTGCCGAGGGGATTGATGGCCGCGATATGTCCTTCGAAGGTCTGGCCCGGTATTGCGTCAATCTTGACTTTGACGGGATCCCCGACCTTCACCAGGTTGATCACGTCCGAAGGGACCTGACCGTCGAAGTAGATTCCACCCGAACCGATGATGCGTGCTACTGCTCCCCCTGACCCGAGAACGACTCCAGGCTGAACGGGCTTGCCAGAAATCCGGCCGCTGAACGGCGCTCGAATTTGGGCATCTGCCAAGGCCTGGTTGGCGATGGCTAGCTGAGCCTGCGCGTTCGACACCTGCGCTCGAGCACTTTCCAGACTGGCACGGGCGGAACTGACTTGCTCCGTGTACAGCGAGTCTAAGCTCTTGGAAGCTTCGGCCGTCTTGAGGTTGTCCTGCGCCTCGCGAAGCGTTTCTCGCGCCGTGTCGATATCTTCCTGGCGATTGCCCGCCTTCAAGAGCTCGACCGACTGGAAGGCGTTGTCATAGTTGGACTTTGCCGCATCGAAGGCTGCTTGTTGGGAGTCCAATTTCGTCCCGGCCATTGCTCCCTGCTCCACGAGCGTTCGAATGCGATTCAGCTCTTTCTCCTGGGTTTGCAGGTTAGATTTCGCCGAAGCAAGAGTAGCTTCTGCCTGAAGGCGCTCTTGAGGACGGGCACCGGCCAGAGTCTTTTGGAGTTGGGCCTGGGCAGAACGGACTTGAGCTCGCGCTTGATTGACGGCGGCACTTGACTTCTTCGGACCGTACATTGCGTTCTGAAGTGCTTGTTGGAGGTTCGACTGGGCAGTGGCCACTTGGGCTTCGGCTTGACTTATAGACGCGAGGGCTTGTCTTTGCTGTTGTACTAACTGGGTGGTGTCTTGCGTGGCGATGAGTTGTCCGGCCGTCACGGAGTCGCCATCGTTGACGAGAACGGAGACGATTTTGCCGCCAGTCTTCGGCCCCACGGTCGAGTCCTGAGCCGTCGTGACCTGACCATTGATCTCACGGGTGTCCAGGATTGTCTCAACCGACGCGGCTTGCGTCGTCACGTTGTGAACGGCACTGGTTACGATGGCGCCGGTGGCTTTGGACTGCTGCTGCGCTTCACGGTCAACGCATCCGGTCATGACGAGAGCGAGCGCAGCACTCGCGCCTAGGGTTGTTAATTTCTTCACTTGGTTCCTCCTAGCGAGGGTGCGGCGAGTGCCGCAGAGATGTCGTCCACGCCGATCGCTCGCTGGAGCTGTGCGTAGGCATTGAGATAGTCGTATTTGGCGCCCAATAGGCCGTTCTTAGCCTGGGTGAGGGAGTTCTGCGCGTCGATGACTTCAACGTAGGTTCCTTCGCCAGCATTTTGCTTAACGATGGCAAGACGGTATGTCTCTTGGGCGTACCCAACTTGTGCTTGGGCGTTCTCATAACGCGCCTTTGCGCTGGCCAAGGTGGTGATCGAGGCTCGGACATCCTTGGAGATGGTGAGCTGCGCCTGCTGTAATTGAAGTTTTGTAGCTAACTCGTCCTGTCGCGCTGCTTTGACCTTGGCTCGGGTGATCCCCGAGTCGAAGAAAGGCACGTTTAGCGTGAGGGTTCCCGTCGTGGTCGAGCGCTGATTTCCTGGAAGCGGGTCGAAGTTCGTGCTGACATTCAGTCCGAAGGAGAGACTAGGATTCTGCCCAGATTCCGTCGCACGCGTGATATTTCGGAGCGCCTCAACCGTGTCAATCAGTGCCTTCACTTCGGGTCGGCGGTTCTGGCCCACCTTCACGAGAGAGCCGGCATCGCGGGGAAGAGGCGGGAGGGTGTCGACTTCGACCACCTGGAGGGGCGTCTCAATCGGGATTGCCAGTTCTGCGTTGAGCGTCTGGCGAGCTAAGTCAAGGCTGTTCTGAGCGTTTAGGAGGTCCGATTTGGCCTGATCAACCGCTGTTTCGTAGGCCAAGAGGTCGATTTTGGCGATCTCTTGTTGGTTGAATTGAAGCTGAGCCTGCTTTAGCCTTTCTTGACTATCTTGGAGCGCGGATTCGTCTACCTTGACCTGCGCTTGCGCCCGAAGGATTGCCAGATAGTCGGTCCTGGCCGCGAGACGAGCGTCGTTCAGATCAGCCTGAAGGGTGCCCTGAGAAGCCGAGTAGTTCGCTTTGCCGGCACGAATAAGACGGCGTTGGTTTCCGGAAATGTCGATCGGGAGTTGGAGCGAAAGGCCTCCGGTCTTGGAGTCGATCGGCTGGGTTACAAACGAGGTGTTTCCGAATTGGGTCGAAACGGCTTCATTTAATCGTGTGTAGGCGAGGGAGCCCGACACCTGGGGACCTAACGCGGCTTGGGACTGCTTGACGGATAGACGGCTCTTTTCGACTGCCGTCATCTGAATTCTTACGGCGAAGGCGTTCCGTTCGGCAAGTTCAGCGACTTGATCAAGCGTCAGCGGCCCCGAGGGAACTGAAGGTGACTGAAGCGCCACAAACATCGTGGCGACCGAAAATATGACTCCCATTATTATTGCGATTCCTCGGCAAGGTGCTTTGCCTCTAGTCTTGCGACGTCAGCCGCGAATTCGTTAGCCATTTCCTGGAAGGATTCCAGAGTGCAGATCATGATTGCGTCATGGATCGGGTGGCGCATGATCAGTAATTTGTCTCCCGACTTAAATCCAAGATCCGTTCTGGCTTCGACGGGGATCACGATCTGCCCCCGATCTCCCAGGGTAGACGAACCGTAGAAGTTCTCAGAGAACTTCAATCCCGACGGCTTATTCGGTTTCATACTTTTCATATTATGCACATGAATGCGGACAATCATGGGATTTAGCCCCAAATGTCACGATTGCCTCATCGGGTAGCGTTGAAAAGTGAAATTTGCCTGGCTCCCAGCCCTGCTTTTGACATGTGTCGCCTCGGCCCAAGAAGGTCCGCTTGAGACGCGAATCCACCGAGCGATTGACCTGCCGTTCCTGAGGATAGACCCCCGAGGAGACGTCCTGGGTAAAGGGACCCAGAGCCTGTCGGTTAGCCTCACCTCGGCAAACGACCTGCGTTCCATGTCTAGCCAGGCGGGGGCTCTTTTTGAGGACTACGAAGTCGAGCGATTTCTCGTGCGATATCGCAAGGGGCTCGGCAACGGATTCGACTACACGATTGATCTCCCTGTCGTAGACCGGGGAGGCGGATTCATGGATCCGTTCATTGAGTTTTGGCATCAACACGTTCTTGGAATCCACGGCAACATTCGAGACAACATCCCCTATGGACAATCCCAGGTCAACCTCCCGGATGGTTCTCGGTATTCCTCGGCATTTGGAATCGGCGATCTTTCGGGCGCGATCACGAAACAGGTATCAAGCGGTTTACAGGTCACGACTGCGGTCAAAGTTCCAACCGGCAATGCGGGCGCGCTGATCGGCAGTGGCGCCTTTGATGCCGCGCTATCCCTCGAGGATCGATTCCACTTGACCTCGCGATGGGATTTGTATGTCCAGTTGGGAGAAGTCTTTCAAGGAAAGGCGACGAGCCTCGCGAATTCTCGTCCCTGGGTACACCAGGAGTCGCTCTCCCTCGTCAAGCACGCAAATCGCTGGGACGATTGGATTATCCAGTGGGAGAGTGAGGCATCCGCGATCGTCACGGGAATTGCGGGATCCGACTCCAGCCAGCGATCGCTTTCGCTTGCCTATCGCCGCAAGTGGAAAGGCCACAGCATTGAGGCATTCTTCACGGAGGACGGCGATTGGCTGAATTTTCGGGTGCCGGAATTGGTGAACATCGCACCGGACTTTACGATCGGCGTGCATTACAACCTGTTCTTTTAGGAGTTGGCGGTGAGCAGTTTGTAGTTCGGATGGAAGTGGTTGGTATGCGAGAAGGAGTCGGTGCAGAAGCTCAAGACCGCTGTTTAGTGGTCCCTGCGGAATGCAAACTGCCCGCTGTAATCTGCTTACTCGCTAAAAACAAAGAAGGCCTCGAGCGTTTGCTCGCGGCCTTCTCGTTATGTGAATCCGGGGGTTCCGAGTCTTAGGCCGAAACGGCTACGACCGGAGTGGCTTCTGCAAGTTCGGTCTTGGCATAGACCGCAACTCGTCGCTTTGCTTTCGGTCCTTCGAACTTAACGTGTCCGTCTCGAAGAGCGAACAGGGTGAAGTCTCGGCCGATTCCTACGCCAGGTCCTGGATAGAACTTGGTGCCGCACTGGCGCACGATGATCGAACCGGGCTGTACGAGCTCTCCGCCGTACTTCTTAACGCCACGAAACTTTGGTTTTGAGTCGCGGCCGTTGCGCGACGATCCTTGACCTTTTTTATGTGCCATTTATTAGCTTCCCTTCTCTACCGAGGTGACTCGGACATGGGTCATTTCCTGTCGGTGGCCCCATCGCTTGCGCTCGTTCTTCTTGGCTTTGTAGTTGAACGCATTAATTTTCTTGGTTTTCGCTTGGCGAACGATTTCAGCCTTCACTGAAGCTCCGGCAACAAATGGTGCTCCAACTGTGGTGCTGTCACCGTCTACTACAGCAAGGACTTCTGACAACTCCAGTGCTACGCCGGGTTCGCCCGAAATCTTGTCGACGATCAGGATGTCATCCTTCGCCGCCTTATACTGCTTTCCGCCGGTCTTCACAATCGCGTACATAAAATTCTCCGCACCTCTCGGCGCAAGGAGAGATGATACCTCATGAATTCGAAAAGAGTATCGTCTTCCAGCGTCTTTGGGGACTAGAACGATACCCGATTTGGCTGTTTTCACGCCGCGCGACCGTATTCCCAAATGAGGGATACGATCTCAGCATCAAATCGGCTGGGTTGTTCGGCTAGGGCGCGGCCTCCGTCGCCCTCAAGGGCTAGCAAGACCTCGACCACCTTGGCCAAAAGTGGGATCCTCGAAACGTTACTGGGGTCGGCAAGGGCTCGCAGACTTGGCAAGAGCAGTCGCGCCTCTTCGGACGACTCCACGATATCGATTTCTTTTTGATCGCCTTTTTTCCAAGCTTCGAGATAGCTCGGGGTGACGATGAGAAGAGCCTGAAGAATCACGCGCTGACTCGATGAGAGGTGGAGACGATCGGCCAGCCACCCGACTTCATCGGCAAAGCGAGCAATTCTCTCGTCTGCGGCTGGCCGGGCTTCTGCCGGAATGAGGTCCCGAACGCTATCGAGAGAAAACGGTGGTTGAGGGGTATGGGAAGCGGCGGTTCCTCGGTAGCGAACGGCCCGATTTCTTCCAGACCTCTTAGCCTCGAACAATGCGAGATCGGCGGCCTTGAGAAGCGACGGTACATCGCTCGCGTTGTTTGGATACAAGGCGCACCCAAGACTGACGGTCAAGTGTCTTTCGCGTCCGCTTCGCGTGATAAACGGCATGGCTTCTACCCGTGCTCGAATCCTCTCAGCCGCAGTCTCGATTCCGAGTTCACTACTACCGGGCATCACCACGGTGAACTCCTCCCCGCCATATCTCGCCCCTAAATCATAGCCGCGCAGGCAGCCTTTGATGGCTTCGGCGACTTGACGCAGTACGGCGTCTCCCGCGTCGTGTCCTTCCTCTTCGTTGAAGGAGCGGAAGTGGTCGACGTCGATCATGATCGCGCCGAGGCTTTGTCCCGTTCGCTCCGCTTCGGTTGTCCGTTGCTGGAGGAATTCCTGCAAGGCTCGGTGATTGGCAAGGCCGGTGAGAGGATCGTGGGAAGCGAGTCGCTCTAGGTTCTCGAACATCGCGGCGGAATTCAGAGCGAGTGCTAAATGCTCGGCTACGGTCTGATGCAGCTCGCCTCCATCGGCAAAATGAGGGTCCCCCTCCCTACCGACCATCTCAAGCACGCCGAGAAGACGGTCGGAAATCACGAGTGGGTGGACGGTGACGCCTCCGGGCTTCAGGTAGCAAAACTTTGCTTCAAGGTGGGTGGTCAGTACGTGCTCCACGACGTTCCCGACCGTGAATATCTGGCCTGAATCGGCCACGAGTTCGGCCGCGCACCCCGAACCGTCGGTCCCCCGAAGGCGATTGAGCGAGGTAGTCCCCATTCGATTGACACCCACGCTAGCCGCCAATCGGAGGCAGCCATCTTCAGGCTCGACCATCCAGATGAGAACGGCAGCCAGTTCCATTGCGCTTGCGATTTCGTGAGCAGACGAGACACAGAGGTCGTCCATCGTCTGGTGCATGGTCAGGGCCTTGCCTAGTCGCTTGAGGGCGCCGGCCATACGACCGCTCTTGCTGGCTAACTTACGAATCTGGCCTTCTTCTCGTGCGCTGGTGACGAGTAGGAATCGATCGTCCGGTGCGCCCGTGGCGTGGTGTCCGGCAAAGTACCGATTGCCCTCCAAGTACATCGCGCCTCCGGAGTGGCCCGGTTCTGGATCGAAGAGGGGTCCGATTGGGCTGTCGCTAATCGACGAGCCGACTCTCAGATAGTTAATTCGCTCGGCTAAACCCCAGCTTTGCCGAACGTATCCCACTGGATCGATGACGGCTAAGCCGATTGAATCGGAGCCGAGCGCCGAAATGGGTCCAGGATGGGGTAGATCAAGGATAATGGTTCCACCATCGAAGGGAACATCGACGAGAAATCCCGAACGACCGTCGACCGATCGATCGTCTACCGTTCGGATACCCACTTCTTTTAGAAGTTGGGCTAACCGTTCAAAGTTGGAGTCTTGAGCCACCTGTAGTGTATTGTCGGCGAGTGATTCGGCGTACCCAACGGAAGAATCACCGTGTCGGTGCAGATTCTCTAGTCGTCTGGTTTTTTGAAAGTTATGCGTTCAGTCCGCCCCTTACCGTTATCCTCACTTTTCTTGTGCATCGTTGCCGCTGGATGCGGCGGAGGAGGAGGGGGATCCTCGACTGTCTCTCTCGCAGTTACGACCGACTGGACGTCGCGAGGGGCTTCTGGATTACCAACCGGAGCTTCGGAGCGAATCATCATTCACCCGCTGAGCACACCGACCACGGAGACCACGCGCGTGAATCTGGACGCGACGACCGGCACTCAATCCTCCAGCATCGCTCTAGCCCCCGGCAAGTACATCTATCACGTCGACCTCTTTTCCGGAGCAGGCGCCTCTGGTTCCATCACTGGCTCGCTTGATGCGGTGGTGGACACTTCCGTAACAAGTAGCGTGTCGGTGGCGATTGGAAAGCCGATTACGGGAATCACTCTCGGCCCCTCGGGCTACTCGGTCGCCATCGGCCAAACGGGAGCAATCTATGCGACTCCCACGACCGCAAGCGGCGCGTTCACATTTGCTGCTCCCAGCGATTTGACCTACGTGAGTTCCGACACCTCAAAGCTTACGGCGGCAGCCGACGGTGCAGACGGAAGTTCGTGCGATGTGACCGGTGTTCTGACAGGCACCGCGACGGTTACGGCGAAGTCCACATCGACGAATGTCTCCAGCATTCCATTAAGCGTTTCCGTCGCAACATCATCTGGCGCGAAGAAGAAGTGGACGATCATGGTGTTCCTTAACGCAGCGAACAGCCTGACCGACTACGCGCTTCCGAACTACCTACAGATGCAGCAAGCGGTAAGTGGGACGGACGCGCAAATCGTGGTGGCCTTCAAGGAGGCGGTAATGGATCAGAAGTCCAGTGGACCGCTCGACTGGACATTCACCGGATCGGACGACACACGGTATTACCTAGTGCAACCTTCCACGGGCACAAGCATTGTTGGATCACCCCTCAAGGATCTGGGCGCCGGGGTCGACATGGGAAGCTACACGACTCTGGCCAACTTCATTGCGTACTGCAAGAAGAACTACCCGGCCGACCGATACGTTCTCGACATGTGGGATCACGGACAGGGCTGGCAGTTAGCGGCCAAGAGGCCCACCTCCATCGTTCGAGGCGTGAGCTACGACGACACCACGAGTCACCACATCGACACGTGGGATATGGACAAGGCTCTTTCGGGCGGAAACAACGTCGACATCCTCTCATATGACGCCTGTGATATGCAGTCGCTGGAGGCTGGGTACCAGGTTCGAAACTACGTCAACTTCCTCGTCGGAAGTGAGGACCTGACCCCCGGGAACGGATACGATTATTCGATCGCACTGCTTCCCTTCTTCAACAATGCCTCCGGGGACAGCGCGACATTGGCTCACGGTTTTGTGGATCAAATGGTTGACGACACCGGTCCGGGCAAGATCTATGCGGGTCAGGCGGTATGCCAGAGCGTGGTCGATGCCTCGAAGCTAACAGCGGCGGCAGCGGCGATTGATTCACTTGGGCAAGCCCTGCTGGCTAATAAGACGACGATTGGCGCCATTTCAGACCATGCGCGCTCCTACGCGACCAAGTTCGACATCGACCACTACTATCATATGTATTACGATATGTACGGTCTCGCCGATATGCTTCAAAACACGTCGGGAGTTCCGACAAACGTGGCAACTGCGGCGGCTAGCGTGAAGTCGGCCCTCCAGGCAGCGGTCCTGTACAATCGGTTCGATACGCGGGACGCGGGTGCGAATGGTCTGACCATCGACTTTTCCGATTCGGCGACTTTCTTAAGCGCGATCCCCTCGACGGCGCCCACCCTGTCGGCTCAATACTCGAATCTTGCTTTCGCCAAGGACTACCCGAATTGGTACAACTGGCTGAAGGTGGCTCCGTAAGCCGCGAAGCGGAACGAGAGCGACCTTAAAATAGGATGGCCCGCTGGCGAGGCGGGCCGTTTTGCTGGAGGGAATGGATGGGAAGTTTTTGCTTCCGTCGCCCTTTGACTAGCGACATGAATAGCATTCCGTTGTTGCTGGACCGGGAAGCCTTGTTCTAGTACTAGTCCATCACAAAGCGAGGTGGATTACCAGCCCGCGCAAAGCGCGTCAGTAAGATGCTATACTTTTTAGTCTAAGCGGGCGTCGCGCCCGATGGAAAATTTATCCCAATGAGCGAAGATACACCTAAGGCCAGCCGAGTGGATGCGAGCGCCGACAGAGCCCTTGCTCCTCGCGCCGACAAGGACGCCCCAGAAGGGGGTCCTCGCGCACGTGGCAAGCGCCGCCGCAAGGTTAGCTACCTAACCACTAACAAAATCGACCATGTTGACTACAAAGAGGTCAACATCCTCCGACGATTCCTGAACGATCGCGGCAAGATTATCCCCAGCCGACAGAGCGGAAACACCGCAAAGCAGCAGCGAATGATCTCCGAAGCGATCCACCGGGCACGTGAGATGGCTCTTCTTCCCTTCGTAGTAAGTGAGATGGGCACGGACCGACGTGAGTTCGGACCTCGACGCGAGCGCTATGGCGATCGTGGACCGAGAAGAGGCGAGCAGGGCGGCGAATCGTCAGCTCCGCAGACAGCCGCATCAGAATAAAGTCTCCGACTTTAAGATTTAGAACCCCTGCTTCCTTTGGAAGCAGGGGTTCGTTTTTTTAGACGATGCCACTTTGGAGAAGGTCCTTCAGTTGAAGTAACCCGAGGAGTTTCTTTCCGTCGACCACGGGAAGTTCTCCGCCACGCTTCGGCAAGTGCTGAAACTGTTCGAGAGCCTCGACCGCGAAGAGTTCGGGCTCGATGGTGCTTGGCAGCGGGTTCATGATGGAATCGGCCCGTTCCTGCATGAGATGAGGCGAGGTCAAGAAGTGGCGACGGAGATCTCCGTCACTGATAAAGCCGAGCAGCGCCTGGTCTGACGAAACGATACAGGCCGCGCCAACCCCTGCGCTTGTGATCGAGCGCATGACTTCAATGACGGTTTCATCGGGTCTCACGACGGCGATAGACGCGAACGGGCGCATGACGTCGCGCACTCGAAGCGTGAGACGTTTGCCGAGCGTGCCGCTTGGATGGAACTTCGCAAAGTCTTCCTTTCCAAATCCACGCCGGTTCATTACGGCGATCGCAAGGGCATCGCTCAAGGCGAGCATGACGGTGGTGCTGGTGGTGGGGGCGAGATTATTGGGACAGGCCTCCGCCGTCACGTGGGTATCGAGCACGAGATCGGCCAACCGCGACGCACTTGATTCAGGTCTTCCGGTGACCACGATGGTCTTGGCCCCTTGCGCACGCATGGGCGCAAAGAGCTTTACCAGTTCATCCGTCTCGCCGCTGTGGGTATAGAGAAGCACCACATCGTTCTGGGTGACCATTCCAAGGTCCCCATGGACCGCTTCGGCGGCATGAAGAAACAGACTTGGCGTTCCGGTACTGCTAAAAGTTCCGGCCGTCTTGCGAGCGATGTGGCCGGACTTGCCGATGCCGCATGTAATGACTCTCCCGCCGCAATCGTGGATCCACTCGATCGCAGTCAGGAACTCTTCCGAAAGCGACTCCGCACAGGCGGCGATCGCGGCGGCCTCCTGGAGAAGCACCTGTTTCCCAATGTTGATGCTCATCTCTTTCCTCCTAGGATGGTCTTCCCAAACAGGGATGCGACCCACTCTGTGGCCACCCTCGCAGTTTGATTCATCGTGTCGTAAAGGGGGTTTACCTCGACCACGTCTAGACCGGCCAGACGATACGGACAACTGGGGGCGTCTAGATGCTCGCGAAGTATTTCGGCGAACAAGTGGGCTTCCCGGTAGGTCAATCCCCCTCGTACAGCCGTACCGGTTCCTGGGGCAAAGACAGGATCGAGAACGTCGACGTCAAAGGAGATCCAGAGATGAGTGACTGCGGTCTCCTTCAACCAACGGTCGATTTCGGTGGCCGTTTGCTCAACTCCGCGGCGATCGATGTCATGCATCGAAATGGGAAGGCCATTGAGTCGCGGCCGTTCAGTGGCGTCAACATCGCGCAAGCCATACCATGCGATACGCTCAGTTTCGACTTGAGCGGGTCCTAGCGCTTGAAGCCAAGACAACCACTGCGTGTGGCTGATGCCTTTGACCCCGCTGGGGAGCCCAGACAGTGCGGCGACGGGCATCCCGTGCACATTCCCAGTTTCAGAGGAACCTGGCGTGTTGATGTCCGCGTGAGCATCGATCCAAAGCAGGCCGAGGCGGTCAACGTATCGGTTTGCGGCGGCGCTGACACTTGCGGCGGCCAGCGTGTGGTCGCCACCAAGCACTAGGGGAATCGATCCTCGCTCTAGAGCGTCTGAAACCGCTTGTTTCAACAGGACGGCGCATCCGAGCATCGAATCAAAATTCTTTAGCCCTTTGGGGTCTGAAGGGCCCAGGTCCGCAGGAACGTCTCCCGCATCGCAGACTTCATATCCCAAGGCCTCCAACTCTTCATTGAGTTCGGCTAATCGGATCGCAGGGGGTCCCAGTCGACTCCCGACCCTTTTGCCGCATCCGTCGAACGGCGCGCCGATGATCTCGATCACAGGGTAAGTCTACTAGCCACGCCCGACCTCGTGCGGCAAGTAAACTTTGAGGCATGACTGTCGGTGTCGTCGCCATCCAGGGAGACTTCGAAAAGCACGTGAATTCCCTTCTTCGACTGAGCAAAGCAGGACTCGAGACGAAGGAGATTCGGTGTGCGGAGGACTTGGAGAACGTTGATCGGGTGATCATTCCGGGCGGCGAGAGCACCACCGTTGGACTTCTGATGAGGCGATTTGGCCTCGGCCCTGCGCTTATCGAGAGGGCGAAATCGGGCATGCATATATGGGGAACGTGCATGGGCATGATCCTTATGGCTCGAGAGATTGAGGAACGCCCTGATCAATACTCGCTCGGAATACTCGATGTCGCCGTCCGCCGGAACGCTTTTGGGACGCAGGTTCACAGTTTCGAAGACTCGGTTGCGGTTTCCGGTCTCAGTGAGCCGATCGAGGGAGTGTTTATTCGAGCACCCATCGTGAGCCGAATGGGTGAAGGCGTTCAAGTCATCGCACAATACGAAGGCAAGATCGTTGGCGTCCGGCAAGGAAACCTTATTGGTACGTCATTCCACCCCGAACTTACTCTGGACACCCGAATGCATGAATGGTTTCTTGAGCTGTAGGGGGTTGCCTTTGCGTCCCGGCGAAGAATCTCCGCAGGGACACTTAAACTAATTCAATCCCTTTGAGTCGAGCTTGTTTCCATTAACGACCAGGTCCTTCGTCGTGAGAGCGGCGAAGACGGATGCGGGGGCGTAGAGGACGTCCTTTTTGACCACGGCTGGATGACTTAACGGAGAGCGTTTACCGTTGAAGCGGTAAGTAGCCGAGTCCTGCTCTAGCTTGATGGAATTGTCAGCACTTTCGATGTAGGCGGAGTTCTTGTCACCCTTCTCGAAGCTCAACTCCAGGAGACTTGCCATTCGCTCAACCGGAACCATGACGACTTCCCCATCGTAATACGGCGCAGCTTCGGCGTCGAAAGTGAGGGCCTTGTCTCCCAATCGGATTGAGATGTCGGGAACAGCGGGCGCGGGAGGAGTTGCAGGTGGAGCCGTTGGCGGGGCCGTTTGGGAATCGGTTCTCGGCTTTGATGAATCCCAGCCTCGGTCTGAACCGCCACCGTGATGAGTTCCATCCCAGCCCGAGTTACTGGAACCACCTGAGGTAGGGCGGCTCGAATCCCATCCACGATCCCAGGACCCACGTCCACGGTCAGAGATCTCCAGGGTCACGTCCTGGTTAAAGAGCGCTCCCATCTTCGTTCCGCGATCCACGACCGTGTTCTGCGACTTCGTTCGATCTGAGTCGGCGGCGATCATTCCGGCAACCGTGCCGAGAAAGAGCCCGGTCACTCGGCGATGAAAGAGCGAGCCGAGGAGATATCCTCCCAACGCGCCGCCAATGACGTAAGCGCCCTGCCTACGGACGTCGTTTCGTACGAAGAGCCGACCGTTATCGTCCGCACGCACCAAATCCTTGTTCAGTGGGATAGGCAAAGCGTGAATTCGCGTCGACACTCCGTTTGGCAACTCAATGGAGGTGAATTCCAGGTCCATCGATGCTGGGCGGTCCCCCCTTGGAATCCGAATACTGACGATTCGCCCCTGGAGTCGGGTGCCGGTCGGAAGGTCTCGATCACCCTCTACGTGGCAAGTGAATCGATCGCCGGCTTGACTGTCCGAAATGTTCAGTGCGTTATCGAAAACGATCGGCACTACCGCGTCTCGATTAAGAGTTACGGAATTCGCAAACGACGAGATAGGGAGCGCGGACATCGCCAAAAGCGAAAGCGCGAAGACGGAATTTCGGCGAGGGTTCATCATGCTTCGAGTCTCTTTTCGTGCCTCAATGTATTCTAACGATCTGGCGGCTTCATTAGTTACGGACGAATGCGAAAGGCCGAAAGCTCGGTATCAGGTCCGACCAGTCGGGGTTTTTCAAACCGAAAGGCAGTGACGTCGGAGAGGTGGTCAACGTTCAATCCGCTGACCCAGTTTGGGCCGCTCCCTAAAGCCTTTGGAGCCACAAACAACCGTATTTCGTCGACCAAATCGCGAGCCATGAACGCTCCGATGGTAATCGCTCCGCCCTCCACGAGCAGACCAATTTGACCGGCGCTTTGCATCCGGTTTAAAAGGCTTTCTAGATCAATTTTGCCGGTGATGTGCCACGTTTCCGCTTCGGACGAGAAAACTTGGTAGTGGCCTTTGAGGCGATTCTCAGGATCCAGAACGATCCGTAGGGGTTGGTTGACGACTCCCGCGACGCGCGACGTCAGCCGAGGATCATCGGCTTCAATTGTCTTTCGCCCGACGAGCACTGCCCCGCATTCCGCTCGCAGTCGGTGTCCCTCAGCCCTCGCCTTTGGTCCGGTGATCCATTTACTCTCTCCCGAGGGAAGCGCGATCCGTCCATCCAGACTTATCGCGGCCTTGGCAATCACGTATGGCCGCTCTAGACTGATCGCGCCGGTAAAGATTCGATTTGCGGCGGCGGCTGATTCGGTCAACAGGCCGAGATCGACTTGGATCCCCGCCGCTCGGAGAGCTTCAACCCCTCCGACTGCCCGTGGATTCATGTCTCTGGTTGCGACGACCACCCTTTGTACCCCTGCTCGGATAAGCGCTTGAGAGCAGGGTGGAGTACGCCCGAAGTGGTTACAGGGTTCTAGCGTCACGTAGGCGGTCGCACCTTCGGCCGCTTCGCCAGCTTCCAAGAGGGCCATCGCCTCCGCGTGAGGCGCCCCAGCACGGTCATGGTAGCCTTGCCCTACGATCTCGCCGCTGCGAACGATCACACAGCCTACATGGGGGTTCGGGGCGGGGAATCCACGCTTCGAGAGCTGAATAGCCCTGCGCATGTAGGCTTCGTCACTCGCTTTGAGGAGCATCGTTCGCCTTCTTTGCGTCTGCGGCCGCACCTTCCATCAACTTCTTCAAGTTGTTGAGGGACTCCGTCCGATACTCTTCCCGGGCTCGCCGCATGATCAAAAATGAACCCACCCCCGAACCTGCGAAGGCGAATATCATGCCCCCGAGATAGTCGAGGACTCGAACCCCGTAATCACGCTTCACGACACGTGGGGCGGACTTGCTCGGTTTCGGGCCAAGGATAACGGGAGCCGCAAGAAAGAGAACCACGACAGCCGATATGAATATGGTGGTGATCAGTTTTAGGCGCACAACGCGTTTAGGTCCTTAACGGCCGAGGCGAGGTCGGGCGCCTTCGCCAAGTAACTACCGACAACGAAGAGATTTGCCCCCGCTGCGCGGGCCTCGGGCAGTGTAAAGGGATCGATTCCGCCATCCACCTCGATGTCGATGTCGGGGCGCAGAGTTCGGATGCGCCCGACCTTTTCCAAGCAAGGTCGGATGAATTTCTGTCCTCCCCAACCAGGATTGACAGTCATTACGAGAACCATGTCCAAAATTTCCAAAAGGGGCTCGACGCTCTCCACCGGAGTTCCTGGATTGATGGCAATACCGGCCTGCACGTCGCGTTCTTTGAGATACTGAGCCAGACGATGTGAGTGTTGGGTTGCTTCGTGATGGAAAATAATCCGTTCGCAACCTGCCGCGATGAACGCATCGAACTGAGCTTCCGGCGTTTGCACCATTAGATGAGCCTCGAGAACACCAGGAGCGGCACTCCGGAGAGCTCTCACGTAAGAGTCACCAAATGTGATCGGGGGGACAAACTGCCCGTCCATGACGTCGAGGTGGATGATTTTTGAACCGGCGTCCGCCATCGTCGCAACCGAACGTCTTAGGTCGGTCAAGTCGAAGGAAAGTATGGAGGGAGCGAGAAGACAGGTTGGCATTAGCGATTCACCACGGGTTTCTTAACCCATGAATTCTTTTCGACACCATCGTAATAAAGATGGAATTCGACTTGGTCTCCCACTCCGAGCGGCGCTACTTGAAGCGCCTGTCCAGGATTCACCAACTGGTCATACACGGTGCGCGTGCTATCGTCGTCGGTGATGTCAAGTCGTACGCTGGTCGGCACCGTGAGGTCCTTCAGCGGAAGTTTGACGAAATACTGAAAGGCATTAGTCTGCGCGGTCCGCGATTCGGGTCCGGGCACAGCAGCGTTGGTTCCAGATGGTGGCTTTACCGCGGGTGTCCCAGGCGTGCCGGCTGGCGCCGTCAATGGGTTCGTCGCCGGTTTGTCCGCATCGAGCGCTGGGGCGTCGCGGTTGTTCAAGAAGACCTTGACCAGTGTGGAGCGTTCGACTTTCGTCTTGGGCGCTGGAAGCTGCTTTACAACCACTCCTTGAGCACGAGTTGGATCGGATGCGGCCCCGACACTTGTGTCTAGGCTCAGGTTTAGATTTCCAAGGATTGTCTTTGCGCCATCGAGGGTGTCTCCGGCAAGATCTGGGACCTCCACCACGCGGCTTCCGGCACTAATTGTGACTCTGACGAGTCCCCCTTCTCGAACCTTAACGGTGGGCTCCGGATCGACATCCAGCACTCGGTCCATCTCGATTTGATCGCTGGGCTGGCGAGCGGCGACTTGCATGTGAAGATGGCTTGATTCAAGAAGCGCTCGCGCTTCGGTGGCCGATAAGCCACGGATATTTGGGACGGGAATGAGCTTGGGCTTGTTCAGGTTGAACACAAGCCAAGCCCCCAGAAGGCTGAGAACCACGCCCAAAAGGAACACGGCCGCGATCAGCATCCAAACGGGAACGTCTCGCTCCGGCTTTGGCTCACGAGTTCGATCAAGATCGCGAATGGCCCCCATGGTCGGCGCAACCGGCTGATTTGGCGTGGGCTTGGGAGCCACGTTAGCGCCGCCTCTTAGTGGCCAAGAGAGTGATCGACCAAAACGCAGGGCGTCCTGTAGAATTCGGAGATCGCTGAGCAACTCACCGGCAGAGTTGTATCGCTCGTTTGGCTCCTTGGACATCGCCTTCTTCACGATCTCGTCCAAGACGACCGGGGTGGAAGGGTTGATGGTGCGAACACTCGGGGTCGGTGTGTTCGCGTGCTGCAGGGCGATCGCTACTGGGTTGTCGCCGACGTACGGTTTTCGGCCAGAGAGGAGTTCATAGAGGAGAATTCCAACGGCATAGACGTCGGATTTGGGAGACGGCATCCCTCCGGCGCTCACTTCGGGGGCCATATACGGGGCCATGCTTCCCACTACGATGGCTCCAGCGGTCGGGCTCGCGGAGTATGCCTCCCAGATGCCAGTAAGTTGGAGTTTCACTTCCCCGTCGGCCAAAACACTCAAGTTGCTGCCCTGCAGGTCGCCGTGAACAAAGCCGAGTCGGTGGATCGAGTCTAGCGATTGACAAATGCTGATGCCGGTCGAGACGGATACGGGGATTGAAAATGGAGCAAGCTTTTTGATGCGGTCGGAGAGCGAGGGACCACGCGTAAGTTCGCTGACCATAAAGGCCATGCCTTCATCTTCATCGACCTCGGTTTGTGATTCGACTCCGATTGAGTGAACGACCGAATACTTCGCCACGGTCTGGGACAGAGCCTGAATGAAAGCCGGCTCTGACGCGAAGGGTGGTTTGACTACGCGGACCGAGACATCTCTTCCGGTCAGTCGATCGCGCGCAGAGTAGCCAGCGAAAATGGGACCGTCGGTCACAAGCCCCGTCAACTCATATCTTGAGCGTAGGAGCGCGCCAATCACTGGATGGGTTCCTCTCGGTCCGGGATAAAGGCTAACCCGACCGCACCCGCAAAGAGCACCAACATTAGCAGATGCACAGGCAGCTGATTGACTTTGACATCGAAGTCGGCTACTGCGTCTGGCCCCTTGAGATAGATCCATTGGCTGACTGCATAGCCGCCCACGATAACGAGCGTGAGTGCCGCTCCCAGAGCCAGTCGCAGGGTTTTCATACTCTTGCCATCACCGATTCGACCATATCAGGAGGTACATCCTGAACAAGTTTACATCTGCCTACGTCGGTCAGGAGACTAAATGCCAAAGAACCCGTGGATGCCTTCTTATCGCGGTACATCGCATTGATAAGATCTCGCGGTGATAATGACGGGTCAATCGCGGTGGGGAGACCGTATCGGGCAATATCTTCGGTCACAACTTTCGCCGTGCCTCGCTCGGTAATGCCTAGCTCTTCACCCAATTGCGCTTCTAAAACCATGCCAATGGCGATCGCTTCTCCGTGCAAGATCTTCCCATAGGCGTATGCGTGCTCGATCGCGTGCCCAATTGTGTGGCCGAAATTGAGCGTGGCACGCTTTCCAGTAGTTTCGAATTCGTCTTCCTCTACCACTTCGGCTTTTAACTGAATACACCGCATTACGACATGTTCCAAACCAGGATGGGTTGGGTATAGGGTGGATTGGCGCAGACGCTCAGCAAGCGGAGCGTCCATGATAAAGCCGTATTTGAGCACCTCAGCCATGCCATTCGTGAATTGTCGGGCGGGCAAGGACCGGAGCAATTCTATCGGAACGTAAACGGCATCGGGCGCCTTGAAGGCGCCCGCCAAATTCTTTCCTTCCGAAAGATCGATGCCGACCTTTCCACCTACCGAAGAATCGACCATGGCCAGGAGGGTCGTGGGAATCTGGACAAAACGAATGCCCCGCATGTAGCTTGCCGCGACGAAGCCGGCGAGATCCCCCACTACACCCCCACCCAGGGCGACTAAGGTGGTCTTTCGCGTCGCGTTGGATTGAGCCAACCAACTGAGAGCTTCACCAAATGTCTCCAGACTCTTTGATTGTTCTCCGGGGGATACCGCAAGATGGGCCCGCCCTTTCAGCACCTGAGGCGCGACTGCCGCGACCGTAGAGTCGGTGATCACCCGCGCATCGCTCGCGATTAACTGGCTCGCCGATTCCAGGGAAGTGGCAATGACTTCATAGGAACCGCCGGAATGATTGATCCTCATGATTCAACCGGCCTTAAAAGTAAGTCGGCGAGCCGTGCGACGCCCGCGTCGATGTCTCCGTCTCCTACATCTATGATGAGATCGGCCTGTTCATAGAGCGGACTACGAACCTCAAGAAGAGTGGCAAGTCTCTCTTTCCAGTCGTCGCTCTGGAGCAGTGGACGCTTCTTCTTGCTGGTCTCCAAGCGTTCAAATAAGACCTCGATTGGGGCTCTAAGGTATATCGTCGTGCCGAGCCGACGCATTTCGTCCCAGTTTTCTGGACGAATAACGATGCCCCCACCGGTGGAAATCACACTCGGGCCTATTTCCAGGCTGCGCAAGATATTCGTCTCATGATCCCGAAACGCCTCTTCGCCGTAGACTTGGAATATTTGTGGAATGGGTCTGCCGAGCCGCTGTTGAAGGAGGAGGTCGGTATCGATAAATGGCCTATCGGTTGCGTCGGCTAAGAGTCTTCCAACGGAAGACTTTCCCGCGCCCATCATCCCGATTAGCACCCAAGCCTTGTCCATAGATAGAAAAGGGGTGGCAGCGCCGAAAGCACTGCCACCCTGAGAGTTACCTCGTGAAAGGCTAGGGCCCACCCTGAGTTGGGAGGCCGTCCTCGTCGAGGATTGTTGGAGTCACGAAGATCAGTAATTCGCTGTTTGTCTTCGCTCTCGAGTTTGTGCGGAAGAACTGACCGACAATCGGCAGATCTCCCAGGACGGGAACGCGCTGCTCAGAGTTGGTTTCTGACTTGTTGGTCAGACCACCCAGGACGATCGTCTCGCCGTTTCGCACTCGAGCGACTACCTGCATTCCCTGCTGAACCTGGTTCGGAATGTTTCCAGAACTGGTCACCGACACGCCCACGAAAGTGGCGATGTTCGGAGTCAAGTACATGGTTATCGTGTTGTCGTTGTTGATTCGCGGCGTCACTGCCAACTGAGTGTTTGCCTGGAGAGGAATAACGCTCGGGTTGGAGATCGCAATACCGTTCGTTACAACCGTGGTTGTGAGCGAGATGTACTGGGTGACGAAGCTGTACAGCAAGACGGGCTGATTGTTAAGAGTTCGAGCAATCGGCGCCTCGACAACCTTACCGTCGCCCATCAGGAGCTTCGTTCGGAGTCGACCTACGATGTTTCCTGACGAGTAGTTTAGGAACACCGGAAGGGTGTAGTCCGCGAACACGCCGGGAGTCGTACCAGTAAGAACCGTACCGCGCTGGTAGAGGAACTCGTATCCCAAGTCTCTTTCGA
This sequence comes from uncultured Armatimonadota bacterium, assembly GCA_903904815.1. Lineage (GTDB taxonomy): Bacteria > Armatimonadota > Fimbriimonadia > Fimbriimonadales > Fimbriimonadaceae > Fimbriimonas. Next base: position 52,759 of record CAIVDU010000095.1, read on the forward strand.
GGTTGGAAGTCGTCGTGATGAACTCGACCTTGACCTGAACCTGCTTCGGAGCTACATCAAACTGGCTGATGTAAGTCTGGAGCTGGTTGATCGCTTCTTCTGTTCCGCGAACGACAAAGCTGTTATCGGTCGGGTCGAAGCTAACGAAATCGATTCCGTCGGGGACCAGACCCTGTCCGCCAACCAACTGACCGCCGCCTTGCTGACCGCCACCCTGGCCGCCGCCCGCGCCGCCGCCAAGGCCGCCGCCCTGACCACCGCCGCCGAAGCCGCCGCCGGAGTTACCACCGCCACCGAAGCCGCCACCAATCTGATTGCCACCTTCCATTCCGGGGATCTTAATTTGACCGCCCGATTCAGAGGATGTCAGAGGCGCTGAGATTGGCGAGTTAACCGGGTTGAACTGCGCGGTAGGAACCGTGCTATTCGTCGGATTGGTGAGAGTGAGACCACCGCCAAGCGCACCTGTCGACTGAGGTCCGGAATGGTCGGTGAACTTCTTAAGAAGATCTAAACCTCGGACGTAGTCGTAGGGAATTCGTCCTTGGACCGAATCATAGACGTCGCGGACATCGGCATTCATCACCTTAATGCGCTTGAGCACACTCGGCTTAGAAGTCTTAGTCTCGTGATCTACGACTACCGGAGGACGATGACTGATGATGTAGACGCCGTTCTCGTCTCGTCGGAAGTAAGCGCCGGCAGCTTGGCAGATGTAGCGTACTGCGTCTTCCGCAGTCGCTCCGTCAAGCTTGAGCGTAATCCGACCAAACGGGTCAGAACTTGGTTCCACGACAAACTGCACGCCCGCCTGCTGCATCAGCATTCGAGTGGCCGTCATCATGTCCGCAGCTTTTAAGTTGATGTCCACTCGGACGTCAGACGCCTGCTGTGCAGTCGCCAAAGCGGCAGTGGCAGCCAAGGCGGCCACTGTCGCGAACCGAGCTATTCGAGCCCAGCGATTACGCATATCGTTCCTCATATCCTCCACTAATCAATGCCGAACCTGGGTTTAGCCTCTGCCACCCATTCCGCCGCCGCCACCGGACATACCGCCGCTCATGCCGCCGGACATACCGCCGCTCATGCCACCAGACATTCCGCCGCCCATGCCGCCGCCCATTCCGCCGCCCATGCCACCACCCATGCCGCCGCCCATACCGCCACCCATTCCACCGCCGCCCTGGCGGGAACCCTTGTTCACGGAAGAGATCTCCGGAGCAAGCGTCCAGTTCTGAGTGCCCTCTTTCGAGCCAATCAAAATAGCAATCAGCTCAGGGTCGGCCGAATTGATCTTGATTCTTCGCAAAACGGTGTTTGCCTTGATCGGATTTATCGTTTGGTCATCCGGTCGGGTTGCTCCGCCGTTGTCCTCACGCTTGACGATCTGCCATACACCGGTTTCGATCCGGTAGGTTGCGTCGACCTGGCGCAGAATGTTCTGCAGCGCGGTCGAAAAACTTACGTTACGCAGACTGACGGTGACCTGTCCCTGCACCTCTGGTGCGATTGAGTAGGACACACCGACGTTCTTGAAGAGGGCCTGAAGGGCTTCTCTTACGTCTGCCTGCTGATACTCAAGGGACGGAATGATTTTCGTTCCAATGTCTTCTTGAGCATGAGCATTGATGGGCGCACCTGCAAACAGGATCGCTCCGAAGGTAGCACTTAGCGCTAATTTAATGGTTTTGTTCATGTTAAGCCTTCACCCGTTAGATGGTTGGTAGACCGATCCGTTACACGATACGTACTGAAACTTATTCTCCGACTCCGGCAGCGCCACCGCCACCCGCCTTTCCACGACTCGGGCCACCGCCTCCGCCGCCAGGGAACCCGCCACCGGGACCACCAGGGAAACCTGCGCCACCTTGGAATCCACCGGCTCCACCAGCATTGTAGCCAGGAGTGCCAGGTTTTGGAGTCTCAAGCCGCACTGTGATTTCCTTCGGAAGCTTATCGCCATCTCTACGAAGGACAGCCTTTTCTTGATCAATGGACACAACAGTCCATTCGGTATTCGGGATCCTCTGGCCAGGGCGCACGATCTGTGCGTCACTACCATCTCCCATTTCGATAATTGCTAGAACGCTGTCACCCACAACGACGCCAGCTAGGCGACGATAGGGCTGCGGTTCAAGCACCGGCACTGGATCATCCTGAATGTTCGGGACGTAATCCATTTGGTAACCGTTAAGGTCGTTGAATGCTCTTTCACCGGTCTGGTTTGTCTCGAAAGCGGTCTCGTACTGAGTAAGAGCAAAGGGGTCGTGCCGGGCAGGACCGTATTTCGATGCAGCGGCCAGGTACAGCTTTTTGAGCTTGCTTGTATCGGTGTCTTGCTTGACCTCAATCCCGGCTTCGGACTTGACCGTATAGCTATATTTCTTAACCGGAGCGGCCGCTACCGAACCCGAGTCGGTAGCAGAGGGACCACCGCATCCGACGAGGGCTGAAGATGCAGCCAACGCCGCGATGAGACCGAAACTCTTTCGAAAAGCCTGTTGGTTCATTTTTGCTACTCGTCCCATTAGTTTCCTCGAGTACCGGCAGCCGTTGGCCGATCCGGCGCACCACCAGCTCCGGGACCACCAAAGCCTGCAGGCGGGCCACCAGGACCACCAAAGCCAGGAGGAGGACCACCTCTGCCACCACCAAATCCAGCAAATGCCCCTCCCGCACCGCCAGCTGCCGCAGCGTTTTCTTCACTCACTGGCGGATAGATATTCTTTCCGCGGATGAAACCGACGATCGACAAATTGTAGTTCGCGGTGAGAAGAGGCGATGTGCCGGTGAGAGTGAGACCATCTGATACGGCCAAATAGTTCGGCATCTCCTTGTAGGCTCTAAGATGGTTCATGATCTGAGAATAGGTTCCCTGGACCGTGATTGTTCCGAAATCGAAAATTACCACCGGGAACGGAATCGCCGGATAGTTATAGAAATCAGTCAGGATCGTGTTGACCTTGGCGTTTGGATCCAGCATTTGGATCGTGGGGGCGCTCAAGACTTTTACACCACCGGATCGAAGCTGCTTATTCACAGCGCGCTGGATGTTGTCACGGTATGTATAGGTGTCGATTCCTAACTGATAGGCATTAACGCTGAGGTCGATACCCTGTTCCGAAAGCTTGTTGGAAGGCGTCCTCGTGGCAACGAACCGCTGCCAAGCAATATCCTTGGCCTTTACGGCAGCAATTGCATTGAGAACCCGCTTCTCTGCTTGCTTCTGCTTTGCGGCTTCATCATTTTGAGCCTGCGTGTTCTTCTCGTAATTGTTGACATCCGCCATGTTCGGGATGTACTGAATGAACGCCCCGTAGAAGAACGCGATCAGAGCTACTGCAACGCCGCAAATGAAAATTGAAAGTGGACTAATCTTCATGATGTTCTTCTAATCGTCGGTGTTCCGACCACCCTTTCCGGAAGGGGCCGTAGAAGTGCTAGGAGGGAGCCCGCCCGCGGGAGGTCCGCCGAAACCGGCTGGAGGACCGCCGAATCCTGCTGCTGGGCCGCCAGTGGCTACTCCCGCAGTCGAAGCACTCGTTCTTAGAGTTGCACGAGGGTCAGGTGTCTGAAGATTCTTTTTGACGGTGATCTGGATACTGATCAACGATTCGTCTGGAGTGGCCCCACGTGCATCAGGGAGACCGCTACCGTAGTTGCCCACGCCAAGATATCCCGTTGGGGGAGTACCCTGAGCCTGATAGTAGGCCAGTCTTTGAAGCGGATCATCCGGAATCGTCGGATCCGTCGTCTTTCGATAACGCCCGATCTGGTCGTCTGGAGTGATCGCGGGAACCATGAAGCGCTCACCACTGAATCCATTTCGACCGATTGACACCGCACCTTTGATTCGCATCAGCGCCAGAACGAGGTCGGCATACTGCTGGTAGCTTTTCAAAGTTCCCACCATGTTCACGGTCGAAGTCGTGCCGTCGACCGGGGTCGCGGAGAGACTGCTGATCCGGAAGAACGGAGGGATGTACGGGATGATTTCGTTCGTGTAGAAGTCGGGGTAGACGTCGTTGTGCCGGACCATTGCTTCCGCGAGGTTCGTATCTTTAATGATTTGACCCGCAGCGGCGATGATGACTTCAGCTTGATTCGACGTATCGACGGCGGCTTGAGCTTTGGGCTTGGCCTCTTCGTTCTCAGAGCGAGCGATTTCCAGCTGCTTCTTCGAACTCATGGTGAGCATCATCGCGGCGGCAATGCCTAAAATCGCGATAAAAACAGCGCCAATGATTGCCGTGCGCCCCTGGCGCTCCTTCGACACATATGTGGGTACAAGGTTTAGCTTCATGCGTGCTCTTAATCGAAGAAAATGTGCAACCCATTACCCACGGCAACGGCAAACTCTTGTCGATGCTCTTCAACAAAGGCGGGGGGTACTTTGCGAACGTTCATATTGAGACGCCGGAGCGGATCGTAGGCGTCACATTGAATCCCAATCGCGTTTGTGATGTAAGCAGTGAGCCCCTTGAGTCGAGTACCGCCTCCAAGCAACTCGATGACATCCACCTCGCCACCACGGCTTCGGTAGTAGTCGATCGATCGCCGCACTTCCGAGACCAGCTCATCAAGAACGGGAGCGAACGCGTGGTACAGACGAAGGACCTCAGCATCCTCGACTACTGCCGGCGTCGTGTCAGCATAAGGATCGTGATGTGGCGTGACATCCGGCTCTGCAACTGGCGGCTCCGAGGCAACAGCCGGGTCGGGCGAACCGTAGGGGTCCGACACATGAGCATATGAGGCCGGAGCGTCGTATGGGTTCGGAGATTGATCCGCCGCAGCAAATGGATTCACTGGCTCGGCGAATGGGTTGGTCGAAATCGTTGGCTCAGGAGTGTAGGTTGGAGCGGCGTAGTCATCTCCGAACGGATTGTAGTTCTGGAAGTCTCCACCGAATCCGGCGATCTGCTGATTGGCTCCAGCAATTGCCGACTCTGGAATCTCTGCTCGTTCAAGCTTAATGGACTCAGCGTCAGTGACGCTGGTTGCAAGCGCGTCAGCAATCGCCTTCGTGAACATCTCTCCACCGAGAGGCACTTGCCGAGGCATCAGCAACTTGCTTCCCCGGTAGATGTTGATCGAAGTTGTCTTCGAGCCCATCTCGATCATACAGATCGTCTTATCGGCAAGAACGTCGCCATAACTTGTTTGAACAGATCTGGCAATACTCAAGGGTTCTACGTCGATAGCAACCGCGTTTCGGCCAGCTCGCTTGAGACACGCCATGATGGTGTCGACAGCGCTCTTGGGAGATATCGCCATCACGACATCCATGTTAGGCGAGTTCGGATCATCGCCACCGAGCGGTTTATAGTCGCTCATGACGTCGCTTTCAGCGAACGGAATGTTGCGGTTGATTTCCCACAACATGTGCTCCTTAAGTTCCGCCGCGTTCATGCGTGGAACCTCTAAAGTGCGGACAAGCACGGATGCTTGACCGGCGATCGTTACGACCGCGTTGGAAGTCGTTGCCCCGCTCTCGGAGAGCACTTGTTTCAGTGCAGCTCCTACAGCGTCGCTGTTGTAAACACCGGTGTGGTCAACTGCACCTTCAGGCGTGTCGATAATGCCGAGCGCAGTTACGACGGGTTCCCGTCCTTGCGTCTTCACTTCGCAGACCTTAATGCGTTGACTCCCTATGTCAATCCCGAGGACGCTGTTCAGCTTCTTAGCCATTGGTTGCGTAACCTAAATTCCCCAGTTGCCTGAGGCAGTCCATCTTATCATTGCTTCGGGGAACCTGTCAACCAGGGTCGCCCTCTGCTTTCGATGCGAATGACGGCTTGATACGTCTTCAAAGTTCGCCGCTGCGGGGTCAATAGACCTAGTTGGGCTAACAGGCTCTAGAAGCAAGTACTTTTACGGGGGTGATCGATCTAAATAGGTTCGATTTCTTCGCAAAATTTGGGTAAAGCGCATCTTTTGAGATTCGAGAGAAATTTGTTAAATTGTGTTTCTCTGCTTCTCTTTGTTGATCGCTTGTAGTGGGTCACACGCAGCGACCGCCCGTGGATTCTGCAGCTGACGAAATGCCGGGCAAAAAAATTGGGGGGCCAGTTTGGCCCCCCATTTCGACTTCAGCGGCTAATTACTTCCCTTCGGATGGGGGAGCAGGTTCGGAGCCAGGGTCTGGAAGTAGACGTCCGGAATACCGTTTCGCGTACTCGTCCAGAATAGCCACATCAGTGGCGGCCTTCTTTGATTCGAGTAACTGAACGGATCGAGGAAGGTATTCAGACCTGTCTCATTGATGGCGTTCTCGATCGGAATCGGAGACTCGTCAGTTTCAGCGATAAAGCTGGAACTGCCTATTTGGGTTAGAGGGGGCACGATGGTCGTTCCGTTTGTCAGCGCATTACCCTTCGGATCCGCAGCTTGATACACGACCTTCATTTGCCAATCCTCGCGATATTTCTCCACATAGATCCGACCGTTTGCCGGATCGATCTCGTACGGATCACTGGTCGATGTCCATCCGGTTCCAGGAATAAACCACTGGACGAAGACATAGCCAGGTACTCCGTTCTGATCCACATAGATGGGGTACAGGAGTTGAAGACCGATTCGTTGAGTGGACATGAACGGCCTTGCCGCTTGCTTTCCACCCGGCGCCGCTTGGTTGTAAGTGAAGACGTAGCGGTCATTGGTGATCGTGCCAGGATTTGTCGACCAAGTGTCACCCAAGCTACCGTTTGCGTTATCCGCCTTTCTCCAGGAGAAGGAGGCCGCATTCGTTCCGTTGTTTAACTCCATCGGGTCACTGGTGACTCGAGAATCGAAGAGTCCCGAAGGGCTGGAGTAGCCTCCGACCCCCGAATTCGAGATCCTGAGGAATCTCGGCTGGTAGGAGAGCCTTAGAGTGACCGCATTGCTCGGGATTCCACCTACGAACTTCACAGTTCCCAGCGCTGGGTCGATGTAGACCTTTCCGCCGAGACGCGTGTTGTAAGAGATGATTCCGGACTCGCGATCTACTACTCGGCTATCCGTCGTCGGATCCTTGACCGCTGGCCAAGGGCCAGTTGGACTTGCAAAGTTCGGATCCCCGTAACCATCGAGCAGCAGATTCACGACTGCGCCCGAGTTCGTGACCTGCACTAGATGAATCGTCGTTGACGGATCCCAATCCACGCCCCGCGCTCGATAAGTTCCGGTCGCCCCAGAGGCGCTGATGGTCTCAAACGTTTGGGCGGGCAGGCTTACGAATCCGATCGGCAAGCCTGTGGTTGCATCGGAGTCTAAATGAGTTCCATTATTCGACAGATGGAGTCGACCGAAGAACACTTCGTCGTTCGGCTCACCTCGGAGCTTGCCGGTGAACGTCAGTTCGACCATAGGGATCGGAGGGGACGTGGCCGTGTACAAGCGCTCAAGTGCACTGACCGAATCTAGTGAGGTGAACCCAGTTCCAAAGTCAAGCGCATAGGAGTTCGGGTTGACGCCGGGAGCCACCAACGAGTAGTAGATCTTCGAGGTGTTGCCTGAGACGCCGGGGAAGAAGACCAAGGCGTTCGAGGCACCCCGCTGGATGATCGCAGGTTTGCCTTTTCGGACGGTGTCATCTGTAGCAACCAGAATCGGGTCACTGGCAGTGACGACTCCAGAGTGAGCCGACGTGCCTACTTGAGCAATGAAGACTCGAGATCGGGTTCGAGTCGTTGAGTCGACCGCGACCTGCGACTGAGAAGATCCGTTGTTGACTTGCGCTTCGCCAACGAAAGCCATCAGGGCATTCGTGAACAGAGCGTTGTTGTTCAACCGGTCTACTTCCCCATCGGCTGGGAAGCTAGGCGCTCCGAACGAGACGTTAAAGATGCTCTGATTCGTGGCTTCTACGCCGAATAGGCTCGTCGTTGCCGCAGTGCTCAGGTTCGGATATCCCTGACTTGAGGAGTTCGAAGGAGTGAACCAGCGTCCCGCTGAGTCAGGATGGAAGAAGTCCAAGTCCTGGAGCGGATTGCCCTGAGTGAATCCTTGAGGGACTGCCGGAGTCGTGAAGCTCGAGTTGGCAAAGTTCGTTTGGTTTCCGAGACCAGCGAGGAAGATCCTCCATGATGGGTTTCTGACCGCACCTGGCGTCTGACTCGAACGATCCGACACCCAAGCGGTGATCAATCCGCCGTTCGGGTCTCTCATGGCGCTCGGCTGGACACTGCTGTATCCCAGGGCCCCATTGAGTCCAAGGGATTCCACCATCGGATAGGTGTTGGCATTGTCGGACGAGCTTGTGAGTCGAGTTTCCCGGACGTTGAAGCTGAGTGTGAAAGATGGATCGGAGTAAGCCTCCAAGGTGTTTGTACCGATCTGGTCGAGTCGCTCGTTTGCGAAGCTCGGGTTGTTCGGCTGACTTGGATCGTTGTCGATCACCCGCATGATCTGAGAGTAGGTTCCGGTTGGCAATCCAATCGGGACCGTTACTCCGATGTTCGGATTAACGGTCACCGTTCCGGGGATCAGCGGTGTGTCTGCGGCAAGACCCGTATTTGGATTCGCTCTCGCAATCGGATTCACCGATAGTTCAGTGGGCACCAGGTCCGTGACCCTTGCCTTTTGAAGCATGACTCGGTTGAAGTTCGTGCTTGTTGGGAGAACCGGAGCGTGGTCGGCATCCATGTTGCTCCAGACATCCAGCGAACCGTCTAGGAACCCTTGCGCATCGTTGTTCGAGGAGAAGATGGCCCAAGGAGCGATCGTGCCTGCGATGCTCGAGCTCTTGGCAATTCGAAGGTCCAGCAGGTTGACGTTGCCTTCATTCGTGACAGTGAACGGCTGGAAGTAGGTGTTGGGCGCCCAAGGATTGGCCGGCCCAACGTTCCCCTGACTGCTCACGGTACCAGGCACCAGCGCAGTGCCCGCGCTCAGCGATCCTAGGTCTACGTTGGGGGTTGTAACGGCAACCTTCCAGTCTGGATTGACCCCGATTGAGAGATTGAAGCCGCGGTAGGTGCTTCGTGCATTTCCGTTTAGGACGAACTGGTTGGTATTTCCATTACCGGAAATGTTAGCAAAGACATTGACTCGACCCGTATAGCCTTGCGGCCTGGTCGTCAATCCATTTTCGTCAGAAATCAAACCATCGACCGAGGCAAGGTTAGCCGGTTGATACTTAGGAACCGCGACCTTGAAATCAAAGATTGTCGGAATCAGCCTCTCATGAGCGGCTCGATAAGACAAGTCGATATTTGATCCGAAGGTGATCGGGACAAGGTTACCGCTGTTGTCCGTATACATCGGTGGGTTTAACTTAGCAGCAAAAGTCAACGGATTTTGAGCGTTAGTTGTAGGATTTGCTACCACACTTAGCCGGTCTCTCGTCAGGTTGGGATAGTCCAAACTGAGGTTGGGAGACTGCCCCGGAAGATCTTCGAACTTGGGATACAGAGTCGAATCAAGCCGTGAATACACGTTCTGCTCGTCACCTTGCCAGGCGAAGTCGTTTCGATTTACGAAGACACCGGGGAGCCCCTCTCCCAAAAGCATCGTCAAAAGGCTTCGGTCGTAAACATAGACACGGGAAGTTCCCGATTGCCCATGCGCTACCGGGCCGGCAGGCGTCGCTTGAAGCAAGTCCCATCGAGGAATCACTCCGCCCGAGGCATTCTTGCTGCCGTTAAATCCATTTTGCGGGTTGGCGGGATCCCAAGTCGCACCGAGGGACTGGCCTACAATGCCAGTAACGGGATCTGGGATTGCGATTCCAAGAGGGTTAGCCATTGTAAAAGCGAGCCTAGACCAACCGGTAGTCAAAGATGTGGTGATCGGACTCGGCGCGAAAGCTGGATTCAGAGCAATCTGATTCATTGCCCCGACACCGTTCATCGCCGAGCTTGTGATCGAGACCGTGATCACACCACCTCCTGGCGGTACTGAGTTGATACCAATGCTAAACGGAATTGCATACACCGCGTAGCCATCAAGCAAGACCCCTTTAGGAGTGGTCGGGGCACCACTGGCAAATTGCTGGCTAGTTTTCACCTTGAGCTGTGAACCTTGCCCCTCAGAACTCACCGTAAAGTTAACTTGCGGTGGAACAACGGCGTTGCCCTTCGTATTTGTCGTCGCGTATGGGAAGTCGTATACTTCCAGATACGCGGTCTCACCATAGTCAAATCGTGTTGGGGACGGACGTGTGTCCGCTCCACTTGGAGGTGTTCCCGCCGCGTAGGACGGCGTGGCGTTTGCGTCGGCTAGGGCCTTGAATTCCGTTTCACTAATGAAACGCACCTTGGCAGTTAGCCACTGCTGATACAGCGGATTGTTCGGAGTGATCCCCTCTCCACCGCCGGGCCCCTGACCACCAGAGCCCTGAATCTGGTCGAAAGCATATAGGTAGCCAGCGTTATCGGCACCATACATCCAATTGTTGGAGTTGGAGAGTGACGAGGTGGTTGTGCTGCCGGCATAACCAAATTCCCATGCCAACCTTCCGCCGACAACGTTTGTCTCTTCGGTTCGAGCGAACATGGCATAGAAATTCTGAGTAGAGCCGGCCGGTACGGTGATTGCCGGGAACGGAAAAGGAACCCCATTTAAGTCGTAGGTCGTTAAGACCACATACGAGAGGGCTCCTGTCGCTCCAACTTCTAATTCATTGGACTGCCATTGAACTGCGCCGGTGTTGGCATCGAACGCATACATGTACCGGTCTTGGTTCAGGGCGTATACCGTGTCGGTGTTCGCGATGGGGCTTGCGACTTCCGTGGGTGAGGCGTCGAGAATCGCTTTGGATACCGAAACTGGACTGCTGTCGAAGCTATCAAACGGAACGTTGGCTCCGATGCTCGGATCGGTAACTCCGATGAGCGACCACAGGACATTCCCGTTATTAGCATTGAGAGCGAAAAACGCGCCAGGATTGTCGTTAACGATCTCGGTGCCGAAGAACAGATGCAGGTTATCGTTGCCACCGGAGAATTTGTCAACTGCCGGCGTTGTTGCAATCGGTCCAAGGGCTGGGCTCGAAAGAGTAGGGTAAGTCCAGATCGGCGTGGTCGTGGCGAACGTCGCCCCTGAGTTCGTGGGCAACGCGTTCAGCGCGTACATGCGACCTTGCATGGTCGGTACGAACAAGGCGTTCTGACCACTACTGAGCTGTGCAAAGGCTGGAGAGCCGACGAAGGCGCCGAGACTGCTCGTGGAAACAGTAATCGGACTGGGATATGTCGCCGGGTAGGTCCAGACCCTCTGAGTGGTTCCCGCGTGTTGGAGGGTCGCGTTGAAGTCCCCCCTTCCTGCCATCGCAATGCAGTACACCCGCCCGTTTTGAGTCGTCACGTAAAGGTAGTCGGCACCATTGATCCGCTGAACGATGCCGCTACTCATACCGAATGCGGTTGGCATTTCCGCCAACAGGACATGGTGTGCACCGTCGTAAACGCCGCCCGAAATCGGATAGGCATCTGACGTTTGATCCAAGTTCGGATCGGTCCAGTTCGCATTGGTCGTGTCGGGAGTGCTTGGGTAGCTCCAGTACTCCGTCGTGGTTCCATTGGCGTTTCCAGTCGCATCAAGACAGTGGATCACGCCGTTTTCGTCGGCTACGACCACCACATCTGTCGCGGTTGGTGTACCACCGGGGGTAAGCGCAATAAGCGCCTTGGCGTGAATGGGACTCGCAACTACGCTCAGGTCACTGGCACCCACGAACCGAATCGTGTCGGTGTAAACGAACTTTCCGGTATCGGCGCCGTTGGAAGAGTAGTTGGTAACTACAACTTTTAGGGGTCCAGATCCGGTCGGAAGGTTGGTGAACCTTCGGGAGCCTAGTTGAAGCCACCCCGAGGCTTTGGATTGGTCGACAAAGACAGTGGAAACGGTGTTTCCTTCATAAATGTCGTAGCGAACCGAAGTCGCAAAGCTTTGGCCCGTGACGTTTCCGGGAATGAAGGCATAAATCTGGTAGGTTCCGTTGACCAGATTAGGCGCGTACGTCGCCGTCTGATCATAGGGGAGGGTGAGCTTAACCGGGGCAGCCGCATAATCGGCGCCCTGGAAAGATGCCGGACCAGTTTCGGTAACGAACCCGGACGTAATATTGGCCGCCGGATTGTCCATGTTAACTGCTTGGGCTGACTGCTCCAGAGGCGAATAGCGCCACTGATAGATGCCATAGGGTTGCATGACTCCACTAAAGGTATTGTTGTACTTGTAGTTCAACACGACACCCTTGGTGAAAGCAGTCGAGATTCCATTGATGACCCCAAGAGACTTCTCGTTGGTCGCCATGGTCACCCGAATGTCGCCATTAGCGAGTGTCGCCGACGTTGGAGTACCGTAGATCGAACCGAGACTCGGGCCATAACGGACGGCGTCGGCATAAACCAGGCGTTGCTTGACCAGGTCCTCTTGGCTGGTGCTCAAGGTCTGTCCATTGAACTGCTCTAGAAGCAATCCAGTTGAGGGATCTCGCGGCACCGTGTTATAAAGTCGGACGGTAACCCCGTTCGTGCTCGTTACTGGGAATATCGCATCTTGGCCGCCAAGACGATACCAACCACCTGCCGCCGAATAAGAGTCCACCGTGTACACGGCTCTTTGAGCGACTCCAAATCCATCGGTATAGTCGACCTCATACACGTAATACCGTTGCGAGTAGAGATAAGAGGAGACATTTCGAAGCGTTGGGCCCACCGGGAGGTTGATTTCAATCTGCACATATGGAGGGACTCCAGCCGTTGGCTTGTATTTCCATTCGAAGTAGCGGAGATCCGAAGGTGTTTTTGCGACGGTTGGATCGTTTCCAATAGCGGATGGCGTGCAGTTTGTGTAGAAGTAGGATGGGAAACGAGCTCGGTAGTCGGCAGGTCTGGTTCCAATGGCCAGCGCACGTCGGACGGGCACCCAGGACCCAGCGGCCTCTTCCGCCTGGGCCGGGTAGGCCCAGCCGACGGCAGGATCATTCGTCGCCGACACGGTTGGCGAAGAATTCGCGCTTCCCCGGAAGTTCGTATCGTAGGGGCCTCCGACAAAAGGCGCGACCAACGTATTCGGGAAGTCGGTGTTATCGACTACGAAGACGGAGGACTTCGAGGTAAGCCCGTCTGCGGCGTACCAGCCCAAGTGGGCATAGCTTGGGCCGGATGTATTGGGGGTCCCGTTGTGATTGACGCGACCGTTTGAGCCGCCCATCACTGGATAATCGGGAGATTGAGCGCCTGCAAGGCTACTCGCGAATGCGAGTGCCGTTGTAATCAGGGCCGAGAGCCACGCGCCTTGCTTCCGTAACATAAAACTCTTCAAAAGATCCTTCCACTACCGCCGATCGGCGAACGTTGGGAGCACAAGCCCCCGAACCCCCTGTACCGGAGGGAGAACAAATCGAATACTTAGGGTTCCGAATCCCAAGTTGGTATAGCCCGAGTTGAAACCGTAACCGTAGTCGCTTGCGGTGCCGCCTGCGATCTCCGCGACTTCGCCACTAAACATCTTGCCGTTTAGGTAAGAGCCTTGATATCCGTTGACCACCAGCACATCCCCGTTGTCCAGCCGCTTGGCATAGGTGGGCCGGAAGTCAAGCGGGTTCGCGGCTGGATCAGGCACTCCCAGTTCGCCGGAGTGCCTTAGCGCCTTATAGACAAGGCTCGGTAGATACCAGCGAAATGGTAGCGTCCCATTTGCGCTGGACACCTTCGCCGGATCATAGGTCACTTCGACAAGTCCCTCCGATCCGGCGACCATAATGGCAATCGTTCCGTCGCTCATGAGACGGCTGGTTACTGACGAGACGTTCGAGAACGGCACCTTTACCGAACCACTGGCACCGTATGTGTTCGTTCGGTTTAGCATCGTGGCAGTGTCCCACGTGCCGTTGGTGAAATCGAAGAACTTGACGCTCGCCAGGTTTGGTAGCGAGTCGTACTGATTGAAAACTTGGGCGAATTCCGGAGAGAACGGATCGTAGACGACTATTCCTCCGAGACCATTGCTTGCAGCGGCCACACTTGTATTTGTCGTCCCCGCGTTGCCAATCCCGGCCACGTAAACGAACCTACCTGCTGTCGACCCAGACGGCGGAACGTAGATGCGATTCACGCTGTTGTAGGTAAAGCCTCGACCCGATTGGGCGGCTGGACTGTGCCACAAGAGCACTCCAACCTGGGCAACCTTCTTCTGAATCGGAGTACCGTCAGGACCAAGCACCGTCTGATTCAGCGTTACCGGTGGACCAATCTCCCGGGTGTTTACGTCGGCCTGGAATCGATCGACGAGTTCGACCAGTCGATTGTTCCCGGTGTCAGCGATGATGTAGTGAGTCCAATATTCGAGGGGCAGCTGGCCGGTCACCATCTGGTCGGCTGCGTTCGCTGGGCCGGTGACGTACTCGCTGTAAGAATAGACATCTTGCGGCGCCTTCAAGTGCGTCGATTCAGACTTGAATCCACCCTCAACTGGCCAGATCTTGGTGTAGTTGGGGTCGTTGGTCGGGTTGCCGTAGTTGGGATCAAACTGGAAACTGTCGATGGATCGAAGTTCCTTGCCCGATCGATCAACCTTGAGGATCCGACTGGAGCCTGAGTCCACGATCAAGGATGACTGCCCATCAATGTCGTAAGCCTTCAATCCACGCAGAGCCTTCTTGGTGACAGCATTGCTAACCGCTCCTGGCCCAGAGCTTGCCGACACCTGGAACAGTTGAAGCGGGTTACCCGAAGGGTCGAACCGAGCAATCCGGCCCTCGTCGCACACGAGGAAGTCGGCTCGGTCGAAGGCATAGACGCCGTTATCCCCCACGACTGCCAGCGTGCCGTTGCCAGCGGAGAGACCGTAAACCTTTTTCGATCCGCCAATCACGGTTTGGTTCAGTCGATTAAGGTAGTCCGTGAAATTAGTGACCCCTTGTGATTGAGGCCAAAGAACGTATGGATTCCCAGTCGTTTGAAGACTCCCGTAGGGGAGAGTCCACAACTGCTTTTGCCATGCGCGGTAAGAGCCGTTAGAACCGTCCTGGTAATCGAGAGCTTGCAGCCAAGGATCGTTGGCCGGAATTTTCACCGTGGTAGCGGCGACGACACCTTGGGGAGAAAAAGTTCCGTTGTTTAGGATGCTCGGAACCGAGCTTCCCATCCCCAAGAAAACGGTATCTCCGGTTACTATCGGACTCGATCCAGCAACGGTCGTGGCACCCTGGAACACCTGATACCAAAGAAGAGGAGACCAGCGCCCGGTCGTCGCGCTTGGATCAAGTAACGCATCTGGGGAACCAGGTCGGTGAACGATGACCGGTTGGCTGAGGCTCAAACACTGCTGAATAGTGCCTTGATCCGAGCTCGCCAAGCTATGGAGAATTAGGTAACCACTATTCTCATCGTAAGTGATATTTTGATCTGTATCATTTATTCTTGAAGTCGCAGTGGGGCTGCTTAGACTCGAAGGATCGCTCTGTCCAAAGTCTGGCTGTTCCAGGAATGACCCACTTGGGAACGAACCAACCGGGATTTCTGCGGCCAGTGGGTTGGCATTGAACGCCATCAGTATGGTCACGGGCACCGAAGGAATGGCCAGACCACCGATGTGGATCGTCTTCTGAGCGGCCGCGGTGACAAAAACCTGACCGTTTCGAACAGTGGGCCCACTTGAGAAGATAAATCTCTTCAGTCGACGATCGGCACTTGTGACCCAATCTTGGCCCTGTTCGACAATGGCATTGACGGGATCCTTGTCAAAAAGCAGCTCATCATAATTTGTGGGGAGCGCTTGGTTTAGGGTAACCGAATGTTTCGGATACAGGTCGTATCGAGTCAGGATGCTCCACCGGCCGAATGCAGTTTCCTGGACCGCATAGTACGATCCTCCGGCAACGGCTGCAGTCGAATCGGACACGACAGCATAAGCAACGCCATTCGGGGCCATGGCTACATTGCCGATGACCTGACGAACCTGCGAGTTCGCCACATCAGGGAAGTTAAGCTGGCCACGTATTACGTTCGGGACCATGTCCTTCGTGAGGACATTGTTCTGTCCCCAGTCAATCGAATAATCCAACTTGACGGACACACCCGAAGTGGGATCACTAAGAAGGTTGCTGAACGCTGTAGCTCGACCTTGGTCGATAAACGAGAAGCTCAGGACGCCTTGTCCGTTATCGGATGGAGACCCGATGAAGTATTGTCCCATCTTTGAGGCAGGCCAAGGGTTCCCGCCTACATCCTGCACCGTAAGTTTTACCGATCGTGGATCTGGCACACCCGCGTAATCAGTGAAGATCGGTGTGCCATTGTTCGCACCGTGGACCGATACACGAGTGGACACCTGCAGCGCAGTTCCATTTACGATGATGCCCGTTGGGCTCTCGCCGCGCGCGCCTAACCATAAGCTCACGAATCCACATGGGGCATTGGCGGCAGCATTGGGATAATTCGGGATGTAAAGGACCTTATCGACCCCTCCAGAATTATCGTTTATCGGAATATAGCCCACGATTGGGCTTGCGGAAAAGTTTGCAAGGCCGGTTCCCGCCTGCGAGTTGGAGGGCGAACTTGCGCCTCCTACTTCCCACTTTCCGTTGATCACACCGTTGCCCGAGTTAGCGGTGACGAGCAACTGCCCCGTCCTTGCATCGGCCATCCAGACGCGGCCAACAAACTGAGAACCGGTCTTTTGGGTGTCGGCGACATAGACCACGTTTTCGTCAATCGTTGGAGCCAAGGGGAAACCCGTGGAGTAGATAGCCTGACCTGTGGATGACTGCAATGAGGTAAATGGCACCGCGCTCGTCAACCCCAGGAGCTTTCCTGTGGCGGGATCCTTAGGAAGGGCGTTGAACCCATATAGTGTTCCGTTTGAGTCGATGACCCAAACCTGGTCCGCGGTTACATGGTTGCCGGTCGGATTCGGAATCTCAGCGCACACCGGCGAAGAAAGATTCCCGGAACCGATAGTGGTCTTCCAGACTAGATCGTACGGCGAACCCAACGAATAATCTTGGATACCGTCGTCCGGATTTCCGTCACCATCAAGGTCGGTCGATGGGTGCGCATCGAAGGCGTATAGCGTATTGCCTGAAGTGATAAACATCAGGCCCTTGTAGAACGCAGGCTGATTGTGAGTGGAGGTCCCGCCGGCCAGAGTGGTCGTGTCCAAACTGAATCGACTCAGAAGTGGCGCATAAAGATCGGCGGCGATGCTGTTGGACTTGCGGGTTCCGGCTTGACTCTGTCTAGACTCGGAAGTCAGGCTCACCATATTGATGGCAAGCTTTGCGGCAGCGATACCGTCAGGACCGAGAACGGGAGAACCACCGTTGTCCAGGGCATAAAACCCAGTGTTTGCGGTGTAGCTAGAAACGCTTCGCGGGCGGTTCAGCTTAATTGAGGCACCTCGGGCGGTGATGACAACGAAGCCGTCGCCGATTCGAGTCAACGAGCCGGTCGTGTTTCCACCTGCAGCTGAGAAAGGGATCGAAGAGTTAAAGTCCGCAAATACGCTTCCGAAGTAGGTACCGAGATTACTAGCAAGCGTTCCATCAAGAGCTAAATTCGGCGGGAATAATGCGGACGTATAGGTTTGCCCAGCGTCGTTATCGAGCAGATTGATGTCGTTGGAAGTGAGCGGATACGGCGTTTGGAGAAGCGGCTGATTAAAGTCGGCCAGCACCGCCCCCGTCAAATTATTGTTCAAAATGAACGGGGAGGGAAAGTTGTTGGTCTGGTCGATACCGTTAATTCCGCTGGGTAGGGCGGCCGGGTCGATCCAGAGCACTCCGCCGCCGTCGACAAACCGTCTCAGTCGTTCACGCTCAGTAGGGTTCAGTGAAGCGTAAGCATGAGGGTTGACGAGCAACAGGTTATAGTCGGACAGGTCTGAGTCGGCGGTTTGGTCGAGGAAGACTTCCCAGTAGGCAGCGCTTCTCTTGGTAACCGCTTCCCCAAGCGCGGGTAAGTGACCAACTGCTTGAGGGAACGTTGACCATCGGGCCAGTTCAAGGCTGGTTACAGCCGACGGGGCGTGCGGGTTCGAAAAGGACCAACCAGCCGGCTTGATCGAAAAAGCGCAGTCGAGATTGTAGAGCGCAAAGGGCCCCGCGCTCTGCGAATAGGTTTCCGTCGAAGTCTTCGCACTATCGAGGATCACGATTCCAGCGTTGATGGTGGTCGTGTGACGGGAGTAGGATTGCGCTCCTATCCCAGCGAGAAGCGCAAACGATCCAAGAAAAGCGAGAACGGGACGTAGCATGTTAGTTGACCTCCCCAAAGTAGGCAAGCGCGGGGCTCACTGGCAGTCGGGGGATGGGAGGAAGGACGCGATTGTAATCATCTACGCGGATCGCGTTGGTGAGGCTTCCGGCGTAACCGTTGTTGCTGGCGGTCGCCAATACAGGATCGTAGTTGATGATCAAGTTGGGTACGTAGGCGTCTCTGGTTGCGTCGTAGAGAGCCGGGACATGCTGAGCAGGCAGATAGTCGGTCGTGTTAGAGCCGCGATGATTTGGTATCCAACCCCATTTTCGGAGCCACTCGGCCTGCTCGGCAATGGGAACGGGCATGTTCTGGGTAATGGCACCACTAATCGTAATGCGCACGTCACACGGTTCCCCGTAGAACGGGAACTCAGGATTGGATCCATAGAATTCGAGTCGGGCCCTCGCCTGCTCGTCACCGTTACTGCCAAGCGTCGGATACTTATCGTGGCGATCGTTAGGATTGGAATTGACCCAATCGCCGGGTAGAACGAAGAAAGACCCCTGTTCGGCGAACATCGATGCTTCAATCTTCACGTCATCAGGAGCCATAAAGACTCGACCCAGAAGATAGTCGTTAGTCGGGGTACCCGCGAAGAACTTGGGTTGGATTAGGAAATCGTTGGTTTCTCTGGAATGCAGCTGGAACGTTCCGGCGCCTGACGCGGCGGCAATCGACAGGCCGTCCGAGCTGAACGCGGTTGTGCCAGTGCCGATCAGGTTGAAGCTATCGGCTTCGAACTTCGGATAGCGCTGCCAACTCTCGCTGCCAAGACCCCACATCGCGAAGGGACCGGTGGTATTGCCATTGAGCCCATAAGCGGAGTTGAAGATTCCGCTGTAGTCAGAAGACGACGTTCCAAACGCATAGGTAGCCTGATTCGCATCGCCGGTGTAGTTCACCAAGAGCGAGACGAAGGTCGTCGCCGCTGGCCCGTCGTCCATGGTGTGCAAGACGGTGAGTTTTGGCGTGATGGCTTTTGACGGGGTGACCGCATCGACGTACTGAGTCGCATATGGCACCCAGGTGCTCGGATTCGATGGATTGATCTCCGGATGCTGGGCCGTCGGCTCACTGCTCATAGCCAACTCGTGGATGAATTCAAGAGAGCCATCCGCTTTCAGATCGATCGGTTTGACTGCTTGATCGTTCGGGACGTCGTTTACGGCCTGGAGGACCTGGCTCGGGGACGGTCCGAAGAACATGGAAGTGTTGACCACTACATAGTCTTTAGCGGCAAGCATCAAGGTCGCTTTCGGAGCATGTTTGAGGATGTCCCCAATCTGAGCGTTGTCGGGCTCTTTCGTCCATTGGGTCTCCACGTCGCTCTTCTGAAGACTTCCTTCGATGAAGATGGAGGCGTTTGAAACGAGCATCAACTGCACATCGGTAGGGATATATCCGCGAATCCGCACATTGCCATCGAAGTAGAGCACTCCGTTAAACACGAAGCCCTTGTCGAAGGCGGTTTCGTCCAGGTTTGGATCGGCGATGTTGACGCCGCTCGTAAACGTGTTGATGATGTGAAGCTTTTCGTCGGACCCACGACCAAGTCGGTACCGAATAACCGATTGCCCCGAGTCCGTTCCGTCGGGATTCTGCCATCGTTGATCTCGGCGCTGGATGATGAAGCCATCGCGAACGAGCTGCACGTAAGCTCCCACGGGAACATAGAACGGTCCCTGCCATGCGGAACCCGCCATCCCGTTGTTCGGATTCAACATGTCGTGGACCAAAGACTGTTGGCCGCCGACAACTTCGCGGCCTGTCTCGTCGGAAGGGTTCTGACGATCGGTTGTGTTGTTGACGTAGACACCTCGTCCGTACCCGTAGTTGCCAGTGTTGACGCCGTTGAAGAGCACGCCGCTATCCTTAGTCGCCTCGACGTATCGATTCTGACCGGTGGCCTCATCGACAACGGCAAGGGACGGAGGCTGTTCGTAGCCGACACTTCGGGGGAATCCGTTGGCATCGGCCTGGGCAACTCCATCCCGGATCGCGCCGCCTTGGGTGTCAAATGTGCCTTTTCTGGAATCGAAGCTGGGGCCCGCAACCACGGTCTGTCCGGTGGACTGCCAGTTACCGTTCGCATCTCGGAAGCTTCGATTGACGATCAACTGAGAGTTATCAATCGGGATAATCGTTCCGTTTACACTCACGCCCTCACCCAAAGACTGGTTGAGATTCAGAATCACATTGCCGTAGACGGCTAAATCTGCATTGGACCTAAGCCCTCCAGATCCGGGGATGCCGGTCACAGGAACGCCCGATGTATTCGGAAGAGTCGTCGACCCGCCGAATTGTTGAGCTAGCCCGCGTCCACCGAACGTGGCACTTTGCGAACTCGTCGGATTGGCGAAATCTTGGTTCGGGCCAACGGCAATTGGAGTCACCACATTGGTAATCGGATCTATTTTCGTGTACGTAGCGCCCAAATTGGATGGAATACCGATTTCCGCCGGTCGGTTCACGTGGTTGATGTTCGTGATGAACATCGCTTGCTCGGTGATTCCGATTGCCTGCATCGCTATCAGGCGTCGGCTCGTTGGTAACTGGCCATCGCTCTGCTGCATGAGTTGGAAAGCAGTGTGATAGGCGTTCCAGTTGTTAAAGCCCGTGTACTGGATCGCCCCGCGGGAGCTCAGCGTCGTAGGATCGTTCGCGATTACGACACCGGTTCGACCCACTGATTCAATGATTAGGTAGTCGCGGGCCGCTCCAGGATTTCGAAGGGCACCCATGGGCGAACTCACGAACAAGTTCGCATCGCTCGGAGCGTATCGAATGCGAACGAGCGCACGGCCCTGGGCGAAATTGATCCGAACGAAGGGGCCTAGGCCGTCTGGTCCGCCCATATCCGCCAGCGTCGTGTCGGTTGCCGAGCGAAGACTGAGCGTCGTGCTCGCCGATGGGGCTGGTCGCAGATAGAGCAGATCTGGATCGGCGGAAGACAATGGCGTGTTTGAAGGAAGGAGTGACGGCGTTCCGCGATAGTCGGCGCCCAGTTCGCTGGTGAGCAACTGAGAATGGGCGTATCGGATTCCGGCCTCGGCGAGGTCGTTAGACTCCGATCTGCTTTGAGAGACGCTCTGGTTATGGAGGCTCCGGTCGACGAGTCCAAGGAAAACGAAGCCGAGGATGAGCAACACACCCAAGACGATCAGGGCGATGACCAGGGTCTGGCCACCTCGACGTCTTCGGTAACTGCGGATACTTAGTTGCACTCTTTCGTTCATGGCTTTTAACGCTGGAAATTTCGAACGGCGGCGGTCGACTTGAGAGTCACTGTCTGGGGGTTCGGCGCCGAGGACTGTGGGTAGTTGCGGACGGTTAGGAGCACGTCGATAAGCTGACGGCTGTCGTAATCCACCGAGAAAGAATCAGAGACCGATACTTGCTGGGTTGCTACCGCCTTCCCGACAAGGCCGGTCAGTTTGCCTGTCACTTGGAAGCGATACGAGACCCGAATGTTCCCAGCAGGAAGCGGAACTTTGGGATCTGAGCAGAACTGTAGGTACCCAGCCTTGTAGCGGGGCTGCAGCACAGCGGTGACGAAGTCGGTCGGGTCGTAGGTCGCCTTCGGATTGGCAAATCCAGGATAGGCGACCGAGTAATCGACGTTCAAGCCAGTGGCATCGGTCGGTTCGGGAAGGTCCGTGTAATTGAGACAATACTGGTCAGGGCCAGGATTCTCAGAGACCCGCGTGTAGCGCACATTAGCACCGTAGTTGATCCCAGGTCGCTGGTCTGGGCCGATCACAACCTCAGTACCAGGAACGATGCTCACGCGGCTGTAGTTCACCGCGCCACTTGATGTGGTCACCTTACCGATAAGGCCAGTCGGCTCGTTGGCAAGTGCGATCGGGTACAGCGGGCTGTGAGCGGAATTGTCGCCTTGCAGTGTCACCCGCAAGTCCACAAAGCGCTGAAGGATTGTATTCAACTGAGGATAGTCGTGATAAAGCTTGTTGTACTTTTCGTTGATACTAGCGAACTGGGCGTCGGAGAAAACTCCCGTTGTGACGTTTGGGTCGTCGAGCGCCGTGTAGGCCGTACCGGATCCATTCAAAGTCGTAGGAATCGTCGGCAGGTTGTCAGGATTATTGATGTTGCTGGCAATGCTTGAATCACCAACCTCGCTGATATTGAAACTGGCGATCACCTTGCCGGTCTGTCGGTTCCAGGTATAGGGGACAAATACTTGGCGCAGACTGGGTGTCATTGCCGCCATATTGACCGCCAACGAGAATGGATATCGGGTTCCCGAATTAAGCGCGTTATCGTAAGTGTCGAGACTAAAGAGGGGGGTTCCTCCCGTCAGATCGTCGCCGGCGCTCACTCCAGGCTCATAGGCAAAGATTGCGGTGCCGTACATAAGGTCTCGTCGACCGACTTCGTAGATGGAGTTCTGGCCAGTGGTCGCGCTTGGATTCCAAAGAATCGGATAGGTGCGCACGACCGGATTGCTCCACTGTCCAAACTGAGTCACGAACACGTCAGGCGCTACGGCAGCGCCGCTTGACGACTCTTCACCTAGGCGCGAGGCGGTTTGTCCGGCGACGGTCTCTGCTGAGATCCGGGTCGGTCGGAACTGAGCGAGTGAGAGGAGGAGCGGCACACCATTCACGTTCTTGACCTTTCGTGACGACTTATCGTAAACCGGAAGAATCAGGTCATACCGAGAGAAGTCGGATACCAGGTGCGCGGCCTGTTGCCAGTTATGGATGCGAGTGGCCTTGAGGGCTCCGGTCGCAGTCAGAGCTCCGGTGTTCTCATTCGAAACGTCCACGTTCGGGATGAACGTGAAGAAGTTCGGGTCGTCCTCATCCACGATGTTCGTATCGGAGGCATCTGCCTGGAAGTACTCCAGATTCGGGCGATAGGCGGCAGGCCCACTGGATCCATTCGCAGCAGGGCGCCAAACGTAAGGCTGGATCTCCGCTCGATACAGCGCGTACAGATTGTCTCGCTGAGAATTTCGCGCAGTCAGGAACCCGCTATAGGGCTCGTTGTATCGAATTGAAAACTTCAGGTCATCGCTCACCGGCTGTCTCAGCCCGATCCAGTAGCGAACGATGGTGGTTCCAATGCCGACGGGAAGAGTGACCTGACCTTTCGGTCCCTTGAGAGTAGGGTCGATCAAGCCAGTGCGCGGGTCAACGTAGACGCCTCCGGCCAAAGTCTGTCCCTGAGCAGGCTCGAGGATATCGAGTTTGGAGTAGGGCAGCACTACTTGAACGGGTCCGACGGTGGTGCTAGCCGATCCGTCGGCGTTCACGCCAGGAACAACGATCGCGACTGAACTTGCGGGCACGGACACGGTTGATCCATTGATCTGGGCAGAAACGTACCCGCTCAGATCTCGGACTCCGACAGAGTTGCCGATCTCACGAGAGATTCTCTCGGACAGCACCCTGGCCCTGTCCTGGGCATCCACGAAGGCCTGAGCCTGACGAGTCAGGTTGAAGCTCTGAATGACCGGAACGACGATGATCGTGAGCAGCACGGCGGTGATGGCAATCACCGTTAGCAACTCGATGAGCGTGAAGGCATGTCTGGATCGGCGGCTCATCGCGAGGTTACTCCTTGGTCGAGAAAAGTTTCAGAAGTGGAATGTCGCCAGCTCTGTCCCCAGGTGACCTGATTGCGGACATTGGCGGCCGAGTTGTTCGAAAGAGAGAACGAGTTCGGATTCCATATAGTGCGGACAACCAGCGACGATCCCTTGATGTCCCGAGCAGCGTAACCGTAAGTCGTCTGGTCGAACGAGGTCGCGTTGCCATCGACGTCACGGATATCAATGTAGGGGAGCTTGGTCGTATCCCCAACGGCATCGGCAGGCTTGATCTTGAAGTCCTGAGACTGAACGGATCGGGGCGACGTGT
The DNA here is from genome assembly GCA_903904815.1 of uncultured Armatimonadota bacterium. Taxonomy (GTDB): domain Bacteria; phylum Armatimonadota; class Fimbriimonadia; order Fimbriimonadales; family Fimbriimonadaceae; genus Fimbriimonas. The sequence continues at coordinate 76,835 of CAIVDU010000095.1, forward strand.
CCCCTGGGTCGAAATACCAGAGTTGGCCCACGGTGACCTTTCGGCCAGTGTCGCAGGGCGGGAAGTAGATTCGGTGGACATCTCCGCCAATCGCTCCCGATCCGCCCACATAGAACTGACCAACGGTTGGAGTCGATGCAGTAACTGCATACGAAGAGGCAGATTTAAGGACTTGTACCGCCCACTCGTAGCGCGCTTGGTAGAGCGCGCGGACCGGGCGACCGGCGAGATCGACTTCCTTCGTTGTTCCGTCCGGCAGCAAAACGGTGCCTTGGATTCCGTCGCGAGAAGCGTCGGCGTCCAAGAATGTGATCAGACCTCGGCTCTTGTCGACCTGAATGAGGTTCTGCTCCACATAGGTTCCGCCAGTTCGGAGATCCATCAACACAAAGTGATCCACTCCATTTTGATCGCTACCCAAGTTCTCAAACCCGAAGCCGTTTGAACCACCCACGGTAGGGGTGCCATCGGCATTGGGCTGCGAATTCGTTCTCAGCGACTGAATCGGCAACTGGTGGGTCGTCGGGGCGCCATCGTCGACTCGGAAATCTTCTCGGAGAATTCTCCAATCTCGAACCGTATAGTCGATCTTGGCGCGCAGGGCCACTCGAGGCCTCGAGGACGGCGTGAAATAGTAGTTGTAGGCGGCGGGGCTAAACAATAGCGTCCCGAGCGTGGCATTCAGCACCTTGACCTGGAACGGATCATTTGCGTTGAATACGGACGTCGTCGGAATCATTCGGAAGATTCTCTCGACCCTCAGCGTGTTCAGGTCAATCGAGGTGACGACATCGCCGGTGCCCACGAACGGTCCGGCATTCAGACTGATTGCCTGCGGCGCATAGGTTCCGGAAGCATCGATCGCACCCGGCAAAATCAAGACACGCTGCGAGAATGATCGCTTTAGCGGAGGTCCCGACGGCTGCGCAAGATATCCCGAATAGCTGACCAGATACACACGGCCGTAAGATTCCGGCCCAGTGGGGAGGTAGACGTGCATAACGTCTGCGGTTGGATTCGAATTGAGCAGATATTCGAAATTGAACTGGGTGTCCGAGTGAGCCACCGTGGAGGACGGCGCCCCGTTCTCACGAGTGAGGTCGTTTCCGTATACGGTCAGGTTGGTTGGGAAACCGCTATTGTCGAAGAACACCTGGGTCGGACCAAACTGGAGGGTGACGACTCCTCCGTAGTAGAGAGTCGAATCGGATCCAACGAGCGATGGCGAGGGTATCGGTTGAGACTCTCCGATGATTCCGCGGACATTGTTGAACCCAGTGACCGAAGCCCAGTTGATCAACTTTCCATCAGGACCAGTGGTGACGCCATTGCCTAACGTCGCGTTCCCGTACTGATCGATTCCGATGGCATTCAGTCCAAGGTTCGTCGAAACGTAGCTCGGATCGGGCAACCCAGTGTCTGCAGCAATCGGCACGATCCCGTCAGGAAGCGTGTCGGGGTGAGCCGTCAACTTCTCGACTTGATCTCTGGACATGAAGGTGGCCATCGTCGAGGCGCGACTGAGCGTCAGGATTTGAAAGCCCTTTGGAAAGATTTGCACAACTGCCAAAATTCCAACGGTGAAGACGACGATGACGACCAAGATCTCAATCAAGGTCGTACCGGCGGTTTTGCGTAATTTATTGGACATCAGCGTCTTCTCTTGCGGGCATCGGGCACAGTCGGACATATAAAAAGGCGTATTTCGAACCCCTAGGCCGATTTACGGATTGACCTGCCAGGCCAGTCGGCTTACGTCGAGGGAGTCCATCGGTCGAGCAGAACCACCCAGGAAGAGGACGATGTCTCGCTTGCCTGATCGGGTCGGGTTACCCGACTGGTCGAACTCTCGGAAGAATGAGTCCCAGGTGATGACGGTGGACTCGGGCGGGTCGGTATATCCGAGCTGTCGCGTGCTATCTGACGGGGAGCCCGAAACACTGGATGGGCAAGTGGTTGGGACCGTGTATTTGCTCCAGAAGGGTGCATAGCGGAGCTCGGCTCTCGTGGTACCCGGGGACCCGGCAACCGGAACCTCAGCGACATCGTAGCCGCTGATCTTATAGTAGTTGTTCCAAACCCACTCAGAGCCGCCACCGAGGCCAAAATCGACACAGCGGCCCACTCGGTCGTTGGGCCCGAGGACCTGAGGGTCCACTCCCTGCGGCCAATAGGCGTTTGAAATGAATTCGTTGTTTCCCACTCGATCGTAGGAGGGCCGGAGCGTTTCGAGGGAAACAATTCTCTTCGGGTAGATGAAAGCGGAGTTCTGGTAGCTAGGGTTTGCGCTTGCTACCATGTTTGCCGGCACGATGTCTGCCGACGATGGCGCAAAGTTTGAGTATCCCGTCGCATAGCCAAGAATCGCCGGAGGGTAGCCACCTTGATCGACTCGATACAGCTGCAACGCAGTGCGAATCGAGTTCAAATTGGATATGTCCGAGCTACGATACGCTGAGTCTTTGACTCTGGCGTATACAGGAAAAATGATCGCGGCCAAGATGCCGATGATTGCGATCACGACCAACAGTTCGATTAATGTAAACCCTTTTTTGAGTGTCATGCGCGGAGCACTCCAGTATCCCCGTTGCGGTAGACGGCTTTTAACGTATCAATGTTCCCGTTGGGACCTGCCGGAGAAATGTAAAAATGCATCACTTTATCGCACCATCCAAAGCCGATGATCGGCTCAAACACGGCATAACCCACAGGCTTCAAGTCGAAGCTTGTGGGTTCTACCTTATCAACGCGGTTTGATCCCTCGTAAGATTGCGACGGTAATTTACCGCCAAACCGTTCTCGAATCTTTAAGGAAGTTGTCGTCGAATTCTGAGCGCCGGTCGACGATTGCCACCAACTAGCGATTGCAGCCTCGACTGGATTGGCAAACAACATACACGCAATGGCCCCGGCGGCTAAATAGGGTCCGAAAGGGATGGTGGTGAGAGTCGGTTTCCAGTCCTCGTCGATATCGTCCTCCTGGACGGTTTCCCCGATCACTTTGTAGAGGCCAGGGAAAGGCAAGGCCACCACATCCAGGCACAGCAAATACCATGCTCCGAGTTTGAAGAGACTGCCAATCGATTCGGGAGGAAACTCTTCCTCGGGCTCGTCAGTTGTGGCCGCTGGCTCGGTGGGCGACTTTCTGAACTTCGCATAGGCGATCAAGGAGAGTCCAAAGATGAGGCCTAAGACGACAGCCATACCAAGGCTTGCCGTCATGAGAGTCATTCCGAGCAAGAACCCGACGCCACGCATCATCTTGATGTCGCCATGGCCCATCGCATCCTTACCGAACGCCACTCGACCGAGCACGGCGATGCCCCAGAGTAGTCCCCAGCCCAAAACGCCACCCTTCAGCCCATCGATCACGCTGTGATCGATCAATCGGTAAGCAACGGCGACAATCAATAGAAATGCGTTGAGTTCGTCTGGGATGATGTACAGCTCCCAGTCGATAAAGATGACGGCCACTAACCCTGCCATCTCGAGTGCGAAGAAGCCACATTTGAGTGGCGCATAGGTCGCGATCAAGAACTGGAACCAGAGGGCGCTAAAGAGTCCGGCGGTGAGAAGCTCGACCAAGAAATAGCGGACTGCGACCGGCGCCTTACAGTAGCGACATTTCCCACCGGTGCTCAGCCAACTGAGTAGAGGAAAGAGATCCACGGCCTCGAGCGGGTGCTTGCATTTCGGGCAAAAACTCTTGCTTGGATTGACAAACGACAGCTTACGAGGAAGCCGATAAATGGCCATGTTCAAGAACGATCCGATAACCGCCCCGATCACGAAGCCAAAGATTACGCTCCAGTTAGGAAACAAGCGAAATCTCCGGGTGATGCATGGTCATCCCATTGTAGCGTGTTGGCGTGAAAAGCTGAAGCCACCTCAAGTGCTCTAAACCACCGTCGGACTTCCAAGGGAGTCACAATGGGGTTATGAGTGATGCATGGCGGAAGTATCGTCCGTATCCTTTGATCGATCTTCCCGACCGAACATGGCCCTCCCGTAGCCTGGAAAAGGCTCCGATTTGGTGTTCGGTGGATCTCAGAGACGGCAATCAAGCCTTAGTGAAGCCGATGGGGGTCACCGAGAAACTGCGACTTTTTAAGCTTCTGGTCGAGGTTGGCCTGAAGGAGATCGAGGTCGCGTTTCCGTCGGCATCCCAGACTGAGTTCGATTTCGTGCGGACATTGATCGAGCAAGATCTCATTCCCGAGGATGTGACGATCCAAGTACTCACGCAGGCCCGAGAACACCTGATTCGGCGAACTTTTGAATCCCTCCAAGGCGCCAAGCGAGCCATTGTCCACCTGTACAATTCGACATCGACTCTTCAGCGGGAAGTGGTCTTTGGCATGAGTCAAGACGAAATCCTGGAGTTGGCGGTGAGCGGCACGAAGCTTATTCGCCAGCTGACGGACGAGATGGAAGGCACCGATATTCGCTTCGAATACTCTCCCGAAAGCTTTACGGGAACTGAGCTTGACTTTGCCCTAAGAGTGAGTGAAGAGGTCACGCAAGTCTGGGGTCCGACTCCAGACAAGCCGATGGTTCTGAACCTGCCATCGACGGTTGAGTTAACGACGCCTAACATCTATGCGGATCAAATCGAGTGGATGGGCCGCCATCTTTCGCGCCGTGATTCGACGATCATCAGCGTTCATACGCACAACGATCGCGGATGCGCGGTTGCGGCGGCCGAGCTGAGTCAGATGGCGGGCGCGGATCGAGTTGAGGGAACCCTTTTCGGTTACGGAGAGCGGACCGGAAACGTGGACCTCGTCACGCTCGCGTTGAACCTTCAGTCGCAAGGCGTCGATCCAGAACTCACATTAAGCAATCTGCCGGAGGTCATCACCGTGGTGAGCGAGTGCACGGAGAATCCAATTCACCCCCGACATCCGTACGCGGGCGAACTGGTGTTCACGGCATTTTCCGGCTCACACCAAGACGCGATCAACAAGGGTATGCGCGCCCTCGCAACCCGGTCGGACAATCTGTGGGCGGTACCCTACCTCACAATCGATCCGCACGACATCGGGCGTGACTACGAGGCGATCATTCGGGTCAACAGCCAGTCAGGTAAAGGCGGCGTGGCTTACGTGCTACGGACCGATTTTGGCCTGGACCTGCCCAAGGCGATGCACCCGGAGTTTGCCAAGGTTATTCAAGATCTCGCCGAGCGGTCTGCCAAGGAAGTTCGCCCTGAGGACATCTGGTCAGAATTCGAGAAGACGTACTTGCAATCGACGCGCCCATTCGAGCTGATCAACTATTCGGTCGCGACTGCGCCCTCGGATCCTGACTCGGTCGAGTGCCATGCGGTCGTCTACTTCAACGGTGAGGCCCGAATGGTCTCTGGCTTCGGCCACGGGCCTATGGAAGCCTTCTGCGCCGCCCTCATAAAGGCAGGGGCGCCCCACTTCGAGGTGCTGAGCTTCCACGAACATTCAGTGAACTCTGGCGCGGCAGCCTTGGCGGCTGCCTACGTGAGGATCAGCCTCGACGGAAAGACGCGGTTTGGAGCGAGCTTGGATGCGAATCTTACGCGAGCCTCGCTTAAGGCGATTGTGAGTGCGTTGAATCTTTGCAGCGTTAGTGGTTAGCGGTTTCGGAAGGGAAGTCGGAAAACGATCCGAGGGTAGATGGAGAATTATCAGAGTCTCGCAAAAATCTGCGATCTCTGAAAACGCTCGAAATAAGTGGACATTGATTCGCTCGCTGGTTCGATTTGGCCCTCTCCCCTTCCCCTCTCCCGCGTACGTCCCGATTCGCATTCGCTCATTTCCCTCTGGCGGGATCCGGAGACTTCGCTGCGGGCGAGGGCGCCCATTACGACCTCCGGGACTGTTGCGATACTCTGTGAATCGTGTCGGGTTTGTGAGTTTGGGTTGGCTAGCCTAACAGCGGTTCGGAATGGAACAAATCCAGCCTCACAAGCTGAAAGCGTGACTCCAAAAGAAAAAGATGCGGCACCCTTTGTAGGGAGCCGCATCCTTGGTTGACGGGGCGGGAGGTTTACTTGTCGTCGTCGCCGCTGCCAGAGGACAGCTTGGAGATAACGTCGACGAGCGGGAGGAACATCGCGATAACGATGAAGCCTACGACGAAGCCGAGGCTAACGATCATGATCGGCTCGATTGCCGCGGTAAGCGATGCGAGGGCAGCGTCCACTTCAGCCTCGTAGAAGTCAGCGATCTTCTGGAGCATGAAGTCGAGAGATCCAGACTCTTCTCCGACGCCGATCATGTGAACGACCATCGGGGGGAACAGTCTGGACGCTTCAAGCGGGTCGCCGATTCGGTCTCCTTCACGGATTCTTGCTCGAGCTTCCAGGAGCGCGTCGGCCATGATGGTGTTTCCAACCGTGCCAGCGACGGTCTCCATTGCCTGCAAGATCGGAACGCCCGAAGTGAGCAGGGTGCCCATGGTTCGGCTAAATCGGGCCAGGCAGACCTTGTGGTGCAGCTTTCCAAATACGGGAAGCTTGAGTCGCACACGATCAGCCACACGCCGTCCAAACCGGGTGCTTACGAAGAGGCGATAGGCAAAGATAAGGATGACCAGACCGATGATCACCCAGACGCCATCGTGGCCGATGATGTTTGAGATGTCGATCAAGAACTTGGTCGGACCGGGAAGGTCGTCCGCCTTGAGTCCAAGGTCGGTCAAAATGGCTGCCCACTGCGGAACGAACCAGGTTACAAGGAAGGTCACGATGCCGACCGACATGATGGCAACCAGGGTCGGATAGGTCATGGCCGACTTGACCTTTCGGCGAAGTTCGACGTCCTTTTCCAAGAACTGAGAAAGTCGCTGCAGCGATTCCTCGAGGACGCCTCCGATCTCTCCCGCTTTTACAAGACCGATGAAGAGGTTGCTGAACGCTTTTGGATGGCGCTGCATCGCTCGAGAAAGGCTTTCGCCTCCCTCAACTCGCTGACCAATGTCGGCAAGAATCTTCTTCAGCTTCGGGTCGGCAGTTTGCCGGCCAAGCACGTCGAGGCAGCGCACGAGCGAAACGCCAGCGTCAACCATCGTCGAAAACTGGCGACAGAAGACCGACAGGTTCGTGAGCTTGACCTTACCGTAACTCTTGGTCTTGGCCGACTTGGCCTTGATCATTGCGAGTTCGGTAATCGTGAAGCCCTGCTCCTCGAACCTCTTCCTTAGGATCTCTTCGCTTTCTGCGTCTGCGGTGCCTTTCTGAAGGCCGCCTAGCGCATCTCGGAACGTGTAACTGTAGACCGGCATAGTTCTCTTCTCCGATTATCGGCCGCGGGATGGAGGACCACCAGGTCCACCTACTCCGCCTGCGGTGGGGGTGTTGATCATCTTCATGAGCTCATCCTTGTTGGTACAGCGCGAAATCGCGTCCTCCAACGAAATGAGACCTTTCAGGAACAGATCTCGAAGCGTCTGGTCCATGGTGATCATTCCCATGTTTCCGCTGGTTTGGATCATGGAAGTGATCTGGTGAGACTTAGCCTCACGGATCAGGTTACGGATAGCAGGGCTGGCGACCATGATTTCATTCGCCGGCACACGTCCCGGGGCGCCTAGTCGCGGCATTAGCTGCTGCGAAATGATGGCGACGAGGTTGTTTGAGAGCTGAACACGAATCTGCTCTTGCTGCTCCGGAGGGAAAACGTCAATCATTCGGTCGACGGATTCGGCGGCGTTGTTGGTGTGCAGGGTCGCAAACACCAAGTGGCCGGTTTCAGCAGCCGTGATCGCCAAGCCGATCGTTTCCATGTCGCGCATTTCACCGACCAGAAGGATGTCCGGGTCTTCTCGAAGACATCCTCGAAGCGCATTCAAGAAGCTCTTGGTGTCCGAGCCTACTTCGCGCTGGTTGATGATCGACATCTTATGCTCATGCAGATACTCGATCGGGTCTTCGATGGTGATGATGTGGTGCGCGAAGTTCGTGTTGATATGGTTGACCATCGCCGCGAGCGACGTGGACTTTCCAGATCCCGTAGGACCGGTCACGAGGATCAAGCCGCGAGGCTTTTCGCACAGCGACTTTAGGATCACCGGGAGGTTGAGCTGCTCGACCGTCGGGATCTTCTGTGGAATGAGTCGGAAGGCGGCGGCAACCGCGCCTTTGTCCCGATACATGTTCACGCGGAAGCGTGCGCGCTTTGGAAGACTGTAGGAGAAGTCCAGCTCGAGAGTCGTTTCGAACTTGTTGAGGTTCTCGTCTGAGATGATGTCGTACATCATCCTCTGAGTGTCGACCGGTCCGAGTTCTTCGTAATTCAGCCGCTTCAGTTTGCCATCGTGTCGGATAACAGGAGGCGAAGATTGGCAGATGTGAAGGTCAGACGCCGTCATGTCCACGACAATGTGAAGCAATTCGTCGATGTGCAGATCTTCGATGGACTGCGGTGGACCCTTTGGCGGCTCTTCCGGCTGTTGCGCCTGACCGTTAATCGGTGGCAGGCCTCCGGGAGGAGGCATCTGCCCAGGAAACTGGCCAGGCATTCCGGGACGGTTGATGGGGGGTTGATTCTGCATTTCGGGGGGGGGTTCCAGATTTAGAAGCCGGCGGTGAAGACGACGCGCATGATTTCTGTGGGATCGGTCCAGCCAAGCAGAACCTTATGCAGTCCGTCCTCTCGGAGTTCGTACATTCCGTTCGCTTTGGCAGCACCCTTAATATCGTTCAACGGCACACGACGCACAATCATTTCAGCGATTTCGGCGTTCATCGTCATCAACTCGTGAATTCCCGTTCGACCGCGGTAACCGGTCATGCGATTTTCCTCGGCGGGAACGCCTCGGTATAGGGTGACCATCTCTTCGGGATCGCTAAACGTCATGCCAAACCGCTTAAGATCCGCTGCGGGCACCTCGTAGGATTCTCGATTGTTCGGGTCGATTCGACGAGCAAGTCTCTGAGCAAGAACGCCCATGAGAACGGCAGAGACGAGGTAGGGCTCTACACCCATGTCGATGAGACGTAACGTACTGGAACAGGCGTCATTCGTGTGAAGCGTCGAAAGGACAAGGTGTCCCGTGAGCGATGCTTCAATCGCGATTTCCGCGGTTTCAAGGTCACGAATTTCGCCGACCATGATGATGTCAGGGTCCTGGCGAAGGAAGGCTCGAAGGGCGGTCGCAAAGGTCAGACCGGCCTTTCGGTTCATACCGACCTGAGTAATACCGTTGAGCTGGTACTCAATCGGGTCTTCTGCGGTCATGATGTTGACGCCGACCGTGTTGAGCTTGTGCAGCACCGAATAGAGCGTGGTGGTCTTTCCAGATCCCGTAGGACCCGTACAGAGGAACATGCCGTTAGGCTGGCTTACCAGTTCCTCAACCTTGATCTGATTCTCTTCGGTGAATCCAATCTTCTCCAAGCCGAGCATGACGCTCGACTTATCGAGAATACGCATAACGATCTTCTCACCGAACGGCGTAGGCACCGAACTGACACGAAGGTCGTATTCCTTCGCGGTGTGCCGAACCTCGATACGACCGTCTTGAGGAATACGCCGCTCGGCAATATTCATGTCGGCCATGATCTTGAGACGGCTGATAAGCGGCGCCATCAAGTTTCGAGGCACCGTCATCGCTTCGATGAGAACACCGTCAATTCGGTACCGAACGCGAACGGAACGCTGCTGAGGCTCGACGTGGATGTCAGAGGCTCGATCGGCGATCGCTTGTTGGATCAGAGCGTTGGCAAGCTTGATGATCGGAGCCTGCTCCGCCATCTTCTCAGCATCGCCGTCCTGCCCATCGTCATCTTCTCGACCCTGCCGAACACCCGCGTCGGCAATCGCCTTACGAATGTCGTTGTTTAGGGTCTCTTGGGGCTTGATGGCCGATACGGCCGGAGTCGTCTCGGCGGGCGCCGAATTCGTGTAGTTCTTGCGAATGGCATCTTCGATCGCGCCAGAAACCGCAAGTACCGGGATGACTCGGCACCCCGACGCCATGCGAATGTCGTCCAGGGCGGCGATGTTCGACGTGTTCGCCATCGCGACGTACAAGTTCTGTCCGTCTTTCTTGACCGGAATCGCTGAGTGGGCTCTTACGATCCGCTCAGGAACAATGTTGAGGGCGCTGGAATCGATCTGAACGCGATCCAAGTCGGCAAAAGCAATTCCTTGCTCTTGGGCACGGGCTTGAATTACCTCACGCTCACCCACGAAACCGAGACCGACGAGGACCTTTCCTAGATCCGACTCGCCAGTCTGCTGAGCAACCTTCGTAGCTTGCTCGACCTGATCGGGCTTGATATAGCCCTTCTGGAGCAGAAACTGCACCATCGATAAACGCGGCATCGCCATAAGCTTTTTTCCAAACCGAAACGGCTGTATCCGAAATGACTCAGCCGCTGTGACCGCTTATTCTAGCGCTCTTGAGCGCTTCTTGGGGCACGTATCACGCGGGGTGAGACGAAATGGGGACGGAACTGTTCCCATCTTTCGTTCACAGAACGTTGGGATGAATCATTATCGAGCGAAAATCGTGCAAAGAAGGTTTGCGAATACTCGCATTATTGCTAGGTATTCAGATTTAACATTTGTACACGTGAGGAGGGGTTGGTGGCTGGCAAGTCTAAGCGATCCTTTGATGCCTTACGGCGCTTTTGTGCTTGGCATCTGGCACTCAGGAAGGTCTGAATAGCGCCCGGTTAATCTTTCACGGGAGAAGGCGAGTCGGCTAAGAGTTCGGGTCTTCTTCGGTCAAGAGGGCAACCTGCTCACGCCAAAGAAAATCGGCTTTCCAACCCAATTCCTTCTGAATCTTCGTGCTGTCTACCGTCGATCCAAATTGCGGCCAGCCTTCTCTCATGGTGACCGGCTTGTGAATTCTCTCCATCGCCTCTGCGGTCGGAATGTCGATGAAGGTGTCCGGGGCGGCGACGTTGTAAACGTGATGGCCGGGAACGCCGTATTCTGCCGCCAATCTTGCCGCCTTTGCCGCATCACGGCCGTCGAGGTAGCCCCAGTGATTGTACTCCCCGCTTGGAAAATGGGCGGTTGCTCCGGCAAGCCGAGAATAGTCGTCCTCGAACACGAGGTAGTTGATCCGCAAACTCACGATCGTCATTTCAGGGTGAGCGGCAGCAGTCGATTCACAGAGCACTTCGCAAACGTGCTTCCCCAATGCGTAGGAATTGATCGGAACAATCACGTCCTCCTCAGTCAACGGTAGGTGGGTGATCGGCTTTGAACCGCGCGTCCAGCCCATCGCCATTTCACTACTCGCGTAAACGAACTTTTTGATTCCGAAGTCGGCGGTCGCCTGCAGCATCGCGAGCGTTCCCAATACGTTGTTGGCAAATTGCGCGTGGCGAGGTCGCCCACCCGGGGCTGGATCTGCCGCGAGATGGATGACTGCGTCCGGCTTTATGGAGGCAAGCGCGTCGTAGACCTGCGCCGCATCCGACAGGTCGATCAGATAAGTCCAGCCATGCTCCGCCCGGACCCGATCGATACTCACTGCGGTATAGCCCTTCTCTCGAAGGTCCCGGAGCACCAACCGCCCCAACAATCCGCTTCCACCGGTAACCGCAATCTTCATGACGCTCTATTGTGAGCCTTATGCCCCGAGGGGAGTCGTCCTAAACAGGTACAAATAAGCCTTGTTACGCGGTCAAATCACGCTTCTGCTTCAGTCCGCCGTTCAGACCCTTGTTTCCGCCGGAGAACTTTCCGATGCGGTGCTCGAGGTCGCGATCGAGGTCACGGACACCAAAACTCCCGAACACGGTGACTACGCCTGCCCGTTCGCCCTTTCGGCGACCAAGCGCGCCGGCAAGCCGCCACGCGTGATTGCGGAACTGCTCAAGCAAACATTGCTCGACTCCGAGGAAGGTTCGCTGTTTGCAGTGATCGACATTGCCGGCCCCGGATTCCTCAACTTGCGGCTAAAGCCGGAAGCTATCGCCAACTACGTTCCTGTCGTTTTGGAACTGGGCGACAAGCTGTCTTCGGCCAAAACGGCCTCACAACCCAAGGGTCGAAGAATCAATGTCGAGTTCGTCAGTGTCAACCCGAATGGTCCGATTACGGTCGGATCGGGCCGAGGCGCTGCCTTTGGCGACACGCTTTCGCGGGTCTTCGCCGCTGCGGGCGACGAAGTAGACCGGGAGTATTACATCAACGATGGCGTCAACTCGGAGCAGATGCGCCTATTCGCCGAGTCAGTGCGCGCCCATTCGCTGTCCCTTCCCGTTCCCGAGAATGGATATAAGGGCGAATACGTGCTCGATGTCGCCCATCAAGTCCAGGCGCTGCATCCGGATTCGGCGAGTCACACGGACAGCGGTTGGTGGCAATCGATGTCGCAAGAGTTGATGATCGAGCGACAACGCACCGACCTTGGCACTTTTGGGATCCGCTTTGACCGATGGTTTAGTGAACAGTCGCTCCACGACAACGGAAAAGTTGCCGAAGCTCTGGACCATTTAAAGGCAAACGGGTCGGCCGACAGCGAGTGTCACTCTTTCGAAATCGTTCGAGAGGGCAAAACGGAAACCCTTCAGCAGAAGCCGGAGGAGTGCGGTCCACTATGGCTTCGATCGACCCGATGGGGAGATGACAAGGATCGTGTGTTGACCCGGTCCGACGGTCGGCCGGCTTACATCGCCGCCGACGTTGCGTATCTGCAGAACAAGCTTGGCGATCGGGCTTACGAGAAGGCCTATCTCATACTTGGCCCGGATCATCACGGCTACATTCCGCGAATGTACGCCGCATGTCAGGCGCTGGGTTACCCCCTGTCTCGATTTGAGATCATCATTTTTCAGATCGTCCGATTCGTGAAGGACGGTAATCCGGCCCCGATGCGAAAACGGGACGGAAACATCTACGAGTTGCGAGACCTGATTTCCGAGTTGGGCGCCAACATCGCTCCCAAGTCCGACAAGGAAGAGCAGTTGCGAATCGGGGCAGACGTGAGCCGATTCTTCTATTTGATGCGAAGCCACGACTCGCATATGGACTTTGACATCGATCTCGCAACGAAGCAGAGCGACGAGAATCCGGTTTTCTACGCCCAGTACGCTCATGCGCGGATCTGTTCGGTGCTCGCCAAAGCGCAAACGGAGTTGGGAATTGATTCGTCGAGCCCGCTCCAGTTCGATCCTTCGTTGCTTGTGAATCCGCGAGAGTTAGCGTTGATCAAGAAGATCCTCGACCTCCCGAACGAAGTTCGGCGGTGCGCTTCGGACTACGGGGTTCACCGGCTCACCACCTATGCGGTGGAGCTCGCGCGAACCTATCACTACTTCTATGATGGGTGCCGAGTCGTCCAGGCGGACCAGCCGGAGCTCAGTCGAGCGAGAGCGGCGGTTTGTCAGGCGGCGCGTTTCGCTCTCAAGTCGACATTTGACTTACTGGGCGTGAGCGCTCCTGAGCGCATGGATCGAGCGGAAGTAGCCGCCGAGTAGCCAAACGCGGAGTAGTCCCCTTCCCAGGGGACTACAATGGGTGGTGGCAAAGCCGATCAAAGTCATCACCCCAGAAGATCGCATGGCTAAGTGGCAGAAGCTTTGGGGCTCGCCACGGCTCCTTGATTCCGAGGCTACGGAGGCGGCGTTTGAAGAGTTTCAGGAATCCTTCATCCCCGGTCGAATTCAGAAGCACTTTCAGAAGCTGTTTGGGACGCCCAAATCGCAGTTTGGGAACCGCTACTTCATGGAGGACGCCCAGTTCCAAAACTGGGATACCAAACTCACTGGGCTCGCCGACCTCGATGACCATGTCGAGGTGGTCGTTATCTACGGTTCCCCAGACGACCTTGAGGCGCACGCCCTAAGAGGCGACCGTAGACGTTCGCTACGAGACATCGTGATCGATGACTGGCAGGCGGCCTGCGCCATCGTTCGGGCTCGCTCGGCCACGCTTTACGTCTTCGTCGAACCCAAAATGCGTGGCTGTGTCGTAAGAAAGGTCTCGACCGGCGTCGAGGACGCCGATGTGATCGACGACCCGTCTATTTTCTTTGGATAGCGAGCGGACTTATACGAGAGTCGCCAGCGATTCCTTGGAATAGCCTTTCATTTCAGAGAACTTCCCTTCTCCCACCTTCTGGACCCAGTTAGGGTCGGAGATGAGGGCTCGCCCCACGGCAACAAGGTCAAAGTCTCCGCGCTCCAGCCGTCTTTGCAGTTCGTCGAGCGGAGTCGGATCTGCTCCGGTTCCCTCTCTCAAGGAAGACATGAACTCACCAGAAAGGCCCACGGATCCGACGGTGATCGTGGGTTTGCCAGTGATTTTCTTGGCCCAACCGGCCGTATTCAGGTCTGAGCCCTCAAACTCCGGCTCCCAGAATCGACGTTGCGAACAGTGGAAAATATCGACCCCAGCTTCCGATAGGGGTCCAAGCCAAGCCTCCATTTCGGTGGGATCTTTGGCGATCTTAATGTCGTATCCCGAGATTTTCCACTGGGAGATTCGAAGTGAGATCACGAAGTCTTCTCCGACCGCTTTGCGAACTGCCTTGGTGACTTCCACACCGAACTGGACGCGATCGGCGATCGTGGGTCCACCATATCGATCCGATCTACGATTGGTGAAGTCCCAGAAGAACTGGTCGATCAGATAACCGTGGGCGCCGTGGAGTTCGAGCATGTCGAATCCGATCCGCTTTGCGTCGGCGGCGGCGCTCGCGAAGGCGGCGATGGTGTCGGCGATATCTTCTTCGGTCATGGTTCGGCCGACTGCCGCCCCGGTACCGAGCAGACCGGATGGGCCTTCAAACAGTTCTTGTGGGAGAGGGTTGGGACCACCGGGTTGAACCACTCCTTGGTGCCAAATTTGAGGACCGATTTTTCCGCCTTCACCGTGGACTGCCGACGCAACCTTCTCCCACTCGTTCAGGCTCTCGCCGCCGTAGAAATGGGGGATGTTGGAGTTGTTCGAAGCGGCAGGTCGGTCTACCACCGTCCCTTCCGTCAAGATCAGTGCCACTTCGCCCGCGGCTCGCTTCCGGTAGTACTCGACGACGTCAGGGGTGGGAATCCCTCCGGGGGAAAATTGGCGTGTCATCGGCGCCATCACGAACCGGTTCTTGAGGGACAGTGACTTAAGGCTGAAAGACTGAAAGAACGGACTTGGCACTGATGATTCTAGCTAGGTACCTCCACGCACAAGTACACGGAAGACCGATTCCGGAACGATCTGCGTTAAAGTCTGAACAGAGACTCTTGTCTGGAAGCATTTCGATGTCATGTTGATTCTCGCGGCACTCACACTCGCTCAGTCGGCGGTCATTTCGTCGGAGCCGCTTTCGATCCTGCCCGGCCAGCTTGAGGTCGTCATTGGCTTAAGGTCTATTCCGGATACCGTCATGGCGCTCTACTTCGGCAAAGACATTGACGCCACCTTTAATGGGGGCAAAATCACTCCTGGTGGATACGTCGGGTTCAACTTCGGCTTTGTGCGGTTTGCGACGACAAGTGAAGACTTCCTAGGACTCCCGGTTTGGCACGCTCGATGGTCGAGCAAGACAAGCTCTCGCAAAGGAAAAAAGGAATGGCGAGTCGACGCGACCGAAGACTACTGGGTCGACAATAAGGGGACGATACGCCGACAGGCGGCATCGTTCGACGGTCCTGATGGACGCTCTGAGGCGCAAGCCGACTACTATCCGGACCACATTGAGATTAAACGCAACGTGTTCGGGAAGTTCGACGATCAGTTGCTGTACCCGGGTGGTCAGGAGTTGACACAACTCAACGAGCAGTTCAGGCCAATGGTTGTCGATGGCAAGGTCATCCTTCGAGAGAAGAGCTATCTGAGTCTCGACCTGTTTAGGGGAGCGTTTCAGTTAAAAACAGCGCGCGTGGCGGGAAAATTCGATGGCGTGGAGTGTGACGCGCACTTCCACGGTTATGAGATCGATCTGGAGGAGCGTCGGCAGAAACAGGGGGTCTGTGTAAGCGATGACAACAATCTGGTCACGGTGGACCTTCAAGAAGGCCGGTGGATCAAGATGACGAGTCTTCCCTCGAACCGACTAAAGGAGAACTTGGCGTCGAAGGGCCATGGATAGGCCGAGGGGCTTTTGGAGACGAGAACCAGCATGCCACTCCGACCGTCTATGAGTCGAGAAGTCCCATGATAATAGGCGCTGCGATAGCAATTGTGAGAATGGGACAGTCACCGGCCGATGAGGTTGCCTACCTCCCGGGATACCTGGAAATCGCCACCGGACTAAGGACATGCCCGGACACCGTGATGGCACTCGCGTTCGGGAAAAGCTACGAGGCGGATTTTTCAGGCGGTGGCGTGGCGGGCGGATCCTTTGCCGCTTACAACTTCGGGTTTATTCGGTTCTCGACCTCTGAAGAAACGCTGAGCGGGCAGTCCGTATGGCACGTTCATTGGACCGGCCGAACCATTTCGCATCATGGGACCAATCGGTTCCTTTTGGACGCTGCCACCGACTATTGGGTCGAGAAGTCAGGCAAGATTCTCCGAGAAACGGCTTCGAAGGTGAGCTACTTCGGCGCTTCCGAGGCGACGTGCGACTATTTTTCGGACCACCTGGAGCTTTCTCGCAAGATCAATGGGAAATCTTCGAGTCAGTCCATCTTCCCCGCGCCCTCGATGATGGATCAGCTGAATGACCAGTTCAAACCCATGCTGGTGGATGGGAAGATCGTTCAGAGGGAAAAGACATTTGCGCTTCTTGACCTTTATTCAGGAGGATTTGCCATGCGTTCGGCCCGCATTGGCGGCACGTTCGAGGCCAAAGAATTCGACCAGAAATTCCATGGCCACCAGGTGGTCATCGAGTTCGATCGGTATCGCCAGAGCGCCAGTATCAGCGATGATAACGACCTGGTCAGGGTCGATCTCCAGAATGGCCGATCCATCGAGATGATGCGATTGCCCGACAATCGAGAGAAGGATTCAAGCTTCGTGAAGGGACATGGGTGACGGCACGTCACAATAGAGTCAGATCCCCCTCATGTCGCAACTCCCCCGCCCGCCGATCGCAGTCTACGTTCACATTCCTTTTTGCCCGACCAAGTGCGGGTACTGCGACTTCAACTCCTATGCCATGGAGGGGGAGATCATGGAATCAACCACTCTGGCAACGATTGCTGAGATTCGCCGATCGCCTTGGGCGGGACGCCCGGCAACCACGATTTTCTTTGGCGGAGGGACGCCGACCTACCTCGCGGAGGGTCAGCTTTTGAGGATTCTTGAGGCTGTTCTCGAATCCCATCCTCCAGTGGATAGGGCCGAAATTACCAGTGAGGCAAACCCAGGGACCGTCGATATTCCTAAATTTAAGGCAATGAGGCAGGGGGGCTTCAATCGAATCAGCCTGGGGGCTCAAAGCTTTTTGGACGATGACCTTGTGCGCCTGGGGAGAGTGCACCGGTCGGGCGAGATCGAGCGGGCCGTTTCATCCGCCCGCGAGGCAGGTTTCGACAATGTGAACCTGGATCTCATGTTCGCTCTTCCGAACCAGAGTCGCCACGGCTGGGAGAAGAACCTTGACCGTGCTCTCGCCCTCGATCCCGAGCATCTCAGTCTCTACTGCCTTACGATCGAGCAGAACACGGCCTTCTACAAGGAGCGGCTTCGGGGGACCTTGCCACTGCCAGACGACGAAGTTCAAGTGGAGATGTATGAGCAGTGCGTGCGCCGAACGAAAGAGGCGGGATATGAGCAATACGAGATCAGCAATTTCTCGAAGCCTGGCAGAGCATGTCAACACAACCTTGCCTACTGGAACGCCATGGAGTACGCCGGATACGGACCGGGGGCAGTCGGCATGGTTCGAGACGATTCCGGACTGGGCACGCGGTACACCAATCTGAAGCACCCAGATGGTTACGTGGCGGCGGTCGCGGCAGGAAAGGCTCTCGCCTTCGAATCCGAGACTTTGAGCGAGAGCACCCTGAGAGTCGAAAGACTGATGCTTGGCTTGCGGCTCAACGAGGGATTGGATGTGGAAGGATTGTCGGTGGACACGAAGTCCCTCGACCGCCTCGTCAACCGTGGATGGGTCGAGCGGTCGGGACAAATTATTCGACTTTCAGCTGAGGGCCGTCATTTTTGTTCGGAAGTAGCCCTTGAGCTGATTTAAAAGTTTGCAGTTTGCAGCGGAAATAAGCGGAGCACTCGCAACCGGGAACGAAAGTAGGCATCCCTAGAATCCGCCCCGATTGCAAACTGCTGGCTGCTAACTTCGAACATTCATATCAGTTCGCAGCAAGGGGAAAGTGACCCCGGCATTGTTCCCGGGTAGTAGACTCTGGCCATGCGCCTTCGAATGTGGATGTACGACCTTGCGCGTGAGCAAAGTCCTTCCCTTGATCACCTCCGACGATTTTTCGACGTGACGCGAGACTCAGGCTATAACGCGATCGGACTCTACTTCGAGCACCGATTCGCTTATCCAAGCACTCCGTGGTCCCTTGGCATCGGAGCGCTGACGCGCGAGACGGTCGAGACACTCCATCGCGAATATCCCGAGATCCAGATCGTTCCGTTTGTAAACCTGCTCGGACACTTCGAAGGGATGATCTATACGGAAGAAGGCGCTCAATATGCGGAAGAGGTTTTTAAGGGCATGCAGGCATGTCCGAGTAATCCCAAGTTCCTACAGTTGGCAAACCGAATCCTCGATGACACGCTAACTATCTTCCCGTCCAATCTGATCCACATCGGGGGAGACGAGACAATGCAACTCGGCAAGTGCCCTGTCTGCCGACAACGCGTCCTCGACCTCGAAGCAGCCGACGCCTCTACAGACGGCAAGGCCGTTCTGTACGGTGACCATTTTGGCCCTCTTGCCCAAAAGCTCGTCGACGCGGGCCGGACACCTGCGGTGTGGGGAGACATGTTTCAGGATCATCCCCAAGCTCTCGGCCGACTTCCGAAGTCCACCGTGATCTTTGATTGGCAGTATTTCCAGAGCCCACTGCCCACGACTAGAGCGTTCATTGAGAACGGATTTAACGTTGTATGCTGCCCCACGTTGCAGGTTTATGACGCTGCATGGTTCCATCTGGCCCCCAGTGAACAAAACGTGCGCGACTGTATCTCGGCGGTCGAAACATCGGATGCGCTGGGTGTTTGTCTCACGACTTGGGAAGGGGGCCTGTTTGCGAACTACGAAACGCTTTTCCCCGCGATCGAGGCGACCGGCAAACTTCTCTCCGCTTCGAACAGCGGGGCAGTCTCAGGTGAGACGGTGGGGAAAGTCGCGACTACGGAACGAACAGAATTGCTGCCAAACGATACAGCGGTCGAGATTTACCGAAAGTTGTCTGAATCTCCCGTTTTCCTGAAAGGATACTTGCACCACGGTGAGACCTACGAGGAGTGGGCGAGACTCATGGGAATCGAACTTAACGCTTTGGGCGGGGTGTTCGCCTTCACCGGCATTCGGAACGGGCTCAAGGCGCGTTTGCTGCTTTATTCGAACCCTTTCTTGGCCTGGCTCCATCATCACGATGAGTTGTCCGGCGCGATGGGAGACTCCGCCCTGGACATTCTCGAAAGAGCCATAAGCATGAGCCCCAACAAATCGGCCCAGGGCGTTTCCCAATTCACGAAGAGCGCCGTGCAGTTCGTTCGATTCGCGGAAAATGCCCATCTTGCCTACGCTGCCGGGAAACCCGGAGAGGCAATCACCCATTTGTCACCCTGTCGGCAGGTTTTCGACGATCTGGCGACGGTTGCCCGGGCGACTCACTTGCGGATCGGCGGCTCGTTGGCGGACATCGAGCGATGCAAGGTGGCCAAAGAACATGTCGAGAGGGTGATCCGGCGGGTGAAGGAGTACGGCGATGGTTCGCTCGGATATCTTCCCTCTTTCGCGATGATCACCCATCCCAAATTCATCCCCCACGATCAAGCGGCTTGGTGGTTGATGAACGACTGGGCGAACGAGTAACTGGCCTCACTCAGCCCGGGCACGTCGTCCCGAACGGAAATTGGCGACGGGTAGACTCTACGCATTAGCAGGGAATTTCGAATCCGATGACGATTGACGGACAGACGACTCTTTCACCCCACGCGGGACCCTCAGCGGTTGCCGCTCCAGTCGAATCCTTGATCCGCTCGATTCCAGGCATCCCTGCTCCCGAGGAGCAAGAAGCACGAATGGCAAACGAGAATTTTGATGCAGATATCGTCGTGATCGGAGCAGGACCCGGCGGTTATGTCGCCGCGATTCGTGCTGCCCAGTTGGGCGCGAAGACCATCGTGGTTGAGAAGTCCTACCTTGGCGGAACGTGTTTGAACTGGGGCTGCATTCCGAGCAAGGCCCTCATTGCATCTGTCGAGCGACTTCAGCACGTCAAGCACGCCGACAAGCTCGGCGTAAAGGTCGGGGGCGAAACGAGCTTTGATTTCGACGCGATCATGGCTCGAAAAGAGAAGATCGTGACCACTCAGCGCGGTGGCGTTGGAATGCTCTTCAAAAAGAACGGCATCCGACACGTCGACGGATTTGCCTCGTTCGTAGACGCCCATACCATTGACGTCAAGAAGCCGGACGGCACCATTGAGACGATCCGTGCCAAGAACTTTGTTATCGCCACCGGTTCTTCGGTGATCAAACTTCCGATCCCAGGCCTCGAAGGTGGGCGAGAAGAGGGCGTTTGGACGAGCGATGACGCGGTCACCGCTCCCTTCGTACCGAAACGAATGGCCATCCTCGGTGGTGGCGCCGTGGGCGTCGAATTCTCCTACGTCTTCAACGGCCTCGGCAGCGACGTCACTCTCGTTGAGTTGATGCCTCAGTTGCTTCCGTTGATGGATTCGGAGCTGGGCGTGGAACTCGGCAAATCACTGAGCCGACAAGGGATCAAGATCCGAACCGGATCTACCTTCGACAAGGTTGAGCGAGTCGGAAACGTCTGGAAGGTCTTTATCAAGAAGGGCGAGGACGTCGAAGTCATCGAAGTGGATGTGGTCTTGCTGGGAATTGGTCGAAAGGCCAACACCGATGGACTCAACCTTGAGAAGATCGGAGTGAAGCTCCACAAGCGGGGTATTGAGGTCGTGGACGACTCCCTGGTAACCCACGTGCCAAACATCTATGCCATTGGCGACGTTACCGGGCGCATTCAGTTGGCCCATGTCGCCTCACACGAAGGCATTCACGCGGTGACGAACATCATCAAGGGCGAGAAGAAGCTCGTGGACTACAAGGCAGTTCCGAATTGTGTTTACACGTCGCCGGAAGTGTCGTCGGTTGGCCTTACCGAGGCTCAGGCGAAGGAAAAGGGCTACGACATTAAGGTCGGCAAGTTCAACTTCCGACCTCTGGGCAAAGCGATGGCCACGACAGAACAGGACGGATTCGTCAAGGTGATCGCTGACTCCAAGTACGGCGAAGTGCTAGGCGTTCACATGATCGGCGCCCACGTCACCGACATGATCCACGAGGGTGTCGTGGCTCTGAAGTTGGAAGCGACGGTTGAATCGATGGTCGACGCGATCCATGCTCACCCGACCATGTCGGAAGCGGTCCTTGAAGCATTTGAAGATGCCGAAGGCCACGCAATCCATAAGTAAGAGCTGAACTCTCAAACATCCAGAGGGCGAGTCCGCGAAGCGGGCTCGCCCTCGTTGCTTTGCCAGTTCGGGGCTGTCAACGCCCCGGAGACCGGTAAAATGAACTCAGAACATGCCCGAAATAGAAGTTTTCCCAAACCCGGCGCCTCACCGAAACTACGTGATCAAGCACGTCTGCCCAGAATTCACGAGCGTCTGCCCCAAAACCGGACAGCCTGATTTCGCCACCATCGATCTTGAGTACATCCCTGACCAGACCTGTATCGAACTTAAGTCGCTGAAGCTGTACTACTACTCGTTTAGGGACAAGGGCATCTACTATGAAGGCGTCATCAACCAGTTGATCGACGAACTTTCCGAGTCCTGCTCGCCGCGTTGGATGCGGGTAACGGGTCACTTCGCGGTTCGAGGCGGCATCAGCTCCGTCCTTGTAGCCGAAGTTGGCGCGAAACCAGCGTAGGGTCGGATTCTATTGCCTTTGAAGGCTGAACTGGGTGTGGATATCAATGCCAAAGTCCGGAGAAGTGGTCAACGTTCCTGAGAGCGCTCCGGCTGGGCTTAGCGTGAGTCCGCCCCCGAACCATCCAAGTGGCGTTCCACTCAGGGGATGCAAGTCGAGTTGAAACTGCCCGAGCTTGTCGACTGATCCGGTTATGGAATGGGGCGACGATTGTGTCGATTCTTGAGCCGTTCCCGTGATGTTTCCCTGTGTGTCGAGGGTCAGGTCCAGCGTTCCGCTGTCACCTGAGTCAGAGCCCGTTGCCGATCTCGAGAAGGAGCCGGTGTAGTGGCCGGCGAATTGGGCCTGGGTAGGGCCATTGTATACGGATACGTTTGAACCACCGCAGCCGGCCAATGCCAGGCAAATGAGAATCCAAAGGCGGCCAGTTTTCAGAGTGTTCATGCTTGACTTAGTCGTGACCTAAAGAATCAGGGATCGGGAACGACACCCATCATAACGGTTGGCTGTCTAACAGTCAAAAGTAACGCTGGGCACTGGGCCTTTAGGACCCAGTGCCTCGGGGAGAGTTTGGCATTCGGAAGCGGTTACTGAGGCAGAATCTCGATGGCGCAGAGCTTGGCGTTCTGGTCTGGGCTGTCTTTCGAGGCCGAGACGCGAATGGTGATTCGTCCCTTTGAATCGGGCTTGATTCCGGTGAAACTGCGAACGAGTGCCTTGTTCTTGCCGCCAGCTTCCTTGAAGATGTCGAAGTCGGCAAGAACCGAACTGCCGTTGAGCTCCACGTCCTCCTTCCGCATACCAGCGCCATCGTCGAAGATCTCGGCGAAGTGGAGACGCACCGTGTAGAGTCCATTAGCCGGAACCTGATACTTGTACGTGAGATCCGACGCGTATCGCTCGGACTTGTAAATCGCTTCAGGACCAGCATTGGCTGCGCTCGTGTCTACGTTAGTGTCTCCACTATTCGTTGAACCCTCGAACAGGTTGGGGTCCGGAACGAAGTTGCCGACCGGATCGTCACTTCCCAACACAACTCGAATGGGCAGCGAAAGAACCACTGCCTTAGGCGCCGGCTGAAGAGCCGAGGGCAGGGGAAGCGCCGCAAGCCGGAGGTCGGCGGGCATCACGGAATGCGGACGGGTCGACTCCGCCGTCCCAAGGGCGGTGTTCGGGCGAGGTCCCATCACCAGATGGAGCGTACCGCCGGCGATGAGCTCGTTGTGGGTAAACCAAACTCGGTTCAGGGCTTTTCCATTCAGCTGAATCGACTGAATGTACATGTTCTTCTCGCTGTTGTTGTCGGCCAAGATGGTAAATGTCTTGCCGTTTGGAACCTTGATCGTGGCCTTGTCGACAAGCGTGCTGCCGAGCATATACACCCCGCTCGCCGGATTGACGGGATAGAAGCCGAGGGAACTGAACACATACCAGGCAGCCATCTGGCCACAGTCCACGTTGCCACACTGGCCTGACGGAGTATCGTTGTAGAACTTCGCCATGACCTCACGAACTCTCGACTGGGTCTTCCAGGGCTGCCCCACGAGGTCGTAAAGATAGGCCACGTGATGGCACTGCTCGTCACCCTGAGAAAACTGGCCGATGAGTCCCGAAATGTCGGGAATCCCCGTGTGGATCGTCGAGTCCTCGACGAACAACTGATCCAGCTTTTCAATGAACGGCTTGTCGCCACCAAATGCCTTCGCCAAACCAGGAATGTCGTGCTGCACGAAAAATGCGTACTGCCATGGATCGGCCTCGGTGTACTCGTCACCCACCATTCCGTGGGTATCGATGGGAGTTCTCCAGGTTCCGTCGGCTTTTCGGCCGCGCATGAATCCCGTACTCCTGTCGAATAGGTTTCGGTAGTTGGCCGCCCTCTGGTAGAACATCTGCGCGTCGTCTTTATGGCCGAGCGCATCGGCCATTTTTGCGATGCACCAATCGTCGTAGGCGTACTCAAGAGTTTTCGAGGTCGCCTGCTCCCCTCGCGCGGACGCTACGTACCCGAGTTTCTTATAGTCCCTCAGGCCGTTTCGATCTTGCATGGCGGTGTCACGCATCGCCTGGTAGGCCTTTTCCGCATCGAATCCCTTGAAGCCCTTAAAGTAGGCATCCACAATCACCGGGACCGAGTGATAGCCGACCATGCAGAAGGTCTCGTTGCCCCAGAGTGGCCAAATGGGAGTCGTGTGCAGACCCGATTGATCGTACTCCGCCAAGAGGGAGCGTACGAGGTTGTTGACGCGGTCGGGCTGAAAGATGGTCAACATTGGATGAAGCGCCCGATAGGTGTCCCACAGCGAGAACGTGGTGTAGTTGTCAAATCCCTCGCCGGTGTGGACCTTATGGTCGCTCCCCCAGTAGGCGCCGTCGACGTCGTTGAACAGGGCCGGCGCCTGGTACGACTCGTAAAGGTTGGTGTAGAACGTCGTTTTGAAGTGATCGTTCTTACTTTCGACAGCAACGTTCCCCAGTGCCTGGTTCCAACTCTCGGCGGCCGCATCGCGAGTCGCGGCGAAGTCCCATCCTGGAAGTTCTTGAGCGAGATTCTTCTGAGATCCGTCGATGCCGGTCGCGGAAATGGCGACCTTGACCTCGATCGCCTCATTTTCGTGGGTGGCGTAGTTGACGAATGCCTTCACCTTTCCGGTGGCTTCAGTTGCGCCGGAAGCAAGACGATGAC
>CAIVDU010000096.1 GCA_903904815.1 uncultured Armatimonadota bacterium
CACTGGCCATTCACGCTAGAATCACGGTGACAGTGGCTTACCTCCCGATAGCCTTTGCCTTTATCCAAGTTATTGACTAACCAATCGCCGCTAACCGCGAACCGCAAACTGCTAACCCAAAATTTTTGGTTAGCGGTTTGCGGTTAGTGGCCCGGAGGGGGTGCGCTGTAGCCATTGACGTGGGAATCAACGTGATCTCTGCCTACCCCATGTTCGCATTTGCAGTCCTGGAAGGCGTTGACTAACTAATCGCCGCTAACCGCGAACCGCAAACCGCTAACCCTCCTAAGGCACTTTTGCCACCGGAGCCGGAGCGGCTGGGTTTTCTCCGTAGTACAGGGGGAGATCGAGCCATTTGAGCTTCTCC
This sequence comes from uncultured Armatimonadota bacterium, assembly GCA_903904815.1. Taxonomy (GTDB): domain Bacteria; phylum Armatimonadota; class Fimbriimonadia; order Fimbriimonadales; family Fimbriimonadaceae; genus Fimbriimonas. Next base: position 368 of record CAIVDU010000096.1, read on the forward strand.
CAGGGGAAATTCTTCGGGTCGTTCTTTCGACCTCTCGGTAGCGCGATGAACTCGTGGCTGACGATCTGTTTAATCGGAAATCGTCGCATCATCTCATGGATGACGAATCCGACCATCTGAACCTGCGCGTCCGGGTAAGGGTCCTTGCCATCGTTCAAGTTGACGATTTCGATTCCTACCGAGAAATCGTTGACGTTCTTTCTTCCGAACGCATCCATGCTCACCCCGGCTTGCCATGCCCGTTCAAACGTGGAGACGTTCTGTATCACCGAGCCATCGCGACCGATCGTGAAGTGGGCGCTGACCTGGCTCTTGGTGTCGTAAAAGAGTCGAGTCGTATTCTCCAGGGTCGGAACGACCGTCGAGTGGACGACCACCGTGTCCACAACCGCGTTTTTCGGGCGGGGGCCAAAGTTCGGAGACTGAATCCATAAGAACTTTCCGTAGCCGGGCTCTTTCCACTGGGCCGGAAGGGGCGTGCGGGGATCGGGAACGAAAGGAACTTGGGGAGTGTAGAGCGGAGTACTTTGAACAAAGAAATGGACGCCGAGAGCTAAGGGAACAAAAAACACAAATGCGGGTTTACCCGATGAAGCTGCGACCTTCACCCAAGATTCAAACGTCCGTATAGGAACCCAATGAGACGACTCTCTGGTACTGCTCTTCGCACCCTGGCTCGATATGGCTTAGTTAGAGGCAGATTGTCTCTTGTTTGTGGACTTATTCGTTTTCCGCTTGGCCCTCTCCCCTCCCTCTCCCGCGTACGCTTCGCTTCGGGCGAGGGCGCCCACACAAACCGTACCGGCTTCACTAAACGGTGCTTCACTCTGGCCTCCCTCACCCTGGCTTCATTGAGCCACGCAGTAGTGCATTACGGGATTGACTTTCAACCGACTAACAAGCAAGTACAAGTCACGATTCAACTCGATTCACCCAACAAAGTCGAAACCTTCCGCATTCCGGCCTGGTCACCTGGTTACTACCAAATCGCCAAGTACCAGGACGGACTCTCCAACGTTGAAGCAAAAGCGACCGACGGGCTCAACCTATCGGTGACCAGCGACGGCCCTCGGGCATGGAAAGTCCAAGACCCCGAGCTAAAGCCCTATACACTTACCTACTCGGTAGCCGGAAACGATCCCGGACTAGGATTTTTCGGAACAGCGGTTCACGATCAAGATGGGTTCGTAAACGGCGCATCTGCGTTCATGAACGTGGACGGACGCATCAAGGAGCCAGCTCACCTGAGAATCTTGACTCCCCCCGGCTGGGACGTCGCCACTCCTCTCGATCCCGGAGTCGATGGAGACCTTGTGGCAAACGGATATGACGAGTTAATCGATAGCCCGATCCAGGCTGGGCGCTTCGTCCGAAAGACATTTGTCGCTGGTGGCATTCCCTTTCAAGTGATTTACGTCTCGCCAGATGGGCAAATCCGCGCCGATTTGGACGCCGAGACCGACCGATTTTCGAAGCTAGTGACGCCAGCCCTCGCGCTTTTTCACGGCGCGCCTTTTAAACGCTACACGTTCTATATTCACCTCGCTCCCGGCAGCTTCTCGGGTGGTCTTGAGCATCGGGCGTGCACCGTCATCGATATTCAGAACAGCCGCCCGTTCCTCATCGACGATCTCGCCACACACGAGTATTTCCACGCCTGGAACATCAAGAACATCCGGCCAGCCGTCCTGGGCCCCTTCGACTACACGAAGGAGGTCCGCACGGACAATCTCTGGTTCGGGGAGGGCGTAACCGACTACTATGCGAAGCTGACCGCCTATCAAAGCGGGCTGGATGACGTCCAGTGGTTGTACGAACAGCTCACCCAAGAGTTGGCCATCCTTCAGCACAGTCGATCCCGTTCCAAGTACACCCTCGCACAAGCTTCCCGAGGAGCATGGGAAGGCGAGAGCGAAGGCTTGGGAGATCTCAGCTACTACGACAAGGGCCTTCTGGTCGGCCTGGTCCTCGACAGCGAGATACGGGATGCCACCCATGGAGAGAAGTCGCTGGACGATGTCATGCGGTTACTCTTTGATGAGCATCATCTTCCATTGCCCGGCTATGCGGAAGGGGAAATTCGGGAGAAGGTCAACTTGATTGCGGGAGTTGATATGTCAAGCGTGTACGACACGATGGTCTACACGACGAAGGAGATGCCTTTCAAGGAGCTCGAGAAACTCGGGATTCGCGCAATCCTCAAGAGTCAGCCCTATCGCGACACCGGGTTCCACATCGACGAGTCGGGCAAGATCATCTCGATGGTAACCGGTCTCAAAACTCAGGGCCTGCAAGTCGACGACATCGTCACGTTGGAAAAGATTGACGGTGACCAGGCCAAGTTCAAAGTCGATCGCGGGCAACAGACATTTCATGCGGTGGTGACCGTCCACACGAGTCTCGGAGACGAGTATCGTATCGAACCAGACCCCCTTGCATCGCCGGAGAGAAGAAAGCTTCGAACCGCTTGGCTCCATAAGCTCGCCAGCTAAAGATACAGCAGCGCTTCGTAAACCAGAACACAGACAAAAGCAATGGCGCAAACGAGAGCAGGCATCAAATAGGTCGTATGAAAAATGCCGATCAGAGAGAGTGCCCAGGCGGACGTCAGGAGCGTAAATCTTCTGGGATCTTCGGCAAAGAGCCTTCGATATTGATGGATCAGGAAGCGGTCGCTCACGAGACTGAAGAAGAAGACCATCGCAAGGGTGCCGACAAATAGGGGCGAGATCAGGAATGAGAACAGGACGCTGCCGTCCATCCTTGTGAAATCTCGGGCGGTGCTCACCAGCCCTCCGGGCTTCCAAACCACCCCGTTGAGAAGTTCCGGCGTGGCCAAAACTCCGGCTAGGCACATGCCGATACCGAGCGCGCCTTTCCATGTGCCCTCTCCGATGATCAAGGCGACGAAAGGCAGAACTGCGCCGGGGACCACCTCAAATGACCACCACCGGTGGCAGCCGTAGCTAAGCACGACGGTTGCCAAAGTACAAGCCCGGATGATCCAACGCAATGCGGATCCGCCGTTCCGGGCAAAGCCACAAGCCGCTGACATGGACACAAACCACCCGGCCATTGCCATGACGGGAAAGCCCTGGGGCTCCCCAAACACCGATCCAATGGGAGACCAAGTAGGTTCGCCGACTGAGAACGCCAGCCAGGAGAGGGCCGCCGGCCCGAAAAGTGGATTGACAGTGGGCAACCAGCGCGCGAGAACCTTCTTTGATAGAATTGCCGCGCCGAACAAGCAAGCCAATAGAGCGAACCAATCTGCGGGCAGAGTAGCAATGCCGAACCGATGCGCCAAATTTCCGGCCAGGAGCGTTGCGGCAGGGACCAGCATGGCAAGCAGCAACAGGGAGGCGACGATACGATTTCGTTGCTCTCTCAGCACGAACACGAGCCCGATGGACACCAGGACCGCAACAGCAATGGAATAGGCAGTCCGCCAGGGTCGACTGTGGAATCTCCCCATCGTCAGCCATTGATGACTTCCTCCCCACGTCACGGTATCGTCTTCAACCCAACGAAAAATCTCGGGCGCCAAAAGCATGCAGAGAGCCGACCTGGCGGGGATAAGGCCGGGGACCCGAAGGTCTGGAGATTCAGGAATGCCCTGAAAGCTTCTCCGTCCTAAGAGCCAAAACCGTGTCCAGGGCCGTACCCTCGCGGGTGGATACTCGATCACCAGCGTTCGGCCTGCGGAGCGGGCTACCTGGGCAACGTCGTCCCAGGAGGACGCCTCATGAATGATCAAGCCCATATTCGGCCAGCGATCAGACGGTCCAAGGGCCTTTACTGGCTTTTCGGAGTCGGAAAATCCCAGCATCAGACTGGTCTCATGAACCGAACCTTGCGGACCTGCCAACACGTAGGTCTCCGTTCCGTTCAGGAACTCAATTCGGGCGAGCGTTAAGCCACGACTTCTCAGGCTCCGAGCATTGTCAGCCCAATACCCCCCGCCTTGAGCGGCGTGAAACAAAGCATCCTGGGGCTCTCCCTTCCAGTCAATGCCGGTCACCAACGACCAGAGCCCACTGTGTCCCTCGGGCCTGGCTTCCAAGGGCCAAAGAATCCAGCAGGGAGACACATAGTCGTCCCACGGCACTTGGGGACCGGCGAGACCCGGCTGGATCAGAATGAGCGCGTCACACTTACCGTAAGCAGCGCAAGTGAGACTCAGCCACGCAATGAGCGCAGCCACCCCCCTCATTTGCTCTCCAGAACCTCTTGCAACGCATTCATCACGTCACATGCTAGGACTTTAGACATGTCACCGTCTGGCGCCGCCAGAACTCGATGAGGTGAATAGGCATGTCCCCACTTGGTATGAGACGTCGGACCAAATACGGTCACGGTCGGGCATCCAACTCCCGCCGCCAGATGCATGAGACCGGTGTCGCTTCCCACCATCGCCTTCATGCAGGAAAGCACACCCAATGACTCCCTCAGAGAACTCTTCCCCACCAGGGACACGGTTCCAAGGCCAACCGCAGAAATCACTTGACCGACAGCTTCAGCCTCCTCTGGACCCCCTAACAGGGCCACAGTCTCGCCATTCGCAATCAGGCGTCGAGTGAGATCGATGCTGATGTCAACGGGGAGTTGTTTACCGGGCCACCGCGCCCCTGGCTGAATTCCCACGGCTGCTCCCTGAGCAAGCTCGGCGCCCCGTGTACGCTCTTCGGCGGTGACGTTGAGCGTCGGCATTCGCTCCGGCAATTTTGCTCCTGCCTCGACCGAAAGCTCCAACAAGCTAAGGACTTCAAATCGCGACGGATCGTATCCGACCGCTCGAGTAAGAAGTGCGCCTCTTCCCTCGGTGTTGTGACCGATTCTTGTTTTGATACCCGCCAATCGAGCGGTGAACGCTGACCGAAAACTTCGGTTTACGAGGATGGCCACGTCGTAAGAACGCGACCTTAGCGCCCGGGCCTGCTCTACGATCTCCCATGGCTTCTTCGGCTTTGCCGCAGTCAGAAACTTCCGTGGGGTTCCAGGTATCCAAAGAACTTCGGGTACGAGGCCACCCGCATGGATCTCCACACGCGCAAAAGTCTGTTCTACCGCCGTGAGCATCGGCTCGGTCATCACCGCATCCCCGATGTAATGCTTCATCGAGACGAGCAGTCGCTCAGAACGCATTCCCGGCCGCCTCAAGTACTTGGAGCGTCGTGATCTCGGACACCCCACCTCCCTCGGGAGGCGTGAGCACCTGCACGGTTCGAACCGGTGGCGCCCATAGACGATGGATCCCGCTTCGAAAGAGCCCTACGGCCGGAGTTCCGGTCGCTGCCGCCAAGTGCATGATCCCGTTGTCGAGTGTCAGGACGGCCTTTGCTGCGCTGAGTGCGCCGACGACTTCCGGAAGGGTAAGACGGCCCCGAAGGTCTTCGACGAGTCCCTTTTCGACCAGGATCTGCTCAATCGAATCACCCTGCCAGTATTCCCTTTGGGTCGAGGGCCGCGCGCCTAATACGCCAGCGCGAAAACCCTGCTGGGAAAGGGTGTCGAGAACTTCAATCCAACTGTCTACCGGCCAAAGCTTCTCGGAAAGGCTGGCGCTCGTTCCAATCAGCAAAGGGGGAATCTCAAGACTTGGCGCCGCCGACGGCACGCTGTAAGCGGGTACCGGGCCATCGATATAAGCCAACCGGCAGAAGATTTCCCCAATAAAGCTGGAGCATAGGAACGGGTACCGAGTCGTCAAATCTGCTGACGTCCACTCAGGGTCTTTCGCCAAACGACCGATCGGGTCCAAGGCAAACGGCAACTCGGTTCGACCATTGGCTCCGAGACAAGGACCTACCACGTAGGAGCGCTCGTCGCACAGGATTGCCGCGAAAGAACTCGCCCAGGGCGAAGCCTCCAGGTTGATCACCAGGTCGTAGGCGCCTCGCTCGAGCGCGGTTAACGTCGACTCTCGGGGAGAACCTCCAAAGATTCGAAAACCCGCATCGATGTTGGGATCGACCGACCAAAGCTCTTCAGTCCGGTGACCAGAATAGAAGTCCAGTCGTTTCGGATTGTATTTGCGGCGGATCGCCTGAAGAAGGGGGGTCGCGACTACGTAGTTTCCAAGAGCATCGTTCGCGATGACGGCAATTCGGACATCGCCGGACAGCCTCTGCCCTTGGAATCGTTTCACCCGAGGGTTTTACCATCTTGAGAGTAATCAAGGATCGAAATATCCAAGAGACTTGTCTGAGCGGGGGTACCATATCGCGGGGCGACCGGTGCTCCTGAACGGAATGAAGGTCTTTGTTGGCTTGGATTGCGGTGGCTCATCGAGCCGTGTCCTCGCGGTGGATGAGTCATCCACCATCCTTTTCCAGGGGCAATCGGGTGCGGCAAATCTGGTCTCTACCCCTCCTGCCCGTCTCGTCCGGAACCTCACTTCGGCAGTTGTTGGCTGCCCGCTTCCGACCCACATCTGCGGCTGCTTCGCCGGCCTGATCAGCGAAGAGGTCAGGAAAACGGCGGTTGATCACCTTCGAACCCTTTTCCCAGAAGCTTCGCACCGAGCCGAACCCGACTACACCGCCGCCCTCTACGCATGCCCTGAGGCGACCGACATCTGCGTGATCTCGGGCACGGGTTCGCTGGTGTGCTCCCGCACGGATCGTCACGTCTACAAGAGTGGAGGTCGGGGTTACGTGCTCGGTGACGAGGGCAGCGCGTTTCAATTTGGGCGAGATGCGCTTATCCGATTTCTCGATCATCGGAACTCAGCCTCGGCAGCGCTGGTCAAGACAGTCGGTGAAGTTTTTCCGTCCCTGGATGAGGGCGCGATCGTAGCGGCTGTCTATCGTTCCTCCACGCCGGCGACGATTCTTGCGAAGTTGGCGAAGCCCCTCGGACAAGACGCGGCAAATGGTGAAAAGTACGCAATCGACAGTCTTGAACGAAACCTCGGCGCTCTGGTTGGCGTGGTGGAAAGGCACGCCGATGAATATCGTTCAGGAAACTCACCGCTCCGCATTTGCCTCGCGGGGGGACTTTGGAAGGGACCGTCGATCTATCGGGAGATGTTCGAATCGATGATTGCCAAGCGACTCGGAAACAGACCCGTGGAAGTGGTTCGGATTTTGAGGCCCCCGGTGCAGGGCGCAGTTGAGCTAGCGAAGGAGATGAGCATTGGGAACTGAGTCTCGAAATCCAAGGTCCTACGGCCTAGATAAGATGTCTGGGCGAGAGATCATCCGCCTTATGGACGAAGAGGAGCAGTTTGTTCTGCGAGCCCTTAAGGCCGCGGAAGAGCCCATTTCTCTTGTCGCCGAGCAGGTTGCGCTCGCCTTCCAACGGGGAGGACGGGTCATCTATGTCGGAGCGGGAACCAGCGGACGGGTGGCCACGATGGACGCGGCCGAGATGCCGCCGACGTTTGGGGTCGATCCGGATCGGTTTGTGGCTCTGATTGCCGGTGGCGCAAACGCGGGCGCCGCTGCAATCGAAGATGCCGAGGATGACAGCCACGCGGGCATCGTGGCTCTCAACGAGTTGGGTGTGAATCCCAACGACGTCGTCATCGGGATTGCGGCGAGTGGATCGACCCCGTTTGTCGTTGCCGCCGTGCGGCACGCGCGGCAGAAAGGCGTTTGGACGGCTGGGATTGCCAACAACCGCCAGGCTCCTCTGCTTGAGGCAGCCGATTTGGGGGTTCTGCTCGACACTGGCCCCGAGATTCTCACCGGATCGACCCGTCTTAAAGCGGGAACTGCGCAAAAGCTCGCCCTCAATCGCATCAGCACCACCGCCATGGTCCTGAGCGGGAAGGTCGTCGAAAATCTAATGATCGACGTCAAAGCCAAAAACCAGAAACTCAAGGATCGGTGCGCAAGAATCGTTTGTGACCTCAGCACAGTGACCCGTGACGAGGCTTATCAACTGCTTGAGCAGAAAGACTGGAACATTCGGAGAGTGCTGGAGGCCCTACGGTCGCCCGCGCTCCGCGGACGACGGTAGGCAAACATTGACGCTCCCTGCGTTACGAAAACGCGGGGGTCGGAGTAGACGGAAAAGCCTCCGGGAAGAAGTAGTAGTAGTGAATGGTCATTGCGATCAACGCGACCGGCAACGAGGCGAGCACGCCGACGCCGCAGGCAATCAGCCCGGCACTGTGAACCAATGAAAGCAAGATAAGGAGGCCAAACATAGTTAGTCCCACCACGATGCCCCCGGCCGCCCGATAACTCGCGCCGAGCGCCTCGAAGACGCCCATTTTTTGATCGATGATCAAAAACGGCGTCAGACTGAACGCCCCCATGACCCAGAGGCCGGGGATGCAGCAGAAGATGGTGCCGACCAGCATCATGATGGCAAAACAGATATAGGCCCCTATGAGTCGGGGCACGTCTCGAAATCCGCTGAATACATCTGACACCTGGATCGGTAGCCCACGAATTTGGCGAATGGCCATTTTGATCATGCCAGCGCCTAACATCGTATAGACGCAGGCCGGCACAAGACTAAACAGAAATGACTCTAAAAAACCCACAGGGTTGGGTAACCGGCCTGGTTGGGGGGCGATAGAGAAGTCTCCGTACTGCAAATAAGACGAGACAAACAAAGTCGGAATATAGAGAACAATATAAATCCCGACAGCAACCAACGTAGCCGCAACCCATGTGGTCCACTCGCGACTGAACAGCGTGTAGGCCTCTCCAATTGCCTCTATGTGAGCACCCGGTGGCAAGGCCCTCACGCCGGAGGTGAGTCCTTGAGGTCTGGGGTACTGTGCAAATCCTGGCGGTGTTTCCATAAAAAAGCCTCTCGCCCGTTAGAGACGGACAAGAGGCTGGGTTCGGTGCAACCGAAGTACGGATCAGGCGTTGATCTGAATCATTTCAAACGTTTCGACCTTGTCGCCTTCCTGGAAGTCGGTCCAGTTGTCGAACGTTAGACCGCACTCCATTCCCATCGTGACTTCGCGAACGTCGTCCTTGAGGTGCTTGAGTGAGGCAACTTTTCCATCGTAAACGAGTTCTCGACCACGATGAACGCGGCAGCGAGAATTTCGAGTGACCTTGCCGTCGGTGACGTAGCAACCGGCGATAAGACCTTTCTTCGAGAACTGGAACCGAACGCGGACGTCGACCGAGCCAAGCGCCTGCTCCTCGTACTTCGGCTCGAGCATGCCCTTGGCAGCCGCCTCGATGTCCTCGATCAGTTCATAAATGATGTTGTACTGTCGAATTTCGACGTGTCGCTTCTCCGCTTCTCGTCGTGACTCGGGCTCGGGCTTAACGTTGAATGCAACCACGATCGAGTCGGAAGCCGCCGCCAAGTCAATGTCTGCCTTGGTTACGGGGCCAACACCACTGAGGATAATCTTCGCTTCGACCTCTTCGTTGCGGACCTTCTCCAACATGCCGCGAACCGCTTCCACGGATCCTTGCACGTCGGCCTTGATAACCAAGTTGAGCTGCTTCAGACCAACCTGCATCATTCGGTCGCGCAGAGTCTGAGTCGTGTAGCCTCGCGACTTCTGAACGATGGTTCGAGATCGCTCGTCTTGGACTCGCTGATCGGCAACTGCTCGGGCAGCCTTTTCGTCCTTCGCGCCTTCAACCTTGTCGCCAGCTTCGGGAACCGCGCTCAGTCCAAGGACCTCGACTGGAGTCGAAGGACCGGCTTCCGCGACCTTCTGGCCTCGGTAGTCGGTCATCGCTTTCACCTTGCCAAACGTCTTGCCGACGATGATCGCATCGCCGACCTTCAGCGTTCCCTCTTGAACCAAGAGAGTCGCTACCGGTCCACGTCCGGACTCTAGCTTCGCTTCAATCACGGTCGCGTCGAGCTTGCCTTTCGGATCAGCCTTCAACTCGAGGATCTCTGCTTGGAGCAGGATCATTTCGAGAAGATGGGGCACTCCTTCGCCGGTGATCGCGGAGACCGGGCAGGTGATCGTCTGTCCGCCGTAAGCTTCCGGAACGATCTCGTACTCGGGAAGCTGCTGAAGGACTCGGTCGGGGTTTGCGTCCGGTCGGTCGATCTTGTTGACCGCCACGATCATCGGCACCTTGGCCGCCTTCACGTGGTTGATGGCTTCGATCGTCGTCGGCATGATTCCGTCGTCAGCCGCAACTACGAGAATAACGATGTCGGTAACCAGCGCTCCGCGAGCTCGCATGCTTGTGAAAGCTGCGTGGCCAGGCGTGTCGAGGAACGTGATCTTCCCTTCCGCCGCCTCCACCTGATAGGCACCAATGTGTTGGGTGATTCCACCGAACTCCTTAGCGGCGACGTTTGCCTTTCGGATGTAGTCCAGAAGAGACGTCTTGCCGTGGTCGACGTGGCCCATGATGGTCACGACTGGGGGTCTCACTTGAGCTCCACCCTTGGCGCCACCGGCGGTCTTCGAAGCTACCGGCTTGGGCTTAGGGGCGTCGGCAAATTTGGTGACGACGTTGTAATACTCGTCAAGCTTCTCGATTACGTCCGCACGAAGGGCGGTCGTAAGGGTGACCATGACGCGAAACTTGGTGACCAGAACCTTTTGGAGGTCCTGAGCCGGAATCCCGAGCGCGAGAGCAAAATCTCGCGGAGTTGGGTTCGGCTTTAAAATGATTTCTTTGGAGCCGGCATGTTCGAGCAGGCTCGCGCGGACCAATTCAAGTTCGTCGGAGTCTGCTTCGAATGCAACTCCGTCGTGGTCAATTCCTAGTTCGTTTAGAACGCCATACGCCGTTCCCGGGCGAACTTCGAACTCCTTGGCCAGATCCGCGATGTTATGGGTCATACCTGTCTTCTTCTTTACCTCAGTTTGCATACCAATTCCACGTACAGGGCCTCACGCGACTCCGCGCGAACCTGCCCTTTGAGGGCACGCTCCAACCGGCCCTTCTCAAAAGCGGACTTCAGACATTCCGGTCGGCGGCAGATGTAAGCGCTCCGACCGTTTCCACTCCATAGAGCTACCGTTGCGTCTTGAGTCCTGCAGACGCGAAAATAGGAGCTCTGTTCATCTTTACGCCGACAGGCGATACAAGTGCGAAGTGGCGCACGAGATGGCGTGGGACGCAGGAGAGCCTGCACATGGGTGTCCCCCATGTGCAAGCTCGATACGGCGTCCGACGCCGGTCCTACTTCTTCCCCTCGGTCGCGGCTTGCGACTCGCTTCGAATGTCGATTTTCCATTCGGTAAGGCGTGCAGCCAAGCGAACGTTCTGCCCTCCCTTGCCGATGGCGAGGGAGAGTTGGTTATCAGGAACGATCACGTAGGCGCTCTTCTCTGCCTCGTTCAACTTGAGCGAATTCACCTTGGCAGGGGAAAGCGCGTCTGTGATGAACTGGCGAGGGTTATCGGAAAAGGGCACCACGTCAATCTTTTCGTCGCGAAGTTCGTCGACGATAGCCTGTACACGTGCTCCTCTCTGCCCGATGCAAGAACCGATAGCGTCTACTCGCTCGTCCGTGGAGTACACGGCGACCTTGCTTCGCTGGCCAGGCTCTCGGGCAACGCTCTTAATGACGACGACACCCTGAGAAATCTCCGGCACCTCAAGTTCAAACAACTTGCGGAGCAGATTCGGATGAGTTCGGCTGACGATGACTCGCAAACGTCGCTGCGAATCGTCGACCTTATAAACATAGACCTTGATGCGATCGTTGGGGCGATAAGGCTCGGTCGGAACCTGTTCTCGGCGAGGCAGTTCCGCCTCCACCTTGTTGACCTGAACGTAAACGCTCTGGCCTTCCCTTCGACTCACAACTCCGGTGACGACCTCTCCAATCTTCTCATGGAAGACGTCGTTGATCCTTCGTGTCTCCGCGTCGCGCAGTTTCTGTTGCAGAACCTGCTTCGCGGTCTGGGCGGCAATTCGTCCGAACTGGTTGGGATCGACCGCCATCGGAATGATGTCGCCAATCTCCGCTTCGGAGTTCTTCTTGCGCGCATCGACGACGCTGATCTGGTACCTCGGCTCGGTAACCACCGCGACCACTTCTTTACCAACGCTTGCGCTCAGAGGCTGAAGAGTGATCGTCACGGATACCGGGACGTCGTTCGGCACATTGATGAACCGCTTATATGCCACCGCCAAAGACTCTTCCAACTCGCGCTGTAGGTCTTCCAGTGGTATGTCTCGCTCTTGGGCAATCTGGTTCAACTGTTGCAGGATGTCCATCGAATTTTCCCCGCTCCCGATACAAAAAAAGGTGGCCCTAAGCCACCCTTTTGCTCGGTCGCTCTTAATTTGTATAGAGAGTATAGCACGCGGCAGGGGCGCTCTTGGGGTACATGAGTTGAGTGTTCAACGTATTCATCGAGGGCCTGGACATTTACGCTTATCACGGAGTTCCAGCCGAGGAAAGAGCGATCGGGCACCGCTATCACATCGATATTGAGATGCAAGTCGACGGAGAGGCAGACCAAACTGACGAAATATCCCAAACCGTCGACTACGGCGCGGCCGCGCTCCTGACCGAGCAGATCATTCGCAATTCCCAATTTAAAACCGTGGAAAGACTGGCGTCGGTCGTCGCTGAAAACCTCCTTTTGGCCTACATCCTCGTCCTGGAGGTCAAAGTCAGCATCCGAAAGCCCATGCCTCCGGCGCCCATCATTGCCGCCTCGGTGGGAGCAACCGTGGTTCGGCGGCGGTAAACGTCCGCCATAATAAAGGGGTGGAGAGAATCGTTCTCGCGGCTCCTCGCGGCTTCTGTGCCGGCGTCGCGTATGCCATTGAGGTCGTCAACCTCGCCCTCAAGATTCACGGCGCCCCGATCTACGTGCGTCACGCCATCGTTCACAACGAATGGGTCGTGCGTAGCTTCGAGACCCGAGGAGTGATCTTTATCGAGGAAGTTGAGGACGTTCCGGAAGGCGAAGTCCTCGTCTTCTCGGCCCACGGAGTATCGCCCGAAGTTCGCGCTCAGGCGGCAAAACGGAATCTCACCGTCGTCGACGCGACCTGCCCGCTCGTCACCAAGGTCCACAACGAGGCGAAGCATTTCGCCGCGAAGGACTACTTCATGGTCTACATTGGCCACGTGGGTCACGTAGAAGCGGTCGGCACAATGGGTGAGGCTCCCGGACGCATGGTGCTCGTGGAGACCCCAGAGGATGCGGAGGCACTCCAGATTCCCCATTACGACAAGCTGGCTGTCTTGACCCAAACCACCCTGAGCGTCGATGAGGTTCGAGCGACCATGGACGTCCTGAAGAGGCGCTTCCCTCACCTCGAACTTCCCTCTAAAGACGATATCTGCTACGCCACCACCAATCGTCAGGCCGCCATTCGAGACCTGGCTATCAAGTGCGATCTGGTGTTGATCGTGGGTTCCACGACCTCTTCGAACTCGAACCGTCTACGCGAAGTGGCCGAGTCGCTCGGAACGGAGAGCCACCTCATCCTGACCCCAGATCAGATCGATCCGAAGTGGAAGACTGACTACAAGACGATCGGCATCTCCAGCGGCGCCTCCACTCCCGAGCAACTCGTTGAGGACGTCATCGGGGCACTACTGGACGGTCGCGAGACAGTTCCCGTGGATACTTTGGAGACGGTTAAGGAAGACGTTACGTTTAGGCCTAGTCGCGACCTGATTCAGCTTGCGATGTCCAAGTAGCCAATCTGAGTCAACCCTGAAGGCCACAACTGGACCGCTTGGACCAACCGGCTGCCCGACGGGCCTATTTTCCTCCATAGCCTGCGAAACCACTAAACCCGTAATCCCAAATGGGCCCGCTAAATTAGCAAAGGGCAAACTGGATGCGAAGGGCAGGGCCCTGGAAGCGTGGAGTGCCGGGAAGACTGTCGCAAGCCCAATGATCAAACTGAATCCTGAATCTCCTGGGTCAATATTCGAATCCTTTGTTTTGCCCGATAGCCCGGGATGGCGACTCCCAGTACCAAGACCGCGATTGCTCCAAGGGCGCCAACGAGCAGTTCTAAACTTGCCACCGGCCAAAACTTCAATGAGGACCCAACGTGGTGAAACTGGCTAGCCAGTCCGTAGGCGATGAAAGTAAACGCAAAGCCACTCCTGGAAAGGGCAGATTTAAAATCCCTCCTCGCTTCTTCCACCATGAAAGGACCCGGGATCGTTGGCGGCAGAACATTGATTGACATGGAGGTCTGGCTCGCCAACCATCGCTTCAAAGGCTCATAGACTGGGCGCGTCCCGGTGTTCACAAAATTCAATTCGAATCGATTACCCTCGACCTCGTATTCAAACCCACACGTCGACGGAGGATAGTCGTTTAGGCGATAGAGTATTTGTTCCCATGGCCCAGCCTTGAGGGGTGCATGGATTAAAGTGGGAGAAAAGCTGAATGTCGTAGCGGATCCCTCGAAAAACAGTGCGCCGTCCGAAAACGTGACTAAGCCAGTGTCCCTACCGAAAACGACGCCGTCTTTACTGACAGAAATAGCGACGCGAATCTGTCCGGGCTCGGGTCTTGCGCGGTTGTTGATATCCTTAATCGTGTTAAACAGCGCCTTCATGGCCAGACCGATCACCAGTATCGGACCGATCATCATGGCGTAAAAGCCAAGTTGTATGAGTTGTCCCGCCTGGTGCAAAAAGAGGTCGGAAGTCACCAAGAGAAGCAAGACTATCGAAGCCCACCAAGCGAGGCCTGTCATCGCGGTCGAGAGAACTCTTGTAGGCAGTTCCGCCGTTTTCCGCCATGTGGCCGTTTTCAGCTGAGGGGTCGCGCACTCACTGATTCGGACCGCACTGAGCCGTTCAAACACTGCGGAATCCCTATAGTCAGACTCCGGGGTTGGCGATACAAGCTCTTGCCCCAAGTTCTCCACATGCCCATTGTACGCCCAGTACATTTCTAGACCAACAGTACGGGGCCACCGTAGGCGGCCAGCCGCCAATCACCGGTCAGCAACTTCATGGGTTCGGAAATTGATTGGGCTACGATGATGCGGCCAAAGAGATCCTTGTGACGCCATGGCAGGCCGGACAGGGCTTGGAGATGAAGGTCCTCGACGCTCAGGCGGCTAAATCCGGATCGCGTAACTGCCTCTGAAATCGTCCCAGGGTCGACCGAGAGCTTGCCCAAACTGAACTTGACCGAGATCTCCCATAGACTGGCCATGCTGACAAAGATTTCGTTACCAGAGTCCGCCAGAATCTCTCGAGCCGAATCGGAAAGTCGAGGATCGTCAGTGAGGACCTGAAGCAGCACATGCGTATCGAGGATTGCCTTCATTCAGCCACCGCTTCGAACTGTTCCAGGAGATCGGCCGGCAAGGGCGACGCAAAGTCGTCGGGGATAACAAACTTTCCCTTGAGCAGCCCTAGCTCGATACCCTTTGACTTCCTTAACCCCACAAGACGGGCGACTGGATTTCCGGCACGGGCAATCACGATCTCTTCACCCCTCTCAACTTCTTCGACAAGCTTGGAAAGATGCGTCTTCGCGTCGTGGATGTTCACCTGCTTCACATCGCTAGTCTAACTTAGCTAACCCGCTTCTTGCTACTTTCCGAGGTTTTCGTAGGTCTCGAACGGGTCAGGCATCTCGATATAGCTGTGGCGGTCGAGAGCGACACCGTTCCAATCGAAAAGATAGAATTTCGCGTTCTTCTTTGACAGAACTTGCTCCACCAGCTTCGACCTCCCTTTGGCACGCGTATTTTGGGGAGGGTCGGTCATTGCCATCGTGATGTCGAAGTCGTTGAGAATCCTTCGGGTATTCCCCATCTCCTGCCAGGCATAGAAAAGGCTCTTCTCGGGGTCGATGTTGTGGTACTCGAGATCGACTGAGTGAAGTGCATCGTCACCCCACTCCAGGCCCTCTTCAGCTCGATACTGCTCCACAATCTGGCGCTTTGCTACCCAGTCGATACGGTCGCCCAACTCCATCGGATCCTTTTCCAGGCCGTCTAGAATCTCGGCCCAGTTATCGAGGATCCAGTCGGTTTGGGCGCTTTCCCCTCGGTAGGCCTCTGCGATCCTGAGGTACTCACGCTGCAAATCAATCGCGCCGATTGTCGTTCCATCGGCCATTTCGACGACCCATTTGTAGGTTGGATCTCTCGATACTTCTCTGAGTGCAACCAAGGGATGGGCCATCGTCAGGGTGTGTGGGACCCGAAACTCTTCGATCATCCGCAAGACGAGAACGGTGGTTCCGACCTTGAGCGCATAGGCAAATTCGTTCTGGTTCGATTCTCCGAACAGTAGGTGAAGCCGAGTCATTCCCTCGTGCGAGTAGAAATGTTCCCACTTCGGATTGATCAGTGCGCGGTTGAATCGAACCCGAGAGGCGATGGTCTTAATGATGTGATCGGCGCGCTGGCTCAACTGAAAATCGACGCTTTGGTCAGGGTGCACGGAGTAAACCTGGGAGACCCAAATGTAATCGACTGGGTTTTCCATGACCTCTTGATAGGTCGGTCGATCCCCTCCTCCCAGAATGTGCCCACCGACCCTGCCCACCCCAGCAAAGATCTGCCGGGTCACCAAGAACGGATACAACATCTGAACGGATGTGTTGAGGAAGTCGTCGTCTCCCCGCACCAAATAGTTCTCGTGGCAGCCAAAGGTGTGGCCGCCAAAGTGGTCGACCGAGTTGTTGTAGACGCTGATGACATCGTCCAGTTTCAACTCACGAAGCGCTCGCACGATGTGGCGGTGGCCGGCCCGGTCGTTCGCAACCAAGTCCTTCAGTTGTCGGCATTCGGCGGTGGCGTACTCGAGGTGCGAGCCGACAGCGTCGATATAGAGTCGCGCGCCGTTCATCAGGAATCCACCCGACATCGCAGGCTCGAAGACGTCGTCGCGGGCGTGGAGATCGATCGCGCCTAACCGCAAATCGTGGAACAGGTAGTCCTTGATGTTCTCGACCGCCGCCTCGGGAGAGCCAAGCGATTCGTCGGCTACCAAGCAGCCGAATTCGGTCTCAACTCCAAAGATTCTGTCTCCGTCCTTCCTCGGCATATTGGTAAGTACGGATCAGGGCATGAATACGTTCTAAGGAATCTGAATCAGGGAGGTTCCGAGCAAAAACGCTGTGGGTAATGCCTCTGAGGCCCACCATCTCTTTTAGGGTCGGGGTATCCTACGACGTCTTGAGCAACCGAGCCAGCACGTCCGGCGGCGCGTTTTTGCAGTGCTCGAACTGCAAGAAGATTATCTTCTCCGTGGACTTCGAGCAGAACTTGCATGTCTGCCCGTATTGCGGACATCACCACCGACTTTCTGCCAGACATCGTTTGGCAATTACGGTGGACGCCGATACATTCGTCGAGCACGATGCCGATCTCCGATCCGGCGATCCCCTCATCTTTCCCGACTATCCGGAAAAACTGTCGGCAGCCGAGACCAAGACGGGTGTTCACGACGCTATCGTGACGGGACTTGCCGAGATTGAGTCGCTGCCGGTGAGCATTGCCGTTTCCGACTTCTCCTTCATGGGTGGCTCGATGGGATCTGTCAACGGTGAGAAAATCACCCGGACCCTGGAAAGAGCCGCCGAAAAGGGGATTCCTGCCGTGATCTTCTGTGCCTCGGGTGGCGCCCGAATGCAGGAGGGACTGCTCTCCCTGATGCAGATGGCCAAAACAACCGCCGCCGTCGAACGGTGCCGTGACGCGGGCGTTCCCTACATCTCGATCTTCACCGATCCGACGATGGCGGGCGTCCTTGCGAGCTACGCAAGCGTTGCCGACGTGATTTTGGCCGAGCCGAAGTCACTTATAGGATTCGCAGGCGCTCGGGTCAGCAAACAGGCCGGAGTCAGCAAAGTCCCCGACGATTTTCAGACCGCCGAGTTCGTGCATAGCCACGGAATGTTGGATCGCATCGTTCACCGTAAAGAGATGCGTTCGACACTCGCAACCCTTGTTCGGATCCTCGGCAGCGGAGCGCGCCAGAAGGGTTCCTCCTAAGAATTTAAATCATGGCGAAGGATCATAACGAATGGGAGCGTCCGCTCCGCGAGCTTGAAGAGAACCTCCAAAAGCTCCGTGAGTTGGCCAAGAAAGAGCAGGATTCGGACAAACGATCCAGCCTGTCTGATCGCATCCAGGATTTCGAGGCGAGACGAGATCGGTACATCGACGTCATGTACTCGAACCTGGGCCCCTGGGAAAAGGTGCTGGTTGCACGAGCCCAGAAGCGACCCTATACGCTCGATTACATCCAAGCGCTGTTTAACGACTTCGTTGAGTTGGAAGGAGACCGAAGGTTCGGCGCCGACCATGCCATTGTGGGAGGACCTGCGACCTACGACGGCCGCCCCGTGATGGTTGTCGGGCATCAGAAAGGCCGAAACATTCAGGACCGCCAGTACCGAAACTTTGGAATGGCGAAACCCGAAGGTTATCGCAAGGCTATTCGCCTCTTCGAAATGGCCGAGCGATTCCGACTTCCGGTGATCACCTTCGTCGATACTCCGGCTGCTGACCCCGGCGTGGAAAGCGAGTCTAGGGGAATTTCTGAAGCGATTGCCGCTTCCATGCTCAAAATGTTCGAACTGACCGTTCCTACCGTCTCCGTCATCATCGGCGAAGGCGGAAGCGGTGGAGCCATCGGCATCGCAACATCAAATCGGGTTCTGATGCTTGAGCACTCGGTCTACTCCGTCATTCCTCCTGAAGGGTGCGCGGCTATTCTCTGGCGAATGCCCGAGCGAGGGGCTGACGCAGCGAAGGCGCTTAAGTTGACCGCCCAATCCGCACTGGAATACGGCCTGATCGACGAGATCATCACCGAACCCAAGGGAGGAGCTCATCGAGACCTGGTTGAGGTCTCGCAGGCAGTTAAGGCCTCGGTCGACCGACACCTCGAAGCCCTCCTCACGCTGAGCCCCACGGCCGTAAAGACCGATCGCTACGACAAGTTCCGGGCGATGGGCAATGTCCTTGGCTAGCCGCTTATCCGGCTAGCCAATCGTGACGTGGATCCGAGACTTTTGTGGCGCCTTTGGCTTGGCCACTGTCTCATCGAGAGCCTTTAGTTGGTCGTCGATCTCCCTCACCTGGGGCGCCTCCGGCAAGAACTGAACCAAAAGTTTCTCGCGTTGCGCTTTGAGATCGGCAATCCTCAGAGCCAGCTCTTTGGAGGCTCCCTGTTCGGATGGAGGCGTGGGAGTTTCGACCGAAATATCCCCAGACGACTTGAGCGCCAAGCGGATCTGGGATACGAGTTTCGGCGCCTTCAGGCTGTCGATCGATGCATTGACCGTTCGGATTTCGGACGGGCCAGACGCCGAGTCCACATGACCTCCTGCCTGAGCAATTAGCTTTCGAATCTGGGTTTCCAACTCTGCAACTCTTTTCGGGGCAACGCCCTGATTTTTAGTGACCGAGAATGTTTCATCCCCCGGAAATTTGCCGGAGTCACTCGGCAGAATCTGACGAGGGATGGCGGGCAGGGCGTAATAGTCTTTGTCATTCCGTGGAGCCAAACCACCTTTTGTCTCCGCCCGAAGCGCTTGATTCTCTCTCTTAAGGTCTTCAAGCTGTTTCTGAGCTGATTTCAGTTGATCCTGCACGGACATAAACTTCGGAGCGCCGTTGGCGGCGCCCTGCGAACGGTTGACAGGTACTTGTGCACGAGCGGAGAATCCAGGGCTTGGAACAGACTTCATGGCCGGACTCGCTGCGAGCGGGGCTTGAAGAGACATCCTTCGAGAAACTAAACTCGACTTGGCCGACATTTTGGCCTGGGAGAACATGGGCGGTATGGTGAAAAGTCCGGCCAAGACGGCTGCCAAACCAAGCCCCAGGGAGTAGCCCAGCCAGGGACGCCGCTTCGGGGGAACAGTCACGTGGACAGCTCTGTTTCCACTGAGCGCGTTAAGGGTCTGTTCAAGGCCCTGCACTTCGTATTCCCGCTTGATGCCGGTTAGGGCTGCGCTGACGAATTTAAGATCATCGAGTTCCTTTTCAATGGCGGGGTCTTGAGCCGCCGCATCTTGGATCTTTTGAGCCTGGCTCTTGGGCAGTTCGCCGTCCAGGTAGGCCTTGAGGTCTTCTTTAAATTCCATCATGCCCCTCCTTTCGAGGACGCCAATGCCCTTCTCAGATTCAGGAATGCGTGATGCAGTCTCGATTTCACCGTTCCCACCGGGATGCCAAGCACCTCGGCTGCCTCTTCGTAAGTTAATCCTTCCATTTCGTGAAGAAGAACCACGTCGCGATGCTCATCCGACAGTTCTTCCAAAGCCTTTCGCAAGATCTCACGGTTAACGATGGCTTCCTCACCCTCGCCACCAGACGATACGTCCAATGCATATTCCAACGCCGAACATTCAAGTCCTTGTTTCCGGATTGCCCGACGACACTCGTTTTGAGCTACGCCGAACAGCCAGGTTCGAACGGACGATTCACCGCGAAATTTGGAAATGACCCGCTGGACCGTGAGGAATGTCTCTTGCGCAACATCCGCGGCCCGGTCAGGACCCACCCGGCGGGCGCAGAATCGGTACACCGCATCGTAGTGCTCACGTGCGATTTCCCGAATGTCGAGCCTCTCGTGACCCGACGCCGCGTTTCCTGCCAAGTGCATTCCGTTTATCGTCCTTAATGTGTGCCGAAATCCGGCTCAACTGTTCAAATCAATCGCAACACCCGGCAATTTCCCGATCTTAACCGCTCAACCCCAGGGCGGCAAGCACTCCGGAGTCGGCCGACCGGACTCCCGGAGCGCCCGAATAGACGCCTCGTGCTCCCACGTATTCTGACAAGGTCCAACCGATCCCGGCGTCGTTAAGTGCCCCTTTTAGGTCTTGAAAGTATTTCGCGCGGTTAGAAGCCGTCACTTTCTGGGAAACCCCGAACCCATCGCAGAGAACTCGGACCTTTTGGGACCGAGACCAATCTCCTATCGGTCGCATCGTTTCCGAGAGCTTGGTTGAATCCCATCGCTCCCGCCCATACTGCATCGCCCAGTCCTTCTGGCTGTCACTTAGGTTGGAGATCAAGGGAACGATATCTCCAACCGTCGCCGGATAGGGGAGGGTTACCTTATCGGCTTCTTGGAGCGGAGAATCGGCAAGCCACTGTCCGGTAAAGGAAGTTGGTTCGAAATATTGGAACGCGTAAACCAGGTTTCGGTCATCCAACGGCGGGAAAGCCAACAGGTCATTCGGACCATCTTTTCCGCCTGCCCTAACAATGAGCGTGTGCCGAGGCATGTTCTGACGGATCGAGGAAACCCAACTCCCCTCCACGATTTGCCACGCGTCGGCATCCATATTAAGAGGTTCTGAGCAGAGTTCCAGGAACGTCGTGTTGACGTCGGTGTTGCCCAGCAGGCCAGCCAGTCGTCCAAGGGTGGAAGCGGCTGTCCCAAAGTCCTTCCGGTGCAATCGGGGAGCAACGATAACCGACAATCCCACCTGGCGCGCGTCCTCGATGGTTCTCAGGAGCACCGAAACTCGGCCTGCATCGACCGTATCCGGATTGGTCGTCGAGTTTAACTCATTCGGAGAAAAGACTAATCGAATGCAACGAAAACCCGCGTCTGCCAACTGCTTTTCGTCGGTCTCGGTCAGCGTCGGATCGACTCCTCCGCGCTGTCCCTTCGAGACCGGCGCCAATTGGAATTCCACACTGATCCCCATGGACATCGCCTGAAATCGATCTATCGGAACTTGACTTGATTGGCGAGACATACTGAGAAGGAGTGCAATCGCAGAAGTCACGAATGTCATTTTGACTTTAGACGTACCAGGCTGCCCAGTGGGACAGTGGTAAATTTAAGTGAGTGGCAACTATTAACAGTTGGGTACTCGCCTCTCGCCCTCGCACCCTACCCGCAGCTACCGTCCCGGTGTTGGTAGGGACAGCAGCCGCCTTTGCCGCACACAAGTTTTCGGTCCTTCCCGCCTTGGCAGCGTTGCTTGGCGCACTTCTGATTCAGATCGGCGCCAACTTCGCCAACGACGTTTTTGACTTCAAGAAAGGCGCGGATACCGCCGAACGACTCGGACCGACCAGGGCAACCCAGGCGGGGCTGATCACTCCCCGCGAAATGTTTTTTGGGATGGGAATCGTTTTTGGGCTCGCCGTCTGCGTCGGCCTTTATCTTCTCGCGGTGGGTGGTTGGCCAATTGTGGCGATCGGCATTGCCTCGATTCTCTCCGCGATGGCTTACACGGGTGGCCCATATCCCCTCGGTTACCACGGGCTAGGAGATCTGTTCGTCTTCATATTTTTCGGACTCGTCGCCGTTTGTGGAACGTATTACGTTCAGGCCCATTCCCTTTCGCCGGTGGCCTGGCTCGCCTCCCTCCCGGTGGGTTTCTTAGCCGTCGCCATTTTAGTGGTGAACAATCTCCGAGACATCGGGACAGACACGAAGGCCGGAAAGAGAACCCTTGCCGTTCGACTCGGACGCAAAGGAGCCGAACTTCAATACGCGTTGATGCTCCTGGCCTCGTATATCACACCCATCGGCATGGTTCTGTTTCGAATCGCCAGTCCAGCGGTCCTTTTGTCGCTCCTGACCATCCCGGTTGGACTCGGTCTCTTCAAGCGGGTCCGAACTCAGGAAGGAAGGGCCTTGAACCCGGTCCTGGGAGAGACTGCGAGGTTGGAACTGATTTTCGGAGTCGTCTTTGCGGTCGGCCTGGCGTTGGGCGGCTAGGCTGGCGCTAATCGTTGGTAGATTACAGGGAACACGTGTTGGGTGCTCAAAACCGGGAGTAAGAATTGGTGTCCCAAAGACCCGCTCCGGCTGCAAACTGCTCGCGGCAAACTGCAAGCCTTCATATCCTCTGCCGTGGGTGTACGCCAATTGGCGCTGGACGCTCATTCCGAAAGGTTTGGACTCATCTTGGCGGAAGACTCGGCTTGGTGGCTAACTGCTGAATTCTCGTAACTAGCTCATCTCGACGTCCAAGCAGCTCATCGTCATCGGCAAAGATGAGTTCTCCGATGGTGCGCAAGGTTGAGTCCGCTTCGATCAATTGGCAGACACAGATTTGCACCTCGGCCATGAATAAGAGGGCCCGAACGCGATTCCGAGTCTCATTTGCGATGCCAAAGGCCCTTACCGAAGAGCGGGCAAACGCTAGTGACTCTTCAAGGCGACCTGACTCTAGACTTGCTCGCGCGGACTCGAGGTCATATTCGCCAACCGAGTTGTAGATTCGACGATCTTCGGCAAACTCCCTTGAGCGACTCTTGCGAAGCTCGCTCGACTCGGTACGTCCAAGCTTTCGCTCAGCATGAATCATAAAGCAGTCCATCCAATGCGCCTGTAAAGGCAGTCCCGCAGACGATGCGATGTCGGCGCAGGTCTGGAACGCTTTTAGACTTGCTTCGTAGTTCCCGGCTGCATACTGAAGGGAACCGATTGTTTCCCAGCCGCCGATTGAGTCGATCAAACCGAATTCAATACCAAACTCGATCTCAGCAGTGACGGCGTCGACTCCCCTTTCTGGCACCGATACATAGAGGTCGCCGAGGCGAAAGAACGCCTGCACCGGCGGGCTCATCTTGTCCCGGTGAAGTTTTGCCGCCGATTGCATGTTGACTATTGCCTGTTCAAACCTCCTGCGGGCTGCGGTCTGTCTCAGCGCTGGTACGAGTTTGGTCATTCCAAGCATGGATCTACTAAGCAGCTCCATGTCTGAGGGCAAAGCTTGCAATGCAAACAGGAGGTTTTCGCTTTCATCGTTCAGCCAATTTAGCCATTCGGCCTGTTCGCTTTCAAAGGCTTCACGGCTCGCCACCCTCATCAGTTCGAGACAACTGCGCCAAAGCATTCGGCGGATCCGCTTGACCGCTTCCGGCTCCGATGTGTGGATAACAGACTCGCGGAGTGCCTGCAGCATCACATGACGGGGTCCGGCCTTCCCGCAAACCCGGTAGATCAATGATCGCTCTGCAAGGGCTTTGACATACCACGGCCAGTCTGGTCCAAGCAATGCATCCGCAAGCCGCTCACCCATCCCACCCCGACAAACGGCGAAGGAGAGCAGTGCATTGGTTTCACAGATTGAGAGATCCTGAGTCACGCGAGAAACGCTCTGTTTCAGAGACCGCCCGCCCCGGGACTCATCCTCAACGAGGAGACCAGAGTCTCGAGACAATCGTTCTCGCAGTGTCTCTGGGCTGAGGACGCCGAGCCATCCTGCGACAACCTCGAGCGCCAGCGGGAGCCCCTCGAGCCGGTGGGCCATCGCGGATAGGGTGGAACTGTGAGCGTCTAGTTCGAACTCATCGATTCCGTCACGAAGTGCAAAGCTTCGCAGTAGCCGAGTTGCCGGGGAATCAACTGAACCGGATGGCAACCCTTGTAGTTTCACGGTGCCCGATCCGTCGTTAGGGATCGTTCTCGCCGTGCAGATCAGCCTCAACCGCGGCACCGCCGCATAAAGGTCCTCGATCCAAGCACGCATGTCGTCGGGGGCTTGGTCAATGTCATCGACCGCGATCACGGGCGAATGAAACCCACGCAAGAGTGTCGTAGCTCTCTTGGTCAGAGCTGATTCACTCGCTGCCCCAAGACTATCGCAAAGACGATCTATCCAGTTCGCTTCATAGGCTTGTGAGGTTGAGATTCCAATGACTGCGTCGAATGAGGCGTTAGAATTACTGCACCAAGCCGCCAAGAGCCGGGTCTTCCCGACTCCCGGAGGCCCTACAATGCACAGGCTCCGGGAGTCTCCGAAACGTAACCACTTGTCAATGATCTCGAGCTCGCGTTCACGCCCGAGTACGAGAACGTCTGAGGGCCTGAATTCATCGATCATGCGAAACGCAATCGATCGGCTCTCATGACGTGCGACCTCATCGGCCCATGTTGCCCTTCGGCCGGACCAAGTCCGGCGTTCCGCATCCGCCCATGGTCCCTCAATTCCGGCGAGGAGACTCTCGCTGGTGTGCTCCATTAGCTGCACCAATGCGTCAATTCTCGCCTGCCCGGATAATAGCGACAGCCACCGAACTCGCTCTGCGAGTTCGCGAACGTCAACCCGAATAAGGTCGAAACAGAACTCAAGTTCGTGCTTGCCCCTGGACTGCAACGGTAGCCCGGGCACCTCCCTCCGCGCCATGGCAAGCGTCTGCTTCAGCCGATTTCTGGAGGAAACCGGGTCAGCCTCTGGCCATAATTCCGAGGCTATTTCTTCCCGGTGGGCAACCGCGTTCCGTCGCAGTGCAAGCAGAGCCAACATCTCCACGACTTTTTTGGAGGCTGGCTTGAAGCTGACACCGTCAGGACTTGTGATGGTGATCCGTCCCCAAAGCGATATGCGCCACAAACACTCTTCGCTTGAGGACCCGTTCATCGGTGGTTATTGTACGAATAAACGGCGGCGGCGAAGAAACAGCGCAGTCGCACCGATTCCGGCAGCCCAGAGCGAGGATGGCTCGGGCACCGCAGCTGCTTTCCCAATTTCAAATGTGCCTGTGTTCGGATCGTAGCCATTAAACTGAAGCCCCCCGGTCGGCTCAAAAGTGACACCGGGGCCGATAATGAGATGGGAAAAGCCCGTGAAGAAGGAATAGGTTTCTGTGGAAAACGGGATGAACCCATTGTAGGGCGTAAATCGAATCGTCCCACCTGTGATCGTGATGTTTCCGGTCACGTCCAGTTGATCATAGTAACCACTCGAAGCGATCCCTCCGATCTCAAGGTTTAGGACGCCCCCAGTCTGAAGGTAGTCTCCCTGTACATGAAGCGTGCCTGGAGAGTTGCCGGGGTCGATTTCGCCCCCGTTGTTAACGACCTGCGTAGCCAGGATGGTGCCAGTTCCCGTCAGATAGCCACCCGGCCCCACCGCGACATCGCCTGGCGCTCCACCAGCCGCAGTACCGATGTTCACAGTGGAATCAGATGCAACGATGAGTTCGCTGGATTGGTACAGCTTCAATACGTTGAACCCATTTGGATCCTGGTCCACGTTGACCGTGGCGCCATCTCGAACCGCGATCGTTCCGCCGCCACCAGCAGTGTCGGTGTGCCAGTCGTAAGTCTGTTGACCGCCACCGACGACCGAGCTAAAGGTGTAAACGCTGCTAATACCACGAAGAGTAGCATCACTGTAATCGGATATCGGCCCAGTTCCGACATTCAGCCTGCCGGTGAGAGTGGCTCCGTTCTGAGTCTCCAGACTTGAGTTTGTCAGATTGAGTACTCCATTGATGGCGCCTCCGTTGTTGACATTGACCGTACCTGAGGCGACCGCAACCACTCCGCTCCCCGAATTAATGCTGCCTCCACCGGAGATAGTGATCGAGCCTTGGTTGTTGTAAACGCTCAGATTGATGGCGCCGCCACTGTCGACCCGCACGTTCCCGAATGAGTACAACTTATCTGACGGGTCCATTCCACCAAGGAAGGAGTTTGACCCGACATACAGGTTTAACGTGCCCGGCTGGTCCATCTCCACCGAGCCGTAAGAAATACTGTTGTTGAGCAGTTCAATGGTGACGGGCTGGTTGGTCGCAGTCACGTTGATTGGTGCGTAGGCACGGGAGTCATGGTCGAGAATCAGCCAGGCGCCTGATGTGCTTGCGCCGTTGTCGGTCAGATTGATGGTCCCGGCGATGAATGAGTCGTCGACCAACAGTTCCCCACCGATGTTCACCTTTCCGGAGATTCCACTTGAGTTGACCTCTTGAACGATTCCATCCCAGGTCAGGTCGCCGTTGATATGGGCGAGGCTTTCCATGGAAAGCACGGCACTGCTGGGTGTGCTGGAGCCAAGATCCAGAGTGACATTTCCCGAAATAGTAGCCGAATTCAGGTGGATAAGGGGCTGTGGCCAAGCGGGAGGAGTTGAGCCGGCCAGGACGTCCACGTTGCCATTTATGTTGCCATAGTACGACTCTAGAGTTGAGTTGTCGGCAAGCGAGATGTTCCCGTTCACGGTAGCATCGGAAGTGACGCCCAACCTGGACCCGTTCGATATGGTCAGATTTCCGTTGATTACGGCACCCGGGCCGTAGACCTGGACATAGGAATCTGAAATGGTCGCTTGAGTGTCGATGTTCCACGCGCTAGTGGAATAGACGTAAACATCGGTATGCGTCACATCGGCCGAGGCGCTATGTAAGAGCGAGCTTGATTCGAGGTCGAGCCGTCGGAACTGGTTGTAAGGGTCTCCCGCATAGGTTCCTCCGCCGATGCTGAAGTTCCCGGTAAATTCGGCATCGGAGTGATCCAACAGAGACACATTCGAAAGGTTCGGAGTTGCGTCAGCCGAGAGTTGACTGGATTGCAGAGTCAGGTTCACAGTCGGCGCGACGAGGCCAGATGAGGTGATCGTTCCGGCGGTTAACGACGCTCCATCGAAGAGTCCAAGGTTGTTCGTGCCCGCCCCCCGAAAGCTAAGCGTATTCGTGGTCCAGTTCGGCGTGATTCCGGGGTTCAAAGCGAGAGTCAGCGTATTGGTAAATCCAGCGTTGGCATTCAGTTCGGTATTGTCCGTCATCACCGTCGCTAGACGAAATGTCGTCGTCACGTTCGTAAACAGCGCGGCCTGCGAGTAGTCGCCGATCGTAAGGGTTCCTGGCTGCGGCCGCGAGGAGTGTGTCGAATTGAGAAAGTCGAACACCCAATTTGCATCCGGATAGGGGTCTCCGTTTGGGTTGAGGAATCCCCAGACTTGCATTCGGTCTATGTTTGGAATGCCGAACAGGGGGGGGCCACTCACGTCAACGGTCTGTCCCGGTCCGTAAAAATTGTAGAGATTCTGCGTCTGCCAGTTGACGTCGTTCACCCGGACGTAGTTACCGCCAGAGAAGAACCACGCGTCGTTTAGTCCCTGCCTCCAGTCAAACCGTTCCGCCCCTGAGAGCTGAGTTGTTCCTAGGACAAGACACAGCGCCCCGAGACGCATCGCCCCTTGGCTCTGCCGATGGAGTTTGGATATGGCTTTCCGTTTGAATTGCATGATCTTGCTTCCTTTCACTTGAACAGGCGTCTTCAGAGGACGCCAGCAACCATGCTATCCATCAATAGTAAACGAATCGTAATTGCTATTCATTTGTCGCAAGTGAATGCGAATTGCGCGAATTGAGATGGGACGTCTCGCGCGATAGGATTGAGCGTTTAGGTGTTTTTGCCGTATCCTGAAGGTGACATGGTGAGAGTTTGTGCCACTGGAATGATTCTCTGTTGTTCGTTTGGAGCACAGGCGTCTCTACAACAGTCATCACTCGATAGATCCCTGCAAAAAAGCGTGACGGTCCACTTCCGAGAGATCAATGTAGCCGGGATGATGGACTTTCTCGCGATGCACGGCATTAATGTCGCAGCCCGAACCAGCGATATTAATCTGCGTGAGCAGATTGCGCTGAACGTGACCGGCGAGACGATGCAAGACGTCATGCAGGCGATTGCGGGTGCTTTGGGCGCCCATTGGACACGATCGGGACACATCTTCATCCTTGCTCGAACCGCGCCCGTTCCCTCTGCCTTAACTCTCGCAGGTCCGTTCCGGCGTCATTTTGCAAGCTCAACCGAGCCGAACGAACCAGATTCCGTTTTCGAGCCAGAAGGCGACGTCCCTACCGCCGTCGTAAGCGATGTAGAAGAACCTTCGGTGAGCCCGAGGGCCATCAGCTCAACAAAGCACTCCTCATTGCTAAGACTTACACCTTCGGGTGAATGGGCGGTCGCCGAACAGTGGACAAGCGCCTCCAAGGTCATCGCCCACTCGCTCAAACCGAAGCTCTCTATCCGCCAGCGCAAGCTCCTCGCAGCCAATGGCTCGCTCTCCGTATCTGACCTTACAGCCTCCCAGGTGGACAGCCTAGGCGACGTCTGGCCGGACGGAAACTATCACGTCGTCTCAAACGGCAAGACCGTCATCATCCGTCGATAGCTGGGCGATCGCGGTATCCGTGGCACATTTGGGCGACACTTTACGACGTGAATAACCGGGCCCGGGGACGGTACCCTATTGTCTTGAGTGTCACTGCCGACCGAAAAACGACCCTCGGATCCAGTTCTTCGGCTCTCGATACTCGGACAATTCTCAAGTTCTATCTTCCGCTAGCCGCATCCTGGGTATTAATGGGAATGGATGGCCCGGTGAACGTGGGCGTCATCCAGCGACTCCCCCACCCTGAACTTGGAGCGGCGTCCTTCGCCGTGCTCCTCTCACTGTCCATCTGGATCGAGAGCCCAATCATCGACCTCCTGGCCACCGCAACCACGTTGGCATCCTCGCGAGATCGATATCTTCTACTGAGGCGCTTCGTCGGATCCCTGATCCTCTGGGTCACCGCCGCGCATGCGATGGTGAGTGCCACTCCGCTGTACTGGACGGTTACCGAGCGGGTGATGGGGTTGCCACACGAACTGGCCGTAAGTGTTCGGCCGGCGCTGATTATCCTCATTCCGTGGAGCGGGCTCATCGGCTGGAGACGGACCCACCAGGGGGTCATGATCCGCAACGGCCTCACCAAAGCGATCGGCTTTGGCACCGGACTGCGGGGAATTGCCCTGGTTGTCGTGGCATTCGGAATGTTGGAATTGGAACCACAGATTTCAAGCCCGATCATCGCCTCGCTATCACTGATCGCTTCCGTCGCTGTGGAAGCCGTCTTTATCCATTTCGTCAGCCAATCCGCGATCCGGTCACTGCCGCTGAAGAGTTCAGAGGAGCCTTTGACCACCCGCCGCCTGATCGCGTTTCACTTCCCCTTAACGGCGACGACGATGATCAACCTACTCGTCGGCCCGCTGGTGGCGGCCGGACTTGCGAGGACTCACGATCCCATTCGCGCGCTAGCCGCCTACCAGGTCGCTTCGGCCTTCTTCTTCCTCTTCCGAATGATCACGTTCTGCATCCCCGAGGTCGTCATCACGCTCGGAAAGGACGCGCAAAGCATTCAGGCGCTTAAGCGATTCTCGCTCAATATCGGGGCACTCGGATCGGGAGCGATGGTCCTAATGGCAGTGTCTGGCCTCGATCGCTTTCTCTTCGGAACCGTGCTCCACGCGCCTCCGAACATCGTGCAACTCGCTCATCTGACGTTCTTCGGCTGCGCAGCGCTGCCGATCATCGACGCTGCCCAATCGTACGTCCGTGGAGTACTCACCGCTCAGTTCCGAACCACGTCGCGCCTCGTCGCTGTCGGCGCCGCCCTTGCCGGACTAGGTTTAGCGCTCGTCATGGGGGTTGTGCTTGCTTGGCCTGGGTTTGTGATTGTGGGTTCTGCTATTACGGCCTCACTGGCCTGTGAACTGCTCGTGCTGGTCGTCGCGGTGAGGCGGCCGATGCCCGCTGGTCTCGCGACGGGAACCTAATCAGTCGCCCCTAGTCCGACTCCCTTAGAGGGCGCCGTGGGGAGACTCTGGCGCCGTTCGAAGGGAAAATAAATGTCAACAGTTTTCGCATCTTTCACAGACTTGGAGTCCGCGCAAAAAGCGGTCGGGGCGCTTCTTGACCATGGGGCAACGCCTGCAGACGTCAGTCTCGTGGCAAACGAACCCACCGGAACTTGGCGAAGCCATGGCGCGGTAATCAATGCGTCCGAGGCAGAAGTCCAGGCCAAGACCGGTATCACGACGACGACGGCTGGGGATGCAGTGATCGGCGCCGCCAAGGGTGGAGTCGTGGGGGTTGGGGTTGGCATACTTGCCGCCCTTGCCTGCCTTATGATTCCAGGTGTCGGATTGGTGCTTGGCGGTGGAGCACTTGCAACCGCAATCGCGGGGGGAGTGGGCGTTGCAGCAGCCGGAGCGGCCACCGGCGGTATTGCCGGATACCTTGATGACCAAGGAATGGGACCTGAGGTCACCACGCGGTACGCGACCGCGTTCGCCCTTGGGAGCACGGTTGTCTCTGTCGAAGTGCCTACGGGCAATTTGCCACCGGGCTTCGCTGAACAGATGTTGGCGAAATATGGAGCAACCGATGTTGGAACGTATCACTCCACCAAGGTGCTGATGGACGATGAAACGCTCATGATTCCGGCTCCCGTGCAATCGGTCACCGTCGATGAGTTAGGCGCCGCCCAGGTTCTCTCGAACGCGGTGGTCGTTGATCCGAGTCCGGTGCTGAGCGTTGAAGGTGACACGGAAATCGTGAAAATGCTCTAGAAATAGAGCACGAATGGCGAGGTTTGTCTTCCATATGAAAATCAATGGAAGGCAAACCGTTTTGGGAACACGGATTTCGAAAAAGGCGTGTTATAACGAGGTCGGAGGGAAACAAATAGATGAACCAAACTACGGAGCGACACCCAAAAACTCGTGGACTGGGTGAAGTGGTTGAACGCCCCTTCATTCGGATCGTCTACCAGAGCGGATTTCCGCAGGACGTCGGTGTGAACGGTTGCCGAGTCGAAGACGTGATCCAAGCCGCATTGGATCGAATCCAGCAGTACCAAAGCGGTTCACTCGCTTGCGAGGAGAACCGTGCGGCGATTCGCTACCTGAACGCAGCACGACAGTCGCTCGACGATCGCATCCATCGGCGACAGGAGCAAGGTGTGTTGAACACTCTCATCAAGCACGAGACGGTGCGAACCGAAGATGAGGATCACGACTTCTCGGCCACGGGCGCCTAGTTGCGCGATGTTGCCCTAAGGTGCGTATAGGGACAGGGTCCAGAGGGACCCAGCGTTCCTTAAGGGCATACAGGCCTTATAACGGGTAAACTTCGGTCCAACTTGCCGGTTCTGCAGCACCGAAATGTGCTGCCCGGCCGTCTGGAAAATACCCGTGGCAGAAAATCCAAACTTTACCGTCGTAAATGTCGACGAGGAGCTCGGGCGCTCTTATGTGAATTACGCGATGTCCGTAATCATCGCGCGCGCCCTCCCCGATGTTCGTGACGGCCTTAAGCCCGTCCAACGCCGCATCCTGTATGCGATGCGGATGCTGAACAACACCGCGGATAGCGGCCACATCAAGTGCGCCAAGGTTACCGGCCAAACCTCGGGTGACTACCACCCACACGGAGACCAGGTTATCTACCCGACTCTCGTGCGAATGGCCCAGTCCTGGAGTCTGCGTTATCCGCTGATCGATGGCCAGGGCAACTTTGGTTCTATTGACGGAGACAGCCCAGCCGCCCAGCGATATACAGAGTGCCGCCTCATGCCTCTGGCCATGGAACTCATGGAGGACTTGGACCGAGAGACGGTCGACTGGGTCGATAACTACTCCACCACGCTTCTAGAGCCGACGGTTTTACCTGGCAAGTTCCCGAACCTGATCTGCAACGGCAGTCAAGGGATCGCGGTCGGAATGGCGACCAACCTGCCGCCGCACAACTTGACGGAAGTTTGCAACGCGATCATTCTTCGGTTGGATCGACCGGATTCGACCCTTGATGAGGTGATGGAGCTGCTCCCGGGCCCTGACTTCCCCACTTATGGAATGATCATGGGCACCAAGGGAATTCGAAGCGCCTATGAATCGGGCCGAGGCTCGATCATCATGCAGGCCAAGACGATGATCGAACCCGGTGACTCCGGAAAATCGGTCATCGTAGTTAC
The DNA here is from genome assembly GCA_903904815.1 of uncultured Armatimonadota bacterium. GTDB lineage: Bacteria > Armatimonadota > Fimbriimonadia > Fimbriimonadales > Fimbriimonadaceae > Fimbriimonas. Next base: position 32,749 of record CAIVDU010000096.1, read on the forward strand.
CGAAATTCCCTACCAGGTCACCAAAGAGAACCTTGTCAAGGCGATTGCCGCCCTCGCGAAGGAGCGAAGATTCGACGGCATCCTCAACGTCCAGGACTACTCGGACAAACGGGGAATGCGAATCGAGATCGAGATTCGCCGAGACGTCAACCCCAACAAGGCCCTGAACTACCTTCTCAAGCACACGAACTTGAGAACGACGTTCGGCGCCATCATGCTGGGCCTCGTCGACCTTGCTCCCCGAACCTGCGCACTCCTCGTCATCCTCGACGAGTACCTCCGGCACCGACGGAACGTGATCGAGCGACGAACCCGGTACGAGCTTTACCAGGCACTCCAAGATCTCCACCTCAATGAAGGCTATCAGATTGCCAGGGCCAACCTCGACGCGATCATCGCGCTGATCCGAGCAAGTGAGGACCCGGCCAACGCCCGAGTTGGACTGGTTCGAAACTTCTCGATGACCGTCCTGCAGGCCAATGCGGTGCTGAACATGCCGCTCCGCCAGCTCACCCGACTGCAACAGCTTGACCTGGAAACCAAGTTCAAGGATGCCGCCCTGAAGGTTCAGAACCTGATGGACATCTTGAACGACACCGTGCGACTCAACAAGGTCATGCGGGACGAGCTGATCTACCTGCGAGACAAGTTTGGCGACGAGCGACGAACCAAGATCGTGGCTCGAGAAGCCGGCGACTTTTCGGTCGAGGATCTGATACCCGAAGAAGAAGCGGTGATCTCCATCTCGCGTGACGGCTACATCAAGCGCGTCAACATCGAGGCTTACCGACAGCAGAAGCGCGGCGGAAAGGGCGTCAACAACACCCTGAAGGGCGACGATGAACCGGCGCACCTGTTCCAGGTGAACACCCACCACACGATCCTGTTCTTCACGGACCGTGGGCGTGTGTACAAGCTCAAAGCTTACGAAATTCCGGAGAGTGGCCGCTATGCCAAGGGCATGCCGGTTATCAACTACATCAACATTGTGGGCGGCGAGCGCGTCACCGCGACGGTGAGTGTGAAGGATCTCAACACGGACGGATTCCTCACGATGATCACTCGGGGAACCGGCGAGAAGAGACACGCAGAGATCAAGCGAACGCCGCTTAAGGAGTTCGTGAACCTGCGAAACAACGGCCTCATCGCTTTCGACATCGAAGAAGGCGACGAACTCGGTTGGGCGCTACGAACGCGTGGCACCGATGACCTCATCCTCGTCACGCACGAGGGTCAGAGCATTCGGTTCAACGAGACCGAGGCAACTTCGAGATCGCGAGCCGCTGGTGGAGTCAGAGCAATCTCCTTCAAGGAAGACAATCGAGCAGACCATCTGGTTGCGGCAGCCGTCGTGGACGAAAGCTACACCGTCCTGGTGGTCAGCGAGAACGGTTTCGGCAAGCGCACTCCGATCTCTGACTATCGTGTGCAGGGACGCGGTGGTAGCGGCATCCTTACCATGAACTGCACGGAAAAGACCGGCAAGATCATGGGGGCCGAGATGGTCGAGGAAGATGACCGCCTCTTGGTCATGACCACGAAGGGTAAGGGAATCCGACTCAAGGTGAAGGAAATCCGAACCACTGGACGCGTCGCTCAGGGCGTGAAACTCATCGATCTCGCGGGTGGTGACAGCGTGCGATCCATCGCGAGGATCGTCAAGGGCACCGACGACGGAGAGCTAGAAGTGTCCGAAGAAGATACCGAAGAGTAACGATTACTCCGTCGTGATTGATAAAGGCCCGCACTTTTTGAGTGCGGGCCTTTTCTTTACGTCCTAAGTTCGCTCTTCGTGACGCAGAAAGCGAAACTCGCCGAAAGCCAAGCAAGATCTTCCAACGGAAGAACTAACTCGAAACATATCACGTCGCCGAAAAAAGGACACACCTACGGATCTAGTCAAATTACCGAATTCCTAAATCTTCATATCCTATTCATGTTATCCGTGTTTCATGGACACGTCCTTCGAACAATCAGGACAGCGGAGTGAAAGGAGAGAAGCTATGGACCATGCATTTACACTCATCGAAGTGCTACTAGTCATCGCGAGTCTTGCCATTTTAGGTTCGCACCTATTCCGGTTGTTCACCCAAGGTAAACGCGCCACAAATGGTGCGACTCATCTTCGTAACTTAAAGGGGGTATCGCTTGCAATCATCCAATACGGTAATGAGTACGGCGATTCCTTCTCACTTCCTGTTCGCGAAGAATCGCTTACTTCGCTGCATCCAGTCCATCCTACGTCCTCGGGCGTAACACTCTGATCGGAATTCGGGTGGCCCTCTGATTAGGGTCGCTCTTCAGACTGTCTTCAGGTGACGGCGGAATAATCACCTAATCGAAAGCGACGCCGCCGTCATGAATGACCAAAACGTGAGGAAAACCATATGAAGGTTCTTATCGTCGAAGACGATCCTGAGATCTCGTCCTTCATTCGTGAAGGACTCGATGACGCTGGCTTCTATACAACGGTCTCGCGAGATGCCGAGCGTGCCTACCGACTGAGCGAGAAGGGGCTCTACTCTATCATCTTGCTCGATGTTACGCTGCCGAATGTCGATGGCATGACGCTTTGTCGCAACCTAAGATCTGCCGGCATCAACATACCCATCATGATGTTGGGTCCGAATGCGACCGTCCGTGATCGCGTCATGGGGCTGGAAGCGGGAGCTGACGACTTCTTGAGCAAGCCCTTTGATTTTAACGAATTGTTAGCGAGAGTTCGTGCTCTACTTAGACGAGATCACTCACGTAAGCAATCGTTGATTCAGATCGACGATCTTGAAGTAGACACGATTGCCCGACGAGTAAAACGGTCGGGTGAAGAGATACCTCTTACGGCCCGAGAATACACACTTCTGGAAGCGTTGGTGACCCACGCAGGACAGACACTTAGTCGCAGCGAAATCATGACGAAGGTTTGGGTCGATGATCAGAGTGTCTCGAACACCGTGGACGTCTACATAAAGAAGCTTCGGCGAAAACTCGATGGAAACGCTGAACGACCCCTGATTAGGACGATCTACGGGATGGGATATATGGTTCGAAACGACGAGTTCGGAATGCCCCAGGAGCACGACGAACCGGCCGCCTGAGCCCAACAGTTCAATCCTCGCCATGCTTGTCCTGAGGGACGTCAGTCCAAGATCGATTGGCATGAACGGATGATGAACAATCGAGGCCCAAGCGTTGCCGATCGGCTCTCACCTCCCGAAGTTCTTCTTGTGGGCCAGCGTTTTTACGGTGGCCTCCGAGGAGAAGCACATGTCGATAAGCACAATCAGTTCGGGGAGTTCCTACGCGACCTCAGACGACTTCGAGTCAAAGAAGAAGTCGTTTGAAGCTTTAGGGAAGGCCCTTCAATCGGGTGACGTTGCTGGAGCTCAAGCGGATCTAGCCGCCCTTCAGAAAGGAACGAACCAGTCCGCCAGCAGTTCAACGAGTCCGGGCGCTGGGCACACCAACGGTGCGTCAAGCGACTTCCAGACGCTCGCGGCAGACATTCAGTCAGGAGACCTTTCGGGTGCGCAGAAGGCCTACTCAAGCATTCAGAAGACCATCTCCCAAAATGCCAAAGGGGGTCCCGGTGGTCTAGGAGGTCCAGGAGGTCCAGGTGGACCGGGTGGACCGGGTGGCCCAAGCCAAGAAGTCCAAAAAGACTTTGAGACGCTCTCGAGTGCCTTAAGTTCAGGAGATCTTACAACGGCAAAAACCGCCTTTGCAGATATCCAAAAGAACATGCCGCAACAATCTCCGGATGCTTCAAATTCGAGCAGTTCAAGTTCTAGCAGCTCTGCCACAAACGGCGCCCAGAAAGACTTCGAGGCCCTTTCCACCGCCCTCAGCTCGGGTGATCTTAAAGCAGCGCAAAGCGCCTTTTCGACCATTCGGTCCCACATGCACGCTCAACAAGGCAGCGATCAGAGCGATTCGGGCGGTTCGTCCAACGCGTCAGGTTCGTCGATCACAATCGGCGGCACGCTGAATATCAGCGCCTAGCCGGAGGATAGGCGCCCGTCCCACATGCCCTGTTACCCGCCCGGCCCTCTTTTTTTGAGAGGGCCCACGCTAGCTAACCTGACCGGCGAATTCCAACACCTGGATGCGCCCCGGTAGCCGTCCCATGGAGAAGGACGGGGATGCCATTCACAATTACGGTTGGTAACCCCCTAGGCGGACTTAATGGCGCCTTTGTGGTGGCCGTGTCGACCACTTTCGCCGGGTCAAAGATGACAAGGTCTGCCTTCTTCCCTTCTGCGATTACCCCCCGATCCTTGAATCCGAAGCGCCATGCCGGATAAGAGGTCATTTTCCGAATCGCTTCTTGCAGGGGAATCGTATGATTTTGTCGGACATAGACACCGAGGATCCTCGGGAAACTCCCGGCTCCCCGGGGGTGGGTGCCATTTAATCCGCCATCGCTGCAGAACATGATCCTCGGGGAGCCGATGAAGGTTTTCAGGTCCTCATCCGACATGGCGGTGACCACCACGCTTTCTGAGCCTTGTTTTCCTTTCCCGTAGCAGCTATCGATGATTCTTTGGATCAACGTTATTGGGTCAACCCGAGTTTCAGTTGAGATCTCAGCGATCGTCTTCCCTACCCATTTCGGATTTGGACTGTAGCTCGTGAGCAATACGTGACTGGGCCCACCTACATCGGAAAGGCCTTGCTCCCACTGCTTTCGGTCGTCGAACTGCTCCGTTTCGATAATCACCCGGATCGTCGATTGCCAGTAAAGATAGGGATAGACGTCAGCGGTGATATCAACACCCTCTTTTTTTGCGTCCGCCATCATTTTGAGCACTTCCGTCGCACGTCCCCAAACGCGCGTCGAGCAGAGCTTAATGTGGTTTATCTCTGCAGGTAGCTTGGCCTGACGGGCAATTTCGATCAGCTCCCGAAACGCCTCGAAAGCCTGGTTGTCCTCATTTCGCACGTGGCTGATGTAAATGCCGTGGGACTTGGCGGCAACCTTTGACAGGGCGATGAGTTCGGAGGTGTCGCCATATCGTCCCGGTTCGTACTCAAGCCCGGTCGATAGTCCTAACGCGCCCGACTTCATCTCACGGTCGACAATTTCCGACATCCGCTTGAGCTCGTCGGGAGTCGCCTTGCGGTTCTCGTTTCCAATGACCGCTTTGCGAATGGCGCCGTGACCGGCGAACGTGGCAAAGTTGATCGACGCAGGTCGTCCCTTGAGTTTGTTCAAAAAGTCGGTAATCGGAATTGCCGAGAAACCGTCTTCACCCACCACGGCGGTGGTGATCCCTTGCCTAATCTGGGTTTCTGCATTGGGATCTTCGAAGATGCCTCCATCGGCGTGACTATGGGCATCGATGAATCCAGGCGAGACCGCCAAACCTTTGGCATCAATCACACGATCTCCCCGCCTGACCTTGACGTGACCGATGGCTTTGATGACGCTCCCTTCGATCCGAATGTCAAGCCTCTTCGGCGCCCCGCCGAGACCGTCGTAAACGAGTCCACCCTTGATCACGAGACCAGGGCGCCCGAGAGCAAAGACGGCAAGGCAAGTTAGTATCACGCTAAGGATGATACTGCTGCCATGCGGCTACTTAGGGTCGAGGGGGATGTCCCTGAACAAAATTCTCGTTGATCGGCTGCCCGAGACTTCTAAGAACTTCACCTCAGCGGGGTCGATATTACTCGTGATCGTGACCACGCTCCCCGAAACGTAATTGGGACTCGCGTAAGCTCCGACATACTTCGCGTTAGGTTGGGCGGAAGGGTTCATGTAGTAGCCATTCGCTGCGTAAGGCGACTCCTTCACATATTTCAGCTCAGATACGGCCCGTCCGTTTCGATCGACGTACCGGATCGACTTCCCATCTTTGTCGATCATGGTGTAGCCCAGCGAGAGCTGGCCAGAGTTGGGGGTTTCGACAGCAACGAAATACTGCCAGCACTTTCCATCACCCAGTTGCTGGCCATTGCCGCCAGTGAATTGACCTGGCCCAGGCGCGTTCTTTCGATCCTTGGGAATAGACTTCGTTCCGCCCAGCGTAATGGAAGCTCCGTCATACGAAAGCTTGGCTCCCTCCGTGAAAGGCGCTCTCACCAACGGAGCAGCCGGAAGTCCATAGGGCGTCAAAACCAAACTAACACTCTTAGCATCGAGAGCTGACTTGACCATTGCCCAGCCGAAAAACCCATTGCCATTGCCGTTGAGTTGATGTACCTGCAAGTAGCTTCCCTCAAGCGAGTTGATCGAAACACCGCCACTGCCGGAGGACCGGGAAAACACGACCAATCGATTCTTCTTCTTGAAACCAATCGTGAGCTCGTTTCCATTCGAGCCTAGGTAGTAGCTCGAAATCTTCTCGGAAAGATCTGGAGCGGGGGTTCCGTCAGGCGTCCAGCAATTGACCTGTTTGTCATCAAACGAGCAGCCGCCTTCGTAGCTAACCGTCGAACCGTCGGGCAGTGAATACGATCGCGAAGCTTCTACGTCATAGAGCTTGGCAACCTGGGCGCTAGCCATAGCAAGCGCTAGCAAGCCAATTCCCAGCGAACCTAATCTTTGCTTTGGTTTCATTTGTCTCTAACCTTTTGACTCTATATCAATTCGAAAGGGAAGCTTGGTGGGTTTCCATTATCAACCGCGCTCATCTGGGTTCAAGGGGTACGTCACGGAAGAGCACGCGAAGCTGACGAGAAGACGAGATCTGGAGGAACCCAACCGCGGCGGGATTCACGTTGGTATTCAGAAACACGGTCGACCCGTTCCAGATGCCGGGAGTCATCGTTGCCGGAGAGGCAAAAGTGGCTGCTCCACCACTGGGTGGAATGGGTGGCGGAACAAATGTTGCTCCCTTGGGCTTTTCCACCGGATTACCCTTTGAGTCCACAAACAGAATCGGGCGTCCTTTTCGATTTAGCGGGGTTGCGTACAGGCTAGAGAGGGACTGGGTCGGTGGATCGACGCCCAGATAGTAAGTCCACCATTTTTCGGGAGAGTTACCATTCCAACTCCCCATGCCCCAGGCATAGGGAGATACATTCCGGAGTGGTGATGGACGAGAGCCACCCATCTCGATCACTTTCCCATCGTAATGTATCTTTCTTCCCTCCACAAAAGGAGCTACAACTGGCGTGGGGCCGGGAATGCCGTAAATCGAAAGCAAAACGTCGGTCTTTGTGGCTGACCGAGGGGATTTGACTGCGGCCCAGGTCAGGTCCCCATCATTGGGAGTCAACGCGGTCATCCCGTAATTGTTTTCCTGAAGGGTCGACATCTGCAAAGTAAGCTGTCGGCCCGGCTTAGAAAATACGATAATGCGGTTCTTCTTATGGAGCGCGACTGGAATGCCTTGATCGTTGGACTGTATGTAGTATGCAATGACCTTTTGCGTCAGCGACGCGTCGACTGTTCCTTTACCGTCCCAGCAAGAGATCTCCGATTCGTCGTAACGACAGACGCCGATGAGGGAGGTTACTGAACCGTCTGGCAATTTGTAGGCGCCGTCGGCAACGGCATCGTAGGGCTGACGAAGCTGGACTCCGCCAAGAAGCGTTCCCCCAAGGAGGGCCAACACTCCAACACCTAACTTTATGTTCATGCCATGAAACAAACGTATGAGCCGGTAACGAAGTTCAGCAATATTTCAATTTGGCGCACCCCTTTGCCTGGGAAAACAAAAAGACGCCCCGACTGCAAAGCAGCCGAGGCGTCTTAGAACTTCAAGGACTAGATCAGTAGTCCATGTCGCCCATGCCACCCATTCCAGGTGCGCCACCAGACGCAGCCTTCTTGGGCTCGGGCTTGTCGACGACCAGCGTCTCCGTCGTCAGGACGAGGCCTGCGATGGAGGCAGCATTCTGGATCGTGCTTCGGGTGACCTTCGCCGGATCCACGATGCCAGCCTTCACGAGGTCAACAACCTCGCCAGTGACCGCATTGAGTCCGAATCCGTCAGCGGCGGCTCGGACCTTCTCAACGATGACCGATCCTTCGAGACCCGCGTTCTTCGCGATCTGTCGGAGTGGCTCTTCGAGGGCTCGCTTGACGATGAGTAGGCCGGTAGCCTCGTCTCCGCTCAAACTAGCAGGGTCCAGCTTGCCAGCTGCTCGCAGAAGCGTGCTTCCGCCGCCAGGGACGATGCCCTCTTCGACGGCAGCTCGAGTGGCGCTAAGGGCGTCCTCGTAGCGGTGCTTCTTCTCTTTGAGTTCGGTCTCGGTGCTTGCTCCGACCTTGATGACGGCAACGCCGCCACTCAACTTGGCAAGTCGCTCCTGGAGCTTCTCGCGATCGTAGTTGCTGTCGGTCTTTTCGATCTGAGATCGGATCTGGTTGATGCGTCCGAGGACGGCATCCTTCGTTCCAGAACCCTTGATGATCGTGGTCTCTTCCTTCGTGATCACGACTCGCTCGGCGGTTCCGAGAAGGTCTGTAGTCACGTTATCGAGCTTCGTTCCAAGATCCTCGCTGATGAACGAACCAGCGGTGAGAACCGCAATGTCTTCGAGCATGGCCTTGCGGCGATCTCCGAAACCAGGCGCCTTCACAGCGGCGATCTGGAGAACGCCACGGATTTTGTTCAGAACGATGGTGGCCAGGGCGTCGCCTTCGATGTCCTCAGCAATGATGAGGATCGGTCGGCGAGTCTGAGCTGCCTTCTCAAGGAAAGGAAGGAAGTCCTGAGCGCTGCTGATCTTCTTCTCGTGGATGAGGATAAGCGGATTCTCAAGAACGGCTTCCATTCTCTCGGGATCGGTGACGAAGTACGGGCTGATGTAGCCGCGGTCGAACTGCATACCCTCGACGACTTCGAGAGTGGTCTCTCGACCTTTGCTCTCTTCAACCGTGATGACGCCGTCCTTTCCGACCTTGTCCATCGCCTCAGCGACCTGCTTACCAATCTCGTTGTCGTTGCCCGCGATTGTGGCGACGAACTCGACCTGCTCTTTGTCCTTAATCGGCTGAGCGGTCGCCTTGATCGTTGCGATGACCTGGTCAACCGCCTTGTCGATGCCTCGCTTGACCGCGATAGGGTTACCACCAGCGGAAACGTAGCGAAGGCCTTCGTTCACGATCGCCTGTGCGAGCACAGTCGCGGTCGTCGTGCCGTCGCCGGCTACGTCGTTGGTCTTGGAAGCGACCTCTTTGCAGAGCTGAGCGCCCATGTTCTCGTATGGATCCTCGAGCTCAATCTCCTTGGCGACGGTGACGCCGTCCTTGGTGATCGTTGGGCTTCCCCACTTCTTGTCGAGGACGACGTTGCGTCCCTTCGGGCCGAGGGTTACCTTAACCGCATCGGCGACTTTGTTGACTCCGCGCTCAAGCGCGCGTCGTGCCTGTTCATCGTACAGAAGATTTTTTGCTGCCATTGTCTTTCCTTAGAGTGAGCAGTTTGCAGTCGGCAGTATGCAGTTAAGTGGCGAGGCTGCGGATAAATCCGTCCAACATGCGGCTTAACTCCACCGATAGATTCACTGCTGTCACCAACTCTTCCCTTTTCGCAATTCCCGTTCGAATCGCGATCTCCAATTCGGTTCTCAGTTCGTAGACAGATCCAAGCGACATTTTTGCGAAGTTGGCTAGATGAGGCTTGGATCCTCGCCCGAACCCTTCGGCGATATTTGCCGGAATCGAAACTGCCGCTCGGCGTAGCTGGGCGGTCAATCCAAAGCGCTCCTCAGGTGGGAATCGACTCGTCACTTGATAGATTTCAGATACGAGATCCATGCCCTTTTGCCAGACACCGAGCTTCTCGTAACCAAACTCATTCACCTAAAACTCCGACTCTATCTATGTCCGGACTGCCAACTGCAAACTGCCAACTGCCAACCCTAGTTCAGGATTGCGTAGATCTGGTCCTCGTCCAGGATCGTGTAGTCCTGGCCTTCGATTGAGACTTCGTTTCCGCCGTATTTGCTGAAAAGCACGCGGTCTCCAACTTTGACGCTCAGGGTGTTGCGCTCGCCGCTGTCGAGCACGCGTCCCGTGCCAACTGCGATGACCTTGCCCTCTTGGGGCTTCTTCTTAGCGCTATCTGGAAGATAGATGCCCGAAGCTGTCTTCTCTTCCTGCTCGGTCAACTGGACCACGACTTTATCGCCAAGGGGCTTAAGATTTGCCATTCACTTTCCTCCGATGATTGAGATTCAATTCTTAATTGAGTTTCAATTTTAGCAGTCCCGGGGTGGGACTGCTAAATTGTACGGTTTCGGAGGGGAGTGAAGTCAACGATTTTTAGCAGAAAGAGCCCGAGAGTGCCAATAGTTCACGAATTTGGGGCGAAGCCTGGAAAGGATTGAAGCCAAAAACTAAAATGGCCCTCGATCTGAGGATCGAGGGCCTAATTAGAGGGTTGGAAGTGGCTTGAGGTTAACGGACGTAATGGATCTGAGGGTTCTGAAGACTATCCAAGAGCATCAGCGAGACGACTGGGAGAGGACGAGCCTTGGCGACTTCTCGGGCCTCATCAAATGTAATCTTGCGAGTCATCATTCCGCTTAAGTCGATCCACTCAGCGAACCTAAAGGCTCCCCGCTCCGAACTGAAACAGGCTAGCCCGTGAATTCCTTCATGACAAAAACACCCATAGCGATCACTTGCGGGATGGTGAAGAACGTATACGTCCTCAGGGAAGGTCTCTTCGAGACCGATGAGCGGGAGCGAGAGAGTCTGGCTCATAAGCTTTCTGCGAATCTTAATGTGAATAACGCCCTGTTTGACACGGTTCTTTAGGTCTGAACCGAAATTGCGCTATAGATCGCACGACATCTGTCTCCAATTATGGGTTTTTGGCCGCCCATCTCAACCGCGTTAGGGAGCGGTGGAGAAGTCCGGCACTAAAACCAGCCAGCATAAAGTCGGGCTGTTTTTCAGTCAGACGGCCTTCACGTTTGGAAATCCGAGGGTATACTGTTCCCTCGCAACCGGACGTAGCTCAATGGATAGAGCATCAGTCTTCGGAACTGAGGGTTGGGGGTTCGAGTCCCTTCGTCCGGGCCAATACACACAGAACTCCAGTGTTTTTGGCATCTAGCGCCCCAGATGGCTCCCACCGATGATTTGGGCATCATGGTTCCCTTTCTATTGTTTTCCTATGTAGCTGGGGCGATGGGCTTTTACCGCTACATCTATCACACGGCCCCCATCATGGAAGAAGAATCCACTGGGTGCAAGGTCTACGAACTGTTCCCGGCCGAAGAGATTCGACGCGCTGCGTAAGGCGAAGCAAAGAGTTGGCAGTGAGCAGTTTGCCGTTCACGCTCAGGAATTTGTGTTAGCGTTCCTGGACTCGGTTCGCGCACCGTCGGCTAACAGTTCCCTGCTAACCTTCATTCCAGGCTGTTAGGTGGACTGCGGAGACACGCATCAATCTGTGGACGTCGGTGATTTGCAGCCCGGAGGGGCAAGGATAGAGCGCCCACAGCTGTTTGGTGGACTGACGAGACACAAATCATTCTCCGCCTACGGTTCTACATCGGGCTCGATAACAGAATCCGCGGTCAGCTTATTACCGCTAACGTCCAACAGCTAACCGCTAATCCTTCCGCGACTATTTCGGAAGCTTGACGGTTCCTTTCCTCTCGAGCTTGCCCCAACCCTGTCGGGTTCCTCGGATCGCCTTAAAGAACGCCTTCCAAGCCACGATGTAAAGGATTTGGCGATAGACGAACCTCTGGAAGAACAACCACCAGAGACCGCCTAACCTTTGTCGGTCCATGCGGTAAGCGATGGCGGCAGCCCCAAATTCAATCGCGAAGAACAGCGCATAGAGAAATCCGACTTGCTCCAGGTTGCCCAATGCGGCGGTTGCGCCAGATGTTTCGGTCGCGTCCCCCGGGAACAACTGTCGGTTAAAGATGAACACACAGATGCTCGCCAGAATCTGAAGGTCAACCAATGGCGCGATAACTTGGAAGAAAATCTGGAACAGCCAGAGTGTTGGCAAGGCAAGTTTGCCGAACCAACCGTAACGAAAGATGGCTGAGCGGTGCTTCCATAGGCACTGAAGCGTTCCGTAGGTCCACCGGAACCGCTGCCCAAAGAAGGATTTGAAGGAGTCTGGGGCCTCCGTATAGGCGATTGCCCCTGGCTCTGTTTCCTGGTGGTATCCAGCAATCCGTAACCGCCAAGTGAGGTCCATATCCTCTGCCAGAGTGTCTGGAACATAACCTCCGGCCGCTTCCACCGCCGACTTCCGCCAAGCCCCAATGGCCCCGGGAACAACGGTCACCGCATTGAGCAATGCGTAGGCCCGACGATCGACATTTTGACTCGTGGTGTATTCGATTGACTGCCACAGAGTGACGAGATTCGTCACGTTTCCGACGCGGACGTTGCCGGCCACCGCTCCAACCTCGGGGGACTTGAAGTGACGGACGAGGAGGCCAATGGCGTCTGGATCAAGCTGAGTGTCCGCGTCAATGCAAAACAGGATCTCGGAATGTGAAACGCTGATCGCATTGTTGAGAGCCGTCGCCTTGCCTGCGTTCTCTTGCGTGACAAGGCGTACTCGGGGATTGTCGGCAAATGCATCAGCGACGACTTGGGCCGTGCGATCCTTCGAACCGTCGTCTACCACCACGACTTCCTCAACGGCGTAGTTGGTGCTCAAGACGCTCTGGATCGTGCGCACGATAACCGCCTCCTCGTTATAAGCGGCGATAAGCGCGCTCACCTTCGGATGAAAAGTCGGATCAGGCACAAAATGAGCGATTTTTCGACGGTGGATCAGCGCAAGGGGCGTGGTAAAGATCACGCGGGTAATTCCCAAGGCGATGGCCGCCAAGAAACAGATCGAAAGAACTTGCAGGAACCGGAAGACAACCGTAAAGAAGACTCGATCCGCAAAGATACTCAGCCGATCCTGGGCGGAAATCGGTGGCATTACATAGTCCCTGTTCTTATTGAGCAGGTTAGCAATGGAAACGAAGTGGTAACCCTCCTTCTCCAACGCGTGCACGATGACCGGCAACGCCTTCACGGTCTGATCGCGAGGCCCACCGGCGTCGTGAAGGAGAATGATGTTTCCTTCTTCTTTACGCGCGGCGAAGTCTCGCACCTGCTGCAAGGTGCTGCTGATAATGTCGTCGGCGGTCCGCGTCCGGGCTATCCCGTTCGATTGACGAATTTGGGTGTTCCAGTCCTCGGGATCGACCTTTTCCCCAACGATCAAGTAGTCGAGTTTGGTCGCGAGTTCAACCGGCTTAAGTTCGACGTCCGTCTGGGGTTCAGAGTCTGCGTTATAGGGTGGGCGAAAAAGGGTCGTGCTCCGGCCCGTTATGGTCTCGATCGCTCTCTGCGTTGCGTCAATCTCAAGCCGTGCCCTCGTCTCCCCGACCAGGCCGATGTTCGGATGGAAGAAGGTGTGGTTTCCGACCTCGTGCCCCTCATCGAACATCTGCTGGACCAAATTTGGGCTCTCTTCCGCGTTCTTTCCAATGACGAAGAATGCGGCCGGCACATTCAGTTCCTTAAGTTCCTTAAGAATCTGAGGCGTCCATTGGGGATCCGGGCCGTCGTCAAACGTCAGCACCAAATCCTTCGCGCTCCGAAACCCAGACTGCTTGACGACAAAGGGCTGCGCATATTCGAGGTACGACGCGCCAACGATCACTCCGTCTTCATCCAGTTCCAGGGTTCTTCGACCATCGGTTGGCTCGCTGACAACCTTAAGAAGTTCTCCCTTGCCCTGGTAATCGATCCCCGGCGGAAATCGAAGGTCCCGCAGCTTGTTGGGGTCTAGCTTTGCGTCTGGCGCTTTCTTTCTGTCCAAGAACGTCCAGACCGAAGGATCCTCCATGCCAAGCGCCCAAAGGGCAGCCCCACGCACACCCTGATCCCTCGCGGTGCTCCATTGGTTATAGGCAGAAAGCGCAGAGAGGATCCAGACCTTGTGCGTCTTGTCATCGTCATCAGAGTAGTCGAAAGTCTCGTTTAAGCTTTCGCCGTCAAACTGGATCACGTCCTTGGGAGCTTCGCCCTCTCGATAGCCCTTGGCATTCGCGAGCGCCTCCTGGAAGGTGAGTCCCTCAGCCGGGTCTTTTGATCCCACCGTCCAGTCGTAGGCATAGCTTCCTAGCCCGACGACGAGTTTGGAAGGTGGAATCCTCTTCAGAGCCGCATCGAGTTGTTCATTTGCCCAATCGAGGCTCGCGATAGGTCCCGGTATCCCTTCCTCGCTGTGCTCGTCGTAGTCCATCAAGACCACAAAATCGACAAGTGACGTGATCTCCTCGACCGGCCGGTGCTCCATCTGCACTTCTAAATCGATGCTGATCTGAAGCTTATCGGGCGCGAAGACCAGCTTGAGCTGTCGCAGGAACGCGGGAAGCAGGGCATAGTCGGCGTCCCGCATGTTCTCGATGTCTACGTTGATCCCCTGATATCCATGGGACACTAAAAAGTCGCGAGTCTGCACCGCGATGGCGTGCTGAAGCTGGGGGTGAGTCAGCAGAGCGTGGGCGCGCTCTGGGTCAAACTCTCCATGGATGCCATTGCTCAGAATCGGCATCACACTTACGCCGTTCCGGCGAGCAATCTTACCAACCGAAAGGTTTTGCTGGTGCTTGCCCACATCAGTTGGATCGTCAAAATCCAGCATCCAGAGGCTTCCGCCATCTTTGGAAAGATGGAGCCACTCCGGCATCACGTGGGTCAAATTCCCAACGTATTTTTGGAAAGAACTGAAGCCCGTTTCCTGCCAAGGCGCGTAGAACGCGGCCACGATGTGGTTCGAAGACACAAGCGGTTTTTTGATCTTACGAACACGATCAATTTCAGCCTCAAGGTCCTTTCGCTTCTTGGCAAGAACCAGGTTGGTCTTCGGGTCACCATTGGGCACGGCAGGCGTGAGCCGATTTGTTTTCGGCGACTTTTGCGGCGCGAATGGAACTACAAGAGCGATAGAGATGACAAAGACGGTGGCAATAATTCCAAACAGCCCGGTAACGAACAAGGCAACCCGAGAGAAGCCCACGCCTCGCCTTCCGTAAGGATCGAAAAAAACCGGTCCGTTATCCATTGAGATCGCACGTCAGAGTCTAAGAAACATGCGCTTTTGATGCATCACAGCTAGCAAGATCCACCAGACCCCTATGTAAGTCGCGGTGTAGGTCCAGCCGCCGTGGATGAGACCATAGTTCAACTTGAGCCAGTCTAAATACGCCTGTTGAAGCGATAGATTACCCTTCGGGGTGGACACCTTCCAGACCTGTAGCACCATCACCTTGAAAAGAATCGGGAAGACATAAGCGGCAATTGCGTTCGATCCCAACACGACCAGTGGGAACGCAAGTCGTTGCAGCCGGAATACGTCCACGACTAGCAGGAACGCGGCGAGGACAATCGCGCCCGTTCCTCCCGCCACCATAAGGTACGAAGGAGTGCAGACCGGCTTGTTGAAGGCAACGAATACACTGAGCATGTCTCCGGCGAGTAGAAACACCAGGCCACTGATCGCCAATACCACGAGCTTCGCCGAATCGCGCCAAGAACGATTCCGGAGAACATCTCCCATGATCGTGCCGAAGAGAATCAGCCCCGCCGCCGGGATGGCTGCCAACAATCCGTCCATTTTGTACGCCAAGAGGTAGGTCACATCAAAGTGATGGATGAGGTTTCGATTCTCTTCAAACGTGCCAGCCGCCCCCCCGGGAAACGGCAGATTCATAATTGCCGCCGCGTATCCTCCGAGAAACAAGACGGCGGCGACGGGTCGAAAAAACTTAGGACCGAGATAGACCAACGCAGCTAAGAACGAAGACACGCCGATGAGCTGCAAGATCCCCATCGAGAACTCGAGTTGCTTGTTGATGGCGCAATCGATGAACATTCCTGCCGCCATCAGGGTTATCCCTCGTACAAAAGCCTTCCAAACGAATCCGAGTTTGGAGCGACCCCGTTCAATCCGGGACCCGAGCGAAAACGGCATGGAGACACCGACGCAAAACAGAAACCATGGGAATACCAAGTCGGCGGCATGAAGTCCCAAGTTCCATCCGGCATGGGTCAACTGCACCGGTGTCTCCGTGTCCACGGCGGCGTTATTAACGACCAACATCAGGAGGATTACGGCCCCCCGAAATGCATCGAGTGAGACCAAACGGGTAGCTTTGGTAGGAATGTCGACAACATCGACCGCGGGTTCGGGCGCCGGTTCGCAGGGGCGAACATCCACACTGGGCGCTTCCGGAGCCGATGGCGTAACCATGTTTTATAAATGACGACTGAAAAGCCTATCGTGTTTTTGTGCCTTTTGGAGCACATCTGTACACTAAAGGAATCTCGCAATCAAGGCAAGTGTTTATAAGGATGAGGATGAAAAGACTGGTTGTTGTTCTGGGTTGCGTCGTGGGAGTCGTTGGCGCCTACAAGGTCGCCACCAAGATTCACCTTATTCAACCCGTCGATTGGCTCGCCGTTGCCCACTTGAAAAAGGCAGATCACCTATTTCACGGAGTCACAGTTAATACGGCGGTAGAGGATCGAAAGGATCCCTACTGGAAGCAAGCCTACGCCGAGGTAACCAAGCATCCATCGATCCTTGCATCCACTTCGGTTCCTGAGTCTTTCCCTGGACGCATCGAGCGCGGCAATACAGAACTCAAAGAGATCGCTCTGACGTTCGACGATGGACCGCACTACCCGTCCGCTCACGCTTTGGTTCAGGAATTAAAATCTCTCAACTTGAGGGCAACTTTTTTTGTCGTCGGCAAGATGGCAGAAAAGCACCCCGAGCTCATCCGAGAAGAAGAGGCGGCTGGAAACGAAATTGCTAATCACTCATTCAGCCATGTCAATCTGAGCAAGATTCCAGAAAAAGAGGTTGCCACAGAGTACCGGGCGTGCAATCTGCTCCTGAAAAAGATTCTCGGCCATCAGCCAAGGTTTTGTCGCCCCCCCGGAGGAAACAGCGACTCCTTCGTGTTTCGAGCTGCCGATGACAACGGCCTTTCGACTGTACTGTGGACAAACGATCCCTCGGACTACGCTAATCCCGGAGAGGACGTGATCCTTGAGCGAACCCTCAAACACCTCTCGAACGGTGGGATCCTCCTTCTCCATGAAGGCGTTAAGGAAACGATGAGCGTTCTCCCGCTACTGACCAAGGAGATTCGCGATCGTGGTTACAAGATCGTGACAGTCGGACAGCTAATGAGGGACAGCGCCATCGCAAGACAGACTGCTGTCGCTCAATTGACCCTTCCTAAGCTTTCCCGGGATCGCTAGTCTTATCGCTTCCCAGCGTGGTTCTAGACATTGACGGTCTTCCAAGCTCCGCGCTTGAATGCGATTAGGCTCAAGACGCCCTGCATCCCCTGGGTGAACGACATCGCCAGCCATGCGCCGTGCGCTCCAAGCCCTAAACCAAGTGGCATCCTGAGCCACGGCGCAATGGGGAACGCATAAGGGAGCGCGAATATCAGGGCTAGAGGGACGCGAAGCCCCCAAAGCGAGAACATCGAAATCCAAAGAGGCCTCACTGTATCCCCGGCGCCCTGCATCGCGCCCAAAAGGATCGTGGCGTAGGCGAACAACACTTCCGTCGCGCACAGATAACGAATCAACTCGGTGGCGTGATGGGCGATCTCCACTTTCCCGTCCAGGAGAGTCGAGGCAATATTCGGCGCGAACCAATAGATCGGGCCCGCCATGAGCGCCGTCACAATTGCGCCATGGTGGGCTGCCGTCCATGCCAACCGGTTGGCACGGTCAGGATCGTTCATTCCCAAGCTCTGACCCACAAGGGCGCCAGCGGCGGCGGAAAGTCCAAACGGCGGCATGAACATGATGGACTCGATCGCAAATCCAATTCCCATCGCCGCAATCGGACTGGAGCCCTTGGGAACCATGGACAGGACCACGGTAAAGGCCATGAGAGACAAGACGCGCAGGGTCGACATCGTAGCGGCAGGAATCGAAATGCGCAGGATTCGTCCTGCCCAATCTCGATGAGGGAAGCCAATTCTCCATAGCGTCCCGAGCGGCGTTCGTCCCACGTAGAAGATGTAAGCGATCGCGGAAACGGTGGCGCTGATCGCAAGGGCGGTACCCGCTCCTCGAAGGCCCATATTCGCGCCTGGAATGGTGAAACTGCCGAAGTGACGGGTAGGAAAAACCAAGAGGAAATTCAGCGTGATGTGAAGCAGAATCTGAATCCCTGAAATCACCATCGGACTCACCGTGTCTCCAATGCCCCGCAGGCAACCGGCGAGGTTTTGAATCACAAATATCGCCGGAAGTCCACAAGCGAAGACTTGAACGAAGCCCGCCATTTGCTTAGCCGACGCGAGGTCGTCATGAGGAAGCACCAATGAAGCGGCCGGCGATGCGATGAGTGCGGTGAATCCCGCAACGACGATCCCGCATAGCACCGCCAGGTTCAGAGACTCTTTGCTCGCTTTGCGCACCTCGTCATGAAGCTGAGCCCCGAATGCTCGACTCACGATGGCGGTCGCTCCGGTGGCCAGTGAAACCGCCAACGAGAACATCATGAAAATGACCGTCGTGGAAGCGCTGTGTCCGGTCACTGCAGACGAATCGAGATGTCCGATAAATCCGCGGTCTAGCAGGTTGTTGACAACCTGCAGAGAATTTAAGGCTACTGCGGGCCAAGCCAACTTCCAGACAATTCGAGAAGACGATGATTCTTCTCGAATGGGAGATTCTTCTAGGGATGCGGTGGCGGCCATGGCAGCCCTAGAAGGTACCTGTCAGGACTACCCTCCACCAGGACGTCTGGACAATAATGCGGCTCACTCGACACTTCCCCTTGGGTTCTCACCTCCGGGGAGATCTGAGCCTCGATCTCACTTTCCCTGATTGCACCCGACCGAAGAGGCGATGACTAACCCAGCGAGAGATACTCCCGTGCCTGCTTTTGATGATAGGAATCGTGGAGTGGCATGAGCTGTACCAAGTCATACAAACTCATGTTCCCAATCTCGGGACGATTGCCGGTTCGTGCCCAGCTCTCGATCTTCAACCCCTTGAGGAATTCAAGGTTCTCGGCGCGACGCGATTCAAACAGGGCCAGCTGTTCCCGCCAGTCCGTTCTGCCGTAGTCGCGGTCGATGGCTCTCTGCCCTTCATCGATGTTGGGAAGCACAGGACTGTCCTCGGATACCACCCTCTCGAATCGTTCGCGGAAAACAGTCTCCCAATCTGCCAGGTGGGCGATGGCTTCGCGAAGCGTAAACCGTTCGGGATCGGTCCGCGCATCGGCTTGTTCGTCAGTCATGTCCTTCACGAGGAGGCGAAGAAGGGTCGGGCCCTCCAGAAGGGCGCTAAAGAGATATCCGCGCAAGTAAGGATTGCTGATAAGCATGGTTGTTGTTGGTTTGCTCCAGTTGCCGTACGGTCAGAAGGTGCAACCCGTGGCTGGACGGAGCGGCGCGTACTGAGTGTCAAAGGGCCGCTCAGGTTGACCTATTACGGCGGCTAGTTCCCGATTCATGTCGAGGAGAAGGTCCTTCGAAAACCCGGGCCACATTTTGTAGATCTTGCCGTCGGTGGTAATGAGTGCCGAGTAAGCCGAGCTGATCGCCCCATAGGCATGCATTATTTCCACCTTCGGATCGGGCACCACGGGATAAGTCACCTGCATCTCCGCGATCCACTTCTTGGCGTCAGCGGCGGATGCATTGGTCACGCTGATGAAGTCAACTTGGCCCTTGAACTGATCTGCCAAGGAATGAAACAGCGGCTCGGCCGCATAGCTACAAGGACACCCGTTGTTCACGAAGTAAACGAATTGCGGCCGTTTGAGCCCGTTGCCCGCTATTTGGATAGGCGCGCCGTTGGTGTCCTTGGTGGTAAAGGCGGTCGCGATCTTGGTCTTCATCGCGCCCGTTTTCACCATCATGTCAGTCGTCACCGGATGCTTCGGCACCTCGTTGACGTCAAACGATTCGGAGTTCTTTGCCTTAAGGGCAACCGCCAACAATCCAGCTGCGCTCGCGAGGGCCAAGAAACTGGGTATTGCGAGCAATACGGGTCTCATGCGAATAGTGTATTCAAGAAAGTTCAACGAAAATTATACGGTTAGGAGGACATGGCAGAGTTCGCCCTTGCCGATGACGACTTCGGCCGACAGTCGGGCAATTCCATGACAACCGGCCAGCGAGCGAAGCCCGTAGGAAGCCTGCTCATAACGTGGTTCCGCCCAGAGGCGACCTTCTCGCCACTCTAGAGCTACCCGAACAAAGTCTTCGCGACCACAGGGTAAGTGGTCCTCTCCTAGTTGAGCCTGTACCCACAACAGCGGACTCGCGGTAGCCCCACGGAGCAGTCGCACGGATTCCCGTACGAATAGTTGACAGGCGACGTAGGAGCTCGCCGGGTTACCCGGGAGGCCAAACACAAACGTGCTCCCGATCGAACCAAAGAGGAGCGGCTTGCCTGGACGCATCGAAACTCCGTGGAAATGAACTTCTCCGACCTCCTGGAGAGTCTCCGGCAAGAAGTCACGTGCTCCTACCGACACTCCCCCAGTAACCACGATGAGGTCTGTCTGAGAAGCAAGTTCCAAGAGTTGCCTTTTCAATGCGATAGGATCGTCCTGAACTCGGGCGCTCTGAACATTTTGGGCTCCAAAACGACTCAGAATTGCCTGAAGCATCGGCTGGCTGGTATCTCTTATTTGAGCCCCCTTGGGCGTATCGCGATGCTCGATGACTTCATCGCCCGTCGCGACCACGCCAACTCTTGGATCCGGGCGAACAAAAACCGAAGCTTGACCCGCGAGAGCCAGCAAAGCCACCCCGCCCGAATTCAGTTGTGTCCCTGACTTCAACAGAACTTCACCTTGGACGACTTCGGAGCCTTTCGGACGAATGTTTTGCCCAGTCGCGACATGCTCCGCGATCTGAATCCGAGGCGCGTTGAGATCACCGCGCACGTCCTCCTGCATGACGACACCCCAAGTACCGAGAGGCACTGGCGCCCCTGTATAGACCCGCACCGCGTCTCCTGACATCAGAGGACGCGTAGGCTCGTTCCCAGCAGCAATCGTTTCTCGAACCGTGAACTCTTGGCCCGGTTCACACGGTTCGCTACCACCGAGGGCGAAACCATCCACGCTTGAATTGTCGAAACGAGGGTAATCGTCGTCAGCGAGAATATCCCCCACAAGGACCTGGTTTAGGGACGACTCGATCGGAATACTAACCCTGCCTTTGAGGGGCGAAATGCGTTCACTCAGCACTCGGAAGGCATCTTCGAATGTCAGCAGTCTCACAGATCAACAGTATTGCCCGACGGCGAGCCACAATGGGGAATGCGCAGCCTCCGTTGGAAGCTCGTTTTGAGCCATCTGCTGCCAGTTCTTGTGATGGCCTTTGTCCTGTTTGCCGCCATCAGGGGCTTCGTCTCGGTGCGCCGATCTATCGACTCTGAACTGAGAACCAACATGGAGACGGTGGCAGGAACTCAAATCATGAGTTCTGCCCTGCAGGAGCAGCAAACAGCCTTCGCCCTCCTGCTTTCGGGAAGCGGCCCCGAAGCAAAGCAACTCCAGACAGAAAGCTGGCGAAATTTCGCTTCAGCGTATGCCTCTGCCAGCGCAAGAGCGGAGGATCCAGCAACCGGAAGAGAACTTCTTACCCTTTGGTTTGAAGCTCAATCATACGAAGATCTCGCTTCGGACGTGATGACCCAAAACGTCCCAACGCTTCTTCCGGGCGCTCGCGCGTTTGTTCACGCGAAGATACAGCCCAAACTCCGAAGCCTCCAAGCCCAATCCGCGAAAGTATTGACTTCGTCAAATGTTGCCTTCATCAATGAGAACCACGTGGCACGTCAGACGGCGGAGAACTGGACTCTTCGAATTCTCCTTTCCACAATCATTGCGATCGGCCTCGCGGTGTTCTTTGCCAGGAGGTTGGTCACCATCGCGCTCACGCCTCTTGCCATGCTTGCACGGCAAGCGGAGAGCATCGCCGAGGGAAACCTCAACGTAAAGTCCAATTTGGTTCGTTCTGACGAAATCGGCGAACTCGCAGATTCTTTCGACGCCATGGCTTCCAAGCTAGCCGAAGCGAGAAAAAGCGGTGAACGTCGCTTAAGAAGGCTTGAGGTTCTGACGGATGCTGCCCTCGAGAGCCTTGTCGACCCGGTGATCGTCACCGACGCAAAGCTCAGAATTGCTCAACTGAACCGAGCAGCCCAAGGTCTTTTTGGCGCGGCCGCCGCTTCGCCGCGGCCAGGATTGGCAGATCACATTCATGACCGCCGCATCGTCACGAGTATTGAGCGAGCGATGCGGCAAGACTTGGAGATTCATCCCGACGACGAACGATTGCTCGTTCCCATTCGAAGTGGAACAGAAGAGCGGATCTACCGCCTAAGAATCAATGTGATGCACGGGGAGGGCGGAAAAATCTTGGGAAGCGTGACTGTCATGGAAGACGTTACGTACCTGCGAACGCTCGATAGAATGAAGACGGAATTCATCGGAGTGGCCGCCCACGAGCTAAGAACGCCTATCACTTCCCTGTTGCTTTCGGCGCAAATAATGGCAGAGGGAGCCGCCGGTCCGCTCACTGAAACTCAAGTCGAGATCGTACGCGCTCAACGAGAAGAGCTGGTTCGTTTAGAACGCTTGATGGAAGAACTGCTCGACCTTACGAAGCTCGAAGCGGGCACGACTCCTCCCCGGCTTGAACTCGTTGAAGTCGCGGAACTGGTGAGACTCCCAGTTCAAACAGTGATGCCTCAGGCAAGCGCGAAGGGCGTGCAACTCCTGGTCGCGCCCAGCGAGGACCTCGGAAAGGTGCGGGCAGACCCAAGCCAAATCGGTCGGGTGATGACAAATCTCCTTGCCAACGCAATTCGCCACACGAATGCGGGAGGCGTTGTAACCGTCCGCGCATCGGCGTCAGAATATGATGTAACCTTGCGAGTCGAAGACACCGGCGAGGGTATTCCTCAAGAATATCTTGGTCGCATCTTCGAAAGATTCGTGCAGGTTCCAGGGGCGACGCGAGGTGGCGCCGGACTCGGGTTATCGATTGCAGATCGGATTATTCGATCACATGGAGGAACACTCAGTGTGACGAGTGAGGTCGGGCAGGGCAGCGAGTTTTGCTTAACTCTTCCAAGAGAGAAGCAATCGCCTGGTGGAGAAAATACAGTTTGAACGCAAGAATTCTTGTTATTGACGACGAGACAAACATCCGCACGATGATCAAGCTTGCCCTTGAGCATGTCGGTCACACCATTGAGACCGCCAGTGAAGGCAAAGAAGGGCTTGAAAAGTACGGCGATGGAAAGGACTTCGACCTCGTTCTGCTCGATCAGCGAATGCCGGGAATGCCGGGAATCGAAGTGCTCGCGGCCATCAAAAAGCGAAACGCGGACGCTCGGTTGATCCTTATCACCGCTTTTGGCACCATTGACCTCGCTCTCGAAGCCATGCAGACCGGCGCAAGCGACTTTCTGCGCAAGCCTTTCACGGCAGACACTCTTCGAGCATCAGTCACCGCCGCGCTTGGGAAGCCATGCCTCAAGATGGACGCGGTGCCGGTGAAGCTTGCATGCCGGGAATTCTACAGAGCAAACATCAACGGTTTTGGATTTGAACTCGATCACGAAGGAGAGGATGATCGCACCGGCGACTTCGTTTGCACTTTCAAGGTGAGTCGATCCCACGCTTCGAACAGCATGGTTCGCATCGCGTTGCCCACGTACGTTAAAGAGCTCGTGCTCGCGTACACGGACACCGAACACGTGCCCGGCGGAGTGCGTTTCTGGCAGGCAATGTGCGAGGAAGCCCTCGCCAACTACTTGTGGCAGAACGCCGATACACCCGCCGAGGGTCAACTTCGCATCGAAGACCTTTCATCCAGCCTTCAGCGCTGGCTTGACTCGGTGCTCACTATTTCTTTAGCTGACTGAAAATGCCACAAACTCAAAATACCGGGGCCGACCGAGGCAAACTTAAAGTGTTTCTCGGGTTCGCCCCAGGCGTTGGAAAGACCCACGCCATGCTCGACGAGGCTCTTCGCCGCAAAAACCGAGGACAGGATGTCGTATCCGCTTTTGTTCAGGCACACGGGCGAAAGCCCATCATCGATCAAACCGCGGAGCTGGAGTCAGTTCCTCGAAAGAGTTTCACGATAGAAGGTAAGTCCCTCGAGGAGATGGACGTCGAGGCGGTCATCAAGCGTCACCCAGAAGTGGCGCTCGTCGACGAACTCGCGCACACCAACGCGATTGGGTCATCGAACCCATATCGATGGCAGGACGTGGAAGCACTTCTGGATGCCGGGATAAACGTGCTCGCAACCGTCAATGTTGGGCATCTTGAGAGCCTTAACGACCTCGTTGCTGACATCACCGGACACTTCATCGTCGATACGCTTCCGGATAGCGTCTTGAGAGAAGCGAGTGAAGTTGAGCTTGTCGACTTAACTCCGCGTGCTCTCATTAATCGACTTGAGAGAGGAGACATCTTCGCCCCCGAAGAGATCGAGTCGGCTAGGTCCGACTTTTTTAGGGAAGGCAATCTCATGGCGTTGCGAGAAATCGCGATGCGCGAGGCCGCGAGCCGAGTCGATGAGGACGTAGCCGAGTACCGCAAGGAAAAGCGGATCGAAAAACCTTGGGCGACCAAAGACAAGGTTATGGTTTGCATCAGTCCGACGCGTTCGGCTTTGCGGCTCATTCGACGCGGGTTCCGAATGGGGCAGCGGATGCATGGCGACGTGATTGCCGTTCACGTTGAGGATGGCGCGGTCTCTGGCGAAAAGGCCGAGAAGATGCTCAAGGATGATTTTGCCCTCGCTGAGCGTCTCGGGATCCAGACCGTCACCCTAAAGGGCCCGTTGGCGCCCACGATTATCAAGTTTGCCAAGGAGCAAAATGTCACGGCCATCATTCTTGGCCACCCGGAGCGAAGTCGCTTCCAGGAAGTTTTGAAGGCATCGGTCCTATCCGATCTCGCCCGCGCGTTAAGGACCGTCGACATCATTGTCGTTGCGACGGAATCTGAAAGCGACCAGGCAGCAGGCCACTAACCCCATGGCCGAAGGACAACCTCGAAGCGTGATGCACCGACTGCGTCGCGCCCTCCTTGGCGCACCGATTCCTACCTCGAAAGCGCACCACGAACGCCTATCCCCGCTCTTAGGCTTGCCGGTGTTCAGTTCCGATGCGCTGTCTTCGGTGGCATATGCGACGGAAGCGATCCTCATGGTTCTCATCCTGAGCTCGCAAGCGGCCCTGAAGGAGCAGATCGCGATTTCGGTGGCCATCGTAGCCCTGATCATCATCATCACGATCTCGTATCAGGAAACGATCCAGGCCTACCCAAGTGGCGGCGGTTCCTACATTGTTGCTTCCGAAAATCTCGGACCCAAAGCGGGCATCGTCGCCGGCGCCGCCTTGCTCATCGACTACATCCTGACGGTGTCTGTATCCGTCGCGGCTGGCGTGGACTCGATTCTCTCCGCGGTACCTTCGATAAAGCTTCACATCCCCGACGCCACTGTCACGATTTCCCTATTCTTCATCCTCCTAGTGGCCTACGCAAACTTGCGGGGCCTGAAAGAGTCCGGCAGTGTGTTTGCGGTCCCAACTTACGGGTTTATTCTCTCGATGTTCGTCGTCATCGGCGTCGGCGTCTGGAAGACCATGCATACGCCAGCGGGGGTTCCGCACGTCGAGACCGGAGGGTTAGTCGGGAAGGAAGCCACCGTAGGCATGTTGTTCATTACCCTGCGGGCTTTTGCCGCTGGGTGTACCGCGCTCACCGGGATCGAGGCAGTCAGCAACGGTGTTCCCGCTTTCAAGGCTCCAGAGCAGAAGAACGCGCAAAAAACGCTGATTTGGATGTCCTCCATCCTCGCAGTGCTGTTCATCGGCATGGGGTACATCGCGCTTGGCCTTCCAACCCACTACAACGATTTTCGACTGGTTGACTCAGCCAGCCCGCGATATCTGACGCTTATCGCTCAGATCGCCGCGTTCGGTTTTGGAAAGAGCACTTCCTTTGGAATGTTCCAGGTGACGCTTTGGTTCACCGCGGCCATCCTCATTCTGGCGGCAAACACTGCCTTCGCCGACTTCCCTCGTTTGGCGAGCCTGTTAGCCCGCGACGGTTACCTTCCGAGGTACTTGTCGCGCCAAGGTGATAGGCTCGTTTTTCACAACGGCATCATGGTGCTTGCGGTCCTCGCTTGTGCCCTGATCGTCGTGTTCCAAGGAAAACTGGACGCCCTGCTTCCGCTCTATGCCATCGGAGTCTTTGCCGCGTTCACGCTGTCTCAGACGGGAATGGTCGTTCACTGGCTTCGGGAAAGGCATCGCGGGTGGCAAAAGAGCGCCATCACCAACGGCATTGGAGCCTTTCTTTGCGGCGTCGTTCTCCTGATTATTGGCTACACCAAGTTCGCGGAAGGCGCTTGGCTGGTCATGGTGCTCATTCCGCTGTTCTGCGCCCTTTTCTGGTCGATCAAGAAACGGTACGGCTCCATGACGCGCCAGCTTGAGATCGCAGGACAGCCTAAGTTCGTGGCCGAAGGCCATTTATCCTTGCTTCTCGTGCCGCGTGTCCACCGCGGAATCCTGAACGGCCTAGACTATGCCCAACAACTCCGAGGAGAGTGCCAGGCGGTTCATGTTACGATCAACGAGAAGACGCTTCCGGAGCTACAGAGAATGTGGGACGAGTTCGGTCGTGAGGTTCCCCTCGTTGTCCTCCCGTCCCAATATCGGTCGCTCATCAGCCCGGTCTTGGACTACGTGGATAGGATCCGAGAAGATCGCCCCAATCTCATGATTACGGTGATTGTCTCGGAGGCCGTCTCGACCAAGTGGTATCAACGACTCTTGACCGAAAACGTGGCACTTCAGTTAAAGAACTCTCTTGCCCGTCGAAAGGGTGTCGTGGTTGCCAACGTTCGCTACTTCTTGAACTGAAACATGCCAGATCTCATCGATTCACCTATCGGTATCACCCTCGACGAAGACATGCTCGGCGGGTTCGGAGGCTTCCCGGACAAGGTGTACTTGATCCAAGTCGGGGAAGGAAAATACGCCGCTAACAACGCGACGCTGACCGACGGACAGAACGTCGATGGACTCGCTTGCTTCCCTACTCCTGACGACGCGATGGTTTATACCGGACTTCTGGGTGGGCTCAACGGTGAAGTGGTCGGCAAGAAATTCGAAGAAGCCCGAGAGATCGCGATCAGCAAGCCCAAGCTGTCATGCCTTTTGCTCTTCGTAAACGGGGCAATTGTGGACGTTCACCACGTCCGCTAACTAGCGTCCCATGATCAGGGGCGCGAGACTTTCTGGGTTGATTGAACCGTAGTGGCGAAGAACGCTCCCATTCGTCGGCCCCATGGCACCACCAGCGGGAGCGGTGTCTGCCCCAAACGCCACCGCGCCGCCCGCCCGTTGAGGCACGACCGGAGTTGTGTAGTGGGCTGGCTCGTAGTTTGCTGACGCGGTCGGCGTGTACCCTTCGTTGCCTTCCGCGAGATTTCGAATCCCCTCGGCGCCGATCTTCCCGCCGCCAAGCGTGCTCATTGCATCTTGAGTCAATCTGCCCTTCACATCGCCAACCGCATCATCGGGACTCGTGGCAGCAGAGGAGTTTTTCCCAGAAGCCAAGCTAGGTGGGTGCTTGATCGCGAAGTTAATCCCCATCGCGACCACGATTAGCAAAACCACGGCGCCTGCGGATAAGAGCGCTGCCCGATAAAGTGGCTGATTCTCGTCGGGGGTTTGGTACTGGAGAGGATTTGGATCCATCAGTCTTTCCTAGATAGCCGGGCAGCAAATTCGCAGCCCTAGTTTACGACAATATTGCTGGAAATCAATAGGACTATTCCACGTCGGAGCACCGTGGTGGGGATGCCCCTGCGTGAGCATGCCGCCGTCCTTCATACTCTTCAAAGATGAGAACTCAGACCGACGACCTCCGAATCAAAGGAGTTCGACCTCTGCTTCCGCCAGCAATCCTGATGGAAGAGATCCCCTTGACTGCGGAGGCATCGACTTTTGTCGCGGATTCTCGAAGCATCGTAGAATCGGCGCTGAAAGGAAATGACGATCGACTCGTCGTCGTCGTCGGACCTTGTTCGATCCACGATGTCGCCGCAGCAACCGAGTACGCCGGGAAATTAGCGGAGGCGACGAAGCAGTTTGAAGATGAGTTGCTTGTCGTCATGCGCGCCTACTTTGAGAAGCCGCGAACGACGGTCGGATGGAAGGGACTCGTCAATGATCCCGATCTTGACGGCACCTTCCACATTAACAAAGGCCTTCGGCTTGCTCGTCGATTCCTGGCGGAACTGGCCAAAATGAAAATGCCGGCGGGGACCGAGTTCCTCGATACCACGGTTCCACAGCACATCGCCGACCTGATCTCTTGGGGAGCCATCGGAGCCCGGACTACTGAGAGTCAGACGCACCGAGAACTCGCATCAGGCCTATCAATGCCGGTCGGGTTCAAAAATGCGACCGACGGAAACGTTCAGGTAGCGATCGATGCGATGAAAGCGGCGCTGCAGCCCCACTGGTTTCCCGGTTCCACCAAAGACGGCGTTTCGGCAATCCTCCAGACCACTGGAAATGACTCGTGCCACGTCGTTCTCCGAGGAGGCTCGCGAACTGGCCCGAACTACGATGTTGAGCATGTGAAGAAGGCGAGCGCCACTCTTGAAAAGGAAGGCTTGCCTACGCGGGTTATGATTGATCTAAGCCACGCCAACAGCCTCAAGAACCCAGACCGTCAGGTCGAAGTGGGTCAAGACGTCGCCAAACAGATCCGAGCTGGCGGCCCGATCTTTGGCGTGATGATCGAGAGTCATCTTATCGGAGGAAGGCAAGACCCCTCTCCAGATCACGAACTTACCTACGGCCAGAGCATCACGGATGCCTGCCTTGCATTCGATCCGACCCTGCAGCTACTCGAGACGCTGGCCGAAGCGGTTGGGGCTCGATAAAGTCTTGGGCCGACTACGGTCGGCCCATTCCTGGAACGAGCTCGTTTACCAAGTGAACGATGAAGGCGAGGACCACCGGGTCTTCACATTGCCCTTTTAGCGGATTGTCTGAGAGCTTTGCCACCGGAAAACCGTTACAGCGCACCATCTTGATGACGTTTGAAAGTGGCTTCGGACCGAGGTCGTTCGACAAGAAGGTCCCAATCCCAAACTGCACTCGAATCCGCTTGGCAAACCTTCGCCAAATCTCGAAGCTTAGTAAGTCGTTGAGCGAGTCGCTGAACACGGCGGTCTTTCGATACGCATCGATGTTGAGCGACCTCAAGTGAGCGATGAACCGCTCTCCCCAAGCGAAAGGATCTCCAGAATCGTGCCTCGCCCCATCATAGAGTTTTGCGAGGGCTAGGTCGAAGTCACGGAAGAAGAGGTCGGCTCCGAGGGTGTCCGAAAGTGCAATTCCAAGATTGCCACGAAACACCTCGTTCCAAATCTCGAACCACACCCGCTGGCTGCGATGGATCGGAAAAAGCGCCTGCATCGCCATCGGGCCTTGATGGGAAAAGGTTCCGTAAGTTTTTAGGCCAAATTGGGTTGCCCAGTGGACGTTGCTGGTCCCAAGCAACGCCTCCGGAAGTTCGCTTGCGAGCCGCTGGAGCACGTGGCCATGCCAATCGACCGCGAACGAACGACGCGTGCCCATTTCGATAATCCCGTAAGGATGCGATTCGGTAGACGGAGCAACCTCTTCCCTCACAAATGCCTTGATGCGAGCGATCTTCTCGGTGAGTCGCCGATCTCCTTCGTTTCTCACGCTCGGCGTATCGTAGGCTTCGAAGTAGGCCTCGTTGACAATTTGCAGTACCGGGACTTCGAAGTCGACTGTCTGAAACCATGGACCACGGATGCGAATGTCAAGCTTGCCATCACGCTCTCCGACTTCAATATGGCTTGTGTCAAGTCTGGACTGACTCAGCGCTTCTAGAAAAGGATCGCTTAAATACTTGAGACCCCGAAGCTTGTCTAAGAACGGACGATCCGGAGTGAGACCGTTGAGTTCTTGAATCTTTGATCGAATCTTGTCCTTAAGTGGTAGTAAGTCAACGTCGGAATCTCGATTGCGAAAGGCGTACTCCACCTCGACGTTAGAGAACCGTTCCCAAACTACGCGCTTAACCGTATACGTGTAAAGATCGTTATTGCCGAAATGCCTTTCCTGTTGCACGTGAGCCAAATTGTGACTCGAAAACTACAGGAACAACCGGGACTGCGCCTCGAGGGCCTGTTCGGCAGTCACGATCGCATCCTTTCCTCGAATGCTCGGGCAGCTGCGCTCGCAGATCTCTCGGACCTGTGCATAGTGTCGAACCTTGTCGCCCACGTGCAGCATCGGCCAAACCCTCAAGGTCTGCCTCACGGCTTCGGCAGCCTTGGGAGGAGCAATCCGGGCCATCCATCTAAGAACGTCAAGAGCTTGATTGTCAGACTGTGTCATCGCCATCGCAACCATAGAATAACACGAACTTCGTCTACATGTAGACATTTATACACTAACTAGTATTTTTACTAGCATGCTGATGGTAAGTCAGGTTCAATCAGGTTCAAATGGTTTATCTCAGTTTGCGTCCCTGAACGCGACTCCACGGCCATTTTTTAAATTGCGACCGAACATGTAGACATTTGATCCACCGTCGTTTATCGTGAATTCTTGCTCAAACTGGAGATGCTCAGACCCTCGATTTCCCTGGGCTTGCGTCCTCATTTCGATTCGAAACCCGGTAACTATTTCGCCAAACGAAACCATAGGCATTTGCGAGATTCGACAGAATCTTCTTTTGCGAGCTGCGTTTCTATCGCGAAACGGTCCTTCCGGCTAGCTATGATTACTTTATCTATCGACTAGGTAGACAATTAGGGTGAAGGCGCGCATAGCCTCCAAGTCTGGGCGTTGACTTTGGGATTGGGTGCGCGTTCTTTTTTTGCTTCAGGATCTGTTCCTTCCTGGGCGCCCGAAAAGTTAACCAAGCCCGGAAAAGATGGCTCCGTGCTAGCCGAAGAGTGTCTGCGAGGCGGATGACAGGGGCCAAAGCCCTCGTCAAGAATCGTCAATAGTCTGCTTCATAATTCATGAAACTCCGTCCGCAACCGTGCGTCTCACCTTCCAATAGAGGCAAAGACAGCAAATGGATGCACCAACGACGAGCAACTGCCATCCCAGTTCCAGTTCCACGAGATCGATCTGGAAGAAACTCGTCCTGCCTACTCTCCTGACCGTGGGGATCGGGATCCTGGCAGCAAAGCCGATACGATTCCAGGCCCCTGTCTGGGGCCCTTTACGGTCGGAAGTTGCTGAAGAAGAAAGAAGCGCAAGTCCGATGGTCAATCCGAAGCCGCTCCCATCTACCGAGTTCTCCTCGGTCGTCATTGAGCGAATCCGAAGGTCCTAAAACAATAAAAGGAGCTGAGGCCCTTCCGTGGCCCTCAGCTCCTTTTTGGTTCACCCCGACTCGATTAGTTGTCGAGGGTCGCTTCGAGGGAAAGCTTGACGGAGACTTCATCGGCCACAACTGGAGTGCCATCTCCTAATTTCTGATTCCACGCAACGTGGTAATCGCTTCTCTTAATCGTGATCGGATCGGCGACCACTCCTACTCTGGTGCCACCGAACGGATCTTTAATCGGGCCGTAGTGCTTAAAGGGGATCGTAATCTGCTTTGTGACGTCTTTGATCGTCAGCGCGCCATAGGCCACATACTGGTCGCCGAGCTTGGCAATCTTAGAACTCTTGAACGTAATCGTTGGATATTTGGCCACATCGAAAAAGTCAGGACTGCTCAGGTGGTGATCACGGGGCGCCACCGCGGTGTCGATCGTTGAGGTTTGAATGGTGAAGTCAACGTGTCCATTCGTGAGATCGGAGGCGTCATCCACCACGGAACCGGTCAGGCCAGTGAATCGACCGTGGACTTGGGAAAGGCCCATGTGAACGATGTCGAAGCCAACGGTCGTGTGAGCTGTATCCACCGTATAGTTGCCCGAAGCCTTAATAGGGCCGGAGGCGACGAGCTTTGGCATCCTTGGCTCGGCCACGGCTCGACCAGGATAGAACGCGACGTAAGCGGCAAATGCGACCGGAATGGCGGCGATAGCGAGAGCAGGTTTGATATTCATAGAAGTCTCTAGAGGTCGAAAGTCGGCTCGGCGTCTACACCGATAGGCACGCGGTTGTTGCGCATATCCTGTTTTAGTGCCAACTGCGATAGTTCTATATGGGATTATACACAAGAGGACTAGAAATAGTTCCGACAATCTGAACGTCACCTATAATTAGGCGGGAATCTGAACGGGTTCTCGATTGAGCGACTGCATGCCGACACACTTTCAAGGATCACCCGAGCAACGACGCGCACTGGATCTCTGGATCAAACTGGCGCGTGCCTGCGAAGCGTTCGCCTTCCGAACCTCGAAGCCGATCATGGACGCGGGCCTGACCCCCATGCAGTTCGGCGTGCTTGAGACCTTGCTCCACTTGGGTCCTCTTATGCCCAGCCAGTTGGCGGAAAAGCATTTGAAGAGCCGCAACAACGTGACGGTCGTCATCGACCACCTAGAGCGTGACGGACTGGTTGTTCGCAAGCGCTGTCTCTCGGACCGTCGTGCCCAGTGGATTCACTTGACCGACGCCGGAAGAGAATGCATCGAGGGAGTCTTTCCAAAATTCGTGGATGCCGTGGTGCAAGACTCCTCGATCCTGACGATCGAGGAGCAAGACCAACTGAGTGCTCTCCTGAAGAAACTGGGCAAGCAATAGGGCCCCTTGGCGCTAATACACCTCTGAAGGTCCGAACTTTCAGAGGTGACTCCATGCAACTGGATGGACGGGCTCCTAGCGAGATTATTGCTTCGGTTTGAGCCTCAGCACTGTCACCGAGTAGGCCGGGAAGGTGGGAGCAAACTTCGACGAAACGTCCGTAAGGCGAATTGCCTTCGGGGCCACCTTCTTCGGGTGCGCCAATGTATTGACGTCGTCCGGCTTGCCTTCCAAAACCCAACCGTTTGCCGAGGACTCAAACTCCCCGCCACCCACTAAATCGACGTCCAGTTTCACGGGGTTATCCGATACGTTGACAACCTTGAGAAGGACCTCTCCAGTGCGTGACACCTTGCTTGCCGCGACGTAAACCGGATTCACGAACTCCTCGGAGGATTCGTTCGAACGATTGACCAACTTGTCGTCCAAGTAACAGGCAATTTTGCCGCCCTTGACCTCAATGCGAACGTCGTACCACTTCCCTGTCTCGACCTTAACCGGAGCGGATCGGCCCACTTCTTGAGCCTCCCCGTTCACGATTCGCTGCAAAGTGGTTCGCGTATTGCCCCAACCGCCGACGTTCCACTGCCAGTAGTTATCTGCGTCGTGCACGTGAAACCGGACGAGAAACCCTTCGGCGCCGCCGAGCTTTCTTGCCTTCACGTGCAGCGTGTAGTCGGTCCATTTCAGATCCCCGGCAATCGCCGCCGTATCTTCTTGATCGCTGGTTTGGCGCACGGCACCCTCGTGGAGAGACCACGTGCCCCGAGGGAACTGCCAACCATCTGTGCCGGTAGCCGCGAAGTCCTTTTCGTACAGTGTCTTCCCGTTCTGTTCGACCTTCAGTTCCTTGTATTCCGAATCGGTGATCCAGGTTCCCAGTCCGACTGCGCCATGCAGAACTTCCGGCGCCTTGGGTGCGGTCTTAGCGGTAACCGTCGCCGGCAAAACCATGTCACCGGTGTTTTTACCGAACATGGATTGAACGTAGTAGGACGGCGATCCAAAGCTGTTGAGGTTGTCGTATCCGATAAGGTTAGTTCCCCACTGGGCGCCACCCGGGTTCACGTTGACCAAGAGGGGAGCGTACGACTCCATGACGACGACATCAGAGTTGCGCTCTAACCCAGTGAGCCACGCCGCATCTCCCAGCGCAGCCTTGTGGTTTGGCGTTGGCCGGCCCTCAGTGGAGGCCCATTCGCCGACAAAGATCTTCGGACCCTTGCGGTCGTAAGAGTCGTAGTGACCGGCGTCCCTCGCCATCGCTGCCGCAGTTCGGTAGTAGTGATCGTCGATTACGTCGGGCCGGCGACTCTTGATCGGACCGGTGGCAATCAGTTGCAGCTTGGGATATTTGGATTTAATCGCGTCATAAATCTGAGCAAATCGTCCTTCGTAGCTTCCCGAGCGATCAAACCAATCTTCGTTGCCAATTTCGACGTAGGTCAGTTTCCATGGTTTGGGATGACCCAATTTGGCCCGCTCGGCTCCCCACTTCGTGCTCGTACTGCCCGTGACGAACTCGATTTCGTCGACCGCGTCTTGCACAAATGGCTCCAGGTCGTGACCCGGGTTCACGTGGTCCCCCATCAACGAGTACCCGGCATACACCGCCAGCACTGGCTCAATCTTCAAGTCGTCGCACCACTCAAGGAATTCGAGCAGGCCAAATCCATCCGATGATCGATAGCCCCAGGGCCCCTGGTGCCCGTCCCGCTGGGAAAGCGGCCCCAGCGTGGCTTTCCAGTCGAATCGCTCGGGAATTTTATTGCCCTCGAGGTAATTCCCACCCGGGAGTCGAAGGAAAGCCGGCTTCATTTCGGCCAGAAGGTCAATCAGGTCGACCCGATTCCCATTCAGACGATGTCGGTAAGTTGGCGGGAACAGCGAGACTTGACTGAGCAAAAACACGCCTGAGCTCGCAGTGGATATGGAAAATCGGCCGGCGGTGCTTGGGACGACGCGGCCGGTCTTCAGCGTCACCTTGTACTCGTCCCAGTCTCCAGAGATCTTACTGACCTCGGCCGATGCATAAGTGGAGTGGTCCACGCCCTCCAGAGTGACGGTTAGCGCCCCGGAGAACCCACCCTCGGCCTTCGCATAGAATCGGGCATGGTACACCGTGTTTGGCTTTATCGGGATACCCCAGTAGCCGTCGTTGATTGCGGCAATCCGATGGCCATTGCCCGCCTTTGTCGCATCGACTCTCAGAGATTTTGTCAACCTCGTGCCTGGAACGGCCTGCCCATCCACGATTTCCAGAGCGCCCGGACCTTCGAGCGACCAGTGCACGGCCGACTTTGCATCGTCCTTAAACACTCGGTTTTGTATCAATTCGGCATAGAGTCCGCCATCGTAGGAGTGATTGATTTCTTCCGTCATCAGCCCATAGAACATCGGGCTAATCCTAGGCCCAGGTTGATCTAGCCGAACCGAGACGTGGCCGGTTCCTACTTGTCCGAAGGCGGATAAGCAGGACACGAGTGAGATGCCGATTGCCGCGAAGGTACGCGAAGGCGTTGAACGCATGGTTGCGATTCTAGCTTTGATTACAGCCAGGTAAATGCACAAATCGCCTAAGTTTTATCGTCCTCAGTGCGATTCAATTGATCCAGAGCGAATCACTCAATCGAGCTGCTTTCTCCTTAAGAGCGCCACCCATTTGACGAAGAAAGTTGCGCTATCCGGTCATAACGATCTGCAGAGGGATCGGTTTTGTGACTAAAGAGTGTCCGAAAGACGAACTCGCCAATATACTGTCATGAACGGTCCATCCAAGTTGGGTGGAGAGTTCTCGCTCAGTTGGAGTTCCTATGCATCGATTATTTAAACCAAGCCTTGCGTTCGTCTTGATCTCGGCGTCATTGACCGCCTTCGCAGATACTTCGCCGAAGGACGTGTACAAGGATATTCAAGCCATCCGAGTGAAGGCATTCGCTGACGCAAGAGCCGCGGGCAAAAATCCCGACTTCGCCGCCATAGATGCCGAAATTAAGGCCAAGGCTGAAGCAGCGGTAAAGGATGTTTCGGTCGATTCGATTGCGCCAAAGGACGCTTACGACTGGGCTCGCATCTATGCGTCGGCGGGACAACACGCGTCCGTATGCGCCCTAGCCCATAAGTTTTTGACGACGAATCCGGATCCCACCGCCAAGTTCGACGACGAAATGCTCATGATGACGAGTTGCAACGCACTCGGAGAGGGCAAGATGCTGGAGAGCACCCTCTCACAGGTTAAGCCAACCACGTCATCCGAATCCTCACAATTGGCGAGCGTGACCGCCTACGAGTACGTCGACACCATCGAAAAGACTCGAGGTGTGAATGAGGC
This sequence comes from uncultured Armatimonadota bacterium, assembly GCA_903904815.1. GTDB lineage: Bacteria > Armatimonadota > Fimbriimonadia > Fimbriimonadales > Fimbriimonadaceae > Fimbriimonas. The sequence goes on from CAIVDU010000096.1 coordinate 68,823, forward strand.
CATCAGGGTCGTCGAGGAAGTTTCCAAGAACCTCGTCCTCACTGATCCGGGAGCGGACGCTCAAAAGGGCCTCCAGGCAGAAAAGGACCGACTTTCGGCGATGAAGGCGGCCGTTCCGTCGGACGCTGAGCTCCTTAAGCTCATCACAAGTCGACTGCAAGCAAGAAACGACTCGGTCAAATTCACTTTGGTTGAGTCAGAGACCGAGCTGTTGGCCAAGAGGGGCGACTCTAAGAAGGCGATCCGAGTCGTTGACGACTACGTGAAGACCCTGACGCCCGACAGCCGCATTCTACGCAGCGCCAACATGCTGAAGACTCGTCTATCGCTACCTGGTAACCCGGCGCCTGCTCTGACGTTCGATCGTCAGTACGGAGACTTCACGAGCCTTGAGGCACTGAAAGGCAAAGTCGTGATCGTGGACACCTTTGCCCACTGGTGCGGACCGTGCAAGGCCTCCTTCCCTTCCATGCGCAAGATGTACGATCAACTCAAGGATAAGGGCCTTGAGATCGTTGGCGTGACAAACTACTACGGCTACTACGGGAAGGATCGGGGGCTGGATCCCGCTGCCGAATACGCTAAGATGGCGGACTTCCGAACGGAGTTTAACATCAACTGGCCGTTCATTTTCGGTCCGAAGTCGAACTTTGAGAACCTGGGAATCTCAGGTATTCCCACGACCTACGTGATCGATCGACAAGGCAAGGTCAGGACGATCCATGTTGGATACAGCACGGAATCGTTTGCCTCGTTTGAGAAGGAAGTTGAGAAGCTAGTCGCCGAAAAATAGGTGTTCGAGCCAGAAGATGAGGGCCGAGGAAGAAGACCTCCTCGGCCCTTGTTGCTACTGGTTCCTCGTAATTGACGAGGTGTGATCGGACAAGGAACTCAGCTCACGGCTACCCGATCCGTGACAGATCGGGTCGGCGGCAAAAGGCGAGTCTAGCCAACGTTCGTCCCAGGTGATATGCTAGCGCCTACCCTTTTAATGGAGTGAACTACCCGATGCCTCTAACTCTCCGCTCTCATGCATTTCTAGCGATCCTCGCCGCCACTGCCGTTCTTCACGCGCAGACTGATGCGTCCGTAGTCGACAAGATCAAAGACGAAGGCCTCAATCGTTCACAGGTCTTGCAGACCCTCAGCTATCTCACCGACGTGATTGGTCCTCGACTCACGGGTTCCCCAAGCTTGAAGCGGGCCAACGAATGGACGCGCGATAAGCTCACCGCATGGGGACTCTCCAACGCTCACTTGGAACCCTGGGGGCCGTTTGGACGAGGCTGGCAACTGGATCGATTCTCAGCCCAAATTGTGAGCCCGCAGGACATCCCTCTTATCGCTTTCCCCAAGGCGTGGTCACCCGGGATCAAGCCCACCACCGCCGATGTGGTTCTGGTGGATGTCACGGACGTCGCCGGCCTGGAGAAGCTGAAGGGGACTCTTCGCGGGAAGGTCGTTTTGAGTGGTGGCGAGAAACCCATCCCGGCCCGCTTCGTGTCTCAGGGTTCTCGATATACCGATGAAGAACTTGCGGCCATGAGCGGTCCGCAAGCTGCTCGCCCACGACGCAATGCGGCCGGTGGTCCCGCTGGCGGACCAGGCGCAAATGGTGCTAACGGGGCCAGTGCACGGGCTCAGCAAGCCGCCCTCGCATCCGCCAAGCTGCGCTTCTTTATGGAAGAAGGCGTTGTCGCGGTGCTCGATGAGTCTCGAGGCGACGACGGCACCATCTTCGTTCAATCGGCAAGCGTCCCCGCGCCAGCCCCTGCTCCAGCGGCAACCACTCCGGCGGACCCGAATGCTCCTCCGGCTCCCCCCCGCCGTGGCCCTTCGGTTTGGGATAAGAGTGCGCCAAAGACCCTTCCTCAAATCACCGTGGCGGCTGAGCACTACAACCGACTCGTGAGAATGATTCAACAGGGTGAGAAGCTCAAGATCGACCTTGATCTCAAGGTGAGTTTCTACGACAAGGACCTATTCGCTTACAACACCGTCGGCGAACTTCCCGGCTCCGACCTGAAGGACCAGGTTGTAATGGCCGGCGGCCACATGGACTCGTGGCACAGCGGAACCGGCGCGACCGACAATGGAGCGGGCGTAGCCGTCGCACTTGAAGCCATTCGGATTCTCAAAGCCTTGAACCTCACTCCAAAACGAACGATTCGAGTTGCTTTGTGGAGTGGCGAAGAAGAAGGGCTCTATGGGTCCCAGGCCTACGTTGCCGAACACTTCGGCAGCTACCCAAAGCCAATGGCCGGTTTTGCGGGTGGACCAGCAACGGACCGAGGGCCGCTCACGAAGAAGCCCGATTACGACAAGATTAGCGGCTACTTCAATCTCGACAATGGCACTGGAAAGATCCGTGGAATCTACCTCCAAGGGAATGAAAAGGTCGGCCCGATCTTCTCCGAGTGGCTCGCTCCATTCAAGGATTTAGGCGCCTCCACGATCACCATCCGAAACACGGGAAGCACCGATCACGTTTCATTCGACGCGATCGGCGTTCCCGGCTTCCAGTTCATCCAAGACGTCATCGAGTACGACACGCGAACCCACCACTCGAATCAAGACGTGTTTGATCGCATCCAGGGAGACGATCTGAAGCAGGCGTCGGTGATTCTCGCCACGTTCCTGTGGAACACTGCGAATCGCGACGAAATGCTCCCTAGAAAGCCCCTGACCGGTAACTAAAGCAATGAGCCCTCGGACGACATCTGTCGCACCGAGGGCTCAATCTTCCTGCTCAAGGTCGTAAATTAAAAGGGGCCATCCTCGCGGATAACCCCTATATTCACTGCGCGGCGAACCACAGCTACCGGGGTCTTGAGACTCAAAAGAACCTCGCCCTAAAGATTTACCGCCTCTTGTTCTCATGATACGACGTGACCTACTGAAGCGAGAAATCTTTCTTCAATATGCGAGGAAAATCTCTCTCAGCGGACGCGTTCATTCGTCAGCCGAAGTCCATGGACCGGTCAGTTCGGGGGCGGAAACCCGCCCCCTTCAGCTTAGAAGCTTAGCCGGACAACACCTCCAGCATCGGAGGTGCAGTTCAATCCGTTCGGGATAAGCGTGATCACCGTGTTCAGCGCGCCGGACTGAATTGAATAACCATAGCCCGTATTCGAGGCTAAGCCCGTGATAAAGACTGTGTGAACAGAACTTGGCACGGTAAAGGTGGTAACGGAGAGAGTTAACAGGGCGTTGGCCGGGAAGTACACGGCTGAGTTTCCGAACGCTGCCCCATCGAATGCCACTCCAGAAGTGGACACGAGGTGTGTCGCTTGCGTCATTGGCGCCAACGCATCGGCCCCTTGGAGCACCGTCAAGAATCGGGTGTCCTTCAGTTTTGCGATGTCCTCGATGGTGAGCGTGTATTGTGTCGGTTCGAGTTGTGCGACTGGGTTCAGATTTCCGACCGTGAAGGCCGACGTTATCGTCCCTGCGGCTGGCAAGAGCGATTGAACGAAGAGTTGCTGACCACTTGGCATCGTTTCGACGGCGACTGAACCATTCACGATTGGGCTGTTCACCAAGTTCAAGTGAAACCTCTTGAACTGTCCAGCGTTTGCCGACGTCGCCCGATCGTAGACCACCACGAAGTCGTTGTTCAACCACATGATTGACCGGGTCGCCTGAGTGACACTGACGGCCGTATCCGTCGATGAGTAGGTCGGACGGTTGTAGAGGTTTGTCAGGTCGCTGGCTGCGTAGACATAGCCCGGTCCCGTGCTCGTCAGGGTAGACGGGTCACCTGCCGCCCAACCCTCCATCCACTGACTGCCGTTGTTCCACTCACCTGCCTCGTACCACTGGAGGTTTGACGGCTTCCCATTTGCGCACCAGTTCTGGAGACCCAAAGTGTTGTGGTAAGGAGTCGTCATGCCGAGAGCATTGTTGTCGTAGTTGCTCATCTCCTTCGTGAGCCACTCTCCGTTTCGGAACAACTCGAACTGCCCACCGTCTCCCAATTGGTGGTTAATGCTGATCCAGCTAGCCCGATAGTCGAACATTGACCCAGAAGCGCTCCAGTTGCTGTGAGCCACGATTCGTCCCGCTGGTCCATCGACAAACGTGGTGGGATAACCGGGTCTAGGGTCCGCGATGGCGGCTCGATTCGGATCGAGGAACAAAAAATAGAGAATCGAGGCCGAAGTCCCATAACTCCAAGGCATCGATATTCGGCTGTAAAGGGCGTTCGCACCGCCCTCAGTTGCATTCACAACAAACCATCGAGCTGCCGCGTCGTTCTGATTCTTCCCCGTCTGGTGATCCAACAATGCTCCCAAAGCGAGCGGTTGCATAAAGTCCGGAGTCACCCACAATCGGAGCAAGTCCCCGTAACTGCCGTAGCCGAACACCGGACCAAGCCATGACTGCGATGCCGGAACTTGTGCCGTGGGAACGAGGGAGCTGAGATAGCCCTTTACGTATCGATCCCAGACGGGGGCGCCAATGAGCCCAATCTGTGGACCTGAGAGAGTCGGGTCATTGAATCCTGCCGTTTGAAGGGCCAATAGCTGACCGAGGACGAAGCCGAACGAGTGGCCGTACAACATTCCCTCGGGCGGCAAGCCGCCGCTCGCAACGCCGACACCTTTTGCGGGAACCCCGAACGCAGTCGAGACTGTGGACGGATCGCCAAACATCGCGAACTCTTGATACAACCAAGCTCCCGTTGCATCGAGGATGTAGCTCCTTAGCGAGTTTCCGAGCTTCGAAAGGGGAGCGGTTGCATCGATAGCCGGGTCATCTACAGGGTCCACCGACAGAGACATTAAGGTCAACAGTCGTGCGTGTCCAAGGTAGTAGTTATTCGCCGCCATTCGATAGGCTTTCGAACCCGGCAGGAGCTGTGTGCTGTTCGTGACCCCGATCGGAGATGGGTGATCCCCTCCTGTCGTGTATGCATTTAGACAGTCGTTTGCCCACGTCATGAATACCGTTCGAATCTTCGCTTTGTCTGAACTCGTCAGAATCGGATTACCCTGACCGTCCTTGGCGTTATAGATCCAGTCCACGATGAGCGGCCACTGCTCCCCTGCCTCATTGGCACGGTTATAGATGGCGAAGTAGGGATCGCGGAACGGTGCGTTGGCTAAGTGGCCCAGAACCGCCTGATTGATTGCCACCATCAGGAGATTTCTCGCGCACTGAGCGTACTTGACTCGATTCGCGGAAACCGGATCGATCAGCGAGTTAAGCGCAAAGATAATTGCGTACTGTTCCGTCTGAGGACCGACATAGCCCTGGGCGTCCCCTGGATCTGGCCAAGTAGGGTTCTGCACTCCGTTCGGGAAGAACTGGTTGTTATAAACGGTCAGCGCCTGAGTCAGTAAGGGAACAATTCCTTTTGCATACACCGGATTCGAACTCGTTGCCCAAGACTGCAGCCTTGGGATGTCGGACGCATTGATCCAGAGTCTCGGATGCGTTGTAACAGGAAAGGGGATTGTGGGAGCAGTGAAATAGTTTGCGGTTACGGTAGCGTTCCCACTCGGAATGGTGATGGTCGTGTTGGAAGAGTTTGGATTAGCTACCGGTGACCCCGTCCAATTCAAAAATGACTGGCCGACCGGAGGGGCATTTGCCGAGATCGGAACGACGGTCCCCTGTACGTAGGCGCCACTTCCGGCCCCGTTCACCACGGTCAGAACGTAGGCGCCCGCAACTCCGTAGTTGGCCGTCACCGTTGAGTTTGCGGTGGGCATGGTAAGTGTCGTGTTGGCCGAATTTGAATTAGCCACCGATGCGCCCGTCCAGTTAAGAAACACTTGCCCCGGCGGAGCTGAATTTGCTTTGATCGCGACAGTTGTGCCGGCGAGGTAGGAGCCGCCCCCAGACCCGTTGGCGACCGTCAATCTGTAACTAGGCTGACTCGAGGTAACCCCTACAGTGATTCCATTGCTCGTGGTCGAACCCGGGTTTCTCACCGTAAACGTTGCCGTTGGCGCGGCGCCTTGCCAGCCAGATGCGGTGATCGAGTTGGATGTCACTGAACTGGTGGATATCTGAATCCCGAGTCCATTCGATGTGTTGAGCACGGTTGCCCCAGGCAAAAACCCCGATCCCTGGAGAGTGACGGTATACGCACCCACCGGAAGAGGATTTGGGGAGACGGAACTGAGTACCGGTCCTGGAGTGAGAAGATTTACGTAGGTAGTTGCCGATATCTTGGAGTTAGCCTTGCTCCTCGCAATGATCTGAACCGGATTTTGGCCGGGCATCACCGACGGAGCCGTGTACAAGCCAGATGTGCTGATAGAGCCGGCAGTTGACGTGCCGCCAACCTTGCCTCCAGACAACCACTCGACGTCGTGGTTTGAAAGCCCAGTAACTGATGCGGTGAACTGAACGGTTCCGGAAAGGCCGATCGACGGCATCGTCGGTGATATAGCGACACTTTGCCCGAACGCCAGACTCAATGTTAAGAGTAAGGCGCTAAGCAGCAGTCGCACAAAGACTAAGTTTCTGTGCATGGATTCTCCTTCCAACCCAAGGTCGAATCTGACCAATGGGCGTAAAACAATTGATTCCGCGCACTGCTCTGTCGAACGGGCGGCGGACTGACGAAATGGTGTCGCCAACAAAGTCGGCTATACGATTGGCTTTCTAGGAGATCCGGCGCTCTCCGGTGGGCTGAACCCCGGAGGCGTCTCGGTCTGTGTCACACCCCAGTACCATCTCATCCGTCGCTCATATTCAATTGAGCGTCCAGGAGATCTTTATCCGGGTTGTGGCGCACGGGGCGCCACTCGTTACTCCGGCGGGGAATGACCGAGCGACGTGCCGGATGCGAGGGCCGCCGACCACGTAGCTGTCCAGACACATGAAAGATTCAATGCAACTTCTCCTTCTAATCAGCCGAGACAAATCGTCCCGGACTGCTTCATCATGTGCCAGATTTTTAGGACTCTGGGTGGGTTGATGCGTTTGCCTACACACATGTAACGGAAATGTAACGAATTCCACGAGAGGCACGCAGTACCCCTACCGAAAGCGCAACAATTCCACCTTCGTGTTTTCAAGCCCACGCCAAACTTTCTTGTCCCACAAAACTCCGAACTATCCCCGCATAATTGCTTACATCAGCATCGCAGGTTTACGAGTATGTAACCGGAAGCATTACTAGCTAATACATTCATGTAGCGCGTAAACGCTACCAAATACGAGTTTGCTTCTTGGGATTTGTATGCCTAAATGAATGCATGCTCAATCGAACTTATTTCGCGGTAACGACGCTATCGCTGCTTGCCATCGCTTCCATTGCCAATGCCCAGGGTCCAAACAACGGCCAACCCCTCACCCAAGCTTACGAACTTATCAGCAACGGTGGCGATGTAACCGCCCAGATCATGCCTTTCGAATTCGGCGGTTATCCAGGTTACAACAACTTGGCCTACTACGTACCTAGCGGGTCTACAGGTATTGCCGGTGACACGTTCATCGGTCAGAACCACGACTTCAACAACAACGTTCCTCCGGTTGACCTCGGAACGATTTCCGGTGGACACGAGGTCGTCCTCGGACTTGGAACGGCGTATAACGGTTCATCCTTCAACGACTTCTTCTACACAGGCGCAGGTTCAAGGAACTCTGACGGTCAGATCCATGCCTACATGAACCAGATCGACTCGTCCACCGTCCGAGTCGACTTCGAAGATCTTCCTGCGGGTGGCTCCGACTGGAACTATGGCGACGCAAGCATCCTTGTTCATGGCGTCCATGCTCAGGCTGTTCCAGAGCCGGCGCCCATGGTTGCTCTTGGACTCGGCGCTCTCGGACTCATCCGACGACGAAAGCAGAAGTAACTTTAACTCTCCACGTTGAATGCCTCGGCGGGCGCGTCTCTCTTGCTGCGAGATGCGCCCGCATGTTTATGCGCTTATACAGCCACTATCTCGATACCTCCCACTTCGATTTAGTCGACTAAATCCTGAGGCAAAAAGAAATGCGGCGCCCAACGAGGGGACGCCGCATGACATTGTGCCAGATAGTGTGATTTCGACTTAACCTACGACGGCTAAGGTCAGAGTGTCGGTGGTCGTGGAGCCGATTAAGATTGTGGCGTTGACTCCACTAGAAGTCGAGGTGAAGGTCCCGCTAACGTTTGCCGTACTGCTCGTGTAATGGAACGTTCCCGACGCAATTCCGAGCACGGAGACCGAGCCGGTGATCGTTCCGGTTTGGGAAGAGTTGGTCACATCGGTGATCGTCCCGCTCAGTGTCCCATCAGATCCGATCGTGATGTTGGCGGTGCCGCTATCGCCGTTCGAAGAGGTGAAGTTGCCTGCATACGTTCCGGCAAGGGTGTTGGGAACGATGCTCGACAAACCACCACATCCGGCAAGCACGATTGAGATTGAGAGGGCGAAAAGGGGAGCGAGCAGTTTGCGCATCTAGGCGCATTCTACAAGAAACATATGGGGCTACGGGGTACCCCTGCGCAGAAGAGCGCATCCTAAACTACGCAACCGGCGGTTAGGCTGATAGAATGGCGAGGAAGAGCTTCCTCGGTAGATTGCCATGAATACACCTTGCTACGTGATCGGTTCTTTGTTGTTCTGCCTCTCCCTCCCGTCCGCAGCGAGCGCCGACGAATTCGGAGCGTTCGTCAAGGTGAACGTGCCCAAGATCGCTAAGGCGATCGAGAAAGCAGATGCCAACTTTTTTGATTCCATCACGACGCCCGATTTTACAGAAACAACGGGTGGCCGGGTCGTTCGGAAGGCGAGGGCGTTGGTTGAAATGCGGTTGGAGTTCAACATGATGAAGTCCGCAAGCTGCAAAATCGATCTGCTTTCGGCGAAGTCAGTCGGAACTTCCGGGACGTCCCTCACCCACATTAAGATGAGTTCTGTGACGAAGCCAGGTAAGGATGGGAAATCCCATTCCATGGCGATTGAGTCGTGGGGGCAACAGACTTGGGTCAAAAAGGGTACGACTTGGAAACTGAAATCGATCGTTGAGACGAAAGAGCCGAGAATGTGGCTCGACGGAATCGAAGTGGGCGCGCCGAAAGCGGCGAAATGAATCGCCCATAGGTCCGGTGAGTCGACCGGAGGTCGACTCACCGGCTATCTTCTTCGAGCTCTTCGGGATCTGGTTACCCTGAGCCATCTCGAACGGCATGTTTGAGATGGCCCGGGGTGGGTTCTTACGGAGTAGGGACCTGCAGGATGCCCAAGTGATTTTTCGTGAGGAGGGCGTTGAGGGTGGGGAGCTCTTTTTGGACGATTTGCTGCCAGGCGAGGTCCAGTTTCTTCAGTTCCGCCAGGTTGGCGGCGCAGGATTTGAGGCTGGGTTCGTTTGGCGCCATGTCGCCCGAGTCGAGCATCGACAGATTCCGGACCAGGTTGCCGTTCAATGAGGCGAAGCTCGGAGCGGCCGGTGCGCCACCACCTCTGGGACCGCCGCCACCGAATCGACGGCCTCCGCCGCCCGTTCCACCGATGGCGGCAAGCTTAGCGTCGAGGGTGGAGACCGCCTTAGTCAATTCAGCATCGCTGCTGTCTTTGGTCGCGGCGGTGAGTGCCTTGCGGAACGCGGAGACGGCTTGGTAGCCGCTCCAGGCGTGCTGAACCGCTTGGTAGACCTCCAGTTGAAGGTGGCCTTGGGCACGCAGAGCGCTTGCCGATGCAGGCGATCGGGGGTCATTCTTGACAATGACGGTCTGTTTGTACGACTTCCCGTCGACCGTGAGAGTCACCGTGTATTCGCCGGGAAGCGCAAGTGGTCCCTCGGGACTTAGGCTCGTCTCGCCGGGGTTGGCGTTGATTTCCCAACTGTGGTTGAACGTGTTCGGGCTGTCGTATCGCAGGTTCCAGTTGATGCGGTTGGCGCCCGGGGTCGTCGGCAACGGCTTGAGCTTCTCAAGCCAGAAGTCGGGAACCGGGGGAATCTCGGTTACTGGTGGAATCGGATCGCTGGAATAGTGTCTGACCGGCTTCCCGGAGGAGTCGGTGACATCGAGCGAGATCGAACTCTTGGGGGTTGAGCCGAGATAGTAGTAGATGACGGCGCCGAGAGGCGGATTCTCCGCGTGCGGGATCTCGGGTGGGAACGGAGTGTCCCCGTTGACGTTCCTTCGAACACGGATCGCTTCACCGGGTTTAAAGAGGTGCGCAGACTCGGACGTGATCGAACTTGCGATTTGTCTCAGCGGACTGATGTCGTCCAACACCCAGAAGCTTCGACCGTATGTTCCGACCACGATGTCGTTGCCATGAACGACCATGTCTCGGTAGGAGGTGTTTGGCAGGTTCAGCATGAGCGACTGCCAGGTGTCTCCGTCGTTGAAGGAGACATACATGGAGCTTTCAGTGCCGGCGAACAACAGGCCATCTTTCTTGATGTCGCTTCGAATGACACGGGCGAAGCTTCCGCTTGGCTGATCGGTCGGAAGGCCGGAGACGATCTTCGTCCACGTCTTCCCGTAGTCGCGCGTTCGGAAGAAGTACGGCTTGTAATCGGCCATGTTGTGGTAGTCGATGGCCACGTAGGCGGTCGCCGGGTCGACATGGGAGGCGTCGATAGCGGAAATATCGGCCCGAGTCGGGTTCGGGAGGTTGGGAATGGTGACATCTTCCCAGGTCTTGCCGTGATCCTTCGTTACCTTGACGAGGCCATTGCTCGTTCCGACCCATATGGTGCCGGGGGCGACGCTGGAGGTTGAGAAGGACTCGATGGAGCCGGTTCCGGCGGGGCCGAACTGCTCCATGGGACCGGCATCTGGATCGACGTCATCGTCGTCGTCCTCATCATTGTCTTGCATAGCGTCAACCGGTTTGCCGATAACTTCGTTGCCTCCCGTGGTTGGAGGTTTGGGAGCAGCTGGTTTCGCAGGGGCTGCCGGGGCCGCTGGTTTGGGAGGCACGTAGCCCTTGGGGAGGCCGAGGTCTGGGCTCAGCGGCTTCCAGTGCATGCCCCCATCGGTGGAGGCCATCAGATACTGGAAACCGGCGAGGAGTTCGTGGGGGTTCGTGGCAGAGTAGCCGAGTGGCTGGTTGCCCACTTTCCGGAGACCGGCGGCCGAATTCACACTCGGACTGACGTCGATCCATTGGCCACTCGGATAGGTCGTACGGATGATGCCACCGGTGGGACCGCCGGCGTAGGTGATCTTGGGGTTGAGAGGATCGGCCACGATGGAGCCGAACTCATAGCCAGGATGGGGCAGCCAATCTAGTGGGGTGATCTCCCCGAGATTGCCCCGGCTGCTGGTGCCGATGGCTCCGCTGTCTTGCTGGGTCGCGTAGACCCAGTAGGGGAACTGATTATCGACAGAGATGTGATAGACCTGGGCGGTGGGCTGGTTGTACCAAGAACTCCAGTTCGCGCCGCCGTCGAGAGAAACGGTCGCGCCTTGGTCGGTTCCCAGGAACAGCCGCTTGCCGTCGGTCGGGTCGAGCCACATCTGCTGAGGATCGTCTCCGCCGGGAGCTCCCTTGAATCCGGTGAAGGTGTTACCGCCGTCAGTCGAGATATAGCTCGAGGTATTGATAACGTAGACGATGTCGGGGTTCTTAGGGTTGACGTAAACGCCGCAGTTGTAGCCGCCCTGACCGTTCATGACCCGTCGGTCCGATGCGTCCATCTGTCGCCAGTTGTCGCCGCCGTCATCCGACCGGTAGAGGCCGAAGTTGCCGACGAGATACATCCGCTGGGCGTTCGTGTTCATGGCTACTGCCACGCAGGTTCGGCCGCTTAGGCTCGGCAGAGTGTCCGAGTTGAGACGCTTCCAGGTGATGCCTTCGTCGGTCGATTTGAACAGTTGAGTTCCGCCACCGGTCGCACCGCCAGCTCCTCCGGCAGCCGCACCTCCGCCCCCTCGTCCGCCGGCGCCGGGCGCGTTGTAATGGCGGACGGTGGTGGCGAGCATGACCTTGGGATTGTCGTAAGCCCAGGCGATCTTTTGGATGCCGGTCTGGTTATCGACATAGAGGGTCTTCGTCCAGGTTTTGCCGCCGTCGGCGCTTCGGTAGAGCCCCCGGTTCTCGGACATCGCGTGGATGTTGCCTTGGGTGGCGACGAGAACGAGGTTCGGATCGTGGGGGTCGACCAAGATCGACGGGATCTGCTTGGTCTCGTCCATCCCGAGATGCTTCCAAGTCTTGCCCGCATCGGTAGATTTGTAAAGTCCGTTGCCTTCGTTGATGCCGCCACCAGTTACCATGTCTCCCATTCCGACATAGATCACGTTGGGATCAGACGGAGCTACTTCGATGGAACCGACTGAGGAGGCTTCTTTGACGGAATCCATCACCGGGAACCAGGTGGTTCCAGCACTGGTGGTCTTCCAGACGCCGCCGAGGGGCATACCCATGTAGAACGTTCCGGGTTGACCGATCGCGCCGGATACGGCGGCGACGCGACCACCCCGGAACGGACCGATATTTCGCCACACCAGTCCGGAGTACAGACTCGGATCGACGGTTTGGGAGGCGGCAACGGTCGCGATTCCGACAGCGAGTCCGGCAAGGAGTCCGAGTCGGGCCGGGTTCATCGAATTACCTCTTGAACCGGGGAAAACGTGGGTTTGAGATTGGCTGCACGAGGCAAATGAAATTCGACACCAGCCGAAATACAGGGGGGCATCGATGTTAAAACGTTGCTGTTCATGAAAAGTTCAGTAGGTATGCGGGGTTCGCGGTTGGCGGTTCGGAGGCCGGCAGGCATTGCCAGTGAAGTATTGGAGTGGCGGAGTAGCGGAGTGGTGGGTCCGGAGGCGGACTCGGATTGCGGACTTCGGAGGTTTGACGCATCTCTTTGCTTCTCCAAGCTTCCTTGGGCAGCCTAATCTGGGTTCGTTTCGCAGTGGGATTATTGCAATAGTGAACCGTCGCTCTCCAGGCTCTCGTTGGGTTCGTCTGTGATTTGGGGTCGCCACGGCTGCGCAGAGGGCTCTGGAAATTTCGTGGTTCCTTGTTTCAACACCGAATCGCGCTCTAGCGCTACACCATATTTATTCTTTGTGATGAATTCCGCATTTTCTGCGTTATTTATACGGTTCTTGGTTGTGATTTAGTTTTTTTTGCTCAACCCCTGCGAGGTCTCATCCGTAGTTTTTGTCGTCATGGCTAACCCGGAGTTGATCGAAGAGACCCATTCCCTGCTTAAGCAGTTGCTTGCCTTGGAGGCGGAGCGTGAGAAGCGTTCTGAAGAGTCCAAGTCCCAGGTGTCTGGTTCGAAGGGTCGGTCTTCGATTCATTCTTTTCTAGTGTCCGGAAACTGCAGGCAGGAACCTGCAGCTACATTGGGATCGGGGGATCCGAGCGCGGAGCGATCGGCTGAATTCGGAGACAGTTCTAGTTGGACTTTTGCCGTGGTTCCGTAGGACGCAACCCCTGCCGGGCTTGTCATTACCCACATCTTTTCCTTCGGCTTAGGAATCAATTTGGAGTCGCTTTCGCGACGCAGGACAGCTATTTTCCCCCTCCCTTCCCTCCCCATCGCACCGTCCCGATTCCACTTCGCTTCATCGCGCTTCGCGCGTCCTGCGGACGGGATCCGGAGACTTCGCTGATGGAGAGGGCCCTGTTGACAACGCATTCGTTGAATCGCAGGTTCAGAACGGCATCGAGATGTGGGTAATGACAAGCCCTGCCGGGGTAGATGGGTGGGGCGTCGCCACCCCGGGTAGCGACGCCGGAGCGTCACAACCCAGGGCTAAATTACACGAACCATCTCCGCGGTTGGGATTGGCAGTAGAAGACGATTTGGTCGGACTTGGAGACAGGGGCGGTACAAGCCGGGGCCCAGCACGGCCCTCGCAGGACTGTCGCGCGCTGACGCGGATAGCGGAGTGGTTACGTCGTACTTTGGGGCTTGAGGCAGGGGCAATCCCGGGTTGGAGTGGCCCGAGTTTGCAGGATCTTGAGCTTTGGTAGTATTCGGGGCATGGTGGAGTTTGCCGATGCTTCGAAGGATGAGCAGATCAGCCGGCTGGAGGAACTTGGTCGGCAGGCGCTCTCGGAGTTTGGGGTGAAGGCG